>PERY01000025.1 GCA_002929055.1 Methylocystis sp. | reverse complement strand
TTTTTCAGCGCGTGAAGCGCCTCCCCATCATACGAGCGGAAACTGGTCGCGAATGCGCTGACCCTTCCGCCCCATTTGGCCCGCAACCTGCTTTCTGCGCTTCCCGAAGACGTTTTTGTCGGGAAAGGAACGCGCGATGTCTCAGGCAACCGGCACGATGCATGGCTTTTTCATCGATTGGGACGGCAAGATGCGTCCTGTCTCCAATCCTGGAAAAGGCTTGCGCTGCGAAGTGGATATGAAGGCCAGATATGTGATGGTCTTCAATAAATACGGCGGGCTCGATCACGAATCGACCTGGTATCCGGACGAAGCCGCTGTCGAAAAGGCCGGCATCAAGGTCGCTTATGCCGACACGGACGCGCCGATCCGCATTTCCTCAATCGACTAACGCTCGTTCAGCTTCAGAAAAGCTTAGTCGTCAATTATGCTTATCGAAAAGTGTTCGTTGTTTCTAATAGCGTATTGGCGAAGTGACGAAAGTCACTCTTGTCGACCGCTTTTGTATCTGCTTAAAAGATTGTATCAGGTTTTGATTTTCCGCCCGGGTTATCATGACAGATCGAGTTTATACTGCACGGCAAACGCTGATCGCGTCGGCGGTCGGCGGACCCATCGGCGGATTATACGCAATCTGGGCCAATCTTATCGTGTTGGATAATGGCGCTTATTTCGTCGCCTTTCTCTTTTTCGGGTGCCTGCCCGCGCTGATCTATTTTCTCATCGTGCCGTTCACGCCCTGGCTGCTGTCTCTCGCCGCGCTGCCGGCCTTCTGCCTTGGAATTTATAACAGCGCCAAGCGCCTCAACGTCGAGAAGGAGATGGTGCGGCTTGGGCGCAAATGGACGCTCCAGCCGGACCGCGCGGCCTTCATCGCGGGCGGCTGCGCGCTCGCGGGCAGCCTTTTGCTCGAACTCGGCTGGCTGGCTTTTCTGTCCGAACGGCTTTGAGGCCTGCGCTTGCGCGGCATCTGCAAACTAGGGCCACAATTTTATCGCCAGAATAAGTGTCAAATCGACGTGGCCCGTTGTGTTGGGCCGGGCTTGGGAAACGTTCGCCGGGACAGCAAATGGAGCTTCCCGGAAGTTGGAGTTCACGAGCGACAGCGCCTCGATCAGCGCCGGTCTTGCTCGTGTGCGCGCCCGGAGTGAGTAACATGAGCGTCAGATACGAAAACCGCGACCCGGAAACGGAGCGCCAGCCGCAGATGCGCAGGCCGCTTAGTTTCCTCCAGGACATTCGAGGCCGCGTCGGCGGCGCAGACCAGGGGCCGGCCTACGACAGCCGCGCTTTCGAGCGCGTCGAGAGCCTCGTGCATCTCCTGCTGGCCTTCGCGATCGTCGCCGGCGCTACGGTGATTTTGAAGTCGATCGCATTCAGCCCTGAAGCGCCAGCGCGGCAGTTCGCCAGCGTCGCCCTTCCGGCGAATGAGCAACTGGCCGCGCCGTCGCAGGCCCCCGCGGAACCGCTGGAGCGCGCCGCCGCCTCGCAAGTTGCGCCCGTCTCGCAGGATAATGCGTCCGTCGCGCTTCCCGCCGCAGCCGTCGCTCCCCTTGCGCCGCCAGCGGCTGTCTCCGCGCCCGCCGCAAGCGGGGATCAGGCGCTGCTCGATCCCAAACCGCTCGCGCCCAAACCGCTCGCGCCGGAGCCGTCGGTCGAGCCCAGGGCGAACGCGCCGGAGCCGCTCGCGCCGCCGTCCGCCGATGTGCGCGAGAAGCTTGTCGCCCGCACGCAGGCGCCCGCCCCGAAACGCGCGGAGGAAGAGATGAACGCGCCTGCTCCGGAGCCTGAAACTGTCGCATCCAAATCTGCGGAGGCGAATGACGAGCCCGCCCCCGCCGCCCGGGACGTTGAAAGCGGGCGCATGGCGAAATGCTACTTCAAGCTTTCCGGGCGCGTGCAGAACAGCGGTCCCTGCCGCGTCAGCCGGACGGACAAGGCCGTCGTCTTCCAGCTCCCCGGCAAGCCGCTGCAGATCGCCCAGATACGTGGCCGCGTATGGTCCGCGACGCTCGGCGGGCGCAGCCTCGGCAAGGTCTACAAGACCGGGGCCTGCTGGGGCGCCAAGGGCTTCTACGCCTGCGACAACGGCTGATTACGGATCCGGCAAGGGGTGCGTGTGCCCTTCGCCGCCGCTCTCCTGTGGAGACGAGGCCGTTTTGCCCTTGAGCGTCCTGGCGATGATCGGCTCCGTGGTCGAGGTCCAGCCTGCCGGCGCGGGCGCGAGGGGCGTCTCCCCCTCGCCGGGGACGATGTGGACGAGCCTGTAGCCACGCGCCTTCAGTTCGCGCAGGAAATCCGGGATCATCGCCGCCGTCTGCGCCTTGTTGTCATGGAAGAGGACGATGCCGCGCCCCTCCTTCTCCAGCCGCTTCATGACGAGTTCGAGCTCGGCCTTCGGCGACATGGGCGACCAGTCCGACGCCCAGAGATCCGAGCCGAAAACCGTGAAGCCGCGCCCTTCCAGATAGTCGAGTAGCGGGCCGGTGTCGGCGAAGCCCGGAAAGCGGAAGAAGGGGGCGGCCTGCCCGCCAGACGCCTTGTTGACGGCGGCGACGCCCCGGTCGATGTCGGCTCTGGCGGCCGCGTCGGCCATCAGGCGCAGCGTATTGGCCGGATGGCTGTAGGAGTGATGGCCAATGCTGTGGCCCTCGCTCGCTTCGCGCTTCACCAGCGCGGGGGCTTCCTCGGCGTTGCGGCCGACGACGAAGAAAGTCGCAAGGGCGCATTCTTTCGCGAGCGCGTCCAGCACGCGCGCGGTGGGGCCGGAGGGGCCGTCATCGAAGGTGAGGACGACCTCCTTCTCCTGGAGATCGAGAGTTCTGGGATAGCTTTGCAGCCCTACCCCTACGCCCTTCGTCCGTCCGATCGTGAGGGTGCGGGACACGCCCAGCGCGTCAGGCCCGCAGTCGCGCGCGGCCGATGGCGCGGCCCCGAGGGCGAGGAGCGAGAGGGCGTAGAGGGAAGCTCGGGAAAATGTCGTCATGTGGGTTTTGCCGGTTTGCATCCGCGCGCGCGCGGGTTAAGAGCCTGAAGCCTCATAGCGGGATTCGGTCATGCCCCTCGACCACGAAGACACGACGCCCGCCGTCGAGAATTTCCGCGAGGAAGGCGGGGGCCTTGATCCGGACTTCGTTTTCGAAGTCGAAGCCGCGGTCGCTCTTGGCGATTCCGAGCGCGTCCACGAACTCGTCGGCGACCTCCACGAGGCGGACCTTGGCGCCCTTCTCGAACTCCTGAGCCATGAGGCGCGCCCGCGCCTCGTCGAGCTGATGGGCGCGGATTTCGACTTTAATGCGCTTATGGAGGTCGGGGAAGCGACCCGCGAGGATATTCTCGAGGAGCTTCCGGTCGAGACGCTCGTCGAGGGCATGCGCGAGCTCGAGAGCGACGACGCCGTCGCGATTCTTGAAACGCTCGAGCCCGAGGAGCAGGCCGAGGTTCTGGACGCCCTGCCGGCGCAGGAGCGCATCGTCCTGCGCCGCTCGCTGGACTACCCCGAAGACTCCGCCGGCCGCTTGATGCAGACGACGCTGATCGCGGCGCCGCCCTTCTGGACGGCCGGCCGCGTTCTGGACTTCCTGAGGGAGACCGACGGCGACGCGCTGCCCGACAACTTCTTCGAGGTCTTCGTCGTCGACCCCGGCTACCATTTGCTGGGCACAGTGTTTCTCGACGCTCTGGTGCGCGCCAGTTCGAGCGCGCGGCTCGACGAGATCATGCAGGAGGACCGCCGCCGCGTGAAGGCGACGGAAGACGGGGCGGAGGCCGCGCGTCTCTTCGAGCGCTACAATCTCGTCTCGGTTCCCGTCGTCGACGAATCCGAGCGCCTCGTCGGCGTGCTCACCATCGACGACATCGTCGACGTCATGCAGGAGCAAGCCTCCGAGGAGATCAAGGCGCTCGGCGGCGTGAACCCGGAAGAAGAGCTGACCGACGATTTCTGGTGGATCGCGCGCAGCCGCTTCACCTGGCTTTTCGTAAACATGCTCACAGCTTTCATCACGTCGTCGGTTCTCAAGACCTTCCAGTCGCAGCTCGAGCAGATGGTGGCGCTCGCGGTGCTGGGGCCGATCGTGGCGGGGCAGGGCGGCAATTCGGCGACGCAGACGATGACCGTCGCCGTGCGCGCGCTCGCGACCCGCCAGCTCAATCGCTCCAATGCGCTGAAGATCATCTTGCGGGAACTGGCCATTGGCGCCGTCAATGGAGCGGCCTTCGGACTGGTGACGGGCCTCGTCGCCGCCAACTGGTTCCAGAATGTCGGGCTCGGGCCGGTTATGGCTTTGGCGATGTTCACCAATCTGGTGGCGGGGGCCTTCGGCGGCATTGTCGTGCCGCTCGTCTTCGACCGGCTCAAGTTCGACCCGGCCGTGGCGTCGGGGCCGTTCGTCACAACGATCACGGACGTCGTCGGCTACGGAGCCTTCCTGACGATCGCCACATTCTGGTTCAATCTGAAGTGATCTCTCGGGTTCCGGAGCCTCGCCGCGGCTTTCAACACATTTCGGGCGCAAATCCGGTCAAAACTCCACAAGGCGGTTTGCGTTCGCGGGGTGGCGCGTTAACGCTTCCTTACCGTCTGTGGGGATAATTTGACGAAATGCGCTCGTTAGAACGTTCTTCGCGATTGTTTGCGCTCGCCTGCGTTGCGGCGGGCGCCGCGACTCTCGCCGCCTGCGGCAGCAGCTACGATCCCAGCTACGCCCGCCGTCCCCGCTTCGCCACCAGCGCGCCGCTGGTGAACGCCAAGAAGGATCCGAGCTTCCTCGCCTATGCGGTGCCGGAAACGGATCTGCATCTCTTCCCGGCGACCCGCAGCGCGGAATTCGCGGTGCACGGCGTCGACGTCTCCAAATATCAGGGCGACATCGACTGGGAGCAGGTGAAGGAATCAGGTGTGGCTTTCGCCTTCATCAAGGCGACAGAAGGCGGCGACCGCGCCGATTCGAAATTCCAGTACAACTGGGCCGCAGCAAAGGCGGCGGGCGTGCCGCGCGGCGCCTATCATTTCGTCTACTGGTGCCGTTCGCCGCAGGAAGAAATCGCTAATTTCGCCTCCGTCGTGCCCAACGAGCCGGACGCCCTTCCGCCGGTGCTCGACGTCGAGCCGACGCCCGAATCCAAGAGCTGCAAGCGCACCCTCTATCGCGAGGAAGCGATCCGCGACATGCGGATCATGCTGGAGGCGATGGAGCGCCGCTACGGCAAGAAGCCGATCATCTATTCCTCGGTCGACTTTTATCAGTCGATCCTGCAGCCCGACGCGCTCTCGGAATATCCGATCTGGGTGCGCTCGACGAAATATCATCCCAAGGTCCGCTACGGCGACCGCAAATGGACCTTCTGGCAGTATCGCTCGGACGGACGCGTGCCGGGCATCGTCGGCGCAGTGGACCAGAACACTTTCAACGGCAGCGCCGACCATTGGCGTAGCTGGCTGGCCTCGACCACCGGCCTGCGCGCCGCCCCGGTCGCTGCGGCGCCCAAGCCGGCTTTGGACGATCGTAGCGCCAACAAGCTCATCGAGGACGATCCCGCGATGCTCAAGGGCTCCGAGAAGGGCGCCTATGAGAAAGACGGCGCCGTTCCCTCCGCCGCCCCGAGCGGACCGACGCCTCCGGCGGCTATTCAGGGTCAGCCCGACAAGGGCTGATCCCAGGCTGATCCGGGGGTAGCCAGCGCGCGATAATTCGCGTATACGCCCCGCATCAGTTTCCGCCGTGCGGCGCAGTCGCCCGCGGCATTCGCTGTTCAGAGAGACAAGAAAATGGCCGTTCCGAAGAGAAAAACCTCCCCGATGAAGCGGGGCTTCCGCCGTTCCGCCGACGCGCTCCAGGCGCCGACCTATGTCGAGGACAAGGATTCGGGCGAACTGCGCCGTCCGCACCACGTCGACCTGAAGACCGGCATGTATCGCGGCCGCCAGGTGCTCAAGGTCAAGTCGACCGAGGAATAAGCACCGGCCTTCGGCTGCGCATGAAAAAAGCGGGCTGTTCGGCCCGCTTTTTTGTTGTCAGGACCGCTTCATCTGCGCGGCGCCCAGCAGCGGCAGCAGGATCGCCCGGGGCGAGAGACGCGCGCTCCACACCATGACCTTGTTGACGACGCCCGGCACGACGACGCGTCTGCCCGCCATCAGCCCCTCATAGCCCTGCCGCGCGACTTCGTCGGCGGGCACGAGCGCCGGTTTCATCGCGCCCATCAGCCCCTCGAAGCTCATGCCCGAACGGGCCTGGAAGCCGGTGATGACCGGGCCGGGGCAAAGGCATGAGACCTTCACCCCCGCAGGCTTCAGCTCGTAGGAAATCGCCTCGCTGAAGGAGCGCACGAAGGCCTTCGTCGCGTAGTAGACGGCGAAGCCCGGACCCGGCATGAAGGAGGCGATGGAGGCGACGTTGAGCACGCCGCCCTTCGTCTGCGTCAGCGAGGGCAGGAAGCGCAACGTCAGCTCCGTGAGCGCGCGGATGTTGAGGTCGATCATCGCGAGCTGCTCGGCCTGGTCGAGCGTCGCAACGGCGCCAATCAGGCCGAAGCCCGCGTTGTTGACGAGATATTGCGGGGCGAGCCCGGCCTCGGCAAGGCGCGCCGCGAGGGTCTCTGCGGCCCCTGCGGCGGTCAGGTCGAGTTCGACGACGGTCGGCCGGGACTTGCTCGCCGCGGCGATCTCGTCGGCCAGCGCCTCCAGCCTGTCGCGGCGGCGCGCGACGATCGCCACCTCATGGCCGTTCGCCGCGAAGACGCGGGCGAGCTCCGCGCCGATCCCCTCCGACGCGCCGGTGACGATCGCAGCCGGGCGGGCGCTGGAATTCTCGGTCATTTATGATCACTCCTTGGGACGTTCCCAGGGGCCGCCATCGTTCGGCGGCGGGTTTTCGAGCGCTTCCCGCACTTCGCGGCGCAGTTCGACTCGGTCGCGGGTCGAGACGCCGAGAAGCTCGGCGACCCGCCACACCACGTTCTCTTCGAATTCATGCACAGAGCCGTCGGCGTGGGCCATATCCCACAGCATCCCGACCACCTGCCGTCGGCTGTCCTCGTCCAGCCGGCGCTTGAGCACGCTGGTGAAGCGGTAGAGATCGACCGCCTCGCGCTCGCTCTCCCAGGCGTCCTGGATCAGCGCGCGCGCCGTGTCGGAGGCCAGGCCGAAACGGGCCTCGACGAGCGTCTGGATGCGGGCCTTCTCGTCGTCGTCGAATTCGCCGTCGATGGAGGCGATATGAACGAGCAGAGCGGCCGCCGCAAGCTGATAGTCGGCGGATTCGTAGGGCTTGGGCCGCTCGGCCTCGCCGGTGAGTTCGGCGATGAAGGATTTGAGGGCGTCTAACATGGAGAGCCTGCGGGCGAAGAGGGGCGTTTCCGCCCTGCTATAGAGCAGGCGCGGGCGAAAGGGTAGCAGAGGCGAGGGGGTCCGCCAAAGCAGGAGTCCATATTTTGACATAAACAAATCTTTATATCTTTATTGCCTTCACCCGCAGCCTTTGCTATAGGCCCCTCAGCGCCGGGGCGCCGGCCGTCCTTCCCGAGTAGAGGATTCGCATGACTGCTCACTTCAACGATTACGCCGTTACGGATATTTCACTGGCCGATTGGGGCCGCAAGGAACTCAACATCGCCGAGACCGAAATGCCCGGCCTCATGGCGACCCGCGCCGAATACGGCGCGTCGCAGCCGCTCAAGGGCGCCCGCGTCGCCGGTTCGCTGCACATGACCATCCAGACCGCGGTGCTGATCGAGACGCTGAAGGCGCTCGGCGCCGACGTCCGCTGGGCCTCCTGCAACATCTATTCGACGCAGGACCACGCCGCTGCGGCCATCGCCGCCGCCGGCACGCCGGTCTTCGCCAAGAAGGGCGAGACCCTCGAGGACTATTGGGACTACACCCACAAGATCTTCGAATGGGGCGACGGCGGCTGTCCGAACATGATCCTGGACGACGGCGGCGACGCCACGCTCCTCATCCATCTCGGCCTGCGCGCCGAGCAGGGCGACGTCGCTTTCCTCGAGACTGCGACGAATGAGGAAGAAGAAGTCCTCTACGCCTCGATCAAAAAGCGCCTCAAGGCCAATCCGGGCTTCTACAAGCGCAACGCCGAGGCCATCAAGGGCGTCACGGAAGAGACGACGACCGGCGTGCATCGCCTCTATCTGATGCACAAGGAAGGCAAGCTCCTCTGGCCGGCGATCAACGTCAACGACTCGGTGACGAAGTCGAAGTTCGACAATCTCTATGGCTGCCGCGAGTCGCTGGTCGACGGCGTCCGCCGCGCCACCGACGTGATGATGGCCGGCAAGGTCGCCGTCATCGCCGGCTATGGCGACGTGGGCAAGGGCTCGGCCGCTTCGCTCCGCAACGCCGGCTGCCGCGTGCTCGTCACCGAAATCGATCCGATCTGCGCCCTGCAGGCGGCGATGGAAGGCTATGAAGTCACGACGATGGAAGACGCGGCGTCGCGCGCCGACATCTTCTGCACGGCGACGGGCAATGTCGACGTCATCACGATCGAGCATATGCGGGCCATGAAGGACCGCGCCATCGTCTGCAACATCGGCCATTTCGACTCGGAAATTCAGGTCGCCGGCCTGAAGAACCTGAAGTGGCACAATGTGAAGCCGCAGGTCGACGAGATCGAGTTCCAGGATGGCAAGCGCATCATCCTGCTCGCGGAAGGCCGTCTCGTGAACCTTGGCTGCGCGACGGGCCACCCGTCCTTCGTGATGTCGGCGTCCTTCACCAACCAGACGCTGGCGCAGATCGAACTGTGGACGAAGCAGGGCCAGTATCCGGTCGGCGTCTACACGCTGCCCAAGCACCTCGACGAGAAGGTTGCTGCGCTGCACCTCGACAAGATCGGCGTGAAGCTCACGCAGATGACTCCCGAGCAGGCCAAATATCTCAACCTGCCGCAGAACGGCCCGTTCAAGCCGGAGCATTACCGCTACTAGCCGAGCCTGAACGGCTTTCGGTTTCCCAAATAACTCGGCGGCCCCTTTCCGAAAGGAAGGCGGGCCGTCTTTTTTTCGATCGACTACATTTATTGAAAGAAACACGATTCATTTTTTTTCCATCACGTTCTAGATTGAGGTGATTCGTACCAAGCGTAGCCGGTGCGGCAAGTTCTTATCAGCCGCTCCTTTCTCATTCCGCCTCCGCCTTGGGGGCGGCGGTCGATGGCGCGTGTCCTGCCGACAATTCCGTCGGGTCGATGTTCTCGGCCAAGTTGATGTGATGAGCACCGCACAAATCGTCCTGGAGCCTTGTTCTCATGTCATTCAAGCTGGATTGCGCACGACGGGGAGCGCTTCATTCATGATGCGGCGCCCTCATTTGTTCAGTGACGCAATTGGCGTGCGCGCTGCTACTGTGCTCGGGCTTCGCTCGCTTCGCGGACTCGCGCGAGGGGCTACCGGCGCATCTCTTCTTTCATCGACCGCCCTCGCGCAGAGCGACGGCATGATCGGCGGGTTCCCTGTCGACCCGGACCTCGTGAGTTTCGCGTTCAGCGGTGGACTCGCTTTGTTCGCCGCCGTCGTGGCGCTCACGCACATCAGCGAGCGGCGTCGCTGGCGCGACCGCGAGGCGCTTCTCGACGAGGAGCTGGAAGAAACCCGCATCGACCTCGACCGCGCCAAGACCTTTCTTGGCAGCGAACCGCAAATCTTCGTCGCCTGGATGGGGGCTGGCAGAGAGCCGGAGATCAGCGCCTCGCCGCTCATCCATGCCGACGCCGCCGTGGCGCCGCGCCGCGTCCTGGCGTTCGGCTCCTGGCTCGCGGCGAAGGATGCGCAGGAACTCGAGGCCGCGGTTGAGCGCCTTCGCGAGAAGGGCGAAGGATTCCGCTTGCCGCTGGCCGGCGCCTCCGGCCGTCATTTCGATGCGGAGGGCCGCGCGGTCGGCGGCAGCGCCGTGCTGAGGATTCGCGAAGTCTCCGGCGACAGGCTCGAGCTCATCGAATTGCGCGCGCGCCATGCGGAGGCCGAGCGGAAGCTCGAGGGACTTTGCGCGCTGCTCGACGTCTCGCCGACGCCCGTATGGGTGCGTGACGAGAAGGGGCGCCTCTCCTTCGTCAACAGCGCCTACGCCGCCGCTGTGGAAGCGAGAGACCCTGCCGACGCTATTGCGCGCGGCGTGGAGTTGCTGGATCACTCCGCCCGGGCTGCGGCGACGCAGGCGCTCGCCAAGGGCGCGATCTGGCGTGCGCGGGTTCCGGCGGTCGTCGCGGGCCAGCGGCACCTGCTCGACGTCATGCAGACCGCTTCGCCGGACATGGTGGCGGCCATGGCGATCGACAGGCAGGAAGTCGAGGCCGTTCGCGCCGATCTGCAGCAGCAGATGCAATCGCATGCGCGCACGCTAGACCAGTTGCCGACGGCCGTCGCGATCTTCGACCGGCAGCGGCGCCTCGCCTATCACAACGACGCCTATGCGAAGCTGTGGCAGTTCGATCCCGCTTTTCTCGACCAGAAACCTCTGGACGGCGAAATCCTCGACCGCCTGCGCGCCGAAGGGCGCGTGCCCATCGAGGCCGACTTCAGGGCCTGGAAGGAAAAGCTCTTCGAGGCCTATCGCGCCAATGATCCGATCCGTCACACCTGGCATCTGCCGGACGGCCGCATTCTGGATGTCGTCGCGCATCCCAACACACAGGGCGGCGTCACCTATCTTTATGACGACAGCACCAAGGCCTATGATCTCGAAACGCGCTTCAATGCGCTGAATCGCACGCAAAGCGAGACGCTGGAGACGCTGCACGAAGGCGTCGCCGTGTTCGGCGCAGACGGGCGGCTGAGCTTCTGCAATCCGGCCTTCGCCAATCTCTGGCGGCTCGATCCGGAAGGACTGGCGAAGAAGCCTCGCTTCGACGTCCTCGTCACGCAATGCAAGACGCTTCACGACAATGAAGAAACCTGGAGCGAACTGCAAAGCTTCGTGACGGGCTTCAACGATATGCGCGAGGGCTTCACGCGCCGTATCGAACGCAGCGACGGCGTCGTGCTCGATTGCAGCGTGCAGTCCCTGATGGACGGCGCCGCGCTCCTGACCTTCGTCGATGTGACTGCCGACGTGAATGTCGAGCGCGCGCTGACCGACCGCAACAAGGCGCTGATGGCGGCCGAGAAGCTGCGCAACGACTTTATCCATCACGTCAGCTACGAGCTTCGCTCGCCGCTCAACAACATCAACGGCTTTGTGCATCTCCTCGGCGAGGAGGCGACGACCGGCGCGCTCAACCCGCGCCAGCGCGAATATCTTGGCTATGTGAGCAAGTCCTCCGCCGCGCTGCTCGCCATCATCGACGACATTCTCGACCTCGCGACAATGGATGAAGACGCGATGGAGATCGATGTGTCCGACGTCGATGTCCATGCGACGATGCGCGCCGCCATCGAAGGCGTGCAGGACCGCCTCGTCGAAAACGCGATCGACGTTCAGATCGTGGCGATGGACGACGTCGGCTCGTTCCGCGGCGACGCCAAGCGCGTCCGCCAGATACTCTTCAACCTTCTCTCCAACGCGATCGGCTTTTCGCGTCCCGGCCAGACGGTCACGCTTGCGGCAATGCGCCGCGATGACGAAGTGGTGTTCAAGGTGACAGATCGCGGCCGGGGCATTCCGCCCGAGGTGCTCGAGCGCGTCTTCGAGCGATTCGAATCGCATACGGCGGGCTCGCGCCACCGCGGCGTCGGCCTCGGCCTTTCCATCGTGCGCGCTTTCATGGATCTTCATGGCGGGAAGGTGCTGATCGACTCGGCGCCCGGCGAGGGCACGACCGTCACCTGCATCTTCCCGGCGCCCGCCGCGCAGGAAGAGGCGCGGCCGGCCGCGAATGAAGGAGGCGCCTGATGACCGACGAAGCCCCCGGCAAATCCGTCTGGCGCGTCGATGTCGCCGACGAGGCGCGCACGGCCGCGCTCGCGCAGGACATCGCCTCGCTTTTGAAGATGAATGACACGGTCACGCTTGCGGGCGATCTTGGCGCGGGCAAGACGACTTTCGCCCGCGCGCTCATCCGAAAGCTCATGGATGACCCGGCCGTCGAGGCGCCGAGCCCGACTTTCACCTTGATGCAAATCTACGAGAGCGGCGCGACGCGCATCGTCCACGCCGACTTCTACCGGATTTCCACCGCCGTCGAACTCGCGGGGCTCGGTTGGGAAGAGGCGACCGAGGACGCCATCGTTCTCGTCGAATGGGGCGAGCGTGTGCCGGACGCCCTTCCGCAGGATCGCCTCGACATCAGGCTGAGCTACGCCGACGCGGACAATCGCGATGCGCGGCGCGTCACCGTTTCAGGTCATGGCGCCTTCGCCGCGCGGCTTTCTTCATTCAAGGCGTTGCGGGAACTGCTGCGAAAGGAGGGTTGGGCGGACGCCAGGCGCAGTTTCCTCATGGGCGACGCCTCGACACGCGCTTATGAAACGCTCGAGAAGCCCGACGGCCAGCGTGCGATCCTGATGATCTCGCCGCCGCGGCCGGACGGCCCGCCGATCCGCTACGGGAAGTCCTACAGCGCGATCGCCCGGCTCGCGGAGAATGTGAAACCGTTCGTAGCGCTCGCGAATGGCTTGCGCGCGCAGGGCCTTTCGGCGCCGCAGATATACGGTCAGGATCTGGAGGCGGGCCTGCTCCTCGTCGAGGATCTCGGCCGCGAGGGCGTCGTAGACGATAACGGCCCGATCGCCGAGCGCTATCTCGAAGCCGCCGGGGCGCTCGCACATCTGCATGCGCATCGTCTCCCCGACGTGCTGCCGGTCGAGGGCGACGGCAATTATCACATCCCGCCTTACGATCTCGACGCGATGCTGATCGAGGTCGACCTGTTGCTGGAATGGTATGTCGGCCACATCAAGGCGACCGTCGCCTCCGGCGCGCGGGCGATCTTCACAAATCTGTGGCGCCATGCGCTGCTCGACGTCGCCAACGCCCCGCCGACCTGGACGCTGCGTGATTACCACTCGCCCAATCTCATCTGGCTCCCGGAGCGCGAGGGCGTGCAGCGAGTCGGCATCATCGACTTCCAGGATTGCGTGCTGGGCCATCCGGCATACGACATGGCGTCGTTGGGCCAGGATGCGCGCGTGACCGTGCCGAACGATCTGGAGTTGAAACTGCTCGCGCATTACGCCAAGCTGCGTAAGGACGCCGACGAGACGTTCGATATGGCCGCCTTCGCGAGGGCCTATATGACGCTGGCTGCGCAGCGTGCGACCAAGGTGCTCGGCATTTTCGCGCGTCTCGACCAGCGCGACGGCAAGCCTCAGTATCTCGCGCATATGCCGCGTGTCGAAGGCTATTTGAAGAAGAGCCTGCGGCATCCTGCGCTTGCGGAAATCAAAGGATGGTATGAAGCCAATCTCCCAGGACTCTTTCGCGACGCCTGAGCGTCTCACGCCCGCCGTGCCGCACACCGCGATGGTCTTCGCCGCGGGCCTCGGCACGCGCATGCGGCCGCTCACCAACACGACGCCCAAGCCGCTCGTTTCGGTCGCCGGCCGCACGCTCATCGACCGCGCGCTGGATGATTTTGCGCAAGCCGGAATCGGTACGGCGATCGTCAACGTTCATTATCTCGCAGATCAGATCGAGGCGCATCTTGCGTCGCGCGTCGATCCGCGCATCGTGATATCCGACGAGCGCGACCTGCTGCTCGATCAGGGCGGCGGCATCCGCAGGGTTCTGCCGCTCATTGGCGACGATCCCTTCTTTGTCTGCAATACCGACGCCTTTTGGCACGATGCGCAGCAGTCCAACGTCGCCGCGCTTGCACGCGCCTGGGATCTCGAAAAGATGGATGTTGCGCTGCTGCTCGCGCCGACGCATGGCAGCGTCGGCGTCGACTGGGACGGCGACTTCGATCTCGCTCCAGACGGGCGCATCATCCGCCGCGCCGGCCCCAAGCCATATGTCTACGCCGGCGTCGGATTGATGAAGCCGCAGCTCTTCGCGCAGGAAACGCAGGACGTCTTCAAACTTGCGCCGTTCTTCTTCGCCGCAGCCGAACAAGGGCGACTCTTCGGCGTCGTATCGAGCGGCCTCTGGCTCCACGTCGGCACGGTCGCCGCAATCGAGGACGCGGAGAAAGCCATCGCTGCGCGGCGGGCCTGACCGCCTTGGCCGCCAAGAGCAACGTCTTCACGATCCCGCCCGGCGCGCCCTTTCTCGAGACTTTTGTCGACGCCTTTCTGGCGGGCGACATCATCGCCGCGCTGTCTCGCGAGAGCCCGCCGCTCGCCATGGCGCGCGCAACGATCTATGTGCCGACGCGCCGCGCCGGACGTGCGCTCGCCGCGCAGTTCGCGCGCACGCTCCACAAGCGCGCCGCGCTGTTGCCCCGCATTCTTCCGCTCGGCGGACTCGAAGAGCGCGAAGCAACGGAGCTTTTTGGGGGCGCATTCGATTTCGACGAAGAGCTGACGCAGCCGATCGAAGAAATCGAGCGCCGGTTTCTGCTCGCGCAGCTCGTCGCGCAATGGTCGAAGACCGTCGGTCACGCCATCGTCTCCATCAATCCGGACGGCGTCTTCGACGTCGACAGAAGCGAGCCCTTCCTTGTGGCTTCGTCTCCTTCTGGCGCCTATGCGCTCGCCGCGGAACTCGGCGCACTGATCGACGAATTCATTATCGAAGGCGTCGCGTCCGGCGCCATTGGCGGAATTGTCGATGACGCCTTCGACCCGTACTGGTCGATCACGACCACATTTCTGCGCATCGCGCTTGAACAATGGCCGCACATGCTTCGTGAGCGCGGCCAGGTCGACGCCGCCTCGCGGCAAAAGCGCCTTGTAGAAACGCAGATCGCGAGACTCGCGGATGATCCCGCCCATCCGCCGGTGATCGCGCTCGGCTCCACAGGCGCGCAGCCGACGACCGCGCGTCTTCTCGCCGCCATTGCGGCGCAGGGAAGCGGCGCTGTCGTTCTGCCAGGGCTCGATCGCGAAATGGGCGAAGCAGCCTGGGCCCGAGTGGGAGAGAATGAGGACGAGCCTGCATTCACGCATCCGCAAACCGTCTTGAAGCGCCTTCTCGGCGTAATGCGGCTCAAGCGTGAGGAGGTGCGTGAACTCGGGCGCATTTCTCCCAGGCTCGATGCGCGTCGCGCGCTCGTCGCGCAGGCCATGCTGCCGCCTGACGCCACCGCCGCGTGGCGAAACTTTCGTGATGAAAAGGCGTCGAGCTTTTCTGCGGCGCTCGAAGATGTCTGTGTGCTCGAAGCGCCGGATGAACGCACGGAGGCGCTCACGCTCGCGCTCTTCATGCGGGAGGCGCTGGAGACCCCGGGGAAGACAGCGGCTCTGGTGACGCCGGAACGTTCCATCGCCCGGCGCGTCGCTGTAGAATTGCGGCGCTTTGCAATTGAGATCGACGACTCCGGCGGCAGTTCTCTCGCCGCAACAGGCGCCGGCGCATTGGCGCGGCAAGCAGCCGCCATCGGCGCGGAGGGCTTGAACGCCGTCAACATCGCCGCGCTGCTCGCGCATCCGTTGACGCGCCTTGGCCACTCCAGAGCCAGGATCGAAACGGTCGCGCCATTGCTCGAAATCGGCGTGCTGCGTTCGATTCCCGTCGGTGCGGATGGTTATGGGGCCTTGCTGGAGGCGGCGCACACGGCTGCGCAGTCCCCTCACGCCCATCCGGCGGCGCGCCGCATCACGCAAGCTCAATGGGACGAAATCGGCGCGACGATCGTGGCGCTCGAAAACGCTTTTGCGTCTTTTCGGGCGCTCTCCGAGCAATGTCGCCTTGCGGAGCTCGTCACCGCGCATCGCGCGGCTTTTGAAGCCATAGCGCTTGGGGCTGACGAAACGAGCGACGAAGGCGCGCCTGTGCTCTTCGAGCTTTTCGACAGGCTCACGGCCGCCGATGCTCCAGAGGGTTTTGACGCCGCCGCTTACGCCGCGCTCTTTGATCGCATCGTTTTCGAAACCACATTGCGCGGGCCGGCGCGCGCGCATCCGCGACTGAAGATACTCGGTCCGCTCGAAGCGCGCCTTCTCGACGCCGATATTGTTCTTCTCGCTGGCCTCGACGAGGGCGTCTGGCCGCCGCAGACGGACACGGGCCCCTTCCTCAATCGTTCGATGCGCCGCCAGCTTGGCTTGTCGCCGCCCGAGCGGCGTATCGGACAGGCGGCGCATGATTTCGTCATGGCGCTCGGCGCAAAAAGCGTCGTGCTGAGCCGCGCGGCGAAGCGCAACGGTTCGCCGACTGTCGCATCGCGCTTTCTCGCGCGTCTCGAAGCGCTCGCCGGCGAAGCGCTCGTGGACTGCAAGGCGCGGGGAGACCAAATGCTCGCGATCGCGCATGCGCTGGATCGCCCGAGAGCCGACGAAGTTTTCACGCTTGGGCGTCCCGCGCCGCGCCCGGCGCTGGATATTCGTCCGACGAAACTGAGCGTCACGCGCATCGAAACGCTGCGGCGCGATCCATATGCGATTTTCGCGGAGAAAATTCTCGCGCTGCAGCCGCTCGCGCCGCTCGGCGCGCAGATCGGCGCTCGCGAGCAGGGCACGGCGATTCACGAAGCGCTTCACCAATTCGTGCTGGCGCATCCCAGCGGGCCATTGCCCGTCGACGCGCGCGAAGCGCTGTGCGTCATCGCTCGCGACCTTCTGGCGGATTTTTTCGCCGATCCGGCCTTCGAGACATTCACCTGGCCGCGCATCGTCGACGGGCTGAATCACGCGCTTGCTTTCGAGCGTGAGCGACGGGCGTCCGGCTCCATAATTTTCATGGAGACCGGCGGCTCCTGGACCTTCCCGCTCGCCGACGGATCGCATTTCACACTGACTGCAAAGGCTGACCGCATTGAAGTCGATCCGGCGGGAGAGGCGTTTGTATTCGACTACAAGACCGGCGCTCCGCCGACGCAAAAGCAGGTGGAAGCGGGATGGGCGCCGCAGCTCACGCTCGAAGCGGCGATGATCGAGGCCGGCGCCTTCAAGGAGATCGGCGCGCGCCCGGTCTCTGGCGCCGCCTATGTCGGGCTCAAGAACGGCGGCAAGACGCAGCACATTAAGGCGAGCCCCTTCAGCGATCTCGTTGCAGACCATCGCGCGCAACTTGTCACGATGCTTTCGGAATATCGCCAGCCCAAGACGCCCTATCCGTCACGCCCCTTTGTGGCTCTCACGTCGCACGCGGGCGACTACGATCATCTCGCGCGCGTCAAGGAATGGTCGCGCGGCGGGGAGGGGGCATGAGCGACGCGCCCTATCTTGGCCGCACGGTCGTCGAGCAGCAGCGCGCCTCCAATCCGCTTGCATCGGCATGGGTTTCGGCGCATGCGGGATCGGGCAAGACGTTCGTCCTCACGCAGCGCGTGCTGCGTCTTCTGCTGGCGAAGACGCCGCCGTCGCAAATTCTCTGCCTCACCTTCACCAAGGCCGCGGCGGCCAATATGTCGGCGCGCATCTTCGCAAAGCTTGGACGCTGGGCGCTGCTCGACGACGCCGCGCTGACGAAAGAGATCGAAGAGACGGGCGCCGGCGCCCCGGACCGCGAGACGCTCGATTTTGCGCGCCGGCTCTTCGCGCGCGCCGTGGAGACGCCTGGCGGTCTGAAGATCCAGACGATTCACGCCTTCTGCGAAAAGCTGCTGCATATCTTTCCTTTCGAGGCCAATGCGCCGGCAGGTTTTCGCGTGCTCGACGACATGGCGCGCGCGGAGCTTCTCGACATCTCCCGGCGCCGTGCGATCGAATCCGCAATGCACGCCCCCGGACGGTTGCGCAGCGCTCTGGAGCTTGTCGCGCGCGAGACGACCGCGCATGGCTTTGGCCAGTTGTGCGACGAATTGCTGCGCCAGGGCGAAGCGCTGAGGGGGCTTGCCGAGAGCGGGGATTATGCGCGGCGCCTGCGCACGCAACTCGGGCTCGGCGGCGACGAAACGCTTGGCGAGGTGGAGGCCGAGATCATCGAAGGGCGAGAGCGGTGGCCGGAGCTGGCGACTTCGCTGCGCCTTGGAACGGCGAATGATCAAAAGCTCGCTGCGCATCTCGAAAGCGCCGTTGCGCTCGCGTCCGAACCCGGTTGTATCGAGGCCTACCTGGCCGCCTTTTATACCGGCAAGGGCGAGCCGCGAGGCCTTGGAAAGACGAAGATCATCACCGCAGGCGTCGCGAAAAAGCTTCCCGACCTGCTCGACCGCATGGAGGAGGAACGCGACCGCCTCGGGCCGCTCATCGAGAAGCGCAAGGCGGCGGCGACCGTCGAGCGCTCGCTGGCGCTGGCGACTCTCGGTGACGCGATCGTTGTGGAATATGAGAAGGCGAAGCGCTACCGCAATCTCCTCGATTACGACGACCTCATCGAAAGCGCGCGGCGGTTGCTCCAACGCTCCAGCCCTTCCTGGGTGCTCTACAAACTCGACTCGCAGATCGATCACATCCTGCTCGATGAGGCGCAGGACACGAGCGCGCCGCAATGGGAGATTCTCGACGCTCTCGCGCAGGAATTCTGCGCCGGGGCGAGCGCGCGCCGCATTCAGCGCAGCTTCTTCGCGGTCGGCGACGAAAAGCAGTCGATCTTCTCCTTTCAGGGCGCCGCGCCGGAGAAGTTCGACGCCATGCGCCGCAGCTTCGAAAGCAGATTCAAAGCCGTCGATCGACGTTTCGAACATGTGCGCCTGACGCAATCCTTTCGTTCCGCGCCGGGCGTGCTGGAAGCGGTAGACCTCGTCTTCAGCTATGGCGACAATGGCATGGGGCTCTCGAGCGATCCGAGCGAGCCCCCGCCCAGACATGAGGCCTCCAAGACCTATCTTCCCGCGCTCGTCGAAGTCTGGAGCCCGATCGGAGCGGCGACGCAAGAGGAGCCAACCGACTGGAGGTTGCCGCTCGACTACGCAGCCGGATCGGACCCGGGCGAGCGTCTTGCGCGCAAGCTGGCGGCTAAGGTGAAGGCGCTTCTCGACCCGAAAAGCGGCGAATACGTTTTCGAGGAGAAGCAGCCGAGACCGGTCGAGCCGCGCGACATTCTCTTTGTCGTGCGCAAGCGCGGTCCCTTCTTCGAGGCGCTGATCCGCGCGCTCAAGGCCGCGCATGTTCCCGTCGCGGGCGCGGACCGGCTCGATCTCGCCAATCACATCGCCGTGAACGATCTCGTGGCGCTGGGCCGCGTCGCGCTCCTCACCGAGGATGATCTCACGCTCGCAACCGTGCTCAAATCTCCGCTTGTCGGACTGGACGACGACGATCTCATCGCGCTCGCGCCGAAAAGGCCGGGCTCTCTGCATAAAGCGTTGCTGAGCGATGACAGCCGTCGCGCCGCCGCAGAGAAAATCGAAGCCTTGCGGCATGACGCGGCGACGCTTGCGCCCTTCGAGTTCTACAGCAAGGCGCTGGGGCCGGGCGGCGGGCGCCGCCGCCTCGTCGCGCGTCTGGGACCGGAAGCCAATGACGCCATAGACGAGTTTTTGCGGCTTGCGCTGTCATTCGAGCGCGAGCAGTCGCCTTCGCTCACGAGCTTTCTCGCGATGGTCGAAGAACTCGATTTGTCGATCAAGCGCGACATGGAGGCGGCGGGCGGCGCTGTTCGCGTGATGACGGCGCATGCCGCCAAGGGGCTGGAGGCGAAGATCGTGTTTTTGCCCGACACCTGCAGCGCGCCGGCCGGCAAACACGATCCGAAGCTTTTCCCGCTTGGTGACAGCGGCTCGGCCTCGCTCGTCTGGTCGCGCGGGACCGACAGCGATCCCGCGCCTCTCGTCGCCGCGCGCGCTGCGCATCGGGACGCCGAGCGGGCCGAACACCAGCGTCTGCTCTATGTCGCGATGACGCGGGCGGAGGAGCGCCTTTATATCGCGGGCTTTCACGGCAAGCAGGCCCCGGCGGACGGCTGCTGGCACAACGCTATCCGCGAAGCGCTGGAGGGGCGTTGCGTCGCTCTTCCGGATCCGGATGACGCGGACGGATATGTTTTGCGTCTTGGGGAAATCCCTCTCCACCGCGATCTTTCATCGGTGGCGGACGACAAGAAAGAAGTCGCCATTCCCGCTTTTGCGCTGGCGCCTGCGCCGTTCGAAGCCGCGCCGGCCCCGCCGCTGCGGCCCTCGAGCGCGCTCGCTGGCGCAGACGCCATCGGCCCTCTCGACGCCGCCGCGCCCAACCGCCGCGATGCGGAAAGCGCGCTTATTGGCCGGCTCACGCACGCCTTGCTGCAGCAGCTGCCGGACTGCCCGGCCGAGCGCCGCAGCGCAGCGGCTTTGCGTTTCCTGAAGCTGCGCGCGCCGTCGATGGACGAGGCGCGCCGCCAGGAAATCGTCCGGGCGGCGATCGCCGTTATTGACGACGCGCGCCTCGCGCCTTTGTTCGGGCCGCAGTCCGCCGCGGAGGTCGACGTCGTGGCCACTCTCGACGCGGGCGTCTCGGTTGCGGGGCGCATCGACCGGTTGGCGGAATTGCAGACCGAGGTCTTGATCGCGGATTTCAAGACAGGCCGCCCGCGCAACGCACTCGACGCAACGCAATTGCGTCAGCTTGCGCTTTATCGCGCAGCTCTTGCGCCGCTGTACCCGGGCAAGCGCCTTCGCTGTTTCATCGTCTGGACGCAAATCGCAACTGCCGTTGAAGCAGAGGCCGCCATGCTCGACGCGGCGCTTGCCTGTGCGCTGGATGGCGCCAGGGAGGGTTGACGTAACGCTAACAAGCGTCGGAGTATTTTGGCGCTTTACGTCACGCCTTGGTCATCCGCCTGGGCTAGAAAATGGCCATTGATGGAAGAAGACGATATTTTTTATCTTATGCGGCCAATGCCTCATGGCATGAGAATACTGCTCGGCGCCGCCGGCCTTTTCTGCATTGTTACGCCCGCATGGGAGTTTCGCCATGCCTTCCTGCATCCAGGCTGGTTTTCGCTGTTCTTCGCGGTGATCCTGCTCGGCGCCTGGTCCGTCGGCGGCAGCTTTGTCGCGGCGGCGATCCTTGGCGAAGAGCAGCGCTGGCGCGTGGCGGATGGCCGGATCGACATCGACCGCCGCAATCTCTGCCGCAGTTGGGTGACGACCGTGCATGGACCAGATGTGTCCGCGACCACCGTCAAGGAAATCGGGTGGGACAGCGGTCCCGACACTTACAGCGTGGTTCTGGGGCTTGTGAGCGGGGAAGAGTTCGAATCACCGACTTTCGAAAAGCGCGAGAACGCCACGATGCTAGAAACGCGCCTGCGTGAGCGGCTTCATCTCGACTGAAGGTCGGGATCGGCGCGGCGGCGCCAGAATTCCAGCATCAGCGTCGTCGTCGTGAAGGCGATTGGCCCTAGGATCAGCCCGGTTGGACCGAAAAGCTGCAGGCCGCCCAGCATGGCGATGAAGGCTGGGGCCGTGTGGAGCCGCAACGTTTCGCCGACGAGCAGCGGACGAACGAAATTGTCTGCGCTTGCGATCACAACGCCGCCCCAGAGGCCGAGGGTGACAGCCTCGGCCCATCGATCCTCGATCGCAAGGTAGATCGTGGCGGGAATCCAGACCACAAAAGAGCCGAGCACCGGAATGATCGACAGCACGCCCATCACGATCCCCCAGAAAATCGGCGATGGAAAAGCGAGCCACCAGAACATGAGGCCGCCGAGCACGCCCTGCAGGGCGGCGACGGCGAGCGTGCCGTAGATCATGGCATGGATCGTGTCGCGTGTGCGCACAATGAGCTTGCCTGTCTCCATGTCGGAAAAGGGCGAAAGCCGAACGAGCGCCGCGATCCCGGCGCTGCGGTCGCGCAGGAAAAAGAAGAGCATGTAAAATGCGAGAAGGACCGTTATCGCCTGGCTTGTCGACTGCCTCAGCAGCACGCCTCCCATGTTGGTGACGAACTCCCCCAGTCTGCCGGCGAGCGCGCGCAGATCGATCTGGTCGCCGATCCATTTGAACCAGGGATGCGCATCGACGAAAGAGCCCCATTTTCCATCGGCGAGGCTGGACTGAACATAATCGACGCCAGTGAGCGCTTCGTTGATCAGCCGTTGCGACACGAAGAAAAATGGCGCTACGACGATAGCGGCGATGAGAAAGACGGAAACCGCCGCGCCTGCGCCGGGTCCAAGGCGTGACTCGATCCAACGGTGGGGGCCGATAAAGACGACCGCGAGAACCAGCGCCCAGGTGACGCTTGCCAGATAGGGTTGCGCGATCAGCGCCGTGATGACGACGAAGATGAAGGTGACGCCGAGGCGAGCAAGCAAGAAGATATCCACCGGCTCGGGCGGCAAGAACGTTTCGCCTGCCGGTTTATTCTCGATTTGATTTTCTTCCGCCATCTGCGTCTCCGCGTGACCCTGCGATCATTCACCTGATGCGCAGGCGCTGCAGGCGACTAGATAGCGCATTCGTGCGGCAGCCTGAAGTCGGACCACTCGGAGAGCTTGATCGGCTGAGCCTTCACGCGCACCGGCTTCCCATTCTCCTTGCCTTTGCCCGTAAGAAGATTGAGGTCGCAGCTTTGGCGCCGATGTTCGTAGTCGTAGAGACCTTCCTCCTCGCGCGTGACGCCGACGATGAGGAAATTATTGTCTCTGAAGACGACGGTGAGCGTCTGGTCGTAATGGCGCTGGTTGAAGCTTTCGCCGGAGTGAATGAGCAGCGAGCCCTTGTCGCTGACTTCCAGCGAGGGCCGGCGGCCCGAGGCTTTTGGCCCGTTCCAGGTCACGTCTTCCTTCACGAAGGCCGGGGTCAACGGCGCGTCGGTCTTGTCGACGCCTCGGTAGATGTAGAGATCAGCGCGGTTCTTCGGACCGAGGATCAGTAGAACGCGATCCTCGCCGACGGCAGGCTCGAAGCTCATCGAGACCGCGGAAATGACGCGCTCGTAACGCTGCTCTTCGGCAAAGGCCGAGGTGGCGGCGACGAGTGATGCAAGAATGGCGCAGAGTCGGCGCATGTCACTCCCCTTGAGGAACGTTTCGCGCAGCATATGACCCCTCTCGGGAAAGGGCTTCCGTGCGCCGGCGCACGTGCGTGTCTAAAAGGCGCACTCCTTCGGCAATTCGGCATCCGACCAGTCCGCCAGTTTCTTTACGGCGCCCCTCACCTCGATCGCCTTGCCGTCTTTCTTGCCCTTGCCGCTGAGGAAATTGAGATCGCAGGAATGGGACGCATTGGGGTCGAGCGTGTCATATGACTCGCGCGTCAGTCCCGCGACGACGAATTCCTTGTTGCGATAGACAACCGTGACCGTCTGGCTCCAGCGGTCCCGGCCGATGCCGCTGTTCTCGGATTTGATGAGCAGCGAACCCTTGGCGTTGGTCTCCAGCGAAGGCCGCTGACCCCACATCGCACCGCTCCAGGCCGCGTCCTTTTTAACGAAAGCGGGCTTCTGTGGTTTGGTCAGATCGCGCGCGGGCTCCAGCGCGCGGTAGATATAGAGATCGGCGCCGGCGTCGCCGTTTTCCACAAGGACGGCGCGATCCGTATCGCCGCCCTCAAAGGAGAGAGTCACCGTGGAAACGACGCGGGAGTAGTCCGGCTGCTCCGCCTGCGCCGCGCTCGTCGTCAACAGTGTCGCGGCGATCATTGTGGCTGCGCGCATGGTCTTTCCTCCTCCCAACAAAAAAGCCGCCCGACAATGCCGGGCGGCTCGCACTTCAGCAACAGCTGAAGCGTTGTTATTCGCCGTTGGCCCCGGCGGCCTCGCGCTCAGCCTTTTCCTTGGCCTCGAGATCCTCGCCCGTCTCCTGGTCGACGACGCGCATGGAGAGGCGCACCTTGCCGCGGTCGTCGAAGCCGAGCAGCTTCACCTTCACGCGGTCGCCTTCCTTCACGACGTCGGTCGTCTTGTTCACGCGCTGCTTGGAGAGCTGCGAGATGTGAACGAGGCCGTCCTTGGCGCCGAAGAAGTTCACGAAAGCGCCGAAGTCGGCGGTCTTCACGACCGTGCCCTCGTAGATCAGGCCGACTTCCGGATCGGAGGCGATGGACTTGATCCAGTTGATCGCGGCCTTGATCGAGTTGCCATCAGAGGAGGCGACCTTCACCGTGCCGTCGTCCTCGATGTTGATCTTGGCGCCGGTCTTTTCCACGATCTCGCGGATGACCTTGCCGCCCGAACCGATCACGTCGCGAATCTTGTCGGTGGGGATCTTCAGCGTCTCGATGCGCGGGGCGAATTCGCCGAGTTCAGCGCGCGAGGTTGTCAACGCCTTCGCCATTTCGCCGAGGATGTGCAGACGGCCGTCCTTCGCTTGGGCGAGCGCGACCTTCATGATCTCCTCGGTGATGCCGGCGATCTTGATGTCCATCTGCAGAGAGGTGACGCCGTTCTCCGTGCCCGCCACCTTGAAGTCCATGTCGCCGAGGTGATCCTCGTCGCCGAGAATGTCGGAAAGCACCGCAAAGCGCTCGCCCTCGAGGATAAGGCCCATGGCGATGCCCGCCGTCGGGGACTTCAGCGGCACGCCCGCGTCCATCAGCGCCAGCGAAGTGCCGCAGACGGTCGCCATGGAGGACGAGCCGTTCGACTCGGTGATCTCCGAGACGACGCGCAGCGTGTAGGGGAACTCGGCGGCGGCCGGCAGCATCGGGCGGATGGCGCGCCAGGCGAGCTTGCCGTGGCCGATTTCGCGGCGGCCGGGCGAACCCATGCGGCCCGTCTCGCCGACGCTGTAGGGAGGGAAGTTGTAATGGAGCAGGAAGCGCTCCTTGTAGGTGCCCTCCAGCGAGTCGACATATTGCTCGTCCTCGCCGGTGCCCAGCGTCGCGACGACCAGCGCCTGCGTCTCGCCGCGCGTGAACAGCGCCGAGCCGTGGGTGCGCGGCAGAATGCCGACTTCCGAAACGATCGGGCGCACGGTCTTCACGTCGCGGCCGTCGATGCGGATGCCCGTGTCGAGGATGTTCCAGCGGACGACCTTGGCCTGAAGCTCCTTGAAGGCCGCGCCGACTTCTTCCTTGGTGAACTTGGCTTCGCCGCCTTCCGGGAAGAGGGCGGCTGTCACCTTCGCCTTCACGGCGTCGACGGCGGCGTAGCGCTCCTGTTTGACGGTGTGCTTGTAGGCTTCACGCAGTTCGGCTTCGGCGACAGCGGCGACCGCGGCGGCGACGGCGCTGGTGTCCGCAATGACGAGATCGCGCGGATCCTTCGCGGCGCGCTCGGCGAGACGGATGATCGCGTCGATCACCGGCTGGAAGCCGCGATGGCCGGTCATGACGGCGTCGAGCATGACGTCTTCGGAAAGCTCCTTGGCTTCCGATTCCACCATCAGCACCGCGTCCTGCGTGCCGGCCACGACGAGGTCGAGCGAGGAGGTCTTCATCTCCTCGATCGTCGGGTTGAGCTTCAGCGCGCCATTCACGAAGCCGACGCGGGCGCCGCCGACGGGGCCCATGAAGGGCACGCCCGAGAGCGTCAGCGCCGCGGAGGCGGCGACGAGCGCGAGGACGTCCGGATCGTTTTCGAGGTCATGCGACAGCACGGTGATGATCACCTGCGTGTCGTTGCGATAGCCGTCGGGGAAGAGCGGGCGGATCGGGCGGTCGATAAGGCGCGAGATCAGCGTCTCGCGCTCGGAGGGGCGCCCCTCGCGCTTGAAATAGCCGCCCGGAATGCGGCCGGCCGCGAAGGCCTTCTCCTGATAGTTGACGGTGAGCGGGAAGAAGTCCTGACCCGGCTTCGGCGACTTCGCCGAGACGATGGTGGCGAGGACGGTGGTCTCTCCCCAGGTGGCGACGACGGCGCCGTCGGCCTGGCGGGCGACCTTGCCGGTCTCGAGCACGAGCTTGCGTCCGGCCCAATCGAGTTCTTCACGGTGAATTTGAAACATGCGTAGTCTTTCTCTGTCGAACCCGACGGTTCGTCATGAGCAAGACGGCGAGAGGCTGCGGAAGCGTCGGTAATTTTTCGTCCACGCAGCGTCCGGCGATCCTGCCATGACGTATGAGCGTTGGGTCTTTGTTGCGGGCGCCAACTGCGCCCCGTCAAAAGGGCGAAAGCGGCGCCGGGGTGCGCCGCTTTCGCAAAATCGTTAGCGGCGGATGCCGAGGCGCTCGATGAGCGTCTTGTAGCGGGCTTCGTCCCGCTTCTTCACGTAATCGAGCAACTGGCGGCGCTGGGAGACGAGCTTCAGCAGGCCGCGACGCGAGTGGTTGTCCTTCACATGCGTCTTGAAGTGCTCGGTGAGGTTGGTGATGCGCTCGGTGAGGATCGCAACCTGGACCTCGGGCGAGCCCGTATCGTCGGTCTTGGTGGAATATTCCTTGATGAGCGCCTGCTTGCGCTCGGCCGTGATCGACATCGGCTTTTTCCTTGTGTCTGGGAGTTTTCCGCAGCGGGGGGCCTTCGCCGGGATGTCGTCCAGCGAGGTCGCCTCAAGGCGGCGCCGCCCGGCTTGGCCGGGCGTGCGGGGGCCTTATAGCAGAAAATCCGCGGAAGGATAGGGGGCTGCCGCGGTCATGCCTGCTCCAGCACTCTCAGCCTCTCGCCAAGCTTGCCGATCTCCGCCTCGGCCCGCACCATCTCGGTCACGTCATATTGCACGCCAAGGTAATACATGACGGTTCCCTTGGGGCAGTAGAGCGGCGTGATGTTCAGCTTGTTGTGGAAAAGCTCGCCGCTTTTCCGATAGTTGCGGAGGGTCACCTCGATCGGTTGATGCTTGTCCAGGGCTTCTCGCAGGATACGGCGCGCCTCCTGATCCCGGTCGTCGCCCTGCAGGAAGCGGCAATTCCTGCCGATGATCTCCTCCTGCCCGTAGCCCGTCATGCGCTCGAAGGCCTTGTTCGCATAGACGATTGGCGCGCCCGGCAGGTCCGGGTCGGCGAGCGTGACCCCGTTGACGCAATTGTCGAGGATCTGGGTCAGGATCGCGGGGATGATCCCATTGTCTTTCTGGACGACGAACATGGTGCCTCCGATTATGATGGTTCAGGACGCGCGCGCCTGTTCGGCGTAAGGCGGGCCGTCTTCGAGCAGGGATTTCAAATTTTCGATTGTCTGTTCGGCTCCTTCCTGCAGGGCCATGCGAATGAGCTTGGCGAAAGGGCGCATGGAGAGATCGAGTTCGCGCATTTCGAATTCGAAGGTGATTTCGGTGCCCTCGGACGGCGCGTCATGAAATTCGTATGTCGAGCGGAAGGACTCCGATAACCCTTCAAGAACGAGGCGGCGCGGCGGTTCGACCGCCGCAACTTCGAATGTGGATTCGCTGCGGATGCCGCGGTCGAGCGTCACCTGCCGCGCCGTCACGCCGGGCCGGACCGGCGTGGGGCCTTTCGGCTCCAGCTCGACCACCTGCGGCGCCCATCGTTGATAATTGGCGAAGAAGTCCCGCGCGACGAAATCGTAGACGGCGCCGAGCGTCTGCGACACGACGGCGGACGCCGATCCCTTTACAGCGGCTTGCGCCGCGCTGAATGACAAACCGAGCATGCGCCAACCTCGAAGGAGAACGGCGGAACCCCCGCAGTGACGACGTATTGCGGTTTCCGCCAGATACAAGCGCGCGTCGCGCAATCGGTCCCAAATGCGCGAAGAATGGCGAAATTCGACAGGCGGCTCAGGTTGATCGGCAGTCTAGTTAACCCAAGTCACTTAAAACGAACGCCTGTTCAACGATATATGCCCGCCTCGGGCAGGCGCAAGCGAGAGGTTCTAAAATGGCCGCTCCTACCGGAATTGAAAGTTCGTTGCTGATTGTCGCCCTGTGCCTTTTTTCGGCGCTGCTCGTTTTGGAGAAGCGGCGGCCTCTCTACCAGTTTTCCGGCAAGGGTCTGAAGACGTCGTTCTCCACCAACACCTCCGCGTTCCTCGTCAACAATGTGATCATGAATGTGCTGTCGGTTTCGAGCCTTCTGCTCGTCGCCGGCCGTTATTCCCACTATGGCCTGCTCGGCGGCGTCGCGGATGGCCCGCTGAAATGGGCCGCAAGCTTCATCCTCTTCGATTTCGTCGTCTATGTCTGGCACTATTGCGGGCACAAGTATGAAGGGTTGTGGCGGTTCCACAAAATCCATCATAGCGACAAGAGTTTTCACGTCACCACCGGTCTGCGCTTTCATGTTTTCGATCAGCTTCTCGAAGTCGCGGTGAAATGCGTCTGTGCGGTCGTCATCGGCGTCGACGCGCATGTCGTCGTGGTCTGCGAAGTCGTGAGAATGCTGTTTGTGCTCTTCCACCATGCGAACATCGCGATCCCCGGCGAGAAGTGGTTGTCTTACGTGATCATCACGCCGTCCCTGCACCGCACGCATCACTCGACGCGGCGCAGCGAGCATGACAGCAACTACGGCATCGTGCTCGCGTTCTGGGACATTCTCTTTGGAACGCGTAAGGTACTGACGCCGAAATCGATCGGTCTCGATCTCATCGAGGCGCAGAATTTCGTGCAGCTCTTCAGCCTCGCCTTCCTGACGGAGCGCCGGTTCGCGCGCGTCCTGCATCTGCTCCCGCGCAAGCGCTAGAAGCGCGCAATGTGAGGCGGCGCATACGGCGCGCCGCAGCTTTGACGCATGCTCTCCTCCCGGTCGAAAATCGACCGAGGGGAGAGAATCATGAAAAGCGTCCTTTGCGTTCTGAGCTTCTGCGTTGTCGCCGCCAGCGCCTCTGCACTGGAGCTGTCTTCCGCCTATACGAAGATCGACGTGCGCAAGCAGTGCCGGCGCGGCCCAGGCGTCGCCTTGGAGGACTATGGCGACTGGCGCTGCAAGGGCTATGCGGACGTGCCGATGTGGTTGGGCGCCGGGGATCAGCGAATGTTCGTCAGCTTTGGCAAAAAGGCCGCGCAGGAGCCCGCCGCGCAAGAAACGCTGGCGACATTCAATCACTTTTACGAGGGAACGATCGAATGGCGGCTTGCGGACGGCGAGGCCTTCGCGTCGATCGTCCGCTGGAACTACAAGACGCCGGCGGAAGTCGACAAGCGCACCACGAGCGGACGCGTGCTGGTCGTGACCCGCCTGCCGCCCGGTCCCGTCTGCCACGTGGGCTATGTAGACGCCCGCGCCAATCCAGACGCCAATGAACTCGCCCGCCAATTGGCCGATGCCCGCGCGCGCGCTTTTGTCTGCGGTAAGGACAAGCCCGTGATCCTGGGCAAGGTCGGGCCCGGAGCGGAATTCAGATAAAGGGGCTCAGGCGCCCTTGTCGGGCGCCAGGATCTCGCCGTCGCCATGAAGGACGCGCGTGACGAAGCTCTCGGCCTCCGGCTTCTCCCGCTGAGACGCGAGGCCGCGCACGACGCCCGCGGTCAGGCCCGCGGTCGCCCCCGCGAGCGCCGCCAGCGCGTAGGTTTCCACATGACGGCCGGGGCCGGCCATGAATAGGGCCACCGCCAGCGTGAGCGCGCCGGCGACGAGGGCCGCCAGCGCCTCTTCGTCCGAGGCGCGCTTCCAGAAGGCGAGCGCGAGCGCCGGAGCGACGCAGGCGCCGGAGATCGCAATCGCCATGGCGATTAGGCCGGGGGGCGTGACGATCCGGGTCACGCCCGCGACATAGCCGCAGGTCGCCACCGCCACGAGCGCCAGCCGCGTGATGGCGAGGCGTCGGCTCGTTAAATCCACTTCGCCGCGCAGCCGGTAGAGCGCGTCATTGCCAACCGCAGCGCCGCACGCCTGCAGGCCCATGGCGGTGAGCGCAAGGCCGAGCGCGACGATCGCGGACGCCATAAGTCCCGCCGCGGCGGCGCCGAGGTCGGTCGCGCCCGGGAGCGCTCCGAGGAGAAAATCGCCGCCGGCCGGTCGCACATCGGCGGCGCGCAGGGGCGCCCCGGGCGCAATCTTCTGTGCGGCGCAGGCGCGCTGCGCCTGTGACGGCGTGCGCACGCTTGCCCCGCAAATGGCGACGAGGCCGCGGCTGCTGGCGGCGTAGAGCGGCTCCGGCAGTCTTTCCGCAGGCTGGCCTGCGACGCTGCCCGCAAGGCTGATCGCCGAGGCCGCGATGGCGGCGGCGACGAGAAGGGTGAAGAACAGGCTCCAGAACAGCGAGGCCACGCCCGAGGCGCGCGCGGCGTGGCCGTCTTCGGTCGTGACCGAGGGAGCGAGCACGGGCGCCAGCGCGGCGACGCCCATGGCGACGGCGACGGTCGCGCCGAACTCCACTCCGAGCCCCGCGGGCGCGGGCGTCACGCGCCAGGCCGAGAGCAGCGCGGCCGCATCCGCCCAGCCCGGCCCGCCGAAGAGGCCGACGGGCAATTCTCCCTGAAGCTCCAGCGCCACAATAGGCCAGCCGAAGCCAAGCAGCGCAACGCCCGCCGCCGCCGCGGAGGCCCATACCCCGCCGCCGAGCCCGCCGGGGCCGGCGATGATCAGCCCCGCGGCCGCCACGGTGAAGGCGGCGAAAACCCGCCCCGCTCCGGTGAGGTCGACCAGCGCGTCGACCGCGATCTGGCTGCCGGCGACGGCGAGAAGGCCGGAGGCGAACGCCACCGCAGCGATCAGCCCGAAACGCGGCGCAGCCTTGGGGAAGCGCGCGGCAAGCAGGCCCGACAGCGAATAGGCGCCTGATCGGCGCAGCAGCGGCCCCAGGAAAAGCGCAGCGCCCGCGAGCCCCAGAAAGGCGCCAAAAACGACGCCGAGGCCCCAGGAGCGCCCGGCGAGCCGCGTCGCGAAGGGCAGAAGCAGAGCGATGGCGACGGCGCCGTTGGCGAAGCCGGAATAAGCCGCCGGAATGGCGCGACCGCCGGCGTAATAGAAGGAAACCCGCATCGAATGCAGCAGAAAGCCGAGCGCTGCGAGCGCCACGACTGTGAACCAGGGCGGAGCCGCGCCCACGAACCGCTCGGGCGCGCCGACGCGGTCGAGCAACGCGGCGAAGCCATAGGCGAGCAGAAAGCTCGCTGAGACGAAAGCGATGCGTGAATCGAGATTGGCGCGATCGAACAGGACGGCTTCGCCGGAACGCTCTCGCATATTTGCTTCTCTCGCGGGTTGGCGACGAGGGAGATTAGCGGAGCCGCGCGGAGGGGGAAAGAGCGCTCAAGGCGCGGCGCCATCCCGTTTCCGGAACGCGAGCACGCCAGCGGCTTCGGTCTTGCGCGCCAGCAAGTAGGAAGACACGACCGCTCCCTTGCCCTTGAGCTCCACCGTGCCGGAGTCCTCAAAGACGAAGTCGTCGGAGAGCCGCACCCGCACGGATTCGGAGACGTGTATCCGGTCCGGCAGGGACGTTGACTCGAAGCGGCTGGCGACATTCACGACGTCGCCCCACAGATCGTAGGAGAACTTCTTTTTGCCGAGCACGCCCGCCGCCACGGTGCCGGTGTGGATGCCCATTCGCATCTTGATCGTGAAGGCGTGGCTCCGCGAAAACTCCTGCACGTATGCGAGCGCCTCGAGCGCGAAGCCGGCGATGTGCTGGCAGTGCAGCGGATCGCGGTTCGGCACGCCGCCGACGACCATGTAGCTGTCGCCGATCGTCTTGATCTTCTCGACGCTGTGCTTTTCCGCCAGTTCGTCGAACTTGCCGAAAAGCTCGTTGAGCATGTTGACGGTGGCGTGCGGGCCGATTTTCGCCGAAAGATCGGTGAAGCCGACGATGTCGGAAAAGAACACCGTCACCTCGGGAAAGACTTCGGCGATCATTTCCTCCCCGCCGCGCAGGCGCTGCGCGATGGCCGCAGGCAGGATGTTGTGAAGCAATTTTTCGGAGCGCTGTCGCTCGCCTTCCAGCTCGACGAGCGTCTGCTCCGAAAGCTCCACCTTCTCTTCCAGCTTCTCGAATGCGGCGGCCAGATTGCGGGCCATCGCGCCGATGGCGTTGGCGAGTTCTCCGATCTCGTCGTTCCCCGACACGGGGATTTTCGCGCCGAGATCGCCATCCCTGATCTTGTGCACGGCGCTCATCAGCCGGGCGCTCCTCGCCAGAAAACGCATTTGAAGGAAGACCGCCGCCGCGAGCACGAGAGCGAAGAGGCCGGACGAGACGTAGGTGTTGTAGGCGAAGAGACGACTCGCCGAATGCGCCTGTTCATCGAGGAGCTTTTGAAAACGCGCTCGCACATTCTCGTTGAACTCGAAAATCGCGTAACTGAGCTCGCCGTTCTCCTTGCTGTATTTTTCGCTGTAGAGAAGCTTCTCCGCAAGCGCCTGATCTGGTTTACCCTTCTTCGAAAAGGAGCCTGTGCCGTCGTCATATTCGCCGTTCACGGCGTGCATGGCGATCCGCTCGGTGGTCACGACCTTCGCGAGAAGGTCCATCGCCTTCTTGAGCTGGCTGAACTCCTCGACGGTGATGTTCAGCTTGAGGAAGCGGTCTTCGAGCGGGGCTGCGCCTTCCTTGTCGCCTGCCGGCTCGGGGATGACGCCGCCGCCGACAGCGTCCCAATACTCGAAGCCGTAGTTGGCGGGCCGGGCGATGCGCCCTTTCAGAATGTCTTCGATAGCGTTGTAGGAGCGCAATCTCTTCTGGTCCCGCATCGTTACATAGCCGCGCGCCAGGCGCGTGCCCCATTGCGACGAGATGACAAGGTCTTCCGAAAGAGACGTCAGCTCGATCATCTGCTTTTGGATTTGCGCCGTCTTCCTTTCGGCTTCCCCCAAAAGGAGGCCCAGGGCGAGATTGGCGCCTGCAAAGCACAGAAGGATCAGAAAGAATGCGTTGAAGAATGTGCGAAGTTTCATTCCGGCGACCGGCCCTGTTGAGGGGATCAGCGTATCAGGGAAAGACAAGCTGGCGGCAAGACTTGGTTCGCTGCGTTAATTTTCCTTGTTCACCCTTCGCCCCGCTGCAGCATGCCTGCATAGGCCTCGGCATCGATCACGCCGCCTGCTTCCTCGACTTTCTCGCGGTCGTCCGGGCGGATCGCCTCCTGAGCGATGTCGAGCCTCTTCCAGCCGGGGAGCGGAGCCTCGCCCGCGGCGTCGGGCACATATCTCGAGTTGGCGATTTTCTCGTGCGGGTGGATGTAGCGCGGGCAGTTCACCCAGATAGACTCGACCACCGTCTCCACGACGAAGAGCGCGCCCGGAAACTGCGCCGCCGCCTTGCCGCGCAGCAGTCGCGCCTCTCCTTGAACGCGCAGTCGGTTGGGCGTCGCGAAGTCGATGAACAGCAGCCCCACCTTGCCCTTCGCGGCGATGTTGCCCGCCGAATAGAACATGCCGTTCCCGTCGTACCACGGGAAGACGAGGCTCTGCGGGCCTGTTATTCGCACAAAGCCCGGCGCTCCACCCTTGTAGGAGACGGTGGGACGGCCGGTGGGGTCGACGCTGGCGAGAAAGAACATGTCCCGCGACTGGATGAAGTCGATTTCATGGGGCGCGAATTCGCCGTGCATCACCCCTCCCTCCATCAGGTCGGCGAGGCGGCGAGAGTCGAAAGCGTCCTGAAGCTCTCGGTGGGCGGTGCCGTAAAACTTGGACATGCGTTTCCTTTTTCCGAGGGTTCCTCGAACGATCAGCGCCATCGCCACAAAAGCGCGCCAAACAACCCGATGACGGCGCCCAAAGGCCCCGTCACAAACGCTCCGGTCATGACGACCTCGAGATTTTTGTCGTGGGCGTTTTGCGAGAACAACGTCACGAACGCCGCGCCGATGGCCGCGCCGACCAGATAGCCAGCGAGGAGACCGGCGATCGTCGTCAGCGCTGTTCGTATCAAGGAACCACCCGGGGTTGCAAAGACGCGCGCCAGCATGCCCCGGTCAGTTCCCGACCGCAATGGGCTCTCCCGGCCATCGACAACGGGCCGGGCTTTGGTCCATAAGGCCTCCATGCCGGCTTTCCTCACCTTTTCGCGCCCCGGAGGCGCAGCATGAGCGCGCCCGAAACCAAAGGCGCCGGCGTGACCACGGCCACCGTCTCGGAGGATGAGGCGGGTATGCGCGTCGACCGCTGGTTCAAGCGCCGCTACCCGTCGCTCGCACTTTCGCATCTGGCTAAAATCTGCCGAAAGGGCGAGGTGCGGGTAGACGGCAAGCGCGTCGAGACATCCACGCGGCTGGAGGAGGGCCAGACCCTCCGCGTGCCACCGCTGAAGATCGAAGCGGCTGCCGCCCCGGCCGTAAAGCGCGCCAGCCCCGAGGACGTGCAGGCGCTCGCCAATATGACGCTCTTCGAGGACAAGGACGTCCTCGTCCTCAACAAACCCTACGGGCTGGCGACGCAGGGCGGCTCCGGCCAGACGCGCCATATCGACAGGATGCTGGAATCGCTCGCAAAGGGCGACTCGCGCCCCGTGCTGGTGCACCGGCTCGACCGCGACACGTCGGGAGTGCTGCTCGTCGCCAAGAACCGGCGCATGGCGGCTGACCTCGGCGAGATGTTCCGCTCGCGGCAGGCGAAGAAAGTTTATTGGGCGCTGGTCGAGGGCGTCCCCAAGCCCACACAGGGTCGGATTTCCCTCTATCTCGCAAAAGGGGCGGCGATGGGCGACGATCGCGCGAGCGCCCGGCGCACGCCGGAGCGAGACGCCCAGAAACGGCGGGATATGGAAAAGATGCGCGTCGCGAAGCACGGGGACGCCGACGCCCAGCATTCGCTGACCTATTACGCCATCGTCGACAAGGTGGCGCCCAAATGCGCCTGGCTCTCCATGAAGCCGCTCACCGGCCGCACCCACCAGTTGCGCGCCCATGCCGAGGTCATCGGCCATCCCATCTTCGGCGACCCGAAATACGGTCATCGCCCCGAGGATGATGTGCGCCGCCGCGACCCGCTGCGCGCCATGCCCGAGGGGCTGGAGCGCAAGCTGCACCTTCTGGCCCGCCGCCTCGTGCTGCCTCACCCGAAAGGCGGCGTCATCGACGTCACCGCGCCGCTGCCGGACCATATGAAGAGGAGCTGGGAGACTTTCGGCTTCGACGTGAAGCAGTATGACCCGATCGAGGACGCGCCGGACGCGTAGGCAGCCACCCCAACCCTCTCCCGCTTGCGGGGAAGGGACAGGGAGGGGATAAGCCCCTCCGCTAATCTGAAGCAATACTCCATGCCCAACGACCCCACCGACTTCACCGCCGATTTCTTCGTCCCGGAGAACGAGCGCGATCCCGTCAAGGCCGCGCGCGATCCGGCGCGCCCCCTGCCCAGGCGCTTCTACAAGGAGGCGACCGTCGGCGAGGTCGAGGGCGGCTTCTCGGTCCTGCTCGACGGGCGCCCGGTCAACACCCCCGCCAAGCGCCGCATTGTCGTGCCCTCGCGGGAACTCGCGGAGGCGCTCGCGGGCGAATGGGCGGGGCAGGGGGAACTGATCGATCCCGCGACCATGCCATTGACCAAGCTCGTGAATTCGGCCCTTGACGGGGTCGCGCAGCAAATGGCCGAGGTCGAGGCGGAGCTGGTCAGATACGCCGCCTCCGACCTTATCTGCTACCGGGCGGGCGAGCCCGCGAGCCTTGCTGCAGCGCAAAGCTCCGCCTGGGATCCGCTCCTCGCCTTCGCGCGCGACAAGCTTGGCGCAAGGCTCACGCTGGCGGAAGGGGTCATGTTCGCCGCCCAGCCGGATGCCTCGATCGCCGCGCTCGTCGCCGCCGTGCGCGCCTATGTCGGCGAGGGAGAGGGGGCCGCCCTGCGGCTCGCCGCGCTCCATGTGATGACGACGCTGACCGGCTCGCTGATTCTCGCGCTTGCCAAGGCGTTGAATGAAATCGATCTTGCGACCGCCTGGGCGGCCGCCCATATCGATGAGGACTTCCAGATGCGCGCCTGGGGCGAAGACGCCGAGGCGCTGGCCCGCCGGGAGGCGCGGTTCAGGGAAATGGCGGCGGCGGCCTTTCTCTCCGACTGCGCGACCGATGGGCAAGAGGCCGGGCAGGGCGCCCGGTAATTCGCCGTTCATGCGACGATTTCGCCCATAACTCTCGCCCGGCCGTCCTTGTCTCTTGCTTTGCACAAGGGGCTTTGTTACGGAACCCGCGGCCTGGAGCTTTTCCAACTTGAAAGCTCCCGCGAAGCGGCCTTCGCCCCGCCGCAACGTCGGACCGACCGGACACGACACATGCCGATGCTGCTCGAACAATATATGCCGCTGGTGATCTTCATGGCGCTCTCCGCCATCATCGCCGGCGCGCTGCTCGTCGCGCCCTTCCTCCTCGCCTTCAAGGCGCCGGACCCGGAGAAGCTCTCCGCTTACGAGTGCGGGTTCAACCCGTTCAACGATTCGCGCATGAAATTCGATGTGCGCTTCTATCTCGTGTCGCTGCTTTTCATCGTGTTCGACCTGGAAGTGGCCTTCCTCTTCCCCTGGGCCGTCGCCTTCAAGGACGCGGGAGCCTTCGGCTTCTGGTCGATGATGGCCTTCCTCGGCGTGTTGACCGTCGGCTTTGTTTATGAGTGGCGCAAGGGCGCGCTGGAGTGGGATTGATGACGACGCTGATCGCTCCCGAACCAAAGGGCCTCCTCGATCCGAACACCGGCAAGCCGGTGGGCTCGGACGACCCCTTCTTTCTGCAGATCAACGAGGAACTGGCCGACAAGGGCTTCTTCGTCACGGCGACCGACGATGTCATCACCTGGGCGCGCACCGGCTCGCTCATGTGGATGACTTTCGGTCTGGCGTGCTGCGCGGTCGAGATGATCCAGGCGGCCATGCCGCGTTATGATCTCGAGCGCTTCGGCTTCGCGCCGCGCGCCTCTCCGCGCCAGTCGGACTGCATCATCATCGCCGGCACGCTGACGAACAAGATGGCGCCGGCGCTGCGCAAGGTCTATGACCAGATGCCGGAGCCGCGCTACGTCATCTCCATGGGCTCCTGCGCCAATGGCGGCGGCTACTACCACTATTCCTATTCGGTGGTGCGCGGATGCGACCGCATCATTCCCGTCGACGTGTATGTGCCGGGCTGCCCGCCGTCGGCCGAGGCGCTCGTCTACGGCATGCTGCTGTTGCAGAAGAAGATTCGCCGCACGGGCACGATCGAGCGGTGACGATTTAAGGGTTGCCGCCCCGGTCCTTGGAGACGCCCGCTTCGCGGGCTCCTCAGGATGAAGGCGGTTCTGGTCAAGCGCTTCCCTCATCCTGAGGAGGCGGCGTACGCCGCCGTCTCGAAGGACGAGGGAAGGGCGGCACGCCAAGGAAACTGGAATGTCGGCTGAATTGGAAGCTCTCGGCGCGCGGATCGGCGGCGCTCTGCCCGGCGCGGTGACGGAGGTAAAGGTCGCCTTTGGCGAACTCACGCTCACCGTTGCGCGCGACCGCTGGTTGGAGACGGCGACCTATCTGCGCGACGACGCCGAATGTCTCTTCGTGAATTTCGTCGACGTGACGGCGGCCGACTATCCCGAGCGCGACGAGCGTTTCGAGGTGGTGCTGCATCTGCAGTCGCCCAAGCATAATCGCCGCATCCGCATCAAGACGCCGGCCGCCGAAGACACGCCGGTCGCCTCCGTGGTCTCGCTCTTTCCTGGCGCCGACTGGTATGAGCGCGAGACCTACGACCTCTTCGGCGTGATCTTCTCGGGCCATCCGGACCTGCGCCGCATCATGACCGACTATGGCTTCGACGGTCACCCGCTGCGCAAGGATTTCCCGATGACAGGCTTCGTCGAGGTGCGCTACGACGACGAGAAGAAGCGCGTCGTCTATGAGCCGGTGCGCCTCCAGCAGGAATACCGCAACTTCGATTTCCTCTCGCCGTGGGAGGGCGTGCAATACGACCTGCCGGGCGATGAGAAGGCGAGCAAGTGAGCGTCGCGATGAACGATCAAGCTGTAGCCCCCCCGTCAGAAGCGCCCGCCAAGGCTGAAGGCGCCAAGCCCGATCAGGGCCTGCGCAACTTCAACATCAATTTCGGCCCGCAGCATCCTGCGGCCCATGGCGTTCTGCGCCTCATCCTCGAACTCGACGGCGAAGTCGTCGAGCGCGTCGATCCGCATGTGGGCTTCCTGCATCGCGGCACCGAGAAGTTGATGGAGGCGCGCACCTATCTGCAGAACGTGCCTTATTTCGACCGGCTCGACTATTGCGCGCCGATGAATCAGGAGCACGCCTTCTGTCTCGCGATCGAGCGCCTGCTGGGCGTCGAAGTCCCGCGCCGCGGCCAGCTCATCCGCGTTCTCTACGCCGAGATCGGCCGTCTCCTTTCGCACCTCCTCAACGTCACCTCGCAGGCGATGGACGTCGGCGCGCTCACCCCGCCGCTGTGGGGTTATGAAGAGCGCGAGAAGCTGATGGTGTTCTATGAGCGCGCATCCGGCGCGCGCATGCACGCCAATTATTTCCGTCCGGGCGGCGTCGCGCGCGACCTGCCGGATCAACTCGTCGAGGACATCGGCGCCTTCTGCGATCCCTTCCTGAAGCTTTGCGACGATCTCGAAGCGCTCTTCATCGAGAACCGCATTTTCAAGCAGCGCAACGTCGACATCGGCGTCATTTCGCTGGAAGACGCCTGGAAATGGGGCTTCTCCGGCGTCATGGTGCGCGGTTCAGGCGCTGCGTGGGATCTGCGCAAGTCGCAGCCTTATGAGTGCTACGAGGAAATGGAATTCGACATCCCCGTCGGCAAGCATGGCGACTGCTACGACCGCGCCGTGATCCGCATGGAGGAGATGCGCCAGTCGACCTACATCATGAAGCAGTGCGTGAATAAGCTGCTGTCGGAAACCGGCCGCGGCCCGGTGCTGACCCCCAACCACAAGATCACGCAGCCCTCGCGCCCCGAAATGAAGCGCTCGATGGAAGCGTTGATCCATCACTTCAAGTTGTTCACCGAGGGCTTCCACGTGCCGGCCGGCGAAGTCTACGCCGCGGTAGAGGCGCCCAAGGGCGAATTCGGCGTCTATCTCGTCTCGGACGGCGGCGACAAGCCGTATCGCTGCAAGATCCGCGCGCCGGGTTTCGCGCATCTGTCGTCCATGGATTTCATGTGCAAGGGCCACATGCTCGCCGACGTCTCGGCGATCCTGGGTTCGCTCGATATCGTCTTCGGGGAGGTCGATCGCTAATGTCCGTCCGTCGTCTCGCCGAGAACCAGCCCGAGAGCTTCGAGTTCACGCCCGAAAACAAGGCGTGGCTCGAAAAGCAGATCGCCAAATATCCCGACGGCCGTCAGGCTTCGGCCGTCTTGCCCGCCCTGTGGCAGGCGCAGAAGCAGAATGATTACTGGCTGCCGCAGAAGGCCATCGAGGCCGTCGCGCAGGCGCTGGACATGCCGAAGATTCGCGTTCTCGAAATCGCGACCTTCTACACCATGTTCAATCTCGCGCCCGTCGGGAAATATTACGTGCAACTCTGCGGCACGACGCCCTGCATGCTCTGCGGCTCCGACGATCTCATCAAGGTTCTGGAGCGCAAGGTCGGCCCGCAGCGCCAGGTTTCGGCGGACGGCCTGTTCTCCTGGCTGGAAGTCGAGTGCCTCGGCGCCTGCTGCAATGCGCCGATGGTGCAGATCAACGACGACTATTACGAAGACCTCACGGCCGAGAATTTCGAGAAGCTTCTCGACGATCTCGCCGGCGGTCGTCCGGTGAAGACCGGCTCGCAAAAGGGCCGCAACTCCTCCGAGCCCGAGGGGAAGCTCACCAGCCTCACCTCGCTCTACGGCCAGAAGTAAGCGGAGGGAAAGAAAAGCCATGCTCTCCGACGCAGATCGCATCTTCACCAATCTCTACGGTCTGGGCGACCGTTCGCTCGCCGGCGCACGCGCGCGCGGGCAGTGGGCTGACACCAAGGCGCTGCTCGAAAGGGGCCGCGAAAAAATCATCGAGGAGACGAAGGCCTCCGGCCTTCGCGGGCGCGGCGGCGCCGGCTTCTCGACGGGTCTCAAATGGTCCTTCATGCCGAAGGAAGTCGACCCCAAGCGGCCGCACTATCTCGTCATCAACGCCGACGAATCCGAGCCCGGCACCTGCAAAGACCGCGAGATCATGCGCAACGACCCGCATACGCTGGTCGAGGGCGCGATGGTCGCGTCCTTCGCGATGGGCGCGCATGCCTGCTACATCTATGTGCGCGGCGAATTCATCGCCGAGCGCATCGCGCTGCAGAAAGCGGTCGACGAAGCCTATGAGGCGAATCTCATCGGCAAGAACAACATCCACGGCTATCCTTTCGATCTCTACGTCCATCACGGCGCCGGCGCCTATATCTGCGGCGAAGAGACGGCGCTGATCGAGAGCCTCGAGGGCAAGAAGGGCATGCCGCGCCTCAAGCCGCC
>PERY01000024.1 GCA_002929055.1 Methylocystis sp. | reverse complement strand
ATCTGCGGCGGCCCCAAGCCGCCGCAGATGCGTGCGTCTCCGATGATTGCGCCCGCGCCTGCGCGGCGCTAAAACCCGCTCCTTCACATCGCAAAGCGACTTACGCCGATCCGTGTCGGCGATTGAGCGCGACAGGAGCGACATATGGTTGCCGTCACTTTCCCCGACGGGGCGTCCCGTCAGTTCGAGCCCGGCGTCACGGGCTTCGACATCGCCAGGAGCATCTCCCCCTCTCTCGCCAAGCGCACCGTCGCCATGGCGCTCGACGGCCAGCTTGTCGACATCAAGAAGCCGGTGGAGCGCGACGCGCGGATCGAATTCGTTTCGCGCGAAGACCCGCGCGCGCTGGAGCTTATCCGCCACGACGCGGCGCATGTTCTCGCAGAAGCCGTGCAGGAGCTTTTCCCCGGCACGCAGGTAACGATCGGCCCCGTCATCGAAAATGGCTTTTATTACGATTTCCATCGCGCCGAGCCCTTCACGCTCGAAGACCTGCCTGCGATCGAGAAGAAGATGCGCGAGATCATCGCGCGCGACGCGCCCATCGTGCGTGAGGAGTGGGATCGCGACCACGCCAAGACATGGTTCATCGCCAAGGGCGAGACCTTCAAGGGCGAACTCATCGACAGCATCAAGTCCGACGAGCCGCTCTCCGTCTACAAACAGGGACACTGGCTCGATCTCTGCCGCGGCCCGCATCTGCCGTCGGTCGGCAAGGTCGGCACGGCCTTCAAGCTGATGAAGGTCGCGGGCGCCTATTGGCGCGGCGATTCGACGAAGCCCATGCTTTCTCGCATCTACGGCACGGCCTGGGCGACGCAGGAGGAACTCGACGCCTATCTGCATCGGCTGGAGGAAGCGGAGCGCCGCGACCATCGCCGCCTCGGCCGCGAGATGGACCTCTTCCATTTCCAGGAAGAGGGTCCGGGCGCGATCTTCTGGCACGCCAAGGGCTGGACGCTCTTCCAGTCGCTCGTCTCCTACATGCGCCGCAAGCAGAAGGCGGCCGGCTACACGGAAGTGAACACGCCGCAGGTGCTCGACCGCGCGCTATGGGAGACGTCGGGCCATTGGCAGACCTACCGCGAGAACATGTTCGTCACGAAGACCGAGGACGAACGCATTTTCGCGCTGAAGCCGATGAACTGTCCCGGTCATGTGCAGATCTTCAAGAACGGGCTGAAGTCCTATCGCGACCTGCCGGTGAAGATCGCCGAATTCGGCATCGTGCATCGCTACGAGCCATCCGGCGCGCTGCATGGCATGATGCGCGTGCGCGCCTTCACGCAGGACGACGCGCATATCTTCTGCTCCGAAGACCAGATCATGGACGAGGCGCTGAAGATCAACGACCTCATCCTCACGATCTACCGCGACTTCGGCTTCGACGACGTTGTCGTGAAGCTCTCGACGCGTCCCGAAAAGCGCGTGGGCTCCGACGAAGCCTGGGACAAGGCTGAGGCCGCGCTCTGGCGCGTGCTGGAGGAACTCGCCAAGCGGGGCTTGAAGACGAGCGTGCAGCCGGGCGAGGGCGCCTTCTATGGCCCCAAGCTCGAATATACGCTGCGCGACGCCATCGGCCGCGAATGGCAATGCGGCACGACGCAGGTCGACTTCAATCTGCCGGTGCGCTTCGGCGCCTTCTACATCGGCCCCGACAGCGAGAAGAAGACGCCGGTGATGATCCACCGCGCCATGTTCGGCTCATTGGAGCGCTTCACCGGCATATTGATCGAGCATTTCGCCGGCCATCTGCCGCTGTGGCTCTCGCCGGTGCAGATCGTCGTCTGCACGATCACGCAGGAGGCCGACGACTACGCCTATGAAGTCGCCGCCGCCGCGCGAAAACTCGGGCTGAATGTCGACATCGATTCGCGCAACGAGAAGATCACCTACAAGGTGCGCGAACATTCGCTGGCGAAGATTCCCGTGCTGCTCGTCGCGGGCAAGAAGGAGGCCGCCGAGCGCACGATCTCGATTCGCCGGCTGGGTTCGCAAGCCCAGACGCAGATGGGCATCGACGAGGCGCTGGCGACACTGGCCGCCGAAGCCACGCCGCCTGACGTGCGTGGGTAGGCGACGACAAGAGCTTCCTCATCCTGAGGAGCGCGCCACGCGCGCGTCTCGAAGGACGGGGAAGCGCCTTGATCTGCGCTTCCCGCCAACAATAAAAACCCCGTCGCTTTTTCAGGCGACGGGGCTTTTGTTAACTTGGCGATCAAAGAACGTTACGCCGTGGCGGCAGTCGTCTTCTTCTCGATTTCGCGCTTCAGTTCGCGGGCGTTCTGCGACAGCTCGTCATTGCTGGCCTTGGCCAGGAAGGCGTCGAGGCCGCCGCGGTGCTCGACCGAGCGCAGCGCCGCCGCCGAGATGCGCAGGCGCACCGAGCGGGCGAGGGCCTCGGAGGCGAGGGTCACCTGGACGAGATTGGGCAGAAAACGCGTGCGCGTCTTGCGATTGGAGTGGCTGACGAGATTGCCCGTCTGCACGCCCTTGCCGGTCAGCTCGCAACGCCGGGACATGGAACTTCCTTTCGATCCGATTTGGCTTCCATACGCCGCAGGGAGGCCGAATGGCCCGCCGCCTGTCGACGGATGGGGAAAAACGACAACAAAAGGCTCGCCGCCAAGGAGCGCCGAGCCCTGTTCGCGGTCCTTATAAGTGCAAATCCGGCCGAGCGTCAACCGGCCGCAGGCCCGTGAACCGCGCGGGCGGGGGAAGCCGCCCGCTGCGGCGTATTCGCCTCTGGACATTGGCGGCGTTCTGGGTTCTAAGCCTCTCCGTCGCTCCGGGTGGGGCAAGGCGCGCCCGCGCCGTTCGACGAGCCCGGACTAAACGAAAATAGACAGAGCCGGAGCCTGTCCTCCCGCCGCGCCAGCCCACGGCGCCGGGCCAGAATGACAAAGGTTGGGGAATTTCCTATGGCCAAAGCAATTCTGCATATGCTCAGCACATTGAAGCATATGAGTCCCTTTGACGTGAACATGGCCCTCGACGCCGGCTACGACGCTGCGGTCCCTTATACGAATGTCACGCTCGACGAGGTCACCGCCCTTGTGCAGGACGCCATGTTCTCGCGCGCGCCTTCCGCGGCGCTGAAGACGGGCATCTTCTTCGCCGGCCGCGACGCGGTGCTTGCGCTCGACATGCTCGAGGCCGCCAAGAAGGCGCTGCTGAAGCCCTTCGAGGTTTCGCTCTTCGCCGACCCCTATGGCTCCTTCACCACCGCGGGCGCGATGGTCGCCTGCACCGAGAAGGTGCTGAAGGAGAAGAAGCAGCGCGAGCTCAAGGGCTCGAAGATCGTCATCTATGGCGCGACCGGCGTCGTCGGCTATTGCTCCGCGGTCATCTCCGCGCTTGAAGGCGCCGACGTCACCATCGTCGGCTACAGCGGGCTCGATCGCGTCGCCAAGCAGGCCGACGAGATGTGCAAGCGCTTCAACATCAAGGTGAAGCCCGCCGACGGCAGCTCGGCCGAGCAGGTCCGCGCGCTTCTCGTCGAGCACGAGATCGCGCTTTGCGCGGCGCGCGCCGGCGTGCAGGTGCTCTCCAAGGCCGATCTCAACGCTGCCAAGAGCCTCCTCATTGCGGCGGACGTCAACGCCGTCCCGCCGCTCGGCGTCGAGGGTTGCGGCCTGCACGACAATGGCGTCGTGGTTTCGGACCATGGCGCGCTGGGCATTGGCGCGCTGGCTATCGGCAATGTGAAATACGGCACGGAATCGGGCCTCTTCAAGCAGATGGTCACCTCCGACAAGCCGCTCTGCCTCGACTTCCGCCACGCTTTCGCCCTGGCGCGTCAGCTCGTCTGATTTCAATGCGCGCGCCCAGGGCTTTTTTCTTGGCATTGTCGCGCAAAACTGGTTGAGTCCGCGCCGCGAGGGCACCTCGCAGCGCTTCTCAAGGCCGGCCGCGTATTGCACGCGCCCGGTTCTTCAAAAAACGCCTGCCGCAGCGGCGGGTCGTAGGTTTCGTTGAAAGGAAACGCACATGGCTTTGATCAACAAGATGCTGGTCGGCGAGTCGCTCGTCGGCGAAGGCAATGAAGTCGCTCACATCGACCTCATCATCGGACCGCGCGGTTCGGCCGCCGAGCTCGCTTTCGCGAACGCGCTCGTCAACAACAAGGACGGCTTCACGACGCTTCTCGCCGTCGTCGCGCCGAACCTGCTCTGCAAGCCCAACACGATCCTCTTCAACAAGGTCACCATCAAGGGCGCCAAGCAGGCTGTCCAGATGTTCGGCCCGGCTCAGCGCGGCGTCGCCATGGCGGTCGCCGACTCGGTCGCCGAAGGCGTGATCCCGGCCGCCGAGGCCGACGATCTCTTCATCTCGGTCGGCGTCTTCATTCACTGGGACGCTTCGGACGACAAGAAGATCCAGGACTACAACTACGCCGCCACGAAGGAGGCCCTCGCCCGTGCCGTCAAGGGCGAGCCGAAGGCCGCTGAAGTCGTCGCCAAGCGCAACGACGCCAAGCACCCCTTCGCCCCGAACTGATTTCGGGCCGAGCGTGTGATATTAAGGGGAGCCTCCGGGCTCCCCTTTTTTTGTTTGAGCGGATCATGACGAGCGTCATCGGCTGGGACATCGGCGGCGCGCATATCAAGGCGGCGCGGGCGGAGGGCGGCGAACTCGTCGCCGTCTCGCAGCGCGCCTGCGCCCCGCATCTTGGCCTCGCGCATCTTGAGGCGCCGCTGCGCGAGACGCTGCAGGAACTCGGTCCGGCCGCCCGCCACCGCGTGACGATGACGGCGGAGCTTTCCGACGCGTTCGAGCATCGTGCGCACGGCGTAATCAGCGTGGCGGCGATCGTCGCGCGCGAGGTCGGCGCCGCAGACATCCTTTTCTACGCGGGCGCGAGAGGCTTTCTATTGCGCGCCGACCTTCACGGCGCCGAGGGCGCCGTCGCCTCCGCCAATTGGCGCGCAAGCGCGGAATATGTCGCGCAGCTTCTGCCGGAGGCGCTGTTCATCGACATCGGGTCGACGACCACCGATCTCGTTCCGATCAGGGAAGCGCGCGTCGCCGCGCTTGGTGAAACGGATTCGGCGCGTCTTTCCTGTGGCGAACTCGCCTATGCCGGTTTTTCCCGAGGGGCGCCGCAAGCCTATGCGACACGCGCGCCCGTCGATGGACAATGGACGCCGCTCGTCAACGAAGCCTTCGCTTCGATGGCCGATGTGCGGCGCGTGCTCGGCGACCTGCCCGAGGGCGAATGCGCCGGCGATCTCTCTCCCACGGCCGACGGCCGGCCCAAGACCGTCGCCGCGGCGCGCGCGCGCCTCGCTCGTCTCATCGGCCGCGATACGCTCGGGCAGGCGCAGGCGCATGCGTTCGCCGCTCATCTAGCCCGCATGCAGATGCGCGCGATCGAGGATCAGCTTGCCTTGCTCGCATCGCGCGGCGCCGTAGCGCCGCAGGCGCCAATCGTCGGCGCGGGCGTCGGGCGCAGCCTCGCAGCGCGTCTCGCGGCCATGCAGGGCCGCGCCTTCCATGATCTTGCCGGGCTGATTCGCGGGCCACAATCGCTGCGCGCCGCCGCCGCCGATTGCGCGCCCGCGGCGGCGCTGGCGCTGCTGGACTAGCCGCGAATCCGCCCGCGCGGCGCTTATGCTACGCTTTCGCTGATTCTCACGCACAGGAAGCCGCCCTTGCGCAATCTTCATCTCGCCGCTCTGTCGACGCTGCTTTTTTCTCTCGGCGCCGCGATGATGGCGAGCGGGTTCACTCTGCTTCCCGCCATTGCGTCGATCCTGTGCTTCATCGGCGTGAATGCGATCTTCACGACGACGTCTGCGGGAGAATTGCTCGAGCGCCCTGTCGAATGGCCGTGGTTCGCGCAATGCCTGACGATCGCGCTGCTCTGGTGCGTCATCGGCGGGCAGGGGCATTTCATCTTCGCCAAGGACGACTGGCTCTATCGCGACGCCGTGCTGGCAGACATCGCGCTGCGCTGGCTGCCCGTCGTCTACGCCGACGGCTCCGACAACTGGCTTCTGCGCGCGCCGCTCGGAATGTATCTTCTTCCCGGCGGAGTCGGGCATCTCTTCGGCCTTCGCGCCGCGCATCTCGCGCAGCTTCTGCAGAACAGCGTCATTCTCGGGGTCACGCTCTATCTGCCGACGCTCGTCTGGCCCCGCCGCAGGCTGGTTTTCGTCGCGCTCTTCATCGCCTTCAGCGGGCTCGACGTCATTCCCGTGCTGCTCAAGACCGGCGGCGCGTCCTTGCTCGTCAATCTCTCATTCTGGTCGGATCACTGGCAATATTCGAGCAATGTCACGCAGCTCGTCTGGAGCCCGAACCATACGCTGCCGGGCTGGTTTTTCGCGGCGCTCGCCGTGCTGTATCTGAAGGGTGAGATCGATCTTGCGGCTCTTGCGGCGGCGAGCGTTCCGCTCGCGCTCTGGTCGCCCTTGACGCTCGCCGGCGCGGCGGCGCTGTTTCTTTTCTTCCTGGTGCGCGCGCCGCGCGATTTGTTGTCGCTACGCTTCGCCGGCGCCTGCGGGTCCGGCCTCGCTTTCCTGCCCATCCTCGCCTATCTCGCGGCGGACGCGGGCGAAGTGCCGCATGAATGGCTCGTCTTCGCGCCGGGCTTCTTCGAAGACTATGTTCTCTTCATCCTCTTCGCGCTCGCGCAGGTCTTTCTGCTCGCCTTCTTTCGCGAGCGGATCGCGCCCTGGTTTCGCGGCGCGCTGTTTTTCTCCGTTGCGCTGCTCCTCGTCATTCCGGCCTATAGCGTCGGCTATATGAACGACTTCTCGCAGCGCGCGCCCATCGTGCCGCGTGCGCTGCTCGCCTTCGGCTTCGATGCGCTCATCATCGACCTGATGACGACAGGCCCCGCGCTCGCGCTCGTCGGCGCGCTGGCGATCGTTCTTGTCGGAGCAATGACGCCCGCGCTCGAAATCTACGACGCGGTGGCGAGCCGCGCCTTCCCGCCCGGCGACTGCAATCTCATCACCGTGCACAAGAAGCTGCACCCCAGGAACTATCTCTCCACCTACCTTGCGCGGCTCTCCGCGCTACCGGAGTGGATGACGAAGGGCGCGGCTGAAACCGCGCCGCTAAGGGACGAAGCGCGCGCCTGCTGGCCTGGGCGCCCCTATGGTGAAAAGCTCTTCAACTGGTTGAAACCGGAAAGCCGCATCTGGCTGCGCGCGCCGCGTCCCGAGGATCTGGTCGATCCAACGGCGCCGAAGTAGCTACGCCTTGTCCAGATGCGCGGCGATTTTCGCCATCACCATGTCCCAGGCTTCGCGTTCCGCCTCGCCCGCGGTCTTGTCGATGGCGATTGTCAGATAGGCGATCTCGCTATCGATCTTCTCGCGCGTCAACCGGTCGAGGCGCGTGGCGAGAATGGCGGCTTCCAGCACCGCGGCGCGCGCGCGGTTCATGCCCATGAAGGGGCGGTGCGCTTCCGTGCGCAGAACGCTGCAGACGAAGCGCGGGCGCGTGGCGTCTTCTTCGACGGACACGACTTCGAGCTCCGCATGGGCGAGCGCGCAAGAGAGGCGCGGCGCCGGCCAACCTTCGACGTCCGTGAGCGGAAAGCTGCGCGTTCCCGTCACGAGGCCGGCGAAGATGCGCGCATCGTCGGTGAAGCTCGCCGTCAGCTTGGGGCTGTGCTCCAGATTGAACAGCGTCGTCGAGGGACGGAAGGGCGCGGCGATCCAATGGCTGCCTTCCTCGATAAGTCCCAGCGGCGCCACATGCGGGCGCCCCTGCGGCGACAGCGTCGTCAAAACGCATTCATGAATCAGAGGCATCGCCTTTTCCCTCGCCCGCCTTGCGCATGGTGTGTCCCATTTCCTTGAAGCGGGTCGTCTCTTCTTCCTTGATGTCCGTCGCGGCGCCGAAGTCGAGAGGCTCGTCCTGACGGTAGCGCTTGCCGAGCTTGAACGCGAGTTCCGCCTTCATCAGCTCCGCGCCGAGATAAAAGGCGTGGGCGCCGTCGTGTTCGACATTGAGATGCGGAAAGAGCGACATCGCGTCCTGTTCGACGCAATGGAAATTGCGCGCGAAAACATGCACGCCGTCGCGCGTGACGTCGATGCGGAAATTGGTGTCGCGCAATTCGCGCGCGAGTTCCGCGATTTCCTCTGGCGTCGCCGCATAGGGCTTCTTGTCGTGCACCTGCAGCAGCGCGTCGCTGTAGCCCTTGGGCAGGGCGCGGTCGGCGCGCGCGGCGTACATAAGTCGCCGCGCTGCGTCGTGTTCCTGCAGCGTGCGGCGCGTATGCGGGCTCACCTGCACGGTGAGAAGATGGCGGATATTGAGCTCGGAGCAAACGCCGAGCATGGCCGCCGTGACGCCGGCGGAATCCGCGTCGGTGAGTTCTGTGAGATTGCCCGTGCCCATCATGATCTCGGCCTGCGGCTCGCGCGCGCGGATTTCGACATATCGCGCGATGGAGGCGGCGAATCCGAAATGGATGGGATCGAGGATCGGATCGAGAATGAAATCGATGCCGCGCGCACGCGCGATTGTCGCCGCGCGCTGCAGCGAATCGAGATCGCCATGCGGACGCGGCACGAGAATGGGAACGAGCGGCGAATTGTCGGGCAGGATCGAGAGCGTCTCCTCGTCGAGGCTCAACAGATGGTCCGCGCCCGCCTTCGCCGCCCGCGAGAGTTCATCCACATTCGCCGAGTCGACCGAGACCTTCAGCCCCTGCGCCTTCAGCGCGGCGATCGTCTCCTCCATATGGTCGAAGGGCGTGTCGGGCAGACAGCCCAGATCGATGACATCAGCGCCGCCCCGTGAAAGCTCGAGGGCCTTGTCGACCACCGCCGCCACGCTCATCTTCGAGGCGTCGACGATCTCGGCGAAGATGCGCATGTCATAGCGCGAGAGGTCGGGCTTTGCGCCGCCGCGGCCGAGATAGGCGGGCAGGTCCGCGATTTCCTCCGGGCCTCGTTCGAAGGGCACGCCGAAGTCTTTCGAGAGCATGTCTAGATCGGCGCGGCAGCGGCCGGGCAGGATCACGCGGTCGGCCTCCACCGGGCGGGGCAGGCGGCGCTGGATGATTTCCTGCGTCATCAGCGCTGCGACCTTCACGCCAATGTCGTGGATGCGCCAGCCCTCCGCCGCCGCGCCAAAGCCCGCGACCATCCGCTCGATGCGCGGATAGGCGAGATGGCCGGTGAGGAAGAGCAGGCGTTCGCTCATGCGTGTGCTTTCTGGCGGGCGGAGATCACGCTGCGCTAGGCGTGCTGCGCCAGTTCCCGCTTGCGGCGCTCCACGGCTTCCACAAGCGCCGCGAGGCTTTCGACAACCTGCGTCGCCTCGAAGGATTTCAGCTTGTCGGTGTTCTCTAAGTCGACGCGGCGCGGATAGACCATCACCATGCCCTTGGGCGCGCGCGTCTCTAACTCCGGCGCGGTGTCGCAGGCGAAGACGATGGTCGGCACGCGGCACTTGCCGGCCTGTGCGAAGACGTTGGTCGCGAGATTGTCGGAGATGCCGACAACGGCTTTTGCAACGGTGTTGGAGGTCGCGGGCGCGACGACCAGCGTGTGATAGTTATTGTAATAGAAGCCGCCGACCGGCGCCGCGCTCGCCGTCGTGTCCTTGAAGATGCGAATGGTGTCCGGCAAGTCCAGATCATGCTTGTACATGCGCACGACTTCCGCCGCCGCCTTGCTGACGAAAAGGTCGCAATGGTCGAGCGAGCGGATCATCTCGAGGCATTCGGTGAAGAAATGCCCCGAGCCTGTGAGCGCCCATCCCCAGCGCGGCGTGACGACGTCTTTCTTTTTTGTCATGAAGCGATCTTCTGTGTTGCGGAAGCGACAGGGGCGCCGGGCAGGACGCCCCGCGCCAGAAGCTCGCCCGCCGTGACGAGCGCGCGCGGGCCGGCGACGCAGACGGGCGTTCCGTCGACATAGGTTGGAAAGGCCGGATCGACAATGCCGGCCGAGGCGAGGCTTTCCAAAGCAGAATCGGCGCCGACATCGACGCTTTTCACCATCAGCAGCGCATCCGCGCCGGTCTTGCGCGCGAGCCAGGCGGCGAGGCTGTCGGAGGTCACCTCCCAGCGCGGCGCGATGTCATCGGCGGCGGCGACCATGGTGGAGGCGCGCCACAGCGCGACTCGGCCCCCCGCATGCGCGGCGTCCATTTCTTCGGAAGTCGCGGCGAGCTCAAGATCATGGAGGCTCGAGAGCGCCAGCGCATATTGCTCCATCGCGAGAACCGCCATGGCGTGAGCGGCCTCATCGCAGTAGCCGATCTTCGGCTGCGCGGCGCGCACCGCGTCGGCGAAGGGGCCGCCGCCGGAAACGAGCGTGAGGCGATGCGGCCAGCGCTTCAGCGCCGCGATCCAGCGCGGGAGATCGGGCGAGGCGTGGAGGCTGCCGCCGATCTTCGCGACGAGGAGGGGCGTGCGCATCACGTCACCTTGGCGGCGCGCGGCGCGAGTCCGCGTGGCGCTCGCGGCGGATTTTCACGCCCACCGCGCCGGGCGCGACGTCGAGCTTCTCCACCTGCACGGTCACGCTGCGCACGCGCTCATGCAGCAGCACGGTCTCGGCGAGGCGTTCGGCGATCGTCTCCACCATGGCGATGTGGCCGCCGGCGAGGATCATTTTGATCGCGTCCATGATGACGTCGTAGGAGAAAACCGCGCGCATGTCGTCCGAGATTTCGACGCGCGTCACATCGGCGTCGACGTTGAAGCGCACGCGTTGCGTGTGGCCGTATTCATGGGCGTAGGCGCCGACTTCCATGGGCACCACATAGTCGTGCAGAAAGACGGCGTCGGTGTCGCCCGCGCCCGGCGGTTCGATGAAGCCGCGCGCGATGAGCGCCCATTCGGCGGCCATTTCCTCCACAACGTCGCGGCGCGTGGGTATGAGATCGCGGATGAGCGCGACGGCGGGCGCGCTGAGGGCGCCGGTGCGCTCGCCATGCGCGCAGAGCGCGCCGCGAAAGCCGATCACCTCGGCGCCGGTGACGAGGAGGCGCGGCACGTCCGGCGGCTCCAGCGCGCCGGCGAGGCCGGGCGCGAGGCGCAATTCGCGGCAGCGCGAGGCGAAGTCCGAGAGCTGCCCGACCGTCATCAGATCGATGAGGCGGCCGTTCTCCTTGTGCGCCGTATCGAGCATGGCGCCGTGGAAACCGGCGCGCGCCAGTGCGGGCAGGCGCGAGAAATCGGGACGCAGATCGGCGAAGAGCACGGCGACGAGCTTCATGCGCTCCGCGAGGGGTGCGAGGGCGGCGACGATCTCGTCGGCGTCGGGCGTCGCCGGGAGGGCGAATTTGATGAATTCGACGCCCGTCCTGATCGCGTCGTCGAAGGCGCGGCGGGCCTGAGCCACGTCATGCGGCAGGTCCACGACAGCGCTCACCGGACGCCGGCGGTTGACTGCGGCGACGATGTCGGCGACCTGCCCCAGCGGCAGGGGGCCGAGCGCGCCGCGCGCGGGATCCTTGCAGTCGATGATGTCGGCTCCATACGTGAGGGCGATCTCCGCTTCCTCGCGCGACAGGACGCTGGCCAACATCAGGGTCATTTATCCGGGCTCCGAAACGGCCCGCTCAAGGCGAGGCGGGCGCCGCCCCCTATACACGATTTCGCAGAGTTTGAAGCGCTACTCGATCTGCGACCCATTGGCCGCCAATACCGCCGCGGCGAGGTAGAGCGAGCCGGCGATCAGGATGCGGGGCGGCTGGTCGAAGCTGCGCTCGGAGAGGATACTCAGCGCCGCCTCGACATTGGCGGCGGCCGCGGTGGAGGGGATCCCTTCGGCGCGCGCCAGCGCCGCGACTTCCTCCGGTGGCCAGCTCTTGTGCTCGCCCTCGACCGGGACGGCGACCACTTCGCGCGCCAGCCCCGAAAAATGCCTCAGCAGCGCCCGCACGTCCTTCGTCGTCTGGGCGCCGCAGATGAGCGCCAGCGGGCGCGGCGAGCGGTCGTGGAATTCAGCCATGGCCTCGGCCAGCACGCGGCCCCCGTCCTCATTGTGGCCGCCGTCCAGCCAGACCTCGGCGTCCGCCGGCGCGAGGTCGACGATGCGGCCTCGCGTCAGGCGCTGCAGGCGCGCCGGCCATTCGGCGCGGGCGAGGCCGGCCTCCATGGCGCTTGCAGGAAGATTTGGCGCGACGGCCCGCAGCGCCGCGATGGCGGCGGCGGCGTTCTGATGCTGGTGGCGGCCGGCGAGGCGCGGCAGGGGCAGGTCGAGCAGGCCCTCCTCGTCCTCATAGACGAGACGCCCGTTTTCCTCGCGCATATGGAAATGCTGGCCGGCGACGAGAAGCGGCGCCCCGGCGCGGCGGGCCTCGCGCTCCAGCACCCCCTCGGCGGCCTCGGACTGGAAGCCGATGACGGCCGGCGCCCCGCGCTTGAAGATGCCCGCCTTCTCATAGGCGATCTTCTCCACCGTATCGCCCAGGAACTCCATGTGGTCGAGGGAGACAGAGGTGATGATCGTGGCCTTGGGATTCTTGATGACGTTGGTCGAATCGTAGCGCCCGCCAAGTCCCGTCTCCAGCAGCAGCCAGTCGGCGGGCGTCTGCGCGAAAAGCGCGAAGGCGGCGGCGGTCGTCACCTCGAAGAAGGTGATCGGCAGGCCGCCGTTCGCCTCCTCGCAGCGCTCCAGCATGGCGTTGAGCCGCGCGTCGTCGATGAGCGCGCCGCCGCCCTCGGCGCCAAGCCGGATGCGCTCGTTGAAGCGAATGAGATGGGGCGATGTGTAGACATGCACGCGCTGGCCGGCGGCCTCCAGCATGGCGCGCAGAAAGGCGATGGTCGAACCCTTGCCATTGGTGCCGGCGACATGGATCGTCGGCGGCAGGCGCAGGTCGGGACGGCCAAGCGCCTCCAGCAGCCGCTCGGTGCGGCCGAGCGACAGGTCGATCTTCTTGGGGTGCAAGGTGAGCAGTCGCGACAGGATCGCGTCATGCTGATCCATGGCGGCCGCGCCTTTCTCGATGTCAGGCGGCCTGGCGCGGCGGGGCCTTGGTGAGAAGGCTGCAGAGGCGCGCAAGCGTCTCGCGCATCTCGGGGCGCGCCACAACCATGTCGACCATGCCGTGGTCGCGAAGATATTCGGCGCGCTGGAAGCCTTCCGGCAGCTTCTCGCGGATCGTCTGCTCTATGACGCGGGCGCCGGCGAAGCCGATGATGGCGCCGGGCTCCGCGATCTGCACGTCGCCCAGCATGGCGTAGGAGGCGGTGACGCCGCCCGTCGTCGGATTGGTGAGCACGACGATATAGGGCAGGCGCGCGTCGCGCAGGCGCTGCAGGGCGATGGTCGTGCGCGGCATCTGCATGAGCGAGAACATGCCTTCCTGCATGCGCGCGCCGCCCGACGCCGTGAAGATGATGAAGGGCGTGCGCTTTTCGAGCGCATGCGTCGCGCCCGCGACGATGGCTTCGCCCGCCGCCATGCCGAGCGAGCCGCCCATGAAGTCGAAATCCTGCACCGCCACCGTCACCTGCGCGCCGTCGAGCTTGCCTGTGGCGAGCGTCACGGCGTCCTGCGCGCCGGTCTTGAGGCGATATTCCTTCAGCTTGTCGACATAGCGCTTGATGTCGCGGAATTTGAGCGGATCGACAGGCGCCTCGGGCGTCGGGAGCAATTCCAGTTCGCCATTGTCGAAGAGGGTGGTCAGCCGCACGTCGACCGGGCAGCGCATGTGATAGCCCGAACTCGGCACGACGAAGAGATTGGCCTCGATGTCCTTGTGGAACACGAGCTGGCCGCTCTCGGGGCATTTCACCCAGAGGTTCTCCGGCGCCTCGCGCTTGATGAGGGCTTTGATCTTCGGCGGGACGACGTTGGAATACCAGTTCATGCCCAAAGCCTCGTGAGCCAGGAAAACGCGCCGCCGCTCTTTTCTGCGCCGGACGACTTGCGGGCGCCGCGCACGCCTTCGGCGAGGCTCGCTACCAGTGTCGTCACCGCCTCGACGCTCGATGCGCCCGCCTTGTTGTCGGGACCGAGCGAATTCTTCAGGGCCTCCACCAGCGCCGAACCTACCACGACGCCGTCCGCGTTGCGCGCGATCTCGGCTGCATTGCCGGCGTTCTTCACGCCAAAGCCCACGGCAATGGGAAGACCCGTGTGCCCCTTGATGCGCTTCACGGCCTCGCTGACGCCGGCGTAGTCGGCGAGCGCCGCGCCGGTGATCCCGGTCAGCGAGACATAATAGACGAAGCCGGACGTGTTTTCGAGAACCTTCGGCAGGCGCTTGTCGTCTGTGGTGGGGGTGGCGAGGCGGATGAAATTCAGGCCTGCGTCGCGCGCCGGGATGCAAAGCTCCGCGTCCTCCTCCGGCGGCAGATCGACCACGATCAGGCCGTCGACACCGGCGGCTTTGGCGTCGATCAGGAACCGGTCCACGCCATAGACATAGATCGGATTGTAGTAGCCCATCAGCACCATGGGGGTCGCATTGTCCCCGGCGCGGAACTCGGTCACGAGCTTCAGCGTCTTCTCGAGCGTCATGCCGGCATGAAGCGCCCGCAGGCCCGCCGCCTGAATGGCGGGGCCGTCGGCCATCGGATCGGTGAAAGGCATGCCGACCTCGATGACGTCGGCGCCGGCGCCGGGCAGCGCCTTGACGATGGCGAGGGACGTCTCGGGGTCCGGGTCGCCGGCCATCACGAAGGTCACGAGGGCGGCGCGCCCTTCAGCTTTGAGGGCGGAAAATCGGGCGTCGATACGGGTGGGCATAAGCTTTTGTGTTCTTTCGGTTTCACCGGCGGCGACCGGTCAAGCGGCGCGCCGCTCGTCTTTTGGAGGGAAGGCTTAGTCCCTGGCCCGCCTTCCGTCCACCCCCTTCAGGCGCCTCAGATCGTCACCTGCGCCCCCAGCTCCACGACGCGATCCGATGGAATGGAGAAGAAGTCCGTGGCGTTCGCGGCCTGTTTGGTGAGCGCGACATAGAGCTTATCCTGCCACGGCGGCATTTCGGACGCCGGGCTTTCCTTCACCGTCCGCCGCCCGAGGAAGAAGCTCGTGGTCATGATGTCGTATTTGTAGCCGGACTTGCGCATCTGCGCGAGCGCCGCCGGAACGCGCGGGCTCTCCATGAAGCCGTAATGCAGGACGGCGAGATCGAAGTCGTCCGAGAGCTTTCGCATCTCGAACCGCTTTTCGACGGGCACGCGGGGCCTGTTCTCGGTGCGTACGTAGAGGATCAGCACGCGCTCGTGCAGTACCTTGTTGTGCTTGATGTTGTGCATCAGCGCGGTGGGCGCGACATTGGGGTCGTTGGTGAGGAAGATCGCCGTGCCGGGCGCGCGCATCGGCTTCGATTTCTCCAGCATGGGGATAAGCTCCATGATCGGGATCGAGTCGCGATGCGTCTTCTCGGTGAGGAGTTTCGTGCCGCGCACCCATGTCCACATCACGAGCATAGAGCAGACGCCGAGCGCCAGCGGAACCCATCCGCCGTCGACGATCTTCATGAGATTGGCCGCAAGGAAGGCCAGGTCGACGACGAGGAAGGAAGCGATCACGCCGACGCTGAGCCACAGCGGCCATTTCCAGATGCGGCGGACGACGACGAAGGCGAGCGCCGTCGTCACCACCATCGTGCCCGTGACGGCGATGCCATAGGCCGAAGCGAGCGCCGACGAACTGCGGAAGGCGATGACGAGCAGCAGCACGCCCAGCAGCAGCAGGCGGTTGACGCGCGCGATATATATCTGGCCTTCCTGCACCTCGGATGTGTGGGTGATTTCGAGGCGCGGCAGAAGGCCGAGCTGGATCGCCTGCCGCACTATGGAAAAGGCGCCCGTGATAACCGCCTGGCTGGCGATGACCGTTGCGACCGTCGAGAGGATGACGAGGGGAAAGAGCGCCCAGTCCGGCGCGAGCAGGAAGAAGGGATTGTCGACGGTTTCCGGCCGCGACAGGATCATGGCGCCCTGACCGAGATAGTTGAGCAGCAAGGCCGGCAGCACGAAGCCGAGCCACGCGGCCTGGATCGGAAAGCGCCCGAAATGGCCCATGTCGGCATAGAGCGCCTCGGCTCCCGTGACGCCGAGGAACACCGAGCCGAGGATGGCGAAACCGAGCCAGCCGTTGTTGAGGAGGAACGTTGCGCCAAGGCGCGGATCGAAGGCCCAGAGCACCTGCGGCGCGTCGGGAATGTGCATGGCGCCGAGGCCGCCGATGACGAGAAAAAAGACCACCATGATCGGGCCGAAGAGGGCCGCGACCCGCGCCGTGCCGTAGCTCTGCACCCAGAACAGCGTGATCAGAATGGTGAGCGCGATCGGCAACACATATTCGCTGAGGCGGTGGGTTACGAGCTCCAGCCCCTCTACCGCCGAAAGAACGGAAATCGCCGGCGTGATTATGGCGTCGCCGGAAAAGAGCGCGGCGCCCGCAACCCCTAGAAGAAAGATCGTCACCGAGCGGCCTCCGAGGGAAGACTCGGCCAGGGCCATAAGCGAAAGCGTTCCGCCCTCGCCGCGGTTGTCGGCGCGGGTGAGGAAGACAACATACTTCAGGGTGACGGTGAAAACGAGCGCGAAGATCAGCAGCGAGATGGCGCCGAGCACAGCCTCTTCGGTAAGAATGTCCGCCTTCACGGCATGCGAGAGCGATTCCCGCAGGGCGTAGAGCGGACTCGTGCCGATGTCACCATAGACGACGCCGATGGAGCCCAGGATCATGGCTGCGCTGGATGCCTTCGGGTGGCCGCGCTCGTCGTCCGAAATGACGGAACCGCTATTTGCGGCCTCGGAGTCCATAGACTTAGTCATGACCGCCTCCTCAAAAACGCAGATTCAAATGGTCACCTGCGCCCCCAGCTCCACCACGCGATCCGATGGAATGGAGAAGAAGTCCGTGGCGTTCGCCGCCTGCTTCGTCAACGCGACATAGAGCTTGTCCTGCCACACCGGCATCTCCGAGGCCGGGCTTTCCTTGATCGACCGTCGCCCGAGGAAAAAGCTCGTGGTCATGATGTCGTATTTGAAGCCCGCCTTGCGCATCTGCGCGAGGGCGGCGGGAACGCGCGGGCTTTCCATGAAGCCGTAGTGCAGCGTCGCGGTGGAGAAATCGTCGGAAAGCTTCGTCAGTTCGAAGCGCCTTTCGGGCAAGACGCGCGGGCGGTTTTCGGTGCGCACGCAGATGATGAGCACGCGCTCGTGCAGAACCTTGTTGTGCTTGATGTTGTGCATGAGCGCGGTGGGTGCGACATTCGGGTCGCTCGTCAGAAAGATCGCCGTGCCGGAAACGCGGGTCGGCTTCGATTTCTGCAGCATGGCGATAAGGCCCATGATCGGGATCGAGTCCCGGTGGGTCTTCTCGGCCAGCAGCCGCGTGCCGCGCACCCAGGTCCACATCACGATCATGACGCAACCGCCGAGCACGAGCGGAACCCATCCGCCATCCTTCACCTTCATCAGATTGGCGGCGAGGAACATGAATTCGACGATGAGGAAGGACGTCGCGAAAATGATCGCGAGCCAGAGCGGCCAGCCCCATTTGCGCCAGGCGACGATGAAGAGCAGCGAGGTCGAGAGCACCATCGTGCCCGTGACCGCAATGCCATAGGCGGAAGCCAGCGCCGAGGAGCTCTTGAAGGCGATCACGAGCAGCAGCACGCCTATGAGCAGCAGGCGGTTGATGCGGCCGATGTAAATCTGCCCCTCCAGCATCGCAGACGTGTGAGTGATCTCGAGGCGCGGCAGCAGACCGAGCTGAATCGCCTGACGCGAGAGGGAAAAAGCGCCGGTGATGACCGCCTGCGCAGCGATGGTCGTCGCGAGCGTCGACAATATGACGAGCGGCAGCAGGCCCCAGTCGGGCGCCATCAGGAAGAAGGGGTTCCCGACCGCTTCCGGGTGCGACAGGATCAGCGCGCCCTGGCCGAGGTAATTGAGCAGCAGCGCCGGCAGCACGAAGCAAAGCCAGGCGAGTTGGATCGGAAAGCGGCCGAAATGGCCCATGTCGGCATAGAGCGCCTCGACGCCCGTCACCGCCAGAAAGACCGAGCCGAGCACGGCGAAGCCGAGCCAGCCATGGGTGAGGAGGAAGACGATCCCGCGACGTGGATCGAAGGCCCAGAGCACCTCCGGCGCGTCGGCGATATGCGAGGCGCCGAGCACGCCGATTGTGAGAAAGAAGATGATCATGATCGGCCCGAAGAGGGCCGCGACGCGCGCCGTCCCGTGGCTTTGCACCCAGAACAGCGTCACGAGAATGAAGATCGTGATCGGCATCACGAATTCGCTGAAGCGGTGGGTGACCAGTTCGAGGCCCTCGATGGCCGAGAGCACCGAGATCGCGGGCGTGATCATCGCTTCGCCGGCGAAGAGCGCCGCGCCGCCGACGCCCAGCAGAAAGGCGATCTTCGTCTGCCGGCCGAGCGCCGTCTGCGCCAGCGCCATCAGCGAGAGAATGCCGCCTTCGCCGCGGTTGTCGGCGCGCATCACGAAGAAAATATATTTGATCGTGACTGTGAAAATCAGCGCGAAGATCAGCAGCGAGATCGAGCCGATCACGCCTTCTTCGGTCAGTTCGTCCGCCTGCACCTGATGGGCGAGCGACTCGCGCAGCGCATAGAGCGGGCTCGTGCCGATGTCGCCGTAGACGACGCCGATCGAGCCGATGACGAGGCCGGCGAGTCCGCCTTCGCCATGTTCGTGTCCGCCCTGCTCCGCGGCAGGCGCGGCGGCCTGCGGCTCGGCGCCGGTTTCCTGCGTCATGCGGCTTTCCTTTTGCGAAGAAAATTCGGCGCGCGATGCGGCGAAGAAGCGGCGTGCGGCTTCATTGCGACCTTACGGGCAAACACAAACTCGGCCCTCTCCTTCGCGAGAGGGGCGCTCCCGCGGACGGAGCGGGCATATACGCCCTTTTCTCGCCGATGAGAAGGCCAAGTTCTGCACTGCAAAAAGCGCGCCCTGCCGCTTGCGGTCGCGCCAGCGCGCGCGCACCCTGCCTCAAACACCGAGTCGGGGCGGAGGAAATCTCGATGACCGAAGAGACGGGCGGTAAAGGCTTTGCGAAGGCTGCGGGGGAAATCTCGATAACGGCCGTCAAGACGGACGCCGAGGGGCTCGACACGGGAACGGTCACGCTGCCCAATGGCGCGCCGGTCTATTTCGCGAGGCCCCACCACGGGCGCGACCTGCCGATCGTCCTCGTCGCGCAGGAAATCTTCGGGCTGCACGAGCATATCTGCGACGTCGTGCGCCGCCTCGCCAAGCTCGGTCTTTTCGCGCTCGCGCCGGATTATCTCGCGCGCTACGGCGATCCGCTGACGGCGCCGGACATCGACTCCATTCGCGCCATCGTGGCGAAGGTTCCGGACGTCGAGACGATGGGCGTCTTCGACGAGGCGCTGGCCTATGCGGCCGGGAAGGGCGGCGACGCCACGCACGCCGCGATCACCGGCTTCTGCTGGGGCGGGCGCGTCGCCTGGCTCTACGCCGCGCACAACCCGAACCTCGCCGCCTGCGCGCCCTGGTACGGCAGGCTCGACGGGCCGCGCACCCCTCAGCAGCCGCGCTGGCCGATCGACGTCGCCGGCGAGATCAAGGTCCAGACGCTCGGCCTTTATGGCGGCGATGATCCCGGCATCCCCTATGACGTCGTTCTCGACATGAAGGACAGGCTCGCCAAGGCGGGCGCGCCGGCGGACATCATGCTTTACGACCGCGCGCCGCATGGCTTCTTCGCTGATTACCGGCCGAGCTACCGGCGGACGGAGGCCCATGACGCCTGGGGGCGGATGGTCGCCTTTTTCCGCGCGCAGGGCGTCGGCTAGAAGTCGCTCGCGAGGCCCTTCACCTCCCAGTCGCCGTAGCGGGCGGGATCCGGCCCGTCGCGACCGCCCAGTTCTTGCGCCGCAGACTTTTCCGCCTCAGACTTGGGCGCCGCCGCCTGCCGCCGCGCTTGCGCCTCAGCCAGCGCGCGCTGCGCGGCCGGAGGCAGATTCCCCTTTGATTGCTTGTCGTTGGTGGCTTGAGCAGACTTTTCCGGCTCTGACATGGCGTTGATCCTCCCGCTTTCCTCGCCCGCCGGCGACGAGCATGTGCTATGATTCGGTGCCTTGCGCCTGGGCAATGGAGACGGCCAGTTTGAGCGATAGTAAATCATTCCCCGGGCGGTCGAAACCAGCGCGGCAATCGGCGCGGCAAGGCTTCGTGCCGGCGGAGGCCGCGCGCGAGGCGGAGGCCGCCAAGACGCCGGGCCTGCCCGCGCGCATGGCCGCCGCCGCCATCGTCAGCGACGTGGTGCAGGGCGGCCATCGGCTCGATGAATGTTTCTCGCCCAATGCGGTGCCCAATCGCCTCACCGGCATGGACGCGCGCGACGTGGCGCTCACGCGCTCCATTGCGACCGTCGCGCTGCGCCGCCTCGGCGTCATTCGCCATGCGCTTGGCGAATTGCTGGAAAAGGGGCTGCCGCGCCAGGCGGGGCGCCTCGAATACACGCTGATCGGCGCCGCCGCGCAGCTTCTCTTTCTCGACGCCGCCGACCATGCCGCGATCGACCTCGCCGTGCGCGCGACCAAGCTCGAACCCAAGACCGGCCCGTACGCCAATATGGTCAATGGCGTGCTGCGCAATCTGCTGCGCCGTCGCGACGAATTTCTCGAACTCGCGGCAGGCGGCGAGCACGACACCCCGCCCTGGCTCGCGCAGCGCTGGCGCAAGCATTATGGCGAGGAGGCGGCGCGCGCCATCAGCGCCATGCATATGCAGGAGCCGCCGCTCGACCTCACGGTGAAATCCGATGCGCAGGAATGGGCGCAGACGCTCGATGGCGTCGTGCTGCCGACCGGCTCCGTGCGGCTGAAGGCGCACACGCCCATTCCCGAGCTTTCGGGCTATCGCGACGGCGAATGGTGGGTGCAGGACGCCGCCGCCGCTCTGCCCGCGCGCCTGCTCGCGACCAAGCCCGAGGAGCGCGTGCTCGACATGTGCGCGGCGCCCGGCGGCAAGACGGCGCAGCTTCTCATGACGCGCGCCCATGTCGTGGCGCTGGACCGCTCCGCCGAGCGCTTGAAGCTGCTCTCGGCCAATCTCTCGCGGCTCGATCTGCGCGCCGACGTCGCGGTGGGCGACGCCACCGGCTATCAGGCGCAGCCTTTCGACGCCATTCTCATCGACGCGCCCTGTTCCGCCACCGGCACCGCGCGCCGCCACCCGGACGTGCCCTGGACCAAGAAGCCCGGCGACATCGAGACGCTGGCCGCGTTGCAGGCCAAGATGCTCGCCCGCGCCGCGCTGCTCACGAAAGCGGGCGGGCGCATCGTCTATTGCACCTGTTCGCTGGAGCCCGAGGAAGGCGAACATCAGATCGCCGCCTTCCTGCGCCGCAACCCCGACTTCCGCCGCGAGCCGGTGACGGTCGATGAGGGGATTCCCGCCGAATTCATCAGCAAGGATGGCGACCTGCGCACGCTGCCGTGTTTCTGGCCGAACGAGGATGCAAGGCTCGCGGGGATCGACGGGTTTTTTGCCGCGAGGCTGGTGCGGGGGGCGTGATCAGTCCCGCTTCAAGGCTTTCATCGCCTCGACGATTTTCATCGTCTCGACGGAAACGGTCGTGACGCGCGCAAGGAGGTCTGCGACCTTTTCCTTGTAGTCCCTGAAGCGATAGGTGTTGAACTTCTCGCGGATCGTCGGGTCTTTCGGCGTCTTTTCCCTGTACTGGTCGAGAATCCATTCGAGCCCGCTGCGATTGCCGAGCCGGTAATCCCACGCGCTGGCGGGCACGCCGGAAAGCTGCGTCTCGCTGTCGAGAACGATGATTCCGTGCGGCTTGTCGGCCTTGAGGATAGCCCTGGGCGCGACGCCCGCGCCCGCGGCCTTCTCGTCTTTCGTATCCGTGCGCGTCAACGGCCAGGGCTTTTCGCTCTCATAGCCGATATGCAGCGCCATGAGCTTTTCGCCCCAATCCGCCCAGCGCCAGAAATCCCTGTAGAAGGGAATGCGCGGAAATTCGCGCTTGAGGTTGAGCGCGTATTTCTCGCGATAGATCGGATCGTGCAGGACGGCGTAGACGTAATGGAAGATGGCGTCCTTGGTGATCGGGCGCTTGAGCTTCTTGTAATGCGCTGTGAACTCGTTTAGGCCCCAGTCCGTGATGTTGTCCACACGGGAGTTGTCTGACAGGTAGCGATAGCGAGCAATACATTGGAACCCATCAGATGCAGCAGCGAGATGGTATTCTCCGATATATTTTGTAGAGAGAGGACTAAATGGAGATCGCGCCCCGGGATCATTGAAAAAAATTGCCGTGTTGTTGTGTCTTTTTGGAAAAAATGCAGGCATCTGATTTGGCATTTCAACTATGTTTTTCACAAAGTAAATATTTCGGACAACAAAGGGTCGATATAATATACTGATGATATTATTTCTGGAAAATTCGTATTTTATTCCATCTTCAAGGTCGCGCTTGACAGAACGACTCCACTTTATCGACGACGAAGCGTGGGCTAACGTCGCACCCTTCCTGAGTTTGTCAGCATCTGAATTGTAAGCGTCAATCAGATGCGCAATCTTCTGCTCCAAGCGAAGCCTATCAAGATCAAGTACCCACTCATCGCGAGCCGTAATCGCGCCCATTGAAAACAATTTAAATATGGCCCGTTCTTTTCCCGCTGATTTGGCTGCCTTCGTCTCTTTGGATGCTACAGGTATGAAGTCGTCAAAATCATTGTCAGTTTGGTTGAGCCAAGTCTGCTTAGTGTCTGGCCGTATCTCGGAGACTTCTATCGCCTCCATTTTCGCTGTAGCTAAAATGCTAAGCTTGTCCTCGCGCGTTTCCATCTCCGGCCGCCGCGCATAGAAAATCCTACCCCGAGGCGCAACTCCGCTGCGCTTTACTAGGAATGAAATCGCCACGCCCGTTTGTATGCCAAAGACATTGTTTTTTGTGCCGGAGAGCTTCGGATTGGCGCGAACATCGCCGCCCAAATCAAAAATCCAAATCTCATTAAAGTCCCGTTCGACAATCTTTCGGAAGCCGTCGAATGTGCGGCTTTCGATGAAGCTTCGGTTTGTGACAAATGCAATGATGCCTTCGTCAGCAATTCTGTCCGAGGCCCAGCGGAAAAACCGCGCATACATGTCATAGAGCTTCGTCTTCTGCGCCGTGCTCTCCTTGATGTAAGTGTCCTTGATGCGCTGGTCGATACGCGGATACTCGCGGTTTTTGTTGTTGTCGTTTTCGTTCTGCTGATTGGCGTTGTAGGGCGGGTTGCCGATGATGACGGAAATCCTGCGCTTGTTCTGCCGCTTGATGCGCTCGACATTCTCTTCGCTCATCGCGCCGAAAAGTTCTTCCTGATGGCCGGAAAACTTGCCGAGCCCGGCGACATTATCCAGCGTGTCGACGAAGCAAAGATTGGGAAATTCCGCATATTGCCCGGTGATGGCCGCATAGGTCGCCTCAATGTTCAGATTGGCGACGTAATAGGGCAGGATGGCTACTTCGTTGGCGTGCAGTTCCTCCTTGTATTTATAGGCCAGCTTTTCCTTCTGCCCGCGAAAATGCTCCAGCAGCTCGCAAATAAACGTGCCTGTGCCGGTGGCAGGGTCGAGGATGTCGACGCCCTTGTCGACAAGGCTCTTGCCGAAATGCTCATTACATAACCAGTCGGCGCTTTCGATCATGAAGCGCACGATTTCATTGGGCGTATAGATGACGCCCAGCCGGTCCGCCGCCTTGGGGTTATAGACCTTGTAGAAATTCTCATAGATGACCTTCAGGAAGGTCTGCTTTTCCGCGTGAGACGGGATTTGCGACGCGGCCGTGCGGATGGCGGCGTAATAGGATTCCAGCGCCTTGATCATTTGCAGCTTCTGCGCGCGCGAGAAAAGCTTTTCCTCCAGCGCGTAAAGCTCCCTGGCGATATTGTTCTGGCGGTGATACTCCGCGTCGTCGAAAACGCGCGCGAAAATGTCTTCCGTCAGAATATGCTGAATCAGCATTTCGCGAATGTCGGCGTCGGTCACGCTGGGGTTGATCGTGTCGCGCGCATGGTCGAGGAATTTCTTTTCCGCCCTGGCGAAGGCGTCGTTGGTCTTGCTCGCCTCCTCGATCTTGCCGCGCAAGGCGTCGAGAACGGCGGGGAGGTCGGCCTTGAATTGCGCGACAGCCTTGCGAAAGTCGGCGATTTCCTGCCGCTCGTAAGCAAAAAAGAGCTTGAGCAGCCGCTCCAGTCTCTCCCGGTCGTCGAAGGGCGCGCGAATCACTTCGTGCCGGTTCTGGATCAGCACGGCCTGAAGCGAATCCTCGAAAATAATGTTGTCCTGCGGATAGCCCTTGCGCTTCTTCTTCTCGATTTCCTTGTCGATGTCGTCGTCTTCGTCCTTCGCCTCCCAATAGCCGAGCGGGATTCGAAGTGAATAGAGCAGCGCGCCATCGGGATAGACGCGCGTCTTCATCGCCGTTTCATATTCATACTGGGGGATGAAGACGAGATCGTGCTGTCTGCCCCAGCCCTTGAGCAAGTCCTTGAAGGCTTCGCTTACAACGCTTTCGCGATTCGTGCCGGAGACCTTCCTGAGGACATCGAGCTGGGCGAGAAACTGGTTGATGAGAAGCTGGCTCATGAAATCACTTACCCGGTGGCGCTGCGGCCTGGCTACTTTCACCCCGCCGCAAATTCCCGGAACGCCGCTGCGACATCCACATACACATGCCGCTTGAACGGCACGACGAGGTCGGGAAGGTTCGCCATCTTCTCCCAGCGCCAGTCGGCGAATTCCGGCTTGTGACAGCCGCCGGCGGGGGCGTGGATGTCGATCTCGCTGTCCTTGCCCAGAAAGCGCAGGGCGAACCAGCGTTGCGTCTGGCCGATATATTTGCCGCTCCAGCGCTTCTTGGCGTCCGGCGGCAGGTCGTAGGAGAGCCACAGCGGCGCCTCGGCCAGAAACTCCACGCTTTTGACGTTCGTCTCTTCGTAGAGTTCGCGCAGCGCCGCCTCGAAAGGCGTTTCGCCCGCGTCTATGCCGCCCTGCGGCATCTGCCACAGATGCGCGTCCGGCACGATGTCGAAGTCGCCCTTCGACTTGCGCTTGCCGACGAAGACGAGGCCGTCGCGGTTGATCAGCGCGACGCCGACGCAGGGACGATAGCGGCTGTCCGGCGCGCCGCTCATTTGCTTTTGCCCGCCGCATCCGCCGCCACGCCGCTCCGCGACCCGAGAACCGCCGAGACCGGCGAGAGCGCAATGCCGCGCCGCTCGAGTTCGCGGGCGAAACGGGCGACGCGCGCGATGGCGCCCGGCGTGGCGTTGGCGAAGCCGATGGCGACGCCCCTGTCGCGCGCCTGCGTTTCGAGCTGCGCCAGCGCCGCGTCCATGGATTGCGGCGTCACCCGCTGGTCGATGACGACGTCGACCCTGGCGTTCGGAAGAGAGAGCTTGGTCGCGACCTTCGCGGCGACCGACTGCGGCGAGGCGCCGTCGTCGAGGAAGAACAGGCCGCGCTGCGCGACTTCGCCAAGCGCGGAATACATCGCCGGTTCGTCCGACATGAAGCGGCCGCCCATGTAGCTCACCACGCCGGCGTAACCCGAGAAGCGGCTCATCAGCCATTGCAGATCGTCGATCCCGCCGTCCTGCGCGCCCGTGACGAGCGTATGCGGGCCGGGATTGTTCTGCGGGTAGTCGAAGGGCTCCATCGGCGCCTGCAGCAGCGTCTCATGGCCGCGCGCGCGCGCCTGCGCGACATAGCGGTCGAGTTCGGCGCCATAGGGCGCGAAGGCGAGCGTCACGCCCTCGGGAAGCTGGTCGATCGCGTCGAGCGTGGAATTGGCGTTGAGGCCCACGCCGCCGATGACGACCGCGATGCGCGGCGCGTCGGGCTTGATGTTCGGGCCGGTGACGAAGGGGCGGGCGTAGACGTCCATCGGCCGCGCGCCATCCTGCCCGATCCTGGGCAGCAGGCCGTAGCGCCCGCGCTCGGCGACGCGCTTGTCGGGGGCGGGGGTGAGCCTGACGCCGGAGGACGGCTCGATTTGGATGATGCGCGCCGTTCCGGCCCCGCCGCCATTGCGCGTCACCCTGACGCCCGAGAGCTGTTCGATCTCGCTCAGTCCCGTCTCGCCGGGCGGCGTCGCCTGCCCGGCGGCGGCGAGGGTCTGCTGCGGGGGCGGGGCGGGCGCGGGCTCCGGCGGCCTGGCGGGTTCGATCCTGGCGACGGCGTAGGGCTCGCCGCCGAAGGGGTCGCGCGGGGCGAGGTAAAGGGCGAGCGCGCCTGCCGCGACAAGCCCGCCCAGCGCCAGCGGAAACCAGCGACGCGGCGCGTCCGGCGCGGCGGCCGCGACGGGCCGGGGCGTCTCGCGTCCGAGGGGGTCGTTGAGTTCGTCGGTCATGGGCGGGCGGCTCACGGTAGGGTCGCCGATTCAGATGGGATTTCCCGGCGAATCAGGCCTTCGCATTGTGAAGGTTGCGCAGCGCCGCGTCGAGCCCGGGAGGCGCCTCCTACGCCCCTTGCGCCAGCGCGCCGTCGGCTTCCATCAGCTCCAGCAGCATGCCCTCGCGCAGGCCGCGGTCGGCGATGCGCGTGCGCGTCGCTGGGAACATCTCGCGGATGGCCTCGAAGATGGCGCAGCCGGCGAGGACGAGGTCGGCGCGCTGGGGGCCGATGCAGCCATTGGCCACGCGCGCCTCGAAATCCATGCCGCGCAGGCGGTCGATGGCGCGCGTCGCCTCGGCGTCGGTCATCCACAGGCCGTCGACGCGCCAGCGGTCGTAGCGCTCCAGCCCCAGATGCACGCCCGCGAGCGTCGTCACCGTGCCGGAGGTGCCGAGGAGATGGAAGCGCGTGCAGCGGCGCACTTCCGCCGTCTCCTCCACGAAATGACGCAGCGCCTCGCGCGCATGCGCCGTCATGGCGTCGAAGGTGGCGGCGTCCACGATCCGCCCGCCGAAATGCTCGGCCAGCGTCACGACGCCCAGCTCCAGCGAGGTCCAGCTATGCATCTCGCGCGTCTCGCCCGACTGCGGGGCGCGCGTGAGCCAGACGAGTTCGGTGGAGCCGCCGCCGATGTCGAAGAGCAGCACGCTGGCGGCCTGCGGGTCGGCGAGCGAGCCGCAGCCGCGCGCGGCGAATCGGGCCTCCGTCTCGCGGTCGATGATCTCCAGCGAAAGCCCTGTCTTCTCGCGCACCCGCGCCACGAATTCATCGCCATTGGCGGCGCCGCGGCAGGCCTGCGTGGCGACCAGCCGGGCGCGGGTGACGCCCCGCGCGCCCATCTTGTCGCGGCAGATCTCCAGCGCGGAAATGGTGCGCTCGATCGCCGCCTCGCTGATTCGGCCGGCGCGGCCCAGACCCTCGCCGAGGCGCACGATGCGCGAGAAGGCGTCGATGACGCGCAGGAAGTCGGCGTTGCGGCGGCGCGGTCGCCGCTCGGGGCGGGCGATCAGCAGGCGGCAGTTGTTGGTGCCAAGGTCGAGCGCGGCGTAGGTCTGGCGGCTCGCCAGCGGGTCCGCGTCCGACTGCGGGGCGAAGGCGCGCGCCGCCGCAGCGTCGCCGCCGCGCGCTGTCGTCGCCTCCAGACCCGGCCCTGAGGTCGTGGGCCGATCGGTCCCAGCCAAGGTTGTGCTCCCGCTAATCGGTTCAGGCGCGGGCCCGCCGCTGATGCGATGCCTTTCGCGTATAATCGCTTTACATGCAGGATTGCCGCGGCGCCCGCAAGTAGCTGGCCCGGCGGCGCGAGGCGGCTCCTTGTCGCTGCGCAGGGCGCGGGAATCGGTTGACAGGGCGCGCGGCTCTCTCTAGATCACGACCCGCTGACGCGGCGCGGCCAATGCGCCCGTTGGGGGATAGTTCAACGGTAGAACAGCGGACTCTGACTCCGTTAATCTTGGTTCGAATCCAGGTCCCCCAGCCAGTCTCTCCACTCTTCGCGTCTATCGAAACCTGCCGAGGGCGGGGCGATTCGTCGTGACCGCGGGGTCATCGCCATTCACGCGTCGCGATAGGGGCGGATCGATGCGACGAAACGAAAAAGCCCGGCCTTTCGGCCGGGCTCTTCCATATTCGAACTGACCGGATGGATCAGTATTTCGCGACGACCGGAGCCGGAGCGCCCCAGTTGAAGTGATAGTTCAGGCCGGCGCGGACGATGTGGCCGTCGAAACGGGTCGTCGTCTGCGGGAAGGCGGCCGTGAAGGGCGCGCCAGCGTTGTTGACGCTGATCAGCGCGCTGGTGTTGAAGGTCACGCTGCCGAGATCGTAATACAGATATTCGACCTTGGCCGACCAGTTCGGCATGAACATCCACTCGACGCCGCCGCCGGCCGTCCAGCCGGTGCGCGTGTCGGAGAAGGCGCCAGCGCCGAACCAGGGGTTGACCACCGCCGGAGCGCCCTGGATCTGCTGGGTGATGCCGGTCGTCATCGAGACGCCGCCATAAGCCAGACCGCCCGTGCCGTAGAGCAGGAAGGTGGGGGTGAACAGCCAGCCGAGGCGGCCGCGCACCGTGCCGATGTAGTCGATGCTGCGCGAAGCCGAGGTGCCGCTGATGAGCGTCTCGCCGGCGACCGGCGACGCGGCGCTCCAGGCGTTGACCGCCGAGCTCGAGGCGGCGATGCCCTGGATGTCGGCTTCGACGCCCACAACGAAGCTATTGTAGAACTGCCAGTTGTAGCCGATCTGGCCGCCGCCGATGAAGCCGCCGTTGTTGCCCGCCGAGAGGGAAGTCGTCGCGAGGCCGGCGCTGGCGAAGGTGTAAGGCACCACATTGCCGAGCGGGGCGAAGGGGAACGCGCCGAAGGCGGCGGTGTTGATCGTGTTGCTGCCGCCGAAGGTGCCGCCGGCGTTCAGACCGACGTAGAAGCCGGTCCACATCGGGGGCGGCGGCGGCGGGGGGATATAGGCGGGAGCCTTGCGCGACGGCAGGTCAGCCGCGAGCGCCGAACCCGCGGTCAGCGCCAGAGCGGCGACCGAAAGAGCGATCTTCTTCATTTAACACCCCAAGTTGAGCCCGATGCACGGGCGAGATCCTGTTCGACGGCGAAACGCGACACACTGAAATTCTTCCGCTCCGTCTGCCCCTAGACATTGACCGCCAAGTCTGATCAGTCAAAGCAAAAGCGAGTTCCAGCGCGCTGACTCGGTCGCTTTTGCGGTGAGCGTTGCAACTCGGCAACACCTGCGGCGCGCGTCCATCCGTCAAGAAGGCAAACCGCCTGAAACGGAGGCGCCGCGGCCCTATCAGTCAGCCGCCCCAGTCCTCGAACGAGAAAGGTTTCAGCCCCTCGTTCTCCATCTCGATGGCGAAGGCGACGCCGCGCGCGATCAGCTTGCTCCGCGCCGAGACGCCCGCCACCTGAGTCGACGGCCCGAGCGCAATTTCGGCGATGGGGTCGCCTTCCGCCACGGCTTGCTCCCGCCGCGCGATTCCAAAGATGCGGCCCGCGGCCGGCGCCGGAACGCAGAGTTCGTCCAGAAAGCCCAGCGGCGCGCCCGCCTCGACGGCGCCGCCGATGGGCGGATTGGCCCGGAAGAGGCCCGCAGCGGGCGCCAGGACCAGCAGGCTTTGGGCTTGCGTCGCGCGCCGCGGCGGCCGGCTCCGCGTGTCTCCCTCATGCAGGATCGCGCCGGGATCGGGGCCTTCGGTTTCGATCGCGAGATCGCAGTCGACGCCGGGCTCGAAGCCCCGGCCAAGGCCGATGGTGAAGCCGCCCAGATCGCGCAGGCCGGCCGGCGCGGGCTCCTTCTCTTCCGCGACCGCGACGACGACATGCCAGGGCCAGCGTTCGAGAGCCTCGGAGAGGCGCGCGCGCAGCAGCGGAATGAAGCCTCGCGTCTCCAGTCCGAGAACAAATTCCGCATTGACGTCCACGCGGCGCGCCTCGACGCCGTCGAGCTGCGCATAGCCGTCGTACTAGGCGTCGGCGAAGCTCATGCGCCGGCGCAGCATCGCGGGCGCCATCTCGCGGTGGAGCGCGACGATGTAGCCCTCCGCAAACAGCGCATGCGCCGTCGCCGAGGCTTCCTCGCCGATTCCGCAGACCAGCACGCTCACGTCTCTGGACATGCCACTCTTCCTTGCGCCCGCATTAAGCGCCCGGAGATTCGCGATAGCAAGAATTCTGCCGCCTCGCAGCCTGCGGCGGAAGGCCACAAACCCTCGCGTCAATCCGTCGCCAGGATGACGTCCTGCGGATGGAAACAGGCCACGACCGCGCTTCCCTCGCCGATGGCGTGGGCCTCGACCTCCTGCCGCGGCAGGACGGCCGTCATGGTCTTGCCGGAGCCGATGTCGACGAGCAGTTCGCAATTGCGCTCGGCGTCGACGCGGCGCGTCACGACGCCGGGGAAGCGGTTGCGCGTCTGGGCGTCGGCGCCGCCGGACTCAAGATCGACGAAGGAGGATTTGACCAGCGCCACAACCCTGCGGCCCGGCGCGAGGCCGAGATCGTCCGCGCCTTCATTGGTGATGACCGCGTGGATGTTGTGCGCGCTCGAGATGCGCAGCGTCACTTCGACGTCGACCGGCCATTTCACGACCGAGACGACTTCCGCATGGAAAACGTTGCGCGCAGAGATTTTGACGCCGACGTTCCAGAGCAGAAAATTTTGGTCGCCGTCGAGCCCTTCTTCCGCAATCGCCGTCGAGATGCTCGACAGCCGCGCCTCGAGCCGGTGAAAGGCCGCGATCAGCCTGCGCCCTTCCGGCGTCACCTCGGCGCCGCCGCCGCTCTTTCCGCCCGCCTTGGTGATGAAGGCGGGGCTCGGCAGCAGGTTGTTGATGGCGTTAACGGCGTCCCAGGCGGCCTTGTAGCTGAAGCCGACGATCTTCGCCGCTTTTGAAATGCTGCCATGCTCCGCGACGGCTTCGAGCACCTTGATGCGGTCGCGGCCCACCAGAAGCTTCCCGTCGCTTCTCAGCGCGAGAAGGGCGTCTATCTTCCTGCCGGCCATGTGCTGCGTTCCGTTCGGCGCAGGCGCGCTGTTCTTGTCTTGCAAGCTCGCGCTTATAGGTCCGAACGGCGGCGAAAACAACAAATGGCGCGCAGCGCGAAGGGCGAGCGCAGCCGCGCATCATCGTTTTCTCGCCTCGGAACACCGGGCAGTGAGCCGTAGTTCCTGCGTGAGGCGCGAGGCCGATGCATAGGGAGCTACAGCATGACGTATACTGCACAGGGCGGCGGCAAATCCGTCGCGAAGGAAGGCGCTTCGCCAAACATCAACGCTCTCGGGCGCGCCGGCGGGGCGGCTGAGCACGGGCAAGAGATCGGCGCGTCGAAGACGCAGGCGATTGCAAGAGCGATCGACCGCGCCGCCGAAGACCTCGAGCGGGAGCTGCCCGGAGCCGCGAGCTATGTGCGCGGCGCGTCCGACAGCCTGCAGCGCGCATCCGCCGCCATCGAGCGGGGAAACGTCGATGAACTTGTGAAAATCATTCGCGACGCGGCGCGCAGCCAGCCGGTGGCCGTCTTCTCCGCCGCGACGATCGCGGGCTTCGCCCTCTCGCGCCTGCTGAGAAGCTCGGGCTCGGAAAACTCGACACTGGGAGGACGGTGACATGGCGAACGGGAATCGGGACTCCTCAAGTTCGATTGTCGATCTCGCCGCGCAGGCGCTGCATCAGGCGTCGTCGCTCATGCGCACGGAAGCCAGTCTCGCGCGGGCCGAGATGTCGGAAAAACTCGCCGATGTCACCGGCGGGGCGGGGCTTGCGGCGACGGGCGTCGCGCTGCTCATTCCGGGCTTCACGCTGTTGCTGCTTGCGGCGGCTTCCGCGCTCAAGGCGAGCGGCGTTGCGGAACATTGGTCGCTCGCCGTTTTCGGCGCCGCCGGCGTGATCGTCGGACTTCTCTTTGCTTTGGCGGGGCGCAGCCGATTCAAGGCGTCGAACCTCAAGCCCGCAAAGACTCTGGACCAGTTTCACCGCGACGCACTTGTCGCCAAACAGCAGATGAGGACACACGATGGCGAACAGCGAGCAGCTTGAGCGCGAGGCCGATAAGACGCGCGCGCAACTGGCCGATGCGCTCGAGGAGTTGCGGAGCCGTTTGTCGCCGGCCGACATTCTCCACCGGCTTCTGAATCCCGCGGAGGACGGCGGCGCGGCGGCGGTGGCGCGCCGGCTGCGCGACAATCCGATGCCTGCGTCGCTCGTCGGCGCCGGGCTGGCGTGGATGCTGATGAAAGGCCCTGGCGGCGCTTCACAGTCTGCGGGGGCCTCGCAGAACGGCCCGGCGGCCTCTGACGAAGCCGGCGGCGCGGGCGTGCGCCAAACCCTGACCAGCGCCGCCGACAATCTGCGTAAGGGCGCATCTGAAGGGAGCGACCGGCTGTTCAGCTTCGTTCAGGAGGAGCCGATTGTTCTCGCCGGGCTGGGCGTCGCGCTTGGCGCTATATTGGGAGCGCTCCTGCCTGCGAGCGAGGCGGCGGGCCGCCCTGCGGGCAGCGGCCTCGGCGAGCAGGCGAGACGGGCGGTCTCGGTAGTTCAGACCGGAACCGGGATTGACGAGACCCCGCTTCCGCCGCCCGGCGGAAACGGATCCTTCCCCGACAGACACCCGGGCGTCACCGCGTCCTGACGCTCAGCCCGCCGCCGCATGTTCGTCGCGATAGCAACGGATGGCGGCGGCGAGCGCGCGTTCGATCGACTGGAGGTGGGGGGCGTCGGTCGTCGCCAGCATTTCGACCGTGACGATCAGATCGGGTCGCGCGCGCCGCAAGACGCTCGCCACCGCGGCGTGATAGGCGACGCATCCGCCGAACGGCGCCAGATCCGGATCGCCGGCATGCACATGGCCGATGAGCGGCGCGAAGGTTGTCACGACGTCGCGGCTCTCGGCATTCACAGCCATCGTACCCGTGTCGAGATGCAGGCGGATCGCGGGGTCGTCCGCGGCTTCCACGACCATCGCCGCCTCGGGCGTCGTCACCATGAAGTTTGCGCCATAGCGGGCCGGAACGGGCTCGAGGCAGATGACGACGCCATGCAAGCGGGCGACGGCGCCGAGGCTGCGGAAAAAATCCACCGCGATGTCCTGCGCCTGCTGCGCCTTCAGATCGCCCCTGTCCCGATTTCTGAAGGAGCCGAAGACGAGTCGCGTCGCCCCGAGGCGCGATGCGATGCGGCAGACATGCGACAGGCGCTCCAGCATGGCAGCGCGGGCCGCCTCGTCGCCGAAGAGATTGAGCCCTTGCGCGCCAAAGAGCAGCGCCTGCATGCCGGTGATCTCGACGCCGCGCGCCGTCCAGAAACGGCGGACGCCATCAATGTCGGAGTCCGAAACGCTGGCTGGCGCGGGAAAATATTTCGAGACGGCGATGTCGATGGCGTCGACTTCGTAGCGGTTCAGCAACGCCGCGATCTGCGCGTCTTCCGCGACATCCCAGGCGAGGTTCGACAGCGCGATCCTCATGACGCCCTCGCATCGAGGTTGAGGGCGGCGACTTGCGCCGCCCTTTGCGATCAATCGTCGAACACGCCTTCAAGCGCATAATGGGAGATCGTCTTGCGGTTGGCGATCAACTCGTCGACCGTGGGCTCGCCTTTCAGCGCACGGGAGATGGCGAGCTTCGTCGCCTCGTAATTGGTGCGGTAGAGGTCTTTCCGGTCGAGCTTCTTCATGTGCTTGGCGCAGCGCGGATCGAGCCACACCATGATGATCATGCACAGCTCGTTGGCCTGATCCTTGGGGATGATCCCTTCGGCGAGACAGTCGACGATGGCGTCGGCGGTGGCCGCCTGCACGACGCCGCCGAGCAGTTCGACATAGTCTTCTGACTTCACCGTCATCTTGGTGGTCATCATCGTCGCGGGGCGGACTTGCTGGTTGAGGTCGCGGATGACGAACATGCGCGGATGGCCAGCGACCTGTCCGGTCATGGAGGCGAAGGCGTGCCCGACCGGGCCCTTCACATTGCCGATCAGCACTTCCGGCATGGCGTCGGTGTATTGCCCGTCCGCCGCCAGAACCGTCGCTTCGCCCGTCGCCAGCCAGATATGTTCGCTCATGATGTTTCCTCTTGCTTGAATGCGCGCGGGATAGCATTGCGCGTTGTCATAGAAAAGTTCGGGCGTTCAATCACGCGCGAGTTGATGCGCCATTCTGCCGACGAGTGCAGCGAGTGTGGCCTTCTCTCTATCGAGCGCGTTCAACAGGCCCAGTTTGATGCGCGAAACCAGTCGCGGCCCCTCATAGACCAGCGCCGAATAAAGCTGCACCAGCGTTGCGCCGGCCTCGATCTTTGCGAGCGCGGCCTCAGCGCTGTCGACGCCGCCGACGCCGATGAGCGGAAACTGGCCGTCGACGCGCAGGAAGGTTTGCGCGAGCATCTGCGTCGAAAGCGCGAATAAAGGCGCGCCCGACAGCCCGCCGCCTTCTGCCGCGAAGTTAGAACGCAAACTCTCGGGTCGCGAGACCGTGGTGTTGGAGACGATCATGCCATCGACGCCGCGTTCGCGCGCGACGCGCACGATGGCGTCGAGCTGATCGAGCGAAAGGTCGGGCGCGATTTTCAGCAGCACCGGGCGCCGCGCCGGGACCGCGTCGCGCGCCTCGATCACCCGCGCAAGCAGTTCGGAGAGCGCTTCGGGCTCCTGCAGGTCGCGCAGGCCGGGCGTGTTCGGCGAACTGACGTTGATGGTGAGATAATCCGCCACATCGGCGAAGGCTCCGACGCCGGCGACATAATCGGCGACTCGGCTTTCCGCGTCCTTGTTGGCGCCGACGTTGACCCCGAGGACGCCTGCGCCGTCATGCGCGCCGCGGAAAGGTCCGGCGCCGTAATGACGCCGCTCCTTCGTCTCGCCAAATCGGGCGAGGCGGCGCGTCAGCCGCTCCAGCGCCGGCGCATGGCCGTCATTGTTGAAGCCGTAACGATTGATGACGGCGCCATCCTCGATGAGCCGGAAATTACGCGGGCGCGGATTGCCGGGCTGGGCGCGCGGCGTCAGCGTGCCGACCTCGACGAAACCGAAGCCGAGCCCCAGCATCGCGTCGGGAACCTCCGCGTTTTTGTCGAAGCCGGCGGCGAGGCCGATCGGGTTTGGAAAGTCGACGCCGAAGGCGGAGACGGCGAGGCGGGGGTCGTCTTTCTCAGGCGTGCGAAACGGCAGCAGCTTCAGCGCCGCGATGGTCGCGCGATGTGCGTCCTCGGCGTCGAGGAGGCGCAGGCAGGGGAGGGCGAGGCCGAAAGGATCGATCATAGGAGCCCGGTGAAATCATGCGCGCCGCCGTCACGCAGCGGCAGCGGCGAGACGCGCGTCACGGCGCCGAGCGAAAGCGGCGCATAGAGATGCGGGAACAGCGCGCCGCCGCGCGAGACTTCCCATTTCAGCGCATCGCCGAGTTTGTCGGAGTCGATGGCGACGAGCAGCAGGTCGGCCTGTCCCGCGAAATGCCTGGCGGCGGTTTCCTGCGCCTGCTCGGCCGTCGAGAAATGGATGTAGCCGTCCGTCAGGTCGATCGCCGCGCCGCGAAAGACGCCGGCGCTTTCGGCCGTGCGCCATTCGGCGGCGGAGATGATTTTGTAGACGACCGTCACTCCGCCGCTCGCGCTTCCTGCTTGTCGGACTTCCTCGGCAGCCGCGCGATCATGTTGATCAGCGCGCGGTCCGAGAGCGCCACGAGGCGCTCGCCGCGGTTGAGCCATGAGACGACGTCCTCGATCGTCTCCGCGTCGGCGATCTTGGCTTCGGCGACGGCGCGGTCGGCGGTGACGGAGCCGCGCTGGCGCGGTTTGCGCGCCGGCAGCCAGCTCTCGTGCAGCGTCCGCAACTCGGGATCGGCGTGAATGGCGATGAGGCCGTTGATCTCGTCCTCGTCGGCGCGCGCCAGCGCCTTCGAAAGCGCCTTGCCGCGCTTGGCGACGGGCGGCGTCGTGGTCTCCTCCGGCGTCACCAGCACGCCCGCGCGGCGGAAGACGAGGCCGAGCCAGCGCTGGCTCGTGAGCCAGGAAATCGGTATGGCGAGGATGAGGCCGGCGATCGTCGGCGACATCCAGGCGACGAGCGAGGGCGAGATCATCAGGCCGGCGACGAGCGAGAGCGCGCCGAGCGCGACATGCGAGCGATGACGCTTCACGATGTCGATGAGCGGCACGGAGCCGTCGTCGCGCCGCTGCGGATCCCAGCCCGTGTCGAAGCCGAAAATAATGTTCAGCACATGGCCGGTCTGGATGAGCATCATGATCGGCGCGAGCAGCGCCGAGAGCACCACCTCGAACAGCGTCGAGATGAACAGCATGAGCGCGCCGCCCGAGCCCTTGCGCGTGTCCGGCTCGTAGATCGCGACGAGCAAGCCGAAGAATTTGGGCGCAAGCAGAATGCCCATGGTCAGGGCGAAGAGGTCCAGCGAGCGCTCCGCGTCGAAGCGCGGGAAGGTGGGGAAGAGCGAGAACTCGCTCGTGAAATACTCAGGCTTGAAGTAGCTTGCCTGGAAGACGATCACAATGCCGACCAGGAGCTGCAGCAACCACAAGGGCGAGGTCAGATAACCGAAGATGCCGGTGAGGAAATGCTGGCGCGAGGCCCAGTGCAGCCCGCGCGCGTAGAGAATGCGCGAATGCTGCAGATTGCCCTGGCACCAGCGCCGGTCGCGGATCGAGAGGTCGATGAGCGAGGGCGGGCTTTCCTCATAGGAGCCGCCAAGAGTCGGCATCATGTAGACGGCGTAGCCGGCGCGGCGGATGAGCGCCGCCTCGACGAAGTCGTGGCTCATGATGTGGCCGCCCCACGGCGGGCGCCCGCGCAGGTCCGGCAGGCCGCAATGGCGCGCGAACGCCTCCGTGCGGATCACGGCGTTGTGGCCCCAGTAATTGCCGTCGCGGCCCATCCAGCAGGAGAGGCCCATGGCGATGACGGGGCCGTAGATGCGCGCAGCGAATTGCTGCACGCGGGCGAAAAGCGTGTTTCGGTTGATGATCAGCGGCAGCGTCTGGATGATGCCGGAGTCGGGATCGGCCTCCATCGCGGCGGCGAGCTTCGCGATGGTCGGACCCGTCATGAGGCTGTCCGCGTCGAGCACGACCATATGGGCGTAGGCGCCGCCCCAGCGCGAGACGAAATCCTCGATATTGCCCGCCTTGCGGCCGACGTTCTTCTCGCGCCGGCGGTAATAGATGCGCGCGCCCGGCCCAAGCCGGCGGCGGATGGCGATGAAGGCGCGCTCCTCCGCGATCCAAACGTCGGGGTTTGTCGTGTCGGAGAGAAAGAACCAGTCGAAATGCTGGCCGAGTCCGGTCGCCTGCACGTCTTCGAAGATCGTCTGCAACGCCGCGAAGACGCGGCTCGGCGCCTCGTTGTAGATCGGCATGACGACGGCCGTCTTCTCCGAGAGCGTCTCCGGCAGGCCGGGCGCGGGGCGGTTGGAGAGCAGCGCGGCGAAGCCGACGATGCAACTCGCAAAGCTCAGCGCGATCCAGGAGAAGTTCAGCACGAAGAGCGCAAGCAGCGTCCATTTGAGGGCCGTGACGCCGCCGACGTCGATGACGCGGTACATCTGGTAGCCGCCGTAGACGGTCAGCGCCAGACCGATCCCGAAGGTGACGAGGCGCGCGAGCCACGGCGTTTGCCAGAGCGCTGGCGCCAGCGGCCTGCGGAGTTGCTTGCCGTCGAATTTGAAGAGGTTTTGCGCCGGCATCGAGAGACGGTTCTCGATCGGGGTCGGCGGCGCCGCCGCCGGATCCTTGAGCGTCGAGGCGGAAGCGATGTCGTCTGTCGGCGCGACGGTCAGGGAGTCCATCTATAAAGCCAGGTTTCGCTGATCGGCTGCTCGTCCGTGCGCAGGACGAGGCGCAATTCGCAGAAGCTTTCGCCAGCAGGGTCCACGTCGAAGACGACGCGGCAGGTCCGCGCCTGCGAATTGACGAAAGTGCGTATGTTGGTCGCCGATCCGGGTGAGGTGGTCAAGGCGGCGGAAAGACGCGCCGCCTTTTGCGCGTCGGCGAAGACATCGCCCGAAAAAACGACGACAAAACGGCGGAGTTTGCCGCCCGGCGCGCGGCCCGAGCGCGACTGCGTCGCGACGGCGAGCGGCGGCCGGCTTGGCGGCTCCCAGCACCAGAACTGGCGGTACGCGAAGGTCGTCTGGGCGCCCCCCAGCAGCGGCGCCTTGGGCCGCCAATAGGCGACGATGTTTTCGTTGTTCTCGGATTCGGAGGGAATCTCGACGAGTTGAAGCGAGCCTTCGCCCCAGTCGCCCAGCGGTTCGATCCAGAGCGAGGGTCGGCGCTCCCAATGCTGGTCGTCGTCCTGATAGTCGGAGATGTCCCGGTCTCTGACCAACGCGCCGAAGCCTTTCGGGTTCGCGTCCACAAAGGCGGAAAACTGCAGGCTCTCGCGGTTGGAGGCGGGCCGCCACAGCCATTCGCCGGCGCCCGTGAGCATCTGTATGCCGTTGATCGCGCTCACCATGGGCCGCAGATCATCGGTGCGGCGCCTGTCGAGCGGCGTGTAGAGCGAGGCGGCGGCGAAGCCTGCGAGGCCGTAGTGGTCGACATTGGTGCGCGGAAAGAGGCTCAGCTCCGTGTCGATGATCGTGGCTTCGCCCGGCCGCAGGGTGAAATGATAGACGCCGGCGACGCTGGGGGAATCCAGCAGGGCGTGTATGACGAGGGCGTTGGCGCCAAGCTGCGGCTTCTCGATCCAGAAGCTGCGGAAGGCAGGAAACTCCTCCCCGCGCGGATCGGCGGTGCGGATAGACAGTCCGCGGGCCGTCACGCCGAGATTCTGGCCGCTGGCCACGGCGCGGTAGAAGCTCGCGCCCTGAAAAATGGCGAGTTCGGCTTCCTGGCCGGCGTCCTGATGCAGCACCCGGAAGCCGGAATATCCGAGATCCGGAAGTTTTTCCGAGACCTTCAGCGCGCCATAGTCGAAGCGGTTCTGGTCATAGGCGACGCGCGCCGCGGTTCCGTTCTCGATGACGAAGAGATCGACCGCGCTGACAAAAATATGGCCCCGATGCAGGGGTTCGATTGTGAAGCCCTTGTTCTCCCCAGCCCAGAGGGCCGAGCCGGGTCTCGTCTTGATGCCGACGAACTGCTCGTAGGTGAGGCTCGCGAAGGGCTCGCGCAAATCGGAGGGGGGCGGCGCGTAAGGCTTCGACGCCAAGGCGCGCGCAAACTCGACGATCATATCGCGGGAGAAGGGCGCGGGCGGGGGCGCGGCGGGCGGCGCCTCCTGGGCGCTTGGCGCGGGAGGCGATAGGCCTGCGGCGATTGCGCCGAAGGCTGCCTTTAGTACGTCCCTTCGTTCAAGCATCGAGTAACCGGAGAATGACCAAATCGGTCTGATCAGGATGGCGCGACGTTTCTCTATACGGGAATTTCATAGAACAGAAAGGAATTATTGCGGCGCCGCGCAGGGGGGCGCGGGGAAGTCCGCGCCGCTTGCCCTTCGCGCTGCGAATCTGCCACAAACGCCCCGGCCCCGGCCCCGGCCCCGGCGCCGTTCCGCTGCATTTGAAATGGATGACTCGCTTCATGGCAAGTTCCCGAAAAGCTTTGGCGATCGTCCTCGCGGCTGGCGAGGGCACGCGGATGAAGTCCGAAACGCCCAAGGTGCTGCATCAGGTCGCAGGGCGCGCGATGATCGCGCATGTGCTCGCGGCGGTGGCGGCCGCGGGCGTCGAAAGCGTCGCCGTGGTCATCGGCCCGCAGCGCGACGACGTGCGCGCCGAGGCGTTGCGCCTCGCCCCGCATGCGAGGGTCTTCGTCCAGACCGAGAGGCTCGGCACCGCTCACGCCGTGCTGGCCGCGCGCGAGGCGATCGCCGCCGGCTATGACGATCTGCTGATACTCTTCGCGGACACGCCGCTCGTCACCGGCGAGACGGTCCAGCGTCTGCGCGGCGCCCTGGCCGAGGGTGCAGGCGTAGCCGCCCTCGGCTTTCTGGCCGCGGACCCCTTCGGCTATGGCCGCCTGCTTCAGGACGAGGCCGGCCGCCTGCTCGCCATTCGCGAGGAAAAGGACGCCAGCCCCGCCGAACGCGCGGTGAAGCTCTGCAACGCCGGGCTCATGGCGATCGACGGGCGCCGCGCGCTGGCGCTGCTGGAAGCGGTCGGCAACGCCAACGCCAAGGGCGAATTTTATCTGACCGACGTCGTCGAGCTGGCGCGCGCCGAAGGGCGGGACGCGCGCGTCGTCGTCGCGGAAGAGACCGAGGTTCTTGGCGTCAACGACCGAATCCAGCTCGCCCAGGCGGAGGCTGTCGCGCAGACGCGGCTGCGCCGCGCGGCGATGGCCGCGGGCGTCACGATGATCGCGCCTGAAACAGTGTTCCTTTGCGCGGACACGAGCTTCGGCCGAGACGTGATGATCGAGCCCAATGTCGTGATCGGCCCCGGCGTTTCGATCGGCGACAAGGCGGTGATCCACTCCTTCTGCCATCTCGAGGGCGCGAGCGTCGGCCCCGGGGCGACCATCGGCCCCTTCGCGCGGCTGCGGCCCGGCGCGTCGCTCGCGGAAAAGGCCAAGGTCGGCAATTTCGTGGAGATCAAGAACGCGAATGTCGCCAAGGGGGCGAAGGTCAACCACCTCACTTATATCGGCGACGCCGACATCGGCGCGGGCGCCAACATCGGCGCGGGCGTCATCACCTGCAATTACGACGGCTTCTTCAAATATCGCACCCAGATCGGCGCGGACGCCTTCATCGGCTCCAACTCAGCGCTGGTCGCGCCGGTGAAGATCGGGGCGGGCGCCTATGTGGGCTCCGGCTCGGTCGTCACCAGGGACGTGGCGGCGGACGCCCTCGCCGTCGCGCGCGGCCGCCAGATCGAAAAGGGCGGCTGGGCCGCGGCCTTCCGGTCCGTTCAGGCCGAGAGGAAGGCGAAGAAATAATCCTCTCCTCTCCTCTCCTCTCCTCGCCCGCCCTTAACCCTGATCCTCGTCAGTTCGTCCCGCAAAGCCGCGGTTGGCTGCGCTCTTGCTAGAA
>PERY01000023.1 GCA_002929055.1 Methylocystis sp. | reverse complement strand
GATGCGCTATTCCTTCGACAACGCCAGGGCTGCGGACGCGATCGACGCCGCAATCTCCGGGGTTCTGGAGAAAGGCCTGCGCACGGTCGACATCAAGGGCGACGCCCCCTCCTCGATCTCGACGAGCCAGATGGGCGATGCGATCGTCGCCGAGCTGAAGACTGTGCTCGCGTAAAGAAGCATGTTTCAATCCGCGAAGCGCTCGCCGGCGACGGCGGGCGCTTTTTTGTTTCTACTGGCGCGTCCACTTTTCGGCGCCGACCTTCTTGCCGTTCTGATAGGTCCAGATGCCCGCCCAGTTTTCGCCCTCCTCGCCATAGAGCGCGAGGCCCGAATTGTCGCCCGCGCGATAGCTCACGGCGAGGAATTTGGGGTCTCCAATGCCGGTGCCGACATAAATCGAGCCGCCGATGTTCCAGGTGACCTTGTAAGTCTCGCCGGTCTTCTCGACGACGGCCGTCCCCGAATAGGAACCCTGCCCGCCCGGGTTCTTGCCGACGACGCTATATTTGCCGGCCGGATCGCCCGCATGGGCCGCTGTCGCGAAAGCAAGGACGGCCGCCAGGGCCGTCGCCAGAATACGCATCTCGTTCCCCCCCCTCGCCCTGCCTTGGGTGCGGCGCAAGCGGACCACAACTAACGACAATTGGCAATTCGCTGCGGCGGCGCTGTCCCGTTGCGGCGCGGCGCGCTAGGATCGTTTCATGACAGAAGCGGCGCGGCGAATCGATCTCAATGCGGATCTCGGCGAAGGCTTCGGCGCCTGGCGCATGGGCGACGACGCGGCCATGCTCGACGTCGTCACCAGCGCCAATGTCGCCTGCGGATTTCACGCGGGCGACCCCGACATCATGGCGAAGACCTTCGCGCTTGCGCGCGAGAAGTACGTCGCCATCGGCGCGCATGTCGCCTTTCCCGATCTTGCGGGCTTCGGGCGGCGCGCTATCGCCATGACGCCCAAAGAGATCGAGCGCGCGGTCGCCTATCAGATCGGCGCGGCGCAGGCGCTTGCGGCGCTCAGCGGCCATCGCATCGCTTATGTGAAGGCGCATGGCGCGCTCGCCAATCTTGCCGAAAAGGACGCCGGCGTCGCCGATGCGCTCGCGCGCGCGACCCGCGCGGTCGACGCTTCCCTCGCGCTCCTCGCCATCGCGCTTTCCGAGCAGACGCGCGCCGGCGAACGCGCCGGGCTGAAGGTCGCGCATGAAATCTTCGCCGACCGCGCCTATGCGGAAGACGGGCGTCTGCAGCCGCGCGGCGAAGCCGGCGCCGTGATAACCGACACGGATTTCGCGCTGGCGCGCGCGCGCCAGATGCTTGCCGAAGGCGCGCTGGTGACGATCACCGGCAAGCGTCTGCCGACGCCGATCGATTCCATCTGTGTGCATGGCGACACCGCCCATGCGGTGGATATGGCGCGGCGGCTGCGCGCGGGTCTCGAACAGGACGGCTTTGCGCTGCGGACCTTCGCCGGGGACTAGGGATGCAATACGAAAGTCCGCGTTTCCTCGACCAGGGCGAAGCGGCGCTCGTCGTCGAGTTTGGCGACGCGGTCGACGCCGGGATCAATGCGCGGGTGCTGGCGCTCGACAGGGCTTTGCAAAGAGACGCGCCCCCGGGCGTGAGAGAGACGACGCCGACCTATCGCTCGCTGCTCGTTCATTACGAGCCATTGCAGATTTCGCGAGGCGATCTCGTCGCATGGATCGAATCGGTCATTGCGAGGAGCGCCGGCGACGAAGCAATCCCGGACGGCGCACGCTGGACGCTGCCCTGCTGCTACGATCCGGCCATCGCGGAAGACATTCGCGAAGCCGCGTCGCTTCTGAACATGACGCCGGGCGAACTTGCCGCGCGCCACGCAGGCGCGGACTATCGCGCCTATATGTACGGCTTCGCGCCGGGCTGGTGCTATCTCGGCGGGCTCCCCCCGGCGCTCGCCATCCCGAGGCGGCTCACGCCGCGCGGGCCGACGCCGGAAAACGCCGTGCTGATCGGCGGGGGACTGTCGCTCGTGGCGACGAATTCCATGCCCACGGGCTGGTATGTCGTCGGCCGCACGCCGGAGTGGCTATTTTCGCTCACGCGCGAGCCGCCCTTTCTCGTCTCACCCGGCGATGTGGTGCGCTTCGCGCCCGTGGACGCAACGACCTTCGCCGCGCTCGAGGCGCGCGCGGCGAAGGGCGAGATCGTCGCGCGTTGCGAGTCTTGCGAATGACGGCGCGCTTGCTTGTGCGCGCCGCGGGACCGGGCGTCACGGTGCAGGACGCCGGTCGCTTCGGTCAGTCGCGCTATGGCGTCACCCCGGCGGGGCCGATGGACGCGCGGGCCTTCGCGGCGGCGACGCAGGCGGTCTACGCGCAGGCCGCAATCGAAGTCTCTCTGGGCGGCGCCGTCTTTGAAGCTGAAGGCGCGAGCCTTTGCATCGCCGTCGCGGGCGGCGCTTTCGACATGAAGCTGGATGGCGCGCAACTCCCCTCCGCCTGCGTGCTGGGGCTGGCGCCCGGCGCGCGACTTTCGATCCGCGCCGGCGCCTGCGGCGCCTGGTGCTATGTCGCCGTCGGCGCGCGGCTCGACCTCGCGCCCGCGCTGGGTTCGCTCTCGACGCACGCGCGCTCGGGCCTTGGACCCAAGCCACTTGCGGCGGGCGACGCCCTGCGCCTCGCCGATCCCGCGCCGCCCCCGCCCGAGACCCTGCGGCTCCACGCCCCCTGGCTCACGGGCGGCGACGCGCCAATCCGCGTCATGCTCGGGCCTCAGGACGATTACTTTCCTCCCGATTCGATTGAAACCTTGCTCTCCGCACAATGGCGCGTCGGCGCGCGCAGCGACCGCATGGCCTATGCGCTGGAAGGCCCGCGCCTGATCCATACGCGCGGCCACGACATCGTTTCCGACGGCGCGGCGATGGGCGCCATTCAGGTTCCGGGAACCGGCGCGCCCTTCGTCCTGATGGCCGACCGCCAGCCAACCGGCGGTTATCCGAAGATCGCGACGGTGATCGGCGCCGATCTCGGGCGCCTCGCCCAACTACGGCCGGGGGAGGAGCTGCGCTTTCGCGCGGTCGACTGGGCGGAGGCCGTCGCGGCGCGTGCGGCTTTGCAAAAAGAAATGGCGGCGGGGGCGCTGCTCGCTCCCCTCGCCGCCGGACTTTCCACCGAGGCGTTGCTCGCCGCCAATCTCATTGGCGGCGTCGTCAACGCGAAGGAGTGATCACTCCGCGGGCTCCTTCGCCAGCGTCGCATCGGGCGCCGCGACGGGGACAGCCGGGGCCTGCGCGGCGCGTCGGCCCTTCCACCACTTCCAGAGCATCATCCACCACGGATCGCCCACATGCAGGTGGTAGCGCAGCGGCGTCTTGATGATGGCGAGCACGAGGCCGATGGAGAAGAGGCACCAGACGGCCGGCCACTCATTGATGTTGTTCGTGGTCAGGCTCGCGAGCCAGGGACCGGCGACCCAGGAGAAGAGGATGAAGCGCCAGCTGCCGTAGAGTATCGGGACGAAGAAGGCCATCGTCGGATAGCCCACGAAACCGCGGCCGAGTGTGGCGTTGTCGGCGAGGCTGTTGCCGATGCCGTTGGTAGGCAGCAGCCAGGCGATATGCCACTCGCCCCTCACGGTGCAGAGCACCTCGCCGCACAGCGGCCGGCCCAGCGCGCAATGACCAGCCCAATTGAAGGGATAGAGCTGGATCAGCATGGAGATGACGACGACGAAACAGCCGAAATAGGCCCAGGGCGCAATGATGCGCGCGCTGTCCTTGGGCATGAAATAAAGTGCGACGGCGTTGATGAAGAACGGCTGGAACGCAATATGGAGATAACCGAATATGGTCATCACCTGATTTAATGGCGAGTCGCACTGGTTCAGAACAGAATAGGCGACTGCCTGAAGCGCCTCCATGCTGGCGAAATACAAGAGGCAGATCCAGAGAGCGAGGGGCTCAGGATCCTTCTTGAGTGCAGAATAGGCTGCGCCGGCGATGCCCGTCGCCGCCAATACTGTCGAAGCTTCCCCGCTCCAGCACATGGGTGTCGTTTCCTCTTTTGTCCTTGTGCGCCCCGATACACCATCCCGCCGACATCAAAAAGCCCCCGCTCGCGATGCTTCCCGCCAAGCTTCGGCTAGGCATTAGGCAACTGGCCGGGCGCGGCGATTTCGAAATGCGCGAATTCGAAGCCCGGCGCCACGGTGCAGCCGACGAGCGTCCAGGCGCCGAGGCTCCTGGCCGACTGCCACACGCCCGCGGGCACGACGCCCTGCGGGCGCTCGCCCGCGAGGAGATCGGCGCCGAGGCGAAGAACCGAGCGACGCCCCTCTTCATGCAGAGACAGCTCCAGCGGCGCGCCGGCGTGCCAGTGCCAGATTTCCCCCGCGTCGACCCTGTGCCAGGCGGAAACCTGCCCCTCGGGGAGGAGGTAATAGATCGCCGTGCCGACAGAGCGCCCGTCGACCTCACGGGGATCGCGGAAGGTCTCGCGATAGAAGCCACCCTCGGGGTGCGGGGCGAGGTCGAGCAGCCGCGCGACCTCTTCGGCGGCAAGATTGGAAAGCCCGCTCATCCCGCGAAGCTGTTCTTGCGTTCGCGCATCGCCGCGAAGACGGCGAAGGGATTGGCGTCGTCCATGCCCATCGCCTTTTTCACCAGCGGATCCTCGACGCGCAGGAAGGGGTTGGTGGCGTTTTCGAGCGCGATCGTCGTCGGCAGCGTGAACCTGCCGGCCGCGCGCAGGGCGTCGACCCGGGCGATGCGGTCGCGCAGCACGGTGTTCTCCGGATCGACGGTGATGGCGAAGCGCCCGTTCGCTTGCGTGTATTCATGCCCGCAATAGACGCGCGTCTCGCGCGGAAGATTGGCGACCTTCTCCAGCGACAGACGCATCTCGTCCGTCGTGCCCTCGAAGACGCGGCCGCAGCCCAGCGAAAACAGCGTGTCGCCGACGAACACGGCCTCGTCGTCCGGGAAATAATAGACGATATGACCGAGCGTGTGGCCGGGCGTCGCGATGACCTTCGCGCGCGCGGCGCCGAGGCTCACCTCATCGCCATCCGAGACCGCCTCGTCGAGCGGCGGCAGCCGGTGGGCGTCATTCGCGGCGCCGACGACCTTCATCTGCGGAAAGCGCTTCTTGAGGAACTCCGTCCCCTCGATGTGGTCGAGGTGGTGGTGGGTGAGAAGAAGATGGGTCAGCGGCCAGCCGCGCCGCTCGGCCTCGGCCGCTATCGTCTCGCCGTCCGGCGAGTCGACGCTTGCGGTCGCGCCCGTCGCACGGTCGTGAACGAGCAGACCGAAATTGTCGGACAGGCAGATGAACTGGGCGACTTCAATGGACATTCCGGCCTCCGTGGAAAAGCTGCCGGCATCATAGCCGGAAGGCGCGAAAATGCGACCGGGCGGCGCCTTGCATTGCGCGGCGATTGCGAAGATGATCCGATTATGGCGCTCGATGTCGTGGAATTACGGGCCTTTTACGAGACGGCGCTGGGCGAGGTCGCCCGACGCGTGGTGACGAGAATGCTGCGCGCCCGCTGGGACGACCACGCCGGCCTGCGCATTCTGGGCGTCGGCTATCCGACCCCCTATCTCGACAGCTTCCGGGAGAAGGCGCAACGGGTGCTCGCCTTCATGCCGGCGACGCAGGGCGTGGTGCACTGGCCGCTCGACGGCAAATCCGCGACCGCGCTGGTCGAGGTCTCCATGACCCCCCTGCACGACGCCTGCATCGACCGCATCCTGCTCGTCCATGCGCTGGAGGTGGAGGAACATCCGCAGGATCTGCTCGAGGAGATCTGGCGCATTCTCGCGCCGGGCGGGCGGCTCGTCATCGTCGCGCCGAGCCGCACGGGCCTTTGGGCGCGCGTCGACACCACGCCCTTCGGCCACGGCCATCCCTATTCGCGCGGCCAGTTGCAGACGCTGCTGCAGGAGGCGCAATTCCTGCCGGTCTTCTGGGGCGAGGCGCTTTACGTGCCGCCCTTCCAGCGCGTGACGCTGCTGCGCTCGGCCCCCGCCTTCGAGCGCATCGCCGGGCGCTTCTCGCTGCCGGGCGGCGGCGTGCATGTGGTGGAGGCGACCAAGCAGCTCTACCGGCCAATCCTGCGCCGCGCGGCGCGGCGCATCCCGGTCGCGATCGAGCCCGTCCTGGAGCCGGTGCTGGAGCCCGAAGGGGCCGAGCCGGCGTAATAACGCGCTATCGCCGCGCGAAATCCACCTTCACGCCGAAGGACTGCGCCAGAAACAATGCGCCATGGATCAACCCGGCGTTGTCGATTCCGTGACCAAGGCCGGCGGACAGGTGCCATTGCGTCGGCACATGCATGTCGGCGAGGGAATTGGCCGAGAGCAGCAGGGCGTCCGCGGGAATGAGTTCGTCGGCGTCGCCATGCGCCAGCAGCACGGCCGGGGGCGGGTTCTGGGCCGGGCGCTCGGCGCCGGGCTGATCCGGCCCGAGCACAAGAATGCCCGAGTAGCCGAGGATGGCGCGCGGGGCGACGGCGCGTCGCAGCCCTGTGTGCAGGGCCATCATCGTGCCCTGGCTGAAGCCCACGAGCGCCAGCGCGCGCTCGTCCAGGCCGCGCTTCTCCAGCTCGGCGTCAAGAAAGGCGTCGAGCGTCGGGCGGGCGGAAATCACGCCGCGCCAGCGCTCGTCGGGATCGCGCATCGTGAGGGGGAACCATTGCCGGCCCATGGGCGACATGGCGCAACGTTCGGGCGCATGGGGCGCGATGAAGTCAGCGTCGGGAAGGAAAGCGCGCCATTGACGGCCGATCTCGATAAGGTCGGCGCCGTCTGCGCCATAGCCGTGCAGGAAAACGACAAGTTGCCGGGCCTTGCCCGATTTTGCCGCAACTCTCGGACCGTCTATCGCCGCCGCCGTCATTCTAAGCGCTCCCCCTTTATTGCCTTAGCTGTCGGGGGTAAGCGCGCCCAGGTCAAGAGCCGGAAGTCCGGGAACACAGGCCGCCAGCGCCCATTGGGCGCCGAAGCCGCTGCATCAGAAGGCGGCGACCGCAAAACGCGCGATCTTGAACGCGAAGATGAAAGCGCCGGCGAGCGTGCCGTGCTTCAGCATGGTCATGGCGAAGAAAATATGATCAGGCCTCAGCATCGTATCTATCCCTTTCCAATTGAACGCGCACAGCCGCGCGCAGGCGTTTCGCAGTCGCTGCGTACAAAGAGACGTTTCGCGGTGGACTCAGGGCGTCTGCGTCTCGACAGGCCCAAGCGAATGGCGCGCCAAGGCGCCTTCATCCGACTGAGTTACTTCGTCGCACTGATGCAGCACGCCGAAGGCTCGCTCTGCAAAGAGCAGCGAACGAGGTAACTTTGAGTGGCTCGCATTGCAAGCGAAGGACTTCCGCAAGAGGCCCTTCGCGACAATATGTCACGAGGCCGGACACATGCGCAGGCGACGAACGAAAGGCGGGAAGAATGCGGCCGAACCGCCGGTCTTCGCTGGCGTCGCACGCGTTGCGCCCGGCGCTGCGAGAATGTTCGGCGCGCTCTTCGCGCCTCGCGCCCCAACGCCCGCTAATCAATCGCTAACAAAGAGCAAGGCGCCGCTTTGACAAAGACTTGGCCGCGCCGCCTAATGCGCGGCGGGGAGGAGATGATATTGGATATTCTCAAAGGCGTTTCGGTCGTTCAGATGGCGCTCATCTTCTGCGGGGGATTCGTCGTCGCGACGGCCGCCGCAATCATCCTCTCCCGGCCCTATGCGCGGCGCTGGATACATGGGCAACGCAACGCCAACGACATGATCGGCTTCTCGCTGCAGAGCTTCGCCGCGCTCTACGGCATTCTTCTCGCTCTCCTCGCAGTCGAGGCCTATCAGGACTTCGCGGCCGCGAGGGACACCGTGTCGAAGAAGGCGCTGACGATGGCGACGCTCTATCATGACATCGCCGGCTTCCCGCAGCCGCTGCGCACGGCGCTGCAGCAGAACCTGCACGATTATGCAACGGAAGCGATACAGACCCACTGGCCGGCCGACCCCTTTGCAAAAGCGCCCGACGGCCCGTCGCCGCGATTGCGCGCCATGCTGCGTCGCCTGCTCGACTTCCAGCCTTCGACGAAAAGCGAGGAGCTGGTGCACGGCGAAGCCTTCCGGCAAGTGAACCTTTTGATCGAGCAGCGACGCTATCTTCTCTCCAGCGAGGAGAATGGCATACCCGCCGCACTCTGGTCGGTCATGGCGCTCGGCGCCTTCCTCTACATGCTGTTCATGTGCCTCTTCGACATGGAAAGGCATGTGCATCTCCTGCTCGGCTGCCTGACGGCGCTCTTCCTCGGCGCCGCCGTCTTTCTCATCGCAGCGCTCGACAATCCATTCCGCGGCGGCGTGACGGTCGACTCCGCGCCGATCAGGGCGATGCGGGACAATATCCTGAAGGTGGGGGAATAAAATTCGTTGAAGGGGCCGACAACGTCTCTCTCGCAGACGAGAGCTTTCACTCGCGCGCATAGGCTTCGCATTCGGCCGTCGAGAAGGCGCCCAGCCCCATGCAGTCGTTGAAGCGGTCGTGGCCGAGTTCAGCAGCGATGAGCGCAATCAGAATAGCGCCCGTTGCGAGATAGACGAAAATCAGAAGGAGGGACTTGCGGCGGATGGGCATGGCGTAGGTGGCGCTCCGCGACGACAGGACTACTGACCCATCGTCTTCTCATAGCGCTTCTTGTCGGCGTCGATCACGCGCGCGAGGGCGCTGCATTTTTGCGGATCGTCCGCATTGCGCGCCGCGCAGAGCTGATAGGCCTCCAGCGACTGCTCGTAGGAGCCGACGGCATATTCCTGCGTCGCGGCCTCCTTCGCCGCCTGCGGGCTGTTGCAGCCGGTCGACAGGGCGGCGAGGACAGCGATGAGAACAACACGCATCAGCTTTGCCCAATTCTATCTGAGAGGAATTTCGACGGCTGCGCCATTCGCCGTGACGACCATTTTCACCGGACTCATGCATGCGTACGGAATATAAAAGACCTGTCCAAAGGCGAAGCTCCGCCCGGCGGCCCAGTCGAATGATTCGCATGTCCCGTTGTTGATGGCCACCGAGTCGATCTGCGCTTGCGCGACGCCGACGACGCATTCGACCCAGCGATAGCCGCTGTAGGTGCGCAGCTCAGGCAGAAAGGCGGTCGTCTCGCGCAGCGCGCACCGGAAAGGCGGCGCCCCGTGCCGGAGAGGTCGGCCGTCCGCCCCTCCGGCAAAGGCGAGGACGGCGAGCGCAATCGCCAGCGAAAGGGGGATAGGAGCCTGTCGGACCATGAAATCCACCCGCCCCGCTGGATCACGCTGGCGGTCCCGAAGGGATTCGAACCCCTGACCTTCGGTTTAGGAAACCGCTGCTCTATCCTGCTGAGCTACGGGACCGCTGATGCTAACATCTACCACAGCCGGCCTTTTTGAAAAGTTAGGATGAGGATCGCCCCATGTTCGAATCCGCCCGCCTGCCGCATATCATGTCCAGGGAGGCCTTCGAGGCCCTGGAGCCCGCGCTGCGGGAGCAGTTGCTCGACGCGCAGTTCGAGCTGGCGGAGCAGAAGCGCGCCGCCGTTCTGGTGCTCGTCAACGGCTCGGACGGCGCCGGCAAGGGAGAGGTCGTCAACCGCCTCTACGACTGGCTGGACGATCATTTCGTCGAGACCCTCTCCTACGGCGCGCCGACGGATGAAGAGCGCGCCCGGCCCGGCGCGTGGCGCTACTGGCGCGACATGACGGCCAAGGGGCGAATCGGAATTGTGCTGGGCTCCTGGCATCATCGCGCCCTGCGCAATCGCGCGCTCGGGCGCCTCGACCGGAGCGCCTATGACAATGTGCTGGAGGAAATGAACCGCAGCGAGGAGATGCTGCGCCTCGAGGGCGTGCATCTCCTCAAGATCTGGTTGCATATGGACGAGAAGGCGGCGCGCCGGCGGCTCGCCAAGCTGCGGGAGGCCGATGGCGCCATGCGCCGCCCCGCCGTCATCGAATGGCAGGAGATCGACAACGCCAGGTCGCGTGAGCGGCTCAACGACGCGGCGCTGGAGATGATCGAGAAGACCTCGACGGGAGACGCGCCCTGGGCCGTGGTGCCCGCCGCGGACCCGCAGTACCGCGACGCCGCGGTCGGCGACCTGCTGCTGCAGGCGCTGCGCCGCGCTGGCGGCGTCCAGCCCCCCGGGCCGAGCCGCACGCGCGCCGTCGCGGCGCCCGACCTCTCGCTGCCGCAGCCAAATCTCGTTTCGTCGCTCGACCTGACGAAGACCCATGACCCCGCGAGCTACGGCCAGGAGTTGCGCGGCCTGCAGCGTCGCCTCACCGAGGCGACGACGTCGAAAAGCTTCCGCGACAGGGGGCTGGTTCTCGTCTTCGAGGGCAATGACGCGGCCGGCAAGGGCGGAACGATCCGCCGCGTGCGTGAGGCGCTCGACCCCCGGCGCTTCCGCGTCCACGGCGTCGCGGCCCCAACCGACGAGGAGCGCGCACGCCCGTATCTGTGGCGCTTCTGGCGCAATATTCCGCGGCGCGGCGACGTCGCCATCTTCGACCGCAGCTGGTACGGCCGCGTGCTTGTCGAGCGCGTCGAGAGCTTCGCGGCCCGGGACGACTGGATGCGCGCCTATCAGGAGATCAACGATTTCGAGCGCCAGCTCGGCGAGAATGGCTACGCCGTGATGAAGTTCTGGCTGGCCATCACGCAGGACGAGCAGTTGCGCCGCTTCGAGGACCGCGAGGCCAAGGCCTTCAAGCGCTACAAGATCACGCCGGAGGACTGGCGCAACCGCGAGAAATGGGGGCTATACGAGGAGGCGATGACCGAGATGGTCGACCGGACCAGCGCGCGCCTCGCGCCATGGATGCTGGTGGAGGCGAACGACAAGAAATTCGCGCGGCTGAAGGTTCTGCGCGCGATCGTCGAGCGGCTCGAGGCCTGACCGCGAAATAGTCTGCGCGCAAGCCTCGCGTCAGCGGCGCGCTCTACGTTCAGCATTGCGTCATGTTCGTTACGACACTCTCGATCCACGGGAGATGAGACGCGATGCGAGGACAGATGACCGCCAGAAATCCATTGGCGCTGATGCATGGCGCAGACTTCCTGGCCGAGGCGGGCCCGGCCGTGCTGCGTCTGAAGCTTCTCGAAGTCAGCCATCTGGCGCAGAGCCCCCGGCTGACCGACGAGATGCGCGAAGACGCCCGCGCGGCGGCGGCGGAATTGCGCCGCCTGATCGGCGAGCGCCCTTGCGTCTCGCTGATCGATCACGCCGCCAAGATGGACGTCGCCGCTTCATTCACGGGCGCGGCAGGGCGGGCCTGACGCGCCGCCTGGTTCGCCTCACGCGAGCTTTTTCTCCCAGTCGAGCGCCTGACGGACGATCTCCTCCAGGTCGTCGTGCTCGGGCGCCCAGCCGAGAATGCTTTTCGCCCGCTCGTTGGAGGCGACGATCGCCGCCGGATCGCCGGGACGGCGCGGCGCATAGTCGACCGGAAAATCGACGCCCGAGACGCGCTTGACCGTCTCGATGACGTCGAGCACAGAGAAGCCGTGCCCATAGCCGCAGTTGGCGACAAGGCTCTCGCCTCCCGCGCGCAGATAGCGCAGTGCGTCGAGATGGGCGCGGGCGAGGTCGGTGACCTGTATATAGTCGCGCAGGCAGGTGCCGTCCGGCGTCGGATAGTCCGTGCCGAAGACCTGCATCTTCGCCCGCTTGCCGAGGGCCGTCTGCGCCGCGACCTTGATGAGATGGGTGGCGTTCGGCGTCGACTGGCCCGAGCGGCCTTTCGGATCGGCGCCTGCGACGTTGAAATAGCGCAGCGCCACATAGGCGAAATCATGCGCCCGCGCCGCATCCTCCAGCATCCACTCGACCATGAGCTTGGAGCGGCCGTAGGGCGAGACGGGCTTCAGCGTTTCGTCCTCCGTCACCGGCTGATGCAGCGGATCGCCATAGACGGCGGCGGTGGAGGAGAAGATGAAATGCTTCACGTCGCAGCCGACCGCAGTCTCGATCAGCGTGCGCGCTTTCGCCGTATTGTTGAGGTAGTAACCCAGCGGATTGGCGACTGAATCGGGCACGACGATCTTGGCGGCGAAATGGATGATGGCGTCGATGTCGTGGCGCGCGATCGTTTCGGTGACGAGATCCTCGTCGCCGTCGTCGCCTTCCACAAAGGAGACGCCCTCGGGGACCGCCCAGCGGAAGCCCGTCGAAAGGTCGTCGAGAACGACGGGCGTCTCGCCAGCGTCAAGGAGTTCGAGTACCGTATGGCTGCCGATGTAGCCGGCCCCGCCTGTGACCAAAACAGCCATCCGTTCAAGCTCTCCAAGGTTTCCTCACGTGAAATTAACGCGAGAAGCCTAAAATTTGCGTCAATCGCGCGTCGGGCGCTTTGACCCGCCGCGAGATTCGCATTCCTGCCCACCCAACCCAAGCGGACTCTCATGACCAAGCGCATTCGCAAGGCTGTCTTCCCCGTCGCCGGTCTCGGCACGCGTTTCCTCCCCGCCACCAAGGCGGTGCCGAAAGAAATGCTCACGGTCGTGGACCGTCCGGTGGTGCAGCATGTGGTCGACGAGGCCCGCGAAGCCGGCATCGAACATTTCGTCTTCGTGACCGGGCGCGGCAAGGCCGTCATCGAAGATCATTTCGACATGTCCTATGAGCTCGAGGACACGCTCAAGCGCCGCAACAAGACGAAAGAGTATGAAGCCCTGATGGCGGACCTGCCCAAGGCCGGCGCCACGAGCTTCACCCGCCAGCAGGCGCCGCTGGGCCTCGGCCACGCCGTCTGGTGCGCGCGCGAGATCATCGGCGACGAACCTTTCGCGGTGCTGCTGCCCGACATGATCACCCTGCCCGCCGCCGGCAAAGCCTCGCGCTGCCTCGCACAGGCGGTCGAAGCCTATGAGAAGCATGGCGGCAACATCATCGCCGTCGAGGAAGTCAAGCCGGAGGAGACGCATCAATATGGCGTCGTCGCCACCGGCAAGGATTACGGCTCCAGCTTCGAGATCACCGGCATGGTGGAGAAGCCGCCGCAGGGCACGGCGCCCAGCAACTACATCATCTCCGGCCGCTATATTCTCGAGCCGAGCATCTTCGACCTGCTGGAGAAGGGCGAGAAGGGCGCAGGCGGAGAAATCCAGCTCACCGACGCCATGATACATCTCGCCAAGGAGCGCCCCTTCCACGGCGTGCGCTTCGACGGCCGCACCTATGACACGGGCTCGAAGCTCGGCTTCCTCGCCGCCAACATCGCCTTCGGCCTCGCCCGCCCGGACATCGCCGACGGGCTGAAAGCGGAGATCAGGAAGTTGCTGGGGTGATACTAGACATGAGCGGGGCCCCGGCTCCGCTCACCCCTTCTTCGGGCGGATGCGGATGATCACGTCGCAGCCGACGATCTCCATGCCCTCGGGCGGCGCCGGCAGGCGGGAAAATTCGACGGAGCCGTCCGCAGCGTCGAACATGCGGCCCGTGGCCTCGTCCATGAAGTGGTGATGCGGCGAGGTGCGCGTATGGAAATAGGTGCGGTTTCCCTGAACGGCGATCTCCCGCAGAAGCCCCGCCTGCGCGAACTGGTTCAGCGTGTTGTAGACGGTGGAGAGCGACATGGTGAGGCCGGCCTCGCGCGCCTCGGCGTGCAGCGCTTCGGCGCTCACATGGCGGTCGCCCTTGCCGAAAAGCAGCTTGCTCAAAGCGAGCCGCTGCACCGTGGGACGAAGGCCGGCGGTGCGCAGCCGTGTCTTCGAATCGGCCTTCTCCACGCCCGAGGGTTGCTCGTTCAGCCGGCGGGAATTATCGAAGCTCCGAGGTACTGGCTGATGCGTCATCTGAGGCCCGATTGCGAGCTGTCTCGCCCCTTGAAACAGTGTAGTTGTCAGTAGACGGCAGCGCAGCGGCCCTGTCAAACAACGGATCATGTAAGACTTCCAAAGAAGCGGAGCCCGGCAAGCCCATGAAGCTCTTCGGCCTTCCGGCCATGACGACCAATCGCCGCGCTCTTTTGCGCGGCCTCGCGCTCGCCGCCAGCGGCGCCGTAGCGCCGGCCTTCGCCGATGATTTCGCCGGTTTCGTGCAGGGTTTGTGGCCGCGGGCGCAGGCCGCGGGCGTTTCGCGCGAGACGTTCGAGGCCGCCGTGGCGGAGCTTGCGCCGGAGCCGGGGGTGCTCGCCAAACCCAAAGCGCAGGCCGAGTTCACGATCTCGATTCCCGCCTATCTGGCTGGAACAGTGACAAATGGTCGCGTCTCCCGCGGCCAGTCGGTCGCGGCGGAGCTCGCCGGCCCCCTGTCGCGCGCGACGGCGCGGCACGGCGTCCCTGCCGAAATCATCGTCGCCATCCTCGGCGTCGAGAGCAATTTTGGAACGGCGACCGGCGGCGCCGACGCATTGAAGGTTCTCGCCACGCTGGCCTGGAAGGGCCACCGCGCGGAGACTTTCATCGAGGAATTCGTCGATGCGCTGACGATGCTGGAGAAGGGCTATGCGACCCGCGCGCAGTTGCGCGGCTCCTGGGCGGGGGCGATGGGCCAGCCGCAATTCATGCCCTCCGCCTATCTCAAATACGCCGAGAGCGACAACGGCGCCGGCGCGCCGGACATCTGGCGCTCGCATGCGGATTCGATAGCGTCGATCGCCAATTTTCTGGCGAAATCCGGCTGGGTCGCGGGCGTGCCCGCCGTCTGCGAGGTTCGGCTGCCGGAGAACTTCGACTATGCCGCCTTCGACCTCGATTTCCCGCGCTGGCGGGCGCTGGGCGTGACCCGGGCGGATGGCGCGGCCCTGCCCGCGAGCGGCGCGGCGAGCCTCTATCTGCCGGCCGGCGCTAGCGGCCCGGCCTTCCTGATCTCCGATAATTTCGAGGTGATCCGGCAATACAACACCTCGGACGCCTATGCGATGTCCGTCGCGCTGCTGGCCGAGCGAATCGCCGGGCGCGACATTCCGCTCGCGCCCTGGCCCCGCGTCGCGCCGCTCTCGACGGCCGACGTCAAGGCGATGCAGCAGGCGCTGACGCAGCGGGGGTTCTATCGGGGAACCATCGACGGCAAGCTCGGCCGCTCGAGCCGCAACTCGGTCCACGCCTTCCAGCTTGCTGAGGGCATTCAGCCGGCGGACGGTTTCGCGACGAAGGAGGTGCTGGCGAAACTGCGGGGACGCTAGCGCACCGGCGCCGAGACGAAGCCGAAGGCCACGCGCGTCAGCATGTCGGAGCCAAAGCGCTCCTCGGCGCGGCGGATGGTCTGGCCGCCGAGGCTACGATAAAAGGCAAGCGCCTTGTCGTTATCCGCGAGCGCCCAGACGATCGTCGACAGATAGCCGTGCTCTGCGAGCTCCCTGCGCGCGGCGCCAAAAAGGCGCCGGCCAAGGCCCAGCCCCTGATGCTGGGGCGTGAGATAAAGTTCGAAGATCTCGCCCGAATAGGGCATCGAAGGGACGCGGTTGCGCCCATATGTAGAGTATCCGACGATCTCAGTGCTGAAATCGAGCACCAGAAGGCCTGTGCCGCGCACGATCGCCGAATGCCACCACGCCGGTCCGCGCCGCGCGACCATCCGCTCCAGTTCGACCCCGGGAATCACCCCGCGATAGGCGTCGCGCCACGAGGCGTCGTGAACGCGCGCGATCTCCTCGGCGTCGCCGGGTCGAGCGTGACGGATCGAAAAGGCGGTTTTGACCATAGAGCAATGTTAGGGCTCATACCGCAGTTTGGGCAAGAGGCGCTTTTCGTCGAATGCGCAAAAAATTATGAACGTCGCGCATGAACATTCGTTAACCTTGCGCAAGCCTCAACGGCGCAGCGCTTATCTTGCCAGTCGCCGCTAATTTGCCTATCTTGCCTCAGCTTCGGCCATGCGGCCGTGATTGCGAGGACTCCTGATCGTGGCTGTCGACGCCGCCACATACAGAGCCGGAAAGGCGCATCATTTGCGCGGCGCGTTTGGCGCCGTCGCGGATGCGCTGCGTTCGCTCGCCGGCCTGCTGCTTCTTCGTCGCCCCTGACCGCCCGCCGGGCTTTCGCCCAGGCCGTCAGGGGATGCGACGCAACCAGGATCATGCCCGCAAGGCGGGCGCAGCAGATTAGAAAGTTTCCGACATGACCCATCCCGCGAACGGCTCGACGAACAGCGAGCGCGTCGTCATTTTCGACACGACCCTGCGCGACGGCGAACAATCGCCCGGCGCCTCCATGACTCTGGAAGAGAAGCTGGAGGTCGCCGATCTGCTCGACCTGCTGGGCGTCGACATCATCGAGGCGGGCTTCCCCATCGCGAGCCCCGGCGACTTCGAGAGCGTGAGCGAAGTCGCCCGGCGCGTGAAGAACGCCACGGTCGCCGGGCTCGCCCGCGCTTCCGAGAAGGATATCGACCGCTGCGCCGAGGCGCTGCGAGAGGCGAAGCGCGCGCGCATCCACACCTTCATCTCCACCTCGCCCGTGCATATGAAATACAAGCTCCAGATGGAGCCCGAGCGCGTGCTGGAGCTGGTCGCTTCCTCCGTGACCCGCGCGCGCAACCATGTCGCGGACGTCGAATGGTCGGCCGAGGACGGCACGCGCACGGAAATCGACTTCCTGTGCCGCTGCGTCGAGACCGCCATCAAGGCCGGCGCGACGACGATCAACATTCCGGACACGGTCGGCTACACGACGCCAACGGAATATGAAGCCCTGTTCCGCATGGTGCGCGAGCGCGTGCCCAATTCCGACAAGGCGATCTTCTCCGTGCATTGCCACGACGATCTGGGCCTCGCCGTCGCCAATTCGCTGGCGGGCGTGCGCGGCGGCGCGCGCCAGGTGGAATGCACGATCAATGGCCTCGGCGAACGCGCCGGCAACGCCGCGATGGAGGAAGTCGTCATGGCGTTGAAAACACGCCATGACGCCCTGCCCTACCACACCAATATCGACGCGAAGCTGCTGACGCGCGCGTCCAAGCTCGTTTCGGCGGTCACGAGCTTCCCGGTGCAATATAACAAGGCGATCGTCGGCCGGAACGCCTTCGCGCATGAGAGCGGCATCCATCAGGACGGCATGCTCAAGAATACGCACACCTACGAGATCATGACTCCCGAGAGCGTCGGCGTGTCGAAGACCTCGCTCGTCATGGGCAAGCACTCCGGCCGTCACGCCTTCCGCGAGAAGCTGAAGGAGCTGGGATATGATCTGGGCGAGAACGCGCTGCAGGACGCGTTCAATCGCTTCAAGGATCTCGCCGACCGCAAGAAGTTCGTCTACGACGAGGATCTGATCGCCCTCGTCGACGACGAGATCGTCACCGCGCATGACCACATCAAGGTGCTCGCGCTGATGGTGATGGCGGGCACGCAGGGGCCGCAATCGGCGGCGCTGACGCTCGACATCGACGGCGACAAGGTGACCCATCAGGCGACCGGCAACGGCCCGGTGGACGCGATCTTCAACGCTATCAAGGCGCTCGCGCCGCATGAGGCGACGCTGGAGCTCTATCAGGTCCACGCCGTCACCGAGGGCACGGATGCGCAGGCGGAAGTCTCGGTGCGGCTCTCGGAGGACGGCAAGTCGGTGACGGGCCGCGGCGCGGACCCGGACACGCTTGTCGCCTCCGCGCGTGCCTATGTCTCGGCGCTCAACAAGCTGATCCTGAAGCGCGGCCGCGCCAAGCCCGAGGCCATGCAGGCGGTCTGATCCTCAAGAGGCGGAGCCGAAAGGGTCCGCCTCAATCGCCGTCAACAATCGGGAGCCTGACATGCCGCAGCCGAGCCTCGCGGACTTCTCGCTTCTCGGCGGCCCGCTGCATCGGCTGGGGGAGCGCCTCGGCCTCGTGCGCGGCGATAAGACCATCGCGCTGGGGCTGGCGCTCGGATGGGGATGCTGGCTCCTGCTCATCGCCCTGGCGTTCGCGAAGGGCGGCGTCGGCGATCTCTTCGCGCTCTCCGTCATCGCCGTCCACGCCCGGCTCCTGCTCGCCATCCCGCTTTTCTTCGTCGCCGAGACCGCGCTCGACATCAAGCTGCGCGAATTCGTCGCGCTGCTCGTGCGCTGCGAAATCGCCGGCGCGAAGGCCCTGCCCGAACTGGAAGCGGAAGCGGCCCGCCTCTCGGGCTGGGAGACATCAGGGCTGCCGGACGCGGCGAGTTTCGCCGGCGCCGCCGCGCTCACATTTTTCGGCGCACAGGCTGGACTGCCCGACACCGACGCGGGCCGAGCCTTGGCCGAGATGCCCTATGCCGCGCTCTTCTATGGGTTCTTTTGTCTGCCGTTGTTTCGCTTCCTGATGCTTCGCTGGCTCTTGCGCATTTTTCTCTGGTGGACCCTGCTCTGGCGGCTGACGAAAATGGATCTCGATCTCTCGCCGGCGCATCCCGACCACGCGGGCGGACTTGGCTATCTCGAAACGGTGCACTCGCGTTTCACACCGCTGGCCTTCGCGATCTCGATCGTCGTCGCGTCGTCTTTCGCCCAGGAAATCGCCGTGGGCGCCGCGACACTGAGAGACGTCTATCCGGCGCTCGCGGCGACGCTGCTCATCGACGTCGCGCTGTTCCTCGCCCCGCCCTGCGTCTTCGCCTTCAAACTGCGGGCGTGTCAGGAAAAGGGCCTGCGCGATTATGCGACGCTCGCAGCGCGCTATGTGCACGCGTTCGAAAGAAAATGGATGGGCGACGCAGCGCCTGACGAGCCGCTCCTGGGCACGCCCGACCTTCAGTCGCTCGCCGATCTCGGAAATAGCGTCGAGGCTGTGCGAAAAATGCGGCTCGCCCCGATCAGCGTCAGACTGCTTGCGACGATCGGCGTCGCCGCCGCGCTCCCCATGGCGCCGCTTTTCCTTTTCGAATACCCGCTTGCCGATCTGGCGAAGCTGCTCTTCAGCAAGCTCGCAGGCCTCTGACGCGCCGTCTGCGCCGAGACGCGGTCAACGCATCGAGACCGGCGTGTAGTCCCGCTGTTCTGCGCCCGTATACAATTGGCTCGGATGCCCCATACGGTAGTTGGGGTCTTCGATCATCTCCTTCCACTGGGCGAGCCATCCGACCGTTCGCGCGACGGCGAAGAGCGCCGGGAACATGGAGGTGGGGAAACCCATCGCCCGCAGAATGAGGCCGGAATAGAAGTCGACATTGGGGAACAGCCGCCGCTTGACGAAATAGTCGTCCGACAGGGCGACACGCTCCAGTTCATGCGCCACGTCGAGGAGCGGATCGCTGACGCCGAGCTGCTCGAAGACGTCATGCGCCGTTCGCTGCATGATCTTCGCGCGCGGATCGTAGTTCTTGAAGATGCGATGGCCGAAGCCCATCAGCCGGAAGGGATCGCTCTTGTCTTTCGCGCGCGAAATGAAGTGCGGGATGCGCTCCGGCGCGCCAATCTCTGACAACATTTTGAGCACCGCCTCATTGGCGCCGCCATGCGCCGGCCCCCACAGCGAGGCGATTCCGGCGGCGATGCAGGCGAAGGGATCCGCCCCGGACGAGCCGGCGAGGCGCACCGTCGAGGTGGACGCGACCTGGGCGAGATCGGCGTGCAGGATGAAGATGCGATCGAGCGCGCGCGCGAAAACCGGGTTCACGACATATTCCTCCGCCGGCACGGCGAAACACATGCGCAGGAAGTTCGATGCGTAGTCGAGGTCGTTGCGCGGGTAAACGAAGGGCTGGCCGAGGGAATATTTGTAGGCCATCGCCGCCAGCGTCGGCGCCTTCGCGATCAGACGCATGGAGGCGATCATGCGCTGCATGGGATCGTTGATGTCCGTGGAGTCGTGATAGAAGGCGGAGAGCGCGCCGACCGAAGCCACCATGATCGACATGGGATGCGCATCGCGCCGGAAACCTTGGAAAAACCGCGCCATCTGCTCATGCACCATTGTGTGATGAGTGACGCGGTAATCGAAATCGGCCTTCTGCGCCGCCGTCGGAAGCTCGCCGTAGAGCAGCAGATAGCAGACTTCGAGATAGTCGCCCTTTTCGGCGAGCTGCTCGATGGGATAGCCGCGATGAAGAAGGATTCCGGCGGCCCCGTCGAGATAGGTGATTCTCGATTCGCAACTCGCCGTCGACAGAAATCCGGGATCGAAACTGTAGACGCCCGTCTGCGTCGCGAGCGTGCGCATGTCGATGACGTCCGCGCCCATCGTTCCCTTCATGATGGGAAGATCGACGGTCCGTTCGCCAATTTGAACAGAGCCATTCGCCTGCGTCATGGACCCGCCTCGCGCTTCAACGTGGGTGTCCTTCGAGCAGGATGAAGCATGCAAGTTTTGCACCGCAGCGGCCGGAGCCAAACCGGGCGGTATCGCGCCCTTCAGAATTTCGTCTGCAGACGCAACGCCATATAAGTCGCGCGCGGCCGGTTCACATTCCAGGGATCAATGATCTGCAGATCGCCCGAGAGCCGCAGCCAGGGGGTGATGGCCCAATTATAAAAGGCTTCGACTCCGCCTTCGCTGCGCCGGTAAATCCGGTTTTCCGCAAGGCCGCTCAGGAAGGGCCGGGTGAGGCCGTAATGGAAGAAGCCGACGCCCCATCTGTCGTCCTCGCGGCCGCGGATGAGATTATTGCCGGCGAGTCCGGCCAGCACGCTCCAGCGCACCGGGTTGGGATTGCCGTCAGAAAGCGTCGCAAGACCGAAGACTCCCCAGCCGACCGCCGGGTTCTCGTCGCTCTGCACGAGATATTGCTGCACGGCGTAGGACGCGAGCCAGAAGCCCTTCTTCGTGATCCCTACGCCGCGCGCGAGGCGCGCCCGCGCTTCGCCGATGTCGTCGAGATCGAAGCCGCGCGCATTGCTGTAGCCGCCGCGGATGGTGTGAAATCCGTTCAGCCCCGCGATGCGCGTCGGGATGGTGACGCCGCCTACGGCGCCGACGCCGCGCTCGAAGGGACGCTCCAGCACGCGGGGATTCGCCGCATTGCGCGGATCGGCGAAGGCGACAGTGAAGGTCGCAACGTCGGTTTTGAGCGTCGCGATCCCGCCGAGAATGTAGGGCGGCGAAACAATCAGCCGGTCCGCCGCCGTCCCGGGGGAGGCGACGCCGATGCCGGTGGACGGAAGTGCGAAAGCGCGGTTCATGAAAGTGTCGATGCCGCCGCCGCCGATAAGCGGCGTCTGCGAGGCGAGCGTCATGGTGTTGAACTTGCCTACGCTGATCGAAAGCTGCTCGCTCATCTGCTGCGTGACGACGAGCGAAAGGGCGGAGTGGTAATTGTCACGCGCGACGAAGGCTGTCGCGGCGTTCACTGGAATGAGCGCGAAATCCTTCTGATTGATATTGTCGCCGATGTAATGCTCGTATTGCGCATTGAGCCGCAGCCCGCGCCATAAGCCGAGCTTTTCGCCATCGACCTTCAAGAATGCGTCGAGCTTGCCGCCGTAGCGTGAAACGCCGTTGTTCGCTCCCGCGGCGATGCCCTGAAAGAATTGCGTGACCCAGACATCGACGTCGACTCCGATGTGGCGCAACTGATCCTTCGGCCCGCCTGGCGTGTCGGTGAGGGACTTTTGCGTGAAGATGGAGGCGGGCGGCTTGAGTTGCGACTTCGTGTCGCCGCCATTCTCCATCGCGCGGCCGGCTCCCGTTGCGGCAAGAAGAGCGAGCGCGGCACAGGTCAGAGTCGATGAACGGAGTTTCACGAAATGGGCGTCCGAGCGGCTGAATCCTCGCCGTCGAGACTGCTCTCTTGGGCCAATGCTTTCAATGTCGGCCAGGCAACAGTCGGAAATTCATTTGAGGCGCCGCGCCGCCAACGGCTTGCCTTGCAATCGCCCCATCGAGCCTTAACTCTTGTTGGACCCGACGGCGGCGGCCGTCGGAGAAGAACGGCCCGATCGCGGATGTACCGACGGGCCGTTTTTCGCGTTCAGATGAGGCGGGCCTGACAATTCTCCAGCCTCCTGCTGCGGTCACCAGTGGCGATGGCCGCGACGCCAGCCGCCATAACCGTAACGATGGCCGCGCCAGCCGGGGTGGCGCCAGCCATAGTTGCGATAGGGGCGGCCCCATCCGTAGCGGCCGTGAAAATGGCCCGCCGTCGTCCACCAGCAACGGCCACGGCTGCAGACGCGGACGGCGTGAACCGGATCCACTGCCGGCGTCATCTGCTGCGAGACGTCGGCGACCGGCATCGCCGCAGCCGGGGTCGGCGACAGGGTCCAGGCGCCAAAGGCGAAGGCCGCCGCGGCGGCGAAGGCGAGGGGGCTGTTCATGTGCAATGTCCTTTCAGCCAGACATGTCGGATGGATGCATTCACGCGCGGCCCGCGCGATCATCCAAAGCTGTCGCGACCCGCGCCTCTTTCAAGCGCCGCGGCAAGCGCGTCCTCACGCGCGTGCGCGGCCGAGGCTCTCCTCCAGTTCGACGATCCGCGTGGTTGTGCGTAGCACCGTATCGGGGTTGAGACTGATGGAATCGATTCCGAGCCTGACGAGAAATTCCGCCATCTCGGGATAGTCGGAGGGCGCCTGGCCACAGATGCCGATGTGGCGCTTGTTTCGCTGCGCGCCCTCGACCGCCATGCGGATCATGGTCTTCACCCCCTCGTCGCGCTCGTCGAAATCGAAGGCGACGATCTGGGAGTCGCGATCGACGCCGAGCGTGAGTTGCGTCAGGTCGTTCGAACCTATCGAAAACCCGTCGAAGTGCTTCGCGAACTCATCGATGAGCATAACATTGTTCGGAATTTCGCACATGACATAGATTTCGAGCCCGTTGTTGCCGCGTTCGAGGCCAAGATCGCGCATCAAAGCAATGACGCGCTCCGCCTCCTCGATGCGGCGGCAGAAGGGAATCATCAACTTCACGTTGGTCAGGCCAAGGTCTTCGCGCACGCGCTTCATGGCGGCGCATTCGAGCGCAAAGCCTTCTCGATAATCGGGATGTGCGTAGCGTGAGGCGCCTCGAAAGCCGATCATCGGATTTTCCTCGCCGCCTTCGAAGGCGCGCCCGCCGAGCAGCGTCGCGTATTCGTTGCTCTTGAAGTCAGACATGCGCACGACGACCGGCTTGGGATAGAAAGCGGCGGCGATCGTCGCGACGCCTTCCGAGAGCCTCTGGACGAAGAAGTCGCTCGGGCTCGCGTAACTGGCGGTGAGGCGCGCAATCTCCTCTTGCTCCTGCTCGTTCAGGCGCTCAGGATGAATGAGCGCCATCGGATGCGCCTTGATCGCCTCGGTGATTATGAATTCCATGCGGGCGAGGCCCACTCCGTCACTGGGCAGCGCCGCGAGGCCGAAGGCGACATCAGGATTGCCGACATTCATCATGATGTGGGTCTGCGGCCGCGGCAGGTTCGAGAGATCGGTCCTGACCACGTCAAATGCGATCTCGCCTTCATACACTTTTCCGACGTCGCCCTCCGCGCAGCTCACCGCGACAAGATCGCCCGTGCGGATGACATGCGTCGCCTGATCCGTACCGACAATTGCCGGGATGCCGAGTTCGCGCGCGACAATCGCCGCATGACAGGTGCGCCCGCCGCGATTGGTCACAATGCCCGCCGCCGACTTCATCACCGTGCCCCAGTCCGGAGAGGTGGTGTCGGCGACGAGAATTTCGCCGGGCTGGAAGGTGGACAGTTCGTTCGTGTGCTCGATGACGCGCGCCTTTCCAAAGGCGATCTTCGTCCCGACCGCACGTCCTTCGACCTTCACGGGTCCGTGCTTCCTGACCTTGAATTCCTCGACGACATTGTGGTCGCGTCGCGAGGCGACGGTCTCCGGCCGCGCCTGCACAATGTAGAGCTGGCCGTCTACGCCGTCCTTGGCCCATTCGATGTCCATGGGGCGATGCTCACCGGCCTTGGCGCTGTAATGCGCCTCGATCGTGATCGCCTGCCCCGCGAGCGTCAGCACTTCCTCGTCGGCAATGCAGAAACGCTCGCGCGCCTTGCGGTCGGTCGGAATGTTGCGCGTCGTCGCGCGGCCGCGGTTGGAGAAGATCATCTTGATCTTCTTGGGGCCAAGCGAGCGCTTCAGCACGCCGCGCTTGCCCTGTCGGAACGTCGGCTTGAAGACATAGAACTCGTCGGGATCGACCGCGCCCTGGACGACATTCTCGCCAAGACCATAGGCGCCGGTGATGAAGACCACGTCCTCGAAGCCAGTTTCGGTGTCGATGGTGAAAATGACGCCCGACGCGGCAAGGTCGGAGCGCACCATCTTCATCACAGTGACGGAATTGAAGACCTTAAAGTGATCGAAGCCATTGTCGATGCGGTAGCGGATCGCGCGGTCCGTGAAGAGGCTGGCGAAGCAGTGGCGCACCGCGTCGAGCACCGCCGTCTCGCCGCCGACATTCAGATAGGTGTCGTGCTGTCCGGCGAAGCTTGCGCCCGGCAGATCCTCGGCCGTCGCGGAAGAGCGCACGGCGACGGTCAGTTCGGCGCCATATTGATCCGTGAGCGTCGCCAGAGCGTGCCGGACGTCCGCCTCCACCTCGGCCGGCAGGCCTGCGGAATAGACGATCTCTCGCGCGCGGGCTGCGCGGCGCGCGAGATCGTCGACGTCGTCGGGATCGAGGCCCGCGAGCGAATCCTTCAGCGCAGGCCAGGCGCCCGCCGCATCGAGCGTGTGGCGATAGGCCTCGGCGGTCACGGCGAAACCGTTGGGAACCAGAATGCCCTTCGCCGTCAGTTCGCGATACATTTCGCCAAGCGAAGCATTCTTGCCGCCGACGAGCGGAACGTCGCCGATTCCGACCTCGGAGAAGAAGCGAATGTAACGGCCTTCCGTGCGGGGGCCGGAAGCGCTGTGCGGCTGGCGATGTTCATTCATGGGATAACCGGTTCTGGTTGGGGACGGTGCTGGACGTCACACTAGCAAGGCGTCTCTTTTCTGACAGTCCGACGCAGGCGAAACTTTAGCACCGGCGCACGCCCGCAGTTTCCCGCCGCGTGAGGCATTTCGCCGCGTTGGTCGCCTTTGCGCGCAGAAGGCTCGAGCGCGGCTATTGCTTCGTCATCTTCAATTTGATGACAATTCTTGTAGTGCAACCCGCTGGCGATGACGGATAGTGAACGGGTCTCTTGCGCTTGTGGACGCGTTGATACGCCTCAAAGACAAACGACATGCGTTCGATGAAGGCGACGGCGCCCTAACCGCAGGCTTAGGCGACGGATCGCAAAGAGGCGGAGCTTGTCGGTGAGAGACGCCACAAATCGCTGTGGTCCTCACAAAGCGAGTTTCCTCGCGCCACGGATCGTAGCATTCTTGCGCGGCGCAGAAGCGCGTGGCGCCGCTCGGGGAGAAGGGGCATGAGCTGGGAATTGTGGAGCCCCGGCATTTGGAGCTGGCCCTTCGCGGAGATGGAGTCGTGGGCGGACGCCTTCGCGCCCAAGCGCGGCGCCGCGGCGGGCCATGAGCCGCAATGGGCCACGCCGAACCAGCTTTCGCTGGAGCTTGCAGCGCTGCGTCTTCGCGATTTTTCGAAAGCCGATGGTCAGCCTGTCGTCGTCGTCTCGCCCTTCGCCCTGCATGACGCTCAGCTCGCGGATATCGCGCAGGGCCACAGTCTCATTGCCGCCCTGCAAGCCAATGGCTGCGCAAGAATCTATCTCGTCGAATGGAGGTCCGCGGGGCCTGAAACGAAACTGGGCACGATAGACAGCCAGCTCGCCGCTCTCAATGTGGCGATCGACGACATCGGAGCGCCAGCAGACATCGTCGGGCTCTGCCAGGGCGGCTGGCTCTCGCTTCTCTACGCCGCACGCTTCCCGGGCAAGGTGCGCAAACTGGTTCTCGCTGGCGTCGCCGTCGACACGAGAGCTGAAGCTTCAGCGCTGACGCGGCCGATCGACGCGACGCCCGACCCCGCCATCGATCATCTGATCCGATGCGGCGACGGCATTGTCCGGGGCCGGCTGATGGCCGCGCTCTGGCCGAGGGAAGCAAGCCAGGAGAAGCGTATCGTCGATGCGCTCGAGATCGCGACGCCCTTTCTGTCGAACGAAGCGCTGGACGCCGTCGCAGCTTTCAACGCGTGGGACGAACGCCCACTCGACCTTCCTGGCCCCTATTTTCGTCAGGTCGTCAAATGGCTGTATCGCGAGAACCGACTCGCGAGGGGCGACTTTCCCGCGCTTGGCAGACTGCTGAAGCCCCGCGATTTGAAATGCCCGCTCTTCGTTCTGGCAGGCGCGGCGGACACCGTCGCCCCGCCGGCGCAAGCTTTCGCAGCCGCGGAGCTTGTCGGAGGAGAGGTCAGCACGGCGCTTGCGCCCTGCGGTCATCTCGCGCTCTTTATGGGACTCAATACGCTCCGCAACGAATGGCTGGAAATCGCACGCTGGCTGCGGGAAGAGTGAGCGCACCATGTCGAGCGACGAAATGGCGCAAAGGTTGGAGAGGCGTTTGACCCGCGCTTGTGCTTGTGGACCTCTTTGCCGAAGCGATCTGGCGCTGTCATGATGGCTTCGAACCGCATTGCGACGATGGGGCGCCGCCAGCGTGACCGCCATTTTGAGGACTTCATGAACGGCCCCGTTAAAAAACGCATCGCCGCCGCCCACCGCCAGATCGGCGGCCGCGCTTCCCCGCCCCTCATGCCGGCGATGCGGCCGCAGACCTTCGAAACGCTGGACCGCGTCGCTCAGGCGACAGCGGCGCGCTTCACGCAAGGCGTTTCGCCGCATGCGCAGATGTCCGCCTGGATCGACTGGGCGTCGCATCTGGCGCAAGCGCCCGGCCGCCAGCTGGAACTCGCGATAGACGCCGCTTCTTCCGCCGCGCGGCTCGTGCATTTCAGCATGCATAATCTCGTCAGCGACAAGGCGCCGCGCCCATTCCAGCCGGAACCCGCCGACAGGCGCTTCAGCGACCCCGCATGGGGAACGTTTCCCTATCTCTTCTTCGAGCAGGCCTTCCTTGCCCAGAGCCAATGGTGGGCGAAGGCGACCCGCGAGGTGCGTGGCATGCGACCGAACAACGCAGCGCGCGTCTCGTTCCTGGCCCAGAAATATCTCGACGCCTTCTCGCCCTCCAACCTTCCCTGGCTCAATCCGGTGGTCATGGATCGCACGCAGCGGGAGGCGGGCGCCAATCTGCTGCGCGGCTTTCAACATTTTATCGAAGATTCACTCGACGCCGCCACGCAGTCCGCGAATGGCGGCGCGGGCTATGTCATCGGCGAGGATGTCGCCGCGACGCCGGGCGAGGTGATCTACCGCAATCATTTGATGGAGTTGATCCAGTATCAGCCAGCAACCGAGAGCGTCTGCGCCGAGCCGATTTTGATCATCCCCGCCTGGATCATGAAATATTACGTGCTCGATCTGGCGGCGCATCATTCGCTGGTGCGCTATCTGGTCGAGCGCGGTTTTACGGTCTTCATGATCTCCTGGCGCAACCCGACCGAGGAAGATCGCGATATTTCTCTCGACGACTATCGCACCAAGGGCGTCATGGAGGCGCTCGACGTCGTCAACGCCGTCTTGCCCGGGCGCAAGATCCATGCGGCGGGCTATTGTCTTGGCGGCACATTGCTCTCCATCGCAACCGCGACCATGGCGCGCGACGGCGACGACCGCCTCTCCTCGATCACGCTGCTCGCCTCGCAGACCGATTTCAGCGAGCCCGGCGACCTCATGCTCTTCGTCGATGCGGCGCAGGTCGCTTTTCTCGAAGACATGATGTGGGACCAGGGCTATCTCGACACATACCAGATGGCCGGCGTCTTCATGGCGCTGCGCTCCAATGAGCTCTTCTGGGCGCGCGTAATTGGGGAATATCTGCTCGGCGAGCGGGAGCATCCCACCGACCTCATGGCCTGGAGCGAGGACCAGACGCGCATGCCCTATCGCATGCATTCGCAATATCTGCGGGGACTGTTTCTGGAAAACCGGCTCACGGCCGGGCGCTATGCGGTGAACGACGAGGTCATCGCGCTGAAGGACATCGGCGCGCCCATGTTCGTCGTCGGCACGGAGAGCGACCATATCTCGCCGTGGCGCTCTGTCTACAAGGCGCATCTCTTCACTGATAACGAGATGACATTCGTTCTCACCAACGGCGGCCATAACGCCGGCATCGTTTCCGAGCCGGGCCACCCCGGGCGCCGCTACCATCTCGGCGTGCGCGCAAGAAGCGACCGCTACGTCAGCGCGGAGCGCTGGCGCGAGCGCGCACGCCTCTTCGAGGGTTCATGGTGGCCGGTCTGGGCGGGCTGGCTCGAACGATCGAGCGCGCCGCAGCGTGTGGCGCCGCCGCCGATGGGCGCGCCCGAGAAGGGCTTTGTCCCGCTCGAACCGGCGCCCGGCTCCTACGTGCGCCAGAAATGAGCGCGGCTAGAACTCTCCGCCAAACTGGATGCGGGCGCTGTGGCGCGTGAAAGTCTCGAGATCGAGCGGACGGCGATCGGTGACGGAGCGCCCCGTCACCTGCGTCGCAAAGGCGCCGGTCACAAATAATCTGTCCGTCAGGCGCACATAGATCTGCGGACCCGCGTAAAACGCGTCGCCCATGAATTTGTTGAGCCAGAAGCCGTCCGAGGCGGCTTGCAGATATTGCACGCCCCCGCCGATGGCGATCCTGGGATTGACGAAGTAGCTGAAGCCGCCAAAGGCGCCGAAATAGGAGCGCTGCAGCCATTTCGACTCGCCAAGTTCGCGAAGGATTTGCGGCTGATGGATGATGTTGACGGCCGCGAAGAGCTTGTTGGGAACGAGCGCGGCGTCGATCATGAGCCGATTGTCCGCCTCCACGGACGTTTCAGCCTGTCCCGTAATGCCGGACACATGCCCCCAGCGCGGCTCCACATGGAGCGCGACGCCCACAGGCGCATCGACGCCCCGGCGCAGCAGGATGTAGCGGACTTCGCCCAGCAGGCCGCGCATCGCCGTGTTGCTGACGTCCGGGATATTCCGAACGCCGCGAATGTCATGGTGCGCGCCGATGACGCCGAGCGCATATTGCAGGCGATCGGTCAACGTATGTTCGAACTCGACAGTCTGTTCGATCGAGCGATAACGGCTCTCTCTTTGCGCCGCCTTTCGCAACTCCTCCGCTTCCAGAATCGGGATTGCGGGGCCGCGTTTGCCGAAGTTCAGCCGCGTGATGGAAAGCAGCTCGCCTTTGCCCTCGGTTTCGATGTCGGTTCCATAGGTGTAGCCGAAGAGATAATGGGTGCTGATCTCCGGCGCCTTGTCCCCTTCCTCGGCGAACTTCTCCTGCGGCCTCGTATCTTCTTCCGCGCCGCCGATGAAATTGAAACGATAGTTGATCCCGGCGCGAATGGCGTGAAAGCGGTTGGCGTGTCCCGAGAGCGTCGCAAAGACCGGCGGGCCTTCCGCTTCCTCCTCGCCCTCGCCCTCGACGCGGGCGACATGGGCGGGACTGCGTCCAAGGTCGACATAGAGATAATCGAGCTTCGCCGACCAGTCGGGGCGAAACGCCCATTCAAGTCCGCCGCCGGCGGCGAAGCCGAGCCGCGTCGGATTTTTCAGACTCTCGCCCTCGCGCCGGGTGAAATCCCGATAGGCGAACAGATCGCCGCCGCCGCCATAGGCGAGGCCGCCCGTGGCGTAGACGAGAAGGCGCGGCAGGAGCGCATATCCGACGCGCCCGCGCAGCGTGCCGAACCAATCGACGGCGCGGCGGGACGTTGCGAACGCAAGCGGCTCTGCGCCGGCGCTGGTCGCGCGCGCGCCGCCGCTGAGGCCGGCCGCCTGCCAGTCCGCTTCAAGGCCCGCAATGACGTCGCCAAAAGCGTAATCATAGCCCGCCTGCACGCCGCCAAGGACGCCGCCGGGATTGGCGAGGGGCGTCGCCCAAATTGCGTCCGGCCGGAACGCCTCGCCTGTGCGAAGGCCGCCGGGAGGCGCGCCAAGGCCGAAGCCGCCGCCAAAATTGAAGCCGACATGAAAGCCGCGCCATGTGAAGGCGGGGGGAGCGGCTGCATGCGGGCGCTCCTCCCCGGCCTGCGCGCAGGTGACGCCCATTATCGCGGAAAGCGCGAACGCCGCCGCCGTGAGGGCTATCGGGCGCGAGGTCGCCTTGCCATAGCGGAGCATCATGCGAGAAGCCGCCTCAGTGCCGGGGGGACGGGAAGATCGTCTTCCAGTCGTTCTTCATGCTGACGAGCGCCCAGCCCCGCTTTCCGGCTTCATCGAGCCCGCGGTCGAGCCGCCCTACGGCGGACTTGCGGTCGTACGCCGCCTCGCGCGCCTCGTCGTCGTGATGCACGATGAGCCCGAAACGCGGACCGGCGCCGGCCGTCGTCCACTGGAGCATCTCGAAGTCGCCGTCCGAATTGCCGAAGGCGGCGATCGGTCGCCGGCCGATATATTGATTGATGGCGATCGGCTTGCCCGCCTTGTCGTCGAGAAAGAAGAGCTTGCCCTCTCGCCTGAGCTGCGGCTTGCCGTCGACCACCTCGAATCTGGTGACGATCGACGAGCCGATGATCTGCTCGGGCGGCACGCCATAGACGCCTTCGGGGATGGCGCGGATGAACTCGACGCCGCCGCCCGACACGATATAGGTCTTGAAGCCATTGGCGCGCAGATAGGCCAGCAACTCCAGCATCGGCTGATAGACGAGTTCGTCGTAATGACGTTTGAACTTCGGGCTCTCCGCCGTCACGAGCCACCGGGCTGCGGTGGCGCGGAACTCGTCGGGCGTATCGCCGGCGTGGGTCGCGGCGACGATTTCCGCAAAGCCCTTTTCGCCCGCCGCCGCGAGCGTCTTGAGGTCGCCTGCGAGCGCCGCCTTGAAGGGCTGCTTCTTGCGCCACTCGGGATGCTGCGGCGCCATTTCCTTCACGCGGTCGAGCGCGAAGAAGGCTTGCGTGTAGAGCGGCCACTCGGCCCATAGCGTGCCGTCATTGTCGAAGACGGCGATCCGCTCTTCAGGCTTCACATAGTCCGGGCCGCCGGCCTTCGTCACTCTGGCGACGAAGGCCACGATCGCCTGCTTGGCGGGGCCGTCGTTCCATGAGGGAAGCGCGTCCTCGGCGAAGGCGGGACGGATGAAGCAAAGTGCGACAAAAGCTATGCGGCAAAGAAGATTCATGCAAAAGGCTCCTGTGGCGAGGCCGCCGCACGCAGCGCGGCGGCCTGTCTTTTCGTCAACGACCGCGGCCTGCGGCCTCGATTTCCTTCTGCACCTTGTCGAGGTTGAAGGAGCCCGGGGTCTGGCTCGGCGGGTATTTTTTCATCGACATCAGGAAGTCCGCCGCAAGCTTCTGCATCGGCGCGACGACGAAGGGGCGGTCCAGGAACCAGTCGTTATAGGTGTTGGAGTTGTGCTGCGCACGCTCGAGCGGATCGCGCCGCAGATTGAAGAGAAGCGGCACGCGCAGCTCCGTGAACGGCTCGCGCCAGACACCGAAAGCTTCGCCGCGATTCTCCAGAAACACCGCCTTCCAGTCCTGGTAGCGGATGGCGACGACCTGACCGTCGTCGTTCACGTAAATGAACTCCTTGCGGGGGCTCTCCTTCACGGAACCGGACAAATAATCGAGCATGTTCTCGCCGTCGATCATGTTGCGATACTTGCGGCCGTTGAGCTTCACGCCTGCGGCAAGCTTCTGCTTGACGTCCGGATCGCCCGCGACGGTGGCAAAGGTTGGCAGCCAGTCTTCGTGAGAAACGATGCCGTTCAGCGTTTCTCCCGCAGGGAAATGCTTGGGCCAGCGCACATAGGCCGGCACGCGATAGGCGCCTTCCCAGTTTGAATTCTTCTCGCTGCGGAAGATCGTCGTGCCCGCGTCCGGCCATGTGTTGAAGTGCGGGCCATTGTCGGTCGAATAGAAGACGATGGTGTCGTCCGCGAGCCCCAGATCGTCGATGAGCTTCAAAAGCTCGCCGACATGCACGTCATGCTCGACCATGCCGTCCGCATACTCGTCCTGACCCGAGGCGCCGCGATGTTCCGCCTTCACATGGGTGCGGAAATGCATGCGCGTGCCGTTCCACCAGGTGAAGAAGGGTTTGCCGGCCTTCGCCTGCCGGGTGATGAAGTCCTTGGCGGCGGCGACCGTCTCATCGTCGATCGTCTCCATGCGTTTCCTGGTGAGCGGGCCAGTGTCTTCGATCGTCTGGCCGCCCTTGCCGTCCGCAGCGGACTTGATCACGCCGCGCGGACCGAAGTTCTTCCGGAACTCGGGATTTTTTGGATAGTCCAGATTCTCCGGCTCTTCCTCCGCATTCAGATGATAGAGATTGCCGAAGAACTCGTCGAAGCCGTGCATGGTCGGCAGGTGCTCGTCGCGGTCGCCCTGATGGTTCTTGCCGAACTGGCCGGTGGCGTAGCCCTGGCTCTTCAGCACGGTTGCGACGGTGACGTCGGTCTTCTGCCAGCCTTCCTTGGCGCCGGGAAGGCCAACCTTGGTCATGCCTGTGCGCACCGGCACATTGCCGCCGATGAATGCGGCGCGGCCGGCGGTGCAGCTCTGCTGCCCATAGTAATCCGTGAAGGAGAGTCCCTCTTTGGCGATCCGGTCGATGTTCGGTGTCTTGTAGCCCATCATGCCCTTGCTGTTGGCGCTGATGTTCCACATGCCGATGTCGTCGCCCCAGATGACGAGGATGTTGGGCTTCTTGCCCTGCTCCGGCGACGCGCCCGCGAGCGACGCGACCAACAAGCCAGCCACCGGAATAAGTATGCGCAAGATCGTTCTCGAAAGCATCAAGGCCTCCTGCCGCCCAATAGAGTCGCAACCGGCGATCCGTTCTGCGGGCGCCATTCAGATATATAACTTTCGCTTGCGGTTGCATATTGTTGAGCGTGCGCGGGCAGGTAGATCGGCCACTCAACGTATCGTCATGAAATGCATTTATTTTTTGCGGACATGCCGAAAGCCACTCGTCCGTGCGGCCAGATTTGGCCTATGAGCGAATACGGTTGACGCGTTCGTTGGCGCCAAGGCGCAAAAGTTGCTCATTGCCAACATGAAATCGCCGCTCGGGGCGCAAATGAGGTTACCCTCGGAAAGCAGCGATTCGTGTTTGAAGAGGGGAGAGAAATGGCGACCTTCCGGCCAGATGAAGAGGACTCCGTCTATATTGGCCACGGCACCGAAATACGCGGCGCGATCCGTGCGCGCGACACTATTGTCATCGACGGCGCCGTCGATGGAGAGATCGTCTGCGGCCATCTCATCCTGGGGCAGAACGGCGTCCTGAAGGGCAAGGTCAGCGTCTCGACCGCAGAAATTTCAGGACAACTGACCGCGGAGATCGTCGCGAAGAATCTCCTTTCCGTCAGCTCGACGGGACGCGTCGAGGGAACGTGGAGTTGCGGAACGATCGAGGTGGAGCGCGGCGCGGTCCTGAACGGCTCCGCGGGCGTGACCGACACGGCCGCACCGCAGCGCCGGGTCGCCGAGACGCGCGCCGAAGCTCTTGAAGGCGAAGTCCTCTCCGAGGATGCGGCTCCCGCCGTTTTGCCGCTCCCCGCCGCGCCGCTGAGCGGCGGACGCCGGGTTCCGCAACTCACCTTGCGGGCCGCGCGCCGCTCCCTGGGCTGAGCGTCACACGGGGCACGGCGGCTGCGGGGGCTCTTGGCCCCCTTTGCCGCCCGCCCCGCAGCGAAACGCGCGCAGCCGAGAGGCCGCGCCTCTCAGACCTCCACCTTCCAGATGTCGTCCGCATATTCGCGAATCGTGCGGTCCGACGAGAACCAGGCGACGCGCGCCGTGTTCAGGATGCAGGCGCGCCGCCACGCCTTCTGATCGCGCCAGCGCGCGTCCGCCTTGCGCTGCGCCTCGCAATAGCTGTCAAAATCCTTCGTGACCAGGAAGTGGTCGTAATAGGTCAGCGTGTCGACGAGTTGGGCGTAGCGATGCTTGTCGTCCGGCGAGAACATGCCGCTCGCGACGGCGTTCAGCGCTTCCGAGAGGCGCGGGCTCGCCGCGATCGTCTCGCGCGCGTCGATGCCGCGGGCGCGGCTCTTCTCCACCTCCTGCGCAGTCAAGCCGAAGATAAAGATATTGTCGTCGCCGACGCGCTCCTTGATCTCGACATTGGCGCCGTCGAGCGTGCCGATGGTCAGCGCTCCGTTGAGCGCGAATTTCATATTGCCCGTTCCCGACGCCTCCATGCCGGCGGTCGAAATCTGCTCGGAGAGATCCGCCGCAGGGATGATCGTCTCCGCGAGGCTCACGTTGTAGTTGGGCAGAAACACGACCTTGAGCAGCCCGCGCGTCGCCGGATCGTCGTTCACGAGCTGCGCCACGTCATTGGCGAGCTTGATGATCAGCTTGGCCTGATGATAGCTCGCCGCCGCCTTGCCGGCGAAAATCTTCACGCGCGGCACGAAATCGCGCGAGGGCTGCGACTTGATGTCGAGATAGAGCGCGACCGCCTCCAGCACATTGAGAAGCTGGCGCTTGTATTCGTGGATGCGCTTGATCTGCACGTCGAAGAGCGCGCCCGGATCGACGCGAACGCCGACGCGGTCGAAAATGGCGGCGGCGAGACGGTCCTTGTTCTCGCGCTTTGCGGCCGCGAAACGCTGCTGGAAGTTCGGATCGTCGGCGAAGGCTTCGAGCTCGATCAGCTTCTCGGGATCGTCGAAGACGCCCGTCCCGATCGTCTCGGCGAGGAGGCGCGAGAGCGCAGGATTGGCCTCGAGCAGCCAGCGGCGGAAAGTGACGCCATTCGTCTTGTTGACGATGCGGTCCGGATAGAGATGGTGGAAATCCTTGAACACCGTCTCCTTCACAAGCTCGCTGTGCAGCGCCGAGACGCCGTTCACCTTGTGCGAGCCGAGGAAGGCGAGATGGCCCATGCGCACATGGCGGCCATTGTGCTCGTCGATGAGCGACACCGACGACAGAACGCCCGCATCTTCCACGCCCTTCTCGCGCAAGCCGTCGAGATGCATGGCGTTGATGAGATAGATGATCTGCATGTGCCGCGGCAGCAGCTTCTCCATCAGCCACACCGGCCAGGTTTCGAGCGCTTCCGGCAGCAGCGTGTGATTGGTGTAGGAGTAAGTCGCCTGCGTGATCTTCCAGGCCTCCTTCCACTCGACGCCGTAAACATCGACGAGGAGGCGCATCAGCTCGGCGACGCCAATCGCCGGATGCGTGTCGTTGAGCTGGATCGCCACCTTGTCGGCGAGCTTGGCGATGTCGCCCGTCTGCTTCATGTGGCGGCGGATGAGATCCTGAAGCGAGGCGGAGACGAAGAAAAATTCCTGCCGCAGGCGCAGCTCCTGGCCAGCGGGCGTCGAGTCGCTCGGATAGAGAACCTTCGAGATCGCCTCGGCGCGGACCTGCTCGGTAAGCGCGCCGACGTGGTCGCCGGAATTGAAGGCGTCGAGACGCAGCGGATCGAGCGCGCGCGCCGACCACAGCCGCAGCGTGTTCACATGCTTGCCGCGCCAGCCGACGACCGGCGTGTCATAGGCGACCGCGACGATCGTTTCGCCCGGATGCCAGACATGGGCGAGCGTCCCACTGGCGAGGCGCGTGCTCTCGATATGGCCGCCAAAGCCGATGTCATATGTGATCTCGGGGCGCGGGAACTGCCAGCTATTGCCGAAAGACAGCCAGTCTTCGGGATATTCATGCTGCCAGCCGTCCTTGATCGTCTGGCGGAAGAGGCCGTGGTCGTAACGGATGCCGTAGCCCATGCCGGCGATCTCGAGCGTGGCCATGCTGTCCATGAAGCAGGCGGCGAGACGCCCGAGGCCGCCATTGCCCAGCGCGGCGTCCGGCTCCACTTCGCGCAGCCTGTCGAGATCGACGCCAAGTTCGCCGAGCGCTTCGCGCATGGCGCCGGTGAGGCCGAGATTGGTGAGTGTGTCGATCAGCAGACGGCCGATCAGGAATTCGAGCGAGAGATAATAAACGCGGCGGCGATCCTCGCGATAATTCCGCTTGGTCGAGGCCAGCCAGGATTCCGTCACGCGGTCGCGCGTCGCGAGCGCTGTCGCGACGAACCAGTCGCGCGGGCTCGCGGTGGCTGCGTCTTTGCACACCGTATAGGTGAGGCGATTGAGCACCTCTTCCTTGAGTTCGGAAACGGTCGCAGTGTGGGCGTGGTTGGTCATGTCGATCGCGTTCAAGGCGTTACTCGCTGTCGACTGCGCCCGACGGACCGCTTCGACTTGGCGCTTGCGGCGCCGTCATGGGCGGTGAGGAACCAGCCAGGCCGTTTGTTTCAGGAGACCCAAGCTATGCAGCGCTCCGCATAAAAAAAGATAAACGAGCGAAGTGGCCACGTAAACGGAGAGCTGAGAATCCGCACAAAACTTCGGCAACCATGAGACATGGTTGCGAAACTGCGAAGAATTCAGCGCACGATGAACTCAATTGCGCTCGGACGAGGCGCCTTTGCTTCCGCAACAGGCGGGCAACAGCCGACAGCGACAAGACGGCGGCCGCCGACGCCCTCTCGGCGCAGATAACGCTCGGCGGCCCGGGCGCGGCGCTCGGACAGCGGATCCACCTGCATCGTCGCGTCGCCATAGCCACGGACTTCGATAGTGGCGTCGGGGCAGCGGCGGATCACCTCCACAGCCTTGTCCAGCGCATAGGCCGCCTGGCGGTTGATGGAGGACCGCGCCGCATTGAAGGCGACGGGATCGAGGGCGGCGACGGCGTCGAGCGCGCGCTGGCAGGACGCCGCGTCGAGATCGCCGCTTTTCAGAGTCGCGAGCACGGCTTTGGGATCAGCGTCGAGCGGCGCAGGCGGTTTCTCGGGCGCGGGCGCGGGCTTTTCAGCCTCGGCGGTCGCCACGGGGGCGGCCGCGCCCTCCACGGCGATCACGCGCCGCACGCCGGGCGCGGCGGCGATGAGTTCCATCAGCGCCTTGTTCTGCGCGACGGCGCCGGGCGCGCTCACGTCGCGCCCCACGAGTGCAATGCCGGAGGGATCGACGCCGGCCGCCTGCGCGAGCGCGACGACGCGCTTTTGCAACTGCGCCTGATAGGCGGGCTGGGCGAAAAGCGTTCCCGCCCACCATAGCGCAGCGGCCGGAACGAGACCGAGCGCCCAGGACTCATGCGCGGCGAGGGAACCGCGCGTCGCGAGCGCCGTTGCGCCGGCGCCCACGAGAAAGGCTGCAAGACAGGCGAGCGCGCTCTCGAGGTAGATCGCAAGAGCCCCCTGCATCGCATCGATGGCGACTGCGACGAGCCCGGCTGAAAATGCGAGAAGCGCCCAGACGAGCCAGCGCGCCAGTCCCTTGCGCCTCGGGGCGCGTCGCGCGCGCGCCCCCGTGACGCCGCCAACGAGGAGGCAGGCGACGATCCAGAACCAGATGTGGGCGAAAAAATCGAGCATGGCGCTGAGCTTGCTTCCCTAGACTGGCAAGAATGCGGCGCCTTTCCGGGCGTCGCAAGCGAGATGAGCCCAAGCCGGGCCATTTGACAATCGCCCGGCCGCGCCCAACATCGCGGAACGCGTTTTCAGGAAAGCAGGCCGATGGACGTCCAGACCGTTCTCGCCGTCAATCTGATGGCGATCTCCGCGCTGATGATCGCCCTCTGGCTGGCGCAGCGGCGACGCGACCTCATGTCCTTCACGCTGGTGAATGCGCTGGTTCTGGCCGTCGGCGCAATCGCCCTGTGGCGCATGCCGCAGGAGGCTGGCGGCCTCGTGGCCTTTGTCTTTGTGCCGCTCGTCGCGACGCCGCTTGCGCTCGGCGCCTTTCAGACCCGTTTCACGCGGGCGGGGCGCATGGAGGCGGCGGCCCGCTGCGCCGATCTCGTCGCCCTGTTCCATCCAACGCCGGCCATGCGCCTCTCCGCCGCCTGCGCGCGCGCGGCTGCGATCCCCGACCCGCGGGAAAAGGCGCGCGTGCTGGCCGCGCTCGCCGCAGACGCCCCTTCCGGGCAGGCCGCCGGGATCGAGGCGCGTCTGCTCGCCGACCGCGGCGAATGGGACAAGGTGCTCGTCCTCTCGCAGGATCCCGAGAACGCCCGCCAGCTTTGCGGCTATCGTTTTCGCGCCCTGGGAGAAGCGGGCCGCGTGGAGGAACTCATGCGCGACTATGCGCGCTCGTCAGACGTGATCCCGCTCGAGCAGACGCCTTTCGCCTGGCTTTTCGTTCTCGCCTTTGGCGGGCGGCCCCGCGACGTCAGCGCGCTGGCGGCGCGCCTCCTGCGGGTGGACGCCGACACCGCCGCCTATTGGATCGGCGTGGCGCGTCTGCAGGCGGGCGACGAGAAGGCCGCCCGCTCGGAGTTCCAGATGCTTGCGGCCAGCGTGAAGGAGAGCCCGGCCGCGACCGCCGCGCGCCGCCAGCTCGCGAAGGAATGGGGGCCGCCCCTGCCGCTGTCGCCCCGCGCGCGCGAAATCGTGGACGGCGTCGCCGCGCGCGCCGCGATCGAAATCTCGCGGCAGGAGCGCGGCTGGCGCCCGCCGCCCGTCACCCTGGCGCTCGGCCTCGCCAATGCGGCGATGTTCGCCGCCGAAATCGCGCTCGGCGGGTCGCAGAACGCCGATACGCTCATCGCGCTCGGAGCCCTGTGGCCGCCGCTGGCGCTCGACGGCGAAGGCTGGCGCATACTCACCGCCACCTTCCTGCATTACGGCTTTCTGCATTTCGCGCTGAACATGCTGATGCTTGGATTGATCGGTCGCGAAGTCGAATATGAGGTCGGCTCGCTGCGCACGCTCGGAGCCTATGTCGGGGGCGCGCTGTTTTCTTCCGTCTTCGTGCTCGTCCTGATGGAGCGCGGCGTCGTCGGCTACGGTCTTTACGTAGGGGCTTCGGGCGCGATCTTTGCGCTCTTTGGCGTCATAGGAGCGCTACGGACCAAGGACTGGCTGCGCCATCGCGCGAGCCTCGACAGCTTTCGCGTGACCGTGGTCGGCTTCGCCATGCTGGTGCAGATCGCCGCCGACTTCCTGCTGCCCCTGTCGAGCCTGACGGCTCATCTGTCGGGGTTCGGATTTGGCCTGGTCTTGGGGATGTTCGTCGGGCCGAAGCGGCGTTAAACCCGCATCGGCATCAGCACATAAAGCGCATTGGCGCCGTCGCGGTCCTGGATCAGCGTCGGCGAGCCGGGGTCGGCGAGCTTGAAGAGCGCCGTGTCGCTGTCGAGCTGCTGCGTTATGTCGAGCAAATAGCGGGCGTTGAAGCCGACATCGAGCGGCGCGCCGTCATAGTCCGCCTCGATCTCCTCCACCGCCGAGCCCTGGTCGGGATTGGTGACGGACAGCACCAGCTTCCCTTCGGTCAGCGACATCTTCACCGCCCGGCCGCGCTCGGATGAAATCGTCGAGACGCGGTCGACCGCATCCTTGAACACGGCACGCTCCACCGTCAGCCGCTTGTCGTTGCCGGCCGGGATGACGCGCGCATAATCCGGGAAGGTGCCGTCGATCAGTTTCGTCGTGAGCAGCGCCTCGCCGAACGAGAAGCGCATCTTGTTGGTCGAAAGCTCGACCTGCACCTCGCCCTTCGCGTCGTCGATGAGCTTCTGCACCTCCTGCACCGCCTTGCGCGGCAGGATGACGCCCGGCATGCCGGCGCAGCCCTCGGGCGCGGGGAGCTCCAGACGCGCGAGACGGTGGCCGTCCGTCGCCACGGCGCGCAGCATCAGCCGGCCCTCCACCTCCATCGCATGGATGTAGATGCCGTTGAGATAATAGCGCGTCTCCTCGTTGGAGATGGCGAATTGCGTCTTTTCGATCAGGCGCTTGAGATCGGCAGGCGGCAGCGTGAATTTATGTGAGAACTCGCCCGAGGTGACGTCGGGAAAGTCGCTTTCCGGCAGCGTCGAGAGATTGAAACGCGAGCGGCCGGAGCGCAGCGTGAGCTGGCCCGTCTCGCCGGACTCGTCGAGGGAGACCTGCGCGCCTTCGGGGAGCTTGCGGACAATGTCGTAGAGCGTATGGGCGGGCAGCGTCGTCGCGCCCGCCTGCCCGACTTCGGCGGCGGTCTTCTCGGTGATCTCGAGATCGAGGTCCGTCGCCTTCAGCGTCAGGACGCCGTCGCGGGCGTCGATGAGGACATTGGCGAGGATGGGGATCGTGGTGCGGCGTTCGACGACACGGTGAACATGGCCGAGCGCCCGCAACAGCGCCGCTCTCTCGATCGTGACCTTCATCCTGAGAACCGTCCGAATGCTTGCGCCGCCGCGGCGCCGGGGGCGCAGACTTTGGCAAGCTGCGGCAGGAAGCGCAAGGGGCGGCGGCGGAACGGGCGCGGTCGTCCACGATATTTGCGGAAGACCGCGCCGCGCCGGCCCGCCGTCAGAAGGATGCCAGGCCTCCAAGCGACCTGCCGAAATCGCCTGGGTTCTTTTCGACGAAGTCGTATTTCAGGCTGAGGTAATAGGTGCGCTGGGGATAGGGGTGGAAGGCGTAGGCCTTGTAGCGGCCGATGTTGTCGACGCCCACGGAAAGCGTCCAGTCGGGCGCGACCTTGTAATTGGCCTTGGCGTCCAGGAACAGGAACTCGCTGGAGCCGCCGCCGAGCACATCGTGATTGAAGTCCGAATTGTCGAGATTGTTGAAGGCGGCGGTCTGGTAGCGCAGGCCCGCCGACAGGCTCAGATCGCGATTCCACGGCGGCGTATAGGTCGCGAGCCCGCGCATGCGGATGCGCGGAATGCGCAGGAACTGCATGCCCTGCGTATTGGGCTGACGCCAGTTCGACAGCGTTTTCGCGTCTGTGAATGTGACGCTGCCGTTGAGATCGAGGCCCTCCGTGATGACGTCCTTCGCGTCGATCGCGCCCTCCACGCCCCGGAAGCGTACCTTGTCGATATTGACGTTCGCGTTGGTGCGCAACGCCGGATCGATGAGATTGGCGACCGAGTTCCAGCGGTCGTCCATGAACAGGGTGACGCGCGGCTTGGCGTAGCCGATCGCGTTCCACAGATTCTCGAAGACATATTCGCCCGAAAGCTCGTAGACGGTCGAGATTTCCGGCTGGAGATCCGGATTGGCGATGGTGATGGCTTGCGGCGTCACGACGTTCTGGAAGAGCTCGGTGACGGTGGGAAAGCGATAGGCGCGCCCGATCGCGCCGCGCATCAGAAATTCGCGCGTCGCCTGCCATTCGAGGCCGCCGCTGGGCGAGAAGGCCTGCTTGTAGCGATTCTGGTAGAAGGTTGGCGCCCCCAGCACGCCGAAGGTGTTGCGCGCCGTGAGCGTCTGGTTCATGCCGTTGTAGGCTTCCCAGAAGTCGCCGCGCCCGCCGATGGTCAGGCGCCAGTCGGGATGGAAACGCCAGGCGTCCTGGATGTAGATCCCCTTGGTGGAGGTCTTGCCGGTGTTGACCGCCTGTATTGATCCGAAGAACGGGCTCGTATAGACGACCGTATTGGTCTGCGTCGAGGCGAGCGAATAGACGTCCCAATGCGCGCCCATAGACACTTCGTGCTTGCCATAAAGATCCCAGCCGGGGCGCCAGGTTCCGCGGGCGTCGAGCGTGCGCCAATAGGTGCCGGTCCGGACGACATTGGTTCCGCCGGGCTGCACGCCGTAGCGGACGGCGGTGTTCGCGTAGTCACGAAGGAAATTATAGGAGGTGCCGGTGATGTCGAAGTCGAAGACGCCGCCGTCCTTCTTGATGAGCGAAAGCGCCTGCATGAGGTGCGTGGATCTTCCGTGCGTCGGGTTCGTGCCGGGCAGATCGAAGCGCCAGGGGCCGTATTGCACCTGATTGTTGGCCGTATTGTAGAACTCGGCGCCATTGTCGGCGCGGCGCAGGAAGGGGGTCGGAACGGTGTCTGAAACGAGCGACCAAAGACCCGCCTGATATTTTGCGTGCACATTGGGCAGGAACTCGTAATCGAGCTTGACCTTGCCCAGATGCTGCTGAGAGCGTTCGCGGCCGAGGAGCGCCGCGATAAGGCGCGGGCGCCCCTGCGGATCGACGTCGAACCAGCCTTTGGATACGACTGGCGTGCCGCCCGCCGCGACCCGCGGGTTGGCGACTGTGAAATCGGCGGACTGCCCTCGCGCGTCGAGCCAATCGTAGCCGACCCAATATCGCAGTTTCTCGACCTTGTTGCCGATCAGCAGGTTCATGTGGCCCGAGAGGTTGTTCTCATTGGCGCCGAACTGGCTGAAGTTCTGGAAGGCGCCGTCAGCCTGATAATGAACCTCGAATTTGTCCGGCATGCGCGTCGTGATGGTCATCACGCCGCTCATCGAATTGCCGGGATAGGCCGCCGAAAACGGGCCATACATCACATCGACGCGCTCGATTTCGGCAGGCGAGACCATTCCCCAGCGCGGCGAGAAGCCAGGGCTGTTGCCGAGATAATTCGACAGCAGCACATTGTCGGCGAAGACCATGGTCTGCGCGCCGGCGAGCGTGCTGTTGGTGCGCAGGGACAAGATGCCGTTGCGGTCGCCGATGAAGCGTTCGCGAATGGTGACGCTGGGCATGTATCTCATCGCCCCCATCGTGGTGAGCGTATTGACCGACTTGTCGATCTGCGCTCGCGAGAATGTCGCGACCGCGGCGGGCGTCGGCTGCGCGGCGCTCG
>PERY01000022.1 GCA_002929055.1 Methylocystis sp. | reverse complement strand
AAAAAGCCGGCCGGACCAAAAGTCCGGCCGGTTCCTTTTTGGGGTGTGCGTTCCGGTGGCGGCGGCTCTTGCCCGATGTCAAACGGTGCGTCTATTAGACGCAAATCATCTGGCGGCTTTTTGCTCGTTCGCACAGCATTTTGGATGCAAGGTGGCGCTTGAGTGGAGGTCGTCTGCGCATCGACGTAGCCTTCGACTTGTGGCCTCCAAAGAACAAGTCTGAGAGGAGGGCTGCGCTGTTTGATGCGCAGCTTCCCGGAACATGCAAATGATGCGACGGACGCGGAAAAGCGCTCGCATGGAAATGAGGGATGGAAATGAACAGGTGGCGTAACCTTGCAGCCGCTCTCCTCGGCGTCTTGTGCTCACTGTCCTTTGCGCCGCAGTCGCGCGCGGAGGGCGGCGCAGGCCCCGAGGCGATGTCCATGGGCAATATGTGCATGATCATGTTCGGCTACGACATGATTCACATCACGGCCTTCCAGCCTGATAAGTCGCGCAGCGAATATTGCGCGGAAATCCCTGCGGCCGGCCGCACGATCATGGCCTTCGATATTGAGAATCCCGCGTTCCGCGACCTGCCGCTGGAACTGCGCATCATCCGCGATCCGCTCACGCCGATGCTTCCCACGGGCCCCGAACTCGATGCGATCACCGAACTGCACATTCCCGCGAAGAAGTATACGAAGGGAACGTTCAGCGTTGAGCACAATTTCGCGAATGACGGCCATTACATCACTCTCATCACGCTGACGCGCGCGAATGGCGAGCAGCAGACGGAAGCGATGAAATTCATAGTCGGAGAGACGCTGTGGGCCTGGGTGCCGCAGATCGCCGGGACAGTGCTGATCGCCGGCATGGTGTTCGTTTACTGGAAGCATTCGAATACGTCGCCCAAGAAGAAAGAGCCCGCTGAGACCGCTGCGTCTTGAACGAAGGGTCTGGCGGGCTCATCTAATAAGAAAGAACATTCAGAGGCCACACGCCTCGGGGGAAACGTGATGAAAAGAATCTCCATGTTTTCGCGTCGCGCCAAGGAGCTGGTTTTTGCCGGGGTGATCGCCGCTTGCATCGCCACCTCGGCCTCCGCCCATTCCTTCCTCGTGGAAGCAACGCCTTCCTCCAAGGATCACGTAGCAACCTCGCCGAAGACGATCAAATTGCGCTTTGGCGGGGGCGTCGAACCGAAGTATTCGAAGCTCACAGTCGAGAGCGGCGAGGGCAAGCTTCTCGGGGAAGGCTCGATCGGCGTGCCTGACAAGCCGCGCGAGTTGTCGATGGATTCGCCCGAACTCGCGCCCGGCAAATATGTTGTGCGTTACCGGGTGCTCTCGACCGACGGCCACATCGTTGAAGGCAATTACGAGTTCACCGTCGATCCCAAGTGAGAACGCCGCCGCGGGCAGGGCGGCGCGGGTAGAAGCGGGCGTCTGAACCGTCGAGCTTCGCGCGCCCGCATCGAGAGGCCCTCGTCCCGGAAAAGGCAAAGCAAGAGCGGAAAGAGAAACGGGCGATCAAGCAATGTATCTTTCTCTCGCATTCCTTCGCTTCCTTGAGAGCATGCCGTCCGCGCTCGCAGTCGGTTTGCTTCTCCTCCCGCGGCTGATCGGCGAAGACGGCGCGCGTTTCAAGCTTCCGGTCGCGGCCGCCGCCGTCTTTCGTGCGGTGCTCGGCTTCGGGCTGCTTTATCTTATCGCGCGCAACATCATCCCGGCTGACCGCGCGCTCGATATGAGCCTGCTGAGCGAGTTCACCTTCGGCACAAGCGTAGGCAAGGCGTGGGTCGCAACGCAACTTCTCTCGTTCGTGTTCGCGGGGCTCACCATCGCACGGCTTTACGTGTCCTCCGATATGCTGGATCGCGTGACGCTGTGGACCGGCGTCGGCGTGCTCGCGGTCGTTTCGGTCACGGGCCATGCTATCGACGACGGCCTGCCGGTTTGGACGCAATTGAGCTTTCTGCTGCATACGGCGGCTGGGCTCACCTGGCTTGGCGGGCTTCTGGGCCTCGTCTGGTGGATGTTCACGGCCCACAACAAGCCGCCGGAGGTCGCCGCGCAGCTCGCGGAACGCTGGTCGATGGTCGCGAAGATCGCCGTCGGCCTTGTCGCCGTCACCGGCGTCGCCATCGCCTGGGAGAATGTCGGCAGCATTCCCAATATGCTGGCGACGCCCTACGGCCGTTTACTGACGCTGAAGCTCACGCTGCTCTGCGCAGTTCTGCTCTGCGCTCTGGCCATCGTGCGCTACATGCACGCGCGGCCGGCGGGAGAGTTCGACGTCAACTGGGTGGGCAAGATCGGCAGTCTGGAGGCCGTGTTCGGGCTGGGGCTTCTCGGCATCGCGGGCTATATCGCCGTCATTACGCCAGCCTCGCATGAGACCAACATCTACTGGCCGTTGCCCTTCCGTCTTTCCTATATCGCGACCTGGGGTCAGAAGCCTATCTTTCCGGCGCCCATCTGGTGGTGGGGGATCGCCTCGGGCGTCTTCATGATCGCCGCTGCGCTCGTCTGGTGGACGCCGGCGACGCGCGAGAAACGGCTTTATGCAACGCCCGCGGCGACCATCGCGGCGCTCTTCTGTCTTGCGGTCTCTTTCTCGACCGAAGCCTATACGGACACCTACAACGATCCCACGCAGGACTACACCGCCGAATCGGTGACCCGCGGGATGGCGGCGTTCCAGGAGAATTGCGTCGGTTGTCACGGAGCCATGGGCGAAGGCAACGGCGAGATGGCCAAGGATCTCAAGAACGCCCAGGGTCTGCAGATCCAGCCGGCCGATCTCACAGCGCCGCATGTCGGGACGCACACGATCGGCGACATCTTCCATTGGCTGACTTTCGGCGGGCAGAGCGGCGTGATGCCGAGCTTCGCCCATGTGCTCGACGTCGACGACCGCTGGGACATGATCAACTATCTGCTGATGCTGTCGAACACGAATCGTTCGCGCTTCATCGGACAGCAGGCGATGATCCAGTGGCTGATCGCGCCGGACTTCACGCTTGTCGATCCCAAGGAAGAAGTCACGAGCGTCTTCAAGCTCCGCGGCAAACCGACCTTGCTCTCCTTCGCGCGCTGCACGGCGACGGGCGACGATGCGAAGGCGGTGGAAGCGAGCCTGCTGAAGGCGGCCGGAGTAGCGAAAGCCGCCGATGTAAATCACGTCACGGTCTATACGGGCGACTGTCCGGCTGGAGCCAGGGCCAGGGAGGCGCTGCACCCCGCGGCCGCCGAGAAGGCCTATTCCATCATCAACCGTTATCCGAACGTGCCTTTCACGACGGAAATCGCTCAGGCGCATTTTCTCGTTGATCGCTCGGGCTATGTGCGGGCGCGCTTCAAGCAGTTTGGAGAGGACGACGGCAATGCGACGGCGTTCTCGGCCCAGGCCGCGGCGCTGGCTCAGGAGCCTGTGGTGGAGATCAATCTGCATTCTCACTGAGAGTCGGTTTTTACGATCTTTCGAGCCGGCGTGAAACAAGCCGGCCGTCTGTAGGGAGAGAAAAATGATGATCAAGCGGCGTGATCTTTTGGCGACGGGCGGCTCCCTGCTGGCCGGCGCGGCCTTCGGGGCCCTCCTGCCGCGGGGCTCCGCGCAGGCGCATGAATATGACGTGGGCAAGCTCAAGGTCGAGCATCCCTGGACGCGCGCGCCGGCTGATGGCGAGAAGAACGCGACCTTCTACGCCTTCCTTCACAACAACGGCGATACGCCGGACAAGCTGATCGGCGTGAAGTGCGAGAAGTTCGAGAAGGCGGTCATCCACGGAGACCCGAAGAACCTTTCGGCGGAGACGCCCATCGTCCTGCCGCCGAAATCCAAGGTCACGGCGGCGCCGGGCGGGGTTTATGTCGAGCTCATCGGCGCCAAGAAGCATCTGGAAGTGGGCTGGGGCCTCGAGATGACCCTCGTCTTCGAGAAGGCTGGCGAGGTTGTCATAGACGCCGCAATTGACGCCCCGGACGCGAAGCACGCCCACGACGCGGAAGCCATGGAGCGTTATGAGAAGGCTCACAACAAGGATACGTCGGGCCCCAAGGAGAGTGGTCACGAGGGGCATCAGGGACACGGCGGCCATGGCGGCCACGAGCATCATCAGCCTGAGAAGAAAACCGAGAGCGCCAACTGAGGCTCCGTTACAACACGGGGCGCCGGTCACCGGCGCCTCCCGCCCGATTAAGCAACACCGACAAACACAAACGCGCGCCGAGCGGCGCGCGTTTCAAATCCGGAATGACTCCGACTTTAGCGGTCGAAGCTCACCAGCCGACCAGAAAACTCGCTGCCGGCGACCGTCCCGACATTCTGGGAGGTGTTCACCGGAAGGGCGAAACCAAGAACGAATGCTGCCGTCGCCATCGCCACTACAAGCAGAACCGAGACGCGGAACTGACGTCTCGCCGATTCCCTGTCGAAGCTCCGGTTGAACGCCGGCTCGATCTGATCGTCAAATTTATCAACGAGCGACATAACTGCACATCCTCTTCGGGGTCTTTCGCCCTTGCTCCACCCGCCGGAACGACCTCTCCCCCAGGCCGGAGCGGGCGAACTTCGACATCTACGTGTCGTAAGCTCGGAGTAGAAACGACGATCGACCCGAAAAGGTTGCATGCGTAACGCGATTTTTTGGAAGATTTTGTGGGTGTCGGGGAGCGTCGCCACAAGCGGTCACCCCATTTCGCGCTCGCGCCGCGCTCCGACCAACGCCGTTCCTCGTTTCGGCTCTCGCTTTTTCAAATCAAAAGCGTGGCTTACGATCACAACGAAGAGGAATGTCAGCGCGATGACTCCGAGCGGCAGCGGCAGCGCCGTCGCCACGGGCCGCGCAAGCAGCGGCGCCACATAGGCGAAGGCGAGCGCGCTTTTCTCGAAAGGCCGGAAGCCATTTTCGAGACCATGCGCAACGAGCAGCGCCATTGCCGGAGCCAAAGCCATCATGTCGTAATCGAGCGAATAGGGCGTGGTGAGCAGCGTGGCGCAGATCGTCGCTGCGCCCTTCGTCCGGGCGTCGGCGGCGGAGCGTAGCAGCAAGGCCAGGGCGGCGAGCGCCGAAACGGCCGCGAGGCTCTGCCAGAAATAAGCCGTCGGGATGTCGCCGCCGAGCAGGCGGACCGCGGCGAAAACGGACTGGATCTTCTCGAACCCCGTTGCGCCCTGTTCGACGACGACGCTGCGCGTGAAGGGAAGACCTGCAAAGAAGGCCCGCCAGCTTTCCAGGCCGAAAGCGGCGACGCTCGCCGCGCTCATCGCAACGACTGTGCCGACGCCCCCAAGAATTGTGCGCCAGTGGCGTCCGATGAGCAGGAAGAGCGGTATCGTGAGCCCGAACTGCGGCTTGTAGGCCAGGAACCCGAACAACGCGCCAGCCAGGAGCGGGCGGCGGTCGACCAGAACCATCCCCCCGCCGAGCAGGGCGGCTGTGAGGAAGCCATTCTGGCCATGCCCGAGATTGATGATCACCGCGGGGAAGGCGAGCGAGGAAACGATCACCGACGCCGTCGGCACGCCCGACCGTCGCAGGATGGCGACGATGGACCAGAGGTAGAGGAGGAGCGTCGCGACTTGCCAGACGAGCAGGGCCTGCAGATAGGGCAGTCGCGCGAGGAGGGCGGCGGGCGCCAGAAAATAGGGCGGATAGTGCCAGCCGAAGACGCCGGTCTCTGGCCCGAACTCGGCCCGCTGCGCCGCGATATGTCGCGCAATGTCGAAGGGCGCGTCGGCGTGGCCCGCGTTCGCCTCCTTGCCAGCGACCCAGACCTGACTGAAGTCCGAGCCCAGCGGGAGATTGTTCGGCCCCATCCGGCCGTGCGACATGAGAACCGCCGCGATCGCCGCCGCCGAGAAGAGGGCGAGGAATATGATCGGATAATTGCGCAGCCGCGCCGGGGTCAGCCAATCTCCGCTTCGCATCGCCGCCAGCATCGCTTCCCCTTTCCGAGCGGCGCAAGCTCCGCTCCCGAGGGCAAGACGTTACGCCGCCTCTGGTTAACGTGGAGGAACAGCGCAGCGGGCTCCGGGCGCGATTTTTCATTGCCGCGCTTCTCCCCGCAAATTATGGTGCGACGCACACAACCCGCACAGGACTGAACGCTAATGACCTTTCTCGCCCAAGCTCTCTCGCGCGTTAAGCCTTCCGCCACGATCGCCGTGACGCAGAAGGCCCGCGATCTGAAAGCGCAGGGGAGGGAGGTCATCAGCCTTTCCGTCGGCGAGCCGGACTTCGACACGCCCGAGCATATCCGCAACGCGGGGAAGGCGGCGATCGACCGCGGCGAAACCCGTTACACGCCCGTGCTCGGCATTCAGCCGCTGCGCGAGGCCGTGGCGAAAAAGTTCAAGCGCGAAAACGGGCTCGACTACAAGGCGTCCGACACGATCGTCGCGACCGGCGGCAAGCACATCCTCTTCAACGCGTTTCTGGCGACCATCAACCACGGCGACGAGGTGATCGTCACGGCGCCCTATTGGGTGAGCTATCCCGAGATGGTCGCGATCTGCGGCGGCAAGACGGTCTTCGTCGACACCACGATGGAGAGCGGCTTCAAGCTGCAGCCGGAAGCGCTGGAGGCTGCGATCACGCCAAAGACCAAGTGGCTGGTGCTGAACTCGCCCTCCAACCCATCAGGCGCCGCCTACAGCTACGACGAGATGAAGAAGGTGACGGACGTGCTCGTCCGCCATCCGCATGTGCATGTGCTCACCGACGACATCTATGAGCATCTCGTCTACGGAGACTTCAAATTTGTCACGCCGGCGCAGGTCGAGCCGAACCTCATGGACCGCACGCTGACCATGAATGGCGTCTCCAAAGCTTACGCCATGACCGGCTGGCGCATCGGCTATGCGGCGGGTCCAAGCCAGCTCATCAAGGCGATGGATCTGCTACAGGGCCAGCAGACCTCGGGCGCCTGCTCCATCGCGCAATGGGCGGCGGTAGAGGCGCTGGAGGGCTCGCAGGAGCATCTCGCGATTTTCCGCAAGGCGTTTCAGGAGCGGCGCGACCTTGTCGTCTCCATGCTCAATCAGGCGAAATATCTGAAGTGTCCGACGCCGGAGGGCGCCTTCTACGTCTTCCCGTCCTGCGCCGAGGCCATCGGCCGCAAGACGCCGGCCGGCAAGATGATCGAGACCGACGAGGACTTCGTCACCGAGCTTTTGGACGCTGAAGGCGTCGCCGTGGTGCATGGCTCCGCCTTCGGCACGGGGCCGAATTTCCGGGTCTCCTATGCAGCGTCATCGCTCACGCTGGAGAAAGCCTGCGCAAAGATTCAGGCATTCTGCGCCAGCCTCATCTAGAGCGCGTTCAACTTTACGGCTTCCGGCCTCGCGCTTTACTATCCGGGAAAGCGCGAGCCGACGAGTTTGCGCGAAGAGAGGAACGTCGCAATGACCCTTTTCCTTCTGTTTATGCTCGCGCTGGTGAGCGGCTTCATCGCCTATGTGTCGCTGCAACCGGATACTTTCCGCATCACTCGCGCGGCGATCGTCGATGCGCCGCCGGAGGCGATCTATCCCCATATCAACGATCTTCACGCGTGGGAGAGCTGGTCGCCCTGGGCCAAGCTCGACCCCGATCAGGCGACGACCTACGACGGGTCTCCCCTTGGCGCAGGCGCCATCACGACCTGGTCCGGCAACAGCAAGGTCGGCGCGGGCAGGATGACGATCGTTGAAAGCAGCCAGAACGAGCGCATCCGCATCAGGCTCGAATTCACAAAGCCGATGAAGGCGACGAATGACGTGCAGTTCGATCTCAAGCCTATCGGCGAAAGGACCGAGATCATCTGGACCATGTCCGGCAAGCACGAATTCATGGGCAAGGCGTTCTGCGCCTTCATGAATATGGACAAGATGGTCGGCGGGCAGTTCGAGGAGGGGCTCGCCAGTTTGAAGGCGATTGTCGAGTCCCGGCCCAGAGCGCTGCCGGGAGACTGAGCCGCTCGCCTTGCGCCGCTTGAAAGCCGATAAAATAATTAATTTACGGCGTATCGCCGGGCGAACAGGAGAACACGATGAAATTTTTGATGCTCGCGGGCCTCGGCCTGTCGACCTTCGCCGCGACAATGACATTCGAGCCAAGCGAAGCGAACGCCGTCGTTTGCGCGCGGGGCGTCTATCGCGCCGGCTGTGCCGGACCCAATGGCGCGGTCGGCGTGCGCCGCGCGCCGGTGGGCCGCGTGTGCCGGACGGTCTGGGTCAGGGGCGTGCGCACGGTTCGCTGCATCTGAACTGGCCGCGGGTTGCTTCGGCGCTATTGCGCCGAAGCCTTTTCGAGCAGATTGCGCAGGCCGCGCCCCGAGCGCTTGAGACAGGCGAGAGCTTCGGCTCCCGTCATATTGAGGGGCGTCACGTCCTCCGCCTGAACGATACGGATGCCGCCGGAAGTGGCGTCCGTCGTCGATGGCAGGAACACGGCGATGTGCCCGTCGCTGAAGGAATCGGCGATGAAGCCGACCTGCCAGCCGTCGCTCATGCGCACCAGCGCCGGCTGCAGCGCATCCTCTTCGACGCCGGCGATGCGATCCGTGTATTTCTTCAGCGCGACATAGGGCGGCAGCTTTTCGAGCACGGGCTCGAGAAAGGCCGGCGGCTTCTTCCGCTCGATGGAAAAGGAGCGCGCGATGATCCCCGTCATGAAGGACAGCAGCACGAGCAGCAGTCCGCCGGCGACGTAGATAATGAGCGTGGCCTCCCCTTTGGGGAAGGGAAGCTTCTCAGCGAGCGGCGCGACGGCCTGAACCGCCAATGCGCCCGCCTTCACGACGATGACGAGCATCGCGGCAATCGGCAGCAGGAAAACGACGCCGCCGATGATTGTCGTCTTGCAGAAACTCAATATCGGGCGCATCCGGCGTTCCTGAAAATTTGGCGCGCGGCGGAGCAGGCTCGCCGCGCGCAGAAAGCGTGTTGTGTGTAACTCTTACTTCGCGGCGTCGAACATTTCCTCGACGTGTTCCCAGTTCACGAGATGGTCGAGGAACGCCTTGAGATAGTCGGCGCGACGGTTGCGATAGTCGATGTAATAGGAATGTTCCCACACGTCGGCGACGAGCAGCGGCTGCGCGCCATGCACCAGCGGATTCTCGGCGTTGGGCGTCTTGCGGATGGCGACCTTGCCGTCCTTCAACTCCAGCCACACCCAGCCCGAACCGAACTGGCCGAGGCCTTCCTTCTGGAAGTCTTCCTTGAACTTGTCGACCGAGCCGAAGCTGTCGATGATGGCCTTCTCGACCTTGCCGGGGATGGCGCCGCCGCCATTGGGCTTCATCCACTTCCAGTAATGATGGTGGTTGTAGTGCTGCGCGACATTGTTGAAGATCGGGACATTCTTGCCGAAGGACGAGACGATCACGTCTTCAATGGACTTGCCTTCGAACTCGGTCCCCTTGATGAGGTTGTTGGCGTTGGTGACGTAGGTCGCATGGTGCTTGTCGTGATGATACTCGAAGGACTCGCGCGACAAATAAGGCTGCAGGGCGTCGTAGGCGTAGGGGAGGTCTTCAAGCGTGAAGGACATAAAAGCGCTCCTGAACAGGGATAGGACTCCAGGGTCCCGCGTTTAACTAGACCCAGCGCCGCGACGCGGCAATAACTAGAATAATTCTAAATTCGAATTCGAGGAACAAAAAACGGCCCGGGAGGAGCCGGGCCGGTTTCAACTATCAGTTTCAAGCCGTCACGCCGGTGGCCTGTTCGGCTTTCTGCCTGTTGGCCTTCGCCCGCAATGCGAGCCACATGACCCCGATCAGCGAGAAGAAACCAACGCCATAAAGGATGTATTCGAGCATCCCCCAGAACGTATAGAGCCCCACTGTGAACGGGAAGCGCGACACCCACTGGTTGCCGAGATCGTCGCGGACGGTGACGATGCCGACATAGCGGCCAGCGTCCTTGAAATCATGCTCGAAGGTCATGATCCCGTTGCGATAGACTTTCGGCTCCGCGAGGTAGACAGTCGCTGCCTTAAGGTCGCCCCTTTCATTGGCCTCGCCGCCGACGTCCTTGATGATGCGCACGCCGATCGCCATGTCGCGCATGTCATCCGAAACGGCTTCGAGCGCGATAACTGTAGGGCCGGTCTGCGCGATGTCCTCGCAGAATTCCTGCTCCTCGCCGCTGCGCTGATAGCCGATGAAATGCATCGTGTTCGGCCCGATGCGCAGCACGCATTCGTCCTGCTCGAGCCTCACGCCGCCATGCGCGAGCGCAACCGTCGGCGCAAGGCCGAACGCCGCGATCATGCCGAAACCCGCAGCCGCGAGGCTGCGTTTGAACCACTTACCCGTCATGCTCGTCTCCCTCATCAAAACATGAGGCCGCCTGGTCCGGCGGCCCAGCCGCTGGCCGCCGCTCCTTCGGCCGATAGGTAAGAGCTTTGTATTCGGGTCTATTTTTACTATGCGTCATCACGACGCAGTCAGCATCGTGTGCATAAGCTATTGATATCGAATTATTTAAGATGCCAAAGCCCGGACGCGACAAAATCGCAATTTCACAATATATGGCATCTAAAGCGTTTTATGACCATATTAGTAGAAAAACGTCGGCTGCATGCGCTATCGCCGGTGAAAGTAAGTGAGCAAGAGTCAGTCGTATTGTTCTTGCTCTCTTCTTTCGCATCGCGGGATGGCGCGCGCGACGCCGAATTATGCTAAAACACCCACTCCGAAAGACGCGGGAGCGACATGAAGCGGAATAGGCTTGGTTGGGTTGTGACATTCGCCGGCCTGCTGATGGCTTTCAGCGGGCTTTTCGCTATGTGGTCCGGCTGGGACATAATCGTGCTAGAGCGCGGTTGGAGCCTTTTCATCGCAGGTTCCGTCGCCGTTTCCGGCGGCGTTGTAACCGCAGCGCTTGGCCGTGTCATCTCTCAGCTTGCCGCGTTCGCTCCATATCAGGGTGTTGACGCCGTAACGCGAGCGGAGAAACCCAAAGAGCAAGCAGAGGCGCCTTCGGCCTATACGCCCACATCGGGGCCTTCCGCGCCGATGTCCGCGCCTCCGGCTCCGATGGCCGCGCCTCCCGCGCCCGTGCCGGCTCCGCCTCCGGCCTCTGCGCCTGCGGTGACATATACGGCTCCCCCGCCGCCTCCTCCGGCCTACTCTCCGCCGCCGTCCGCTCCTCCATATCGCATGCCCACTCGCCCGGCGCCTCGCCCGCCTGCGACGCCGTGGTTGCTTCAGAGGACCGAGGCGCCCGACCGATCCTCCGAGCCGGAGGAGGAGACCGGGCTTGTCGAAGTCGACCGTTACACTGCTGGCGACGAGACTTACGTGATGCTGTCGGACGGTTCGGTCGAGGTGCGCAACGCCGAGGGCTCCCAGCGCTATCCGTCTCTTGAAGCCTTGCGCGCAGAGGCCGCCGCCCGCCAATCCTGAGGGACGGCCTCAGCCTTTCAGGCTCAACTTTTCTTGCCCCACATCAGATAAAGCGCGGCGTCTCCAGGCATCCCGTCGGGGAAGTCGATGATCTGCGCGGCGATTCTGAACCCGCGGGGATGCAGTTCGTTACGCCAGCGTTTGAAGACGTCGGCGGGTTCGCCGCGCAACGTCTCCGGCCAATGCGGATCCGGCGCGTTGATGGCGCGGCCGCCATCGGTGCAGAGCTGCGATGGAAACCGGATGAGAAGATGCTCCATACCGCCCGCGGCTGCCGCCCGGCGCGCTTGTGACAGCATCTCACGCCAAAGCCCGTCGGTGAGTCGTTGCGCCGCCAACTCCCGGATCCGCTGCTCGCGAAGCTGTATGACGGACCGGCGCCTTTCCGCCTCTTCTGATTCGAGCTGACGCTCATGCGCCGCCACAAGATCACGAAATTCGGCCGCCGTGGCGATGTCGCGTGAAGCTTCGTCGCGAGGCGTGATCGATAGGATCGCTCTTTCCCGCTCCCCAACCGGCGTACGCGCGCCTGTGATGGCGCGCATCACCTCCTTGCGCAGCACGAAGCCGATGAGCTTGTGGCCGTCGACGACCGGCGCTCGCTTCAGGTGATGGCTTTCCATCACCCTGGCGATGTCCGAGAGCGCGGCGCCGCAGGGCACGGAAATAGCGGGCGACGTCATGATGTCGCGCAACGCCTTGCGGCTCTGGACGACAGCCGCCGGCTTCATGCGGTTGCGCATCAAAAATTCGGGAATGGCGCCAAGCTCCGCGGAAAGCGGCGGCCGAGCGCGCTCGAGATTGCTGCGTGTAACGATGCCGATGGGCGTGAGCGACTCATCCACGACGGGGACGACCCCGATGTCGCATTCAGAAAGAAGCTTCGCGACGTAATCGAGGTCGGCGTCGGCAGTGACGTAAGGAAAATGCCGCGTCATCAATTCGCGAGCGATCATCTGGCCTCCCGCCGCTGCGCAATCACTCCGATAATTCGATCGTTACCGGCACATGGTCGGAGGGGCGCTCCCACCCGCGCGCTTCCGTGAGAACTTCAAGACGCTGCAACGCGCCTCCGAGCGCTTCGCTGACGAGGATATGGTCCAGGCGCCGGCCGCGGTTCGACGCCGCCCAATCGGCGGCGCGATAGCTCCACCAAGTGTAGAGTTTTTCCTCCGCCGGCACAAAGCGGCGCATCGCGTCGATCCAATTGCCGGCCTGGAAGACTTTGCCGAGCTTTTCGACCTCCACCGGCGTATGGCTGACGACTTTCAGCAGCGCCTTGTGGCTCCAGACGTCATGTTCAAGCGGCGCGATGTTGAGATCGCCGACCATTGCGACACGGCCTTTTGCGGCGCCATCTTCGCCCCACTTTGTCATTTCGTCGAGAAAGCCGAGCTTGTGGGCGAATTTGGGATTGATGTCGACGTCGGGCTCGTCGCCGCCTGCCGGCACATAGAAGTTATGCAAGGTGATCGGACCGCCCTTGCTCTCCACCTCTACGGAGATGTGGCGCGCGTCGCCGGTCGTGCAGAACGCGCGCTTCTCGATCATCCACAAGGGTCTCTTCGAGATTACGGCGACGCCGTGATAACCCTTCTGCCCATTGATCGCGACATGGTGGTAGCCCAGCGAGGTGAAGTCCTTCATCGGAAATTCGGCGTCGCGGCACTTGGTTTCCTGAAGGCACAGAACATCCGGGGCCTTGGTTTTCAGAAGATGCGCGACGATCGGCATGCGCAGCCGGACCGAATTGATGTTCCAGGTCGTGATCTTCAACTCATTGGGCCTTGTTTTTGTCCCCGAAGAGGAAGGGCGCGACTTCCTTCACGCCGGGTTGCTTCTCGGTGACGAAGGGAGTGGGGCGGCACACCGCCATGGCGGAAAGGCCGACGCGCGCAGTGAGCAGGCCGTTGAGCACGCCCTCGCCGAGCCTCGCCGAAACGCGCGCCGCGACGCCGTGCCCGAGCACCTGCTGCAGGAGCGTGTCGCCGACAGCGACGGCGCCGGTGACCGCGAGATGCGCGCCGACCGAGCGCGCGAGCCTGAAGAAGCCGAGTAGCCCCGGGCGCCCTCCATAGATTTCCGAAATTCGTCGCATGAGCACTATCGCTTGGCCAGCGACGAAAACAACGTCCAGAACGGCGCGCGGACTCACCGCGGTGACGACGGAAACGCGCTTTGCGGCCGCAGCGATTTCGCGTCGCGCCATCTCGTCGAGCGGCGCGACGAGGTTGCGCTCGGCGAGGTCGATCAAATCCTTGCCGTCGATGATCCGCTTCACATAATCCACGACGAGCGCACGGGGCCGGGCGAGATCGGCGCGTCGCTCGTAGAGCTTGCAGAGTTCGAGCACAGCGCTTTTGGCGGGGGATTCCTCATTGGCCGCGCGTGCCGACGCAAGCGCGGCATGGAGTCTTGCGATGCGGCTTTGCAGCATGATCGCGCGTACCTCGCGCGCGATCAATACAAGCGCGGCGGCCCCCGCCACTGCGGCCAGCGCCAGACCAATCGTCCCCAGCAGGGCCGAGTGGGCGAAGAGATCCTCGACGAGGTTCCATATCCAGGCTGTCAGCGCGAGCGCGATCAGCCCGCTGATCGCCGACAGGAAAACTCCGCTCGACGAAAAAAGATAGCGCTCGAGAAAGCCCTTCGCGCGCGCTGCCTGTAATTCTTCCTCCCCGCCGCGGGCGGCGTCGACGAGTTCCGCCGCCTCGGCGAAAATATCGTCCTCCGCCTCGACTTGCGGCGCGGGCTTCGACGTCACCGTCTCATCGCCGTTGAGGCGGAAGGCGCGGGGTCGCGGTCTACGCTCTGAATCGCTCATTTGCAGCTTTCCGGGTTCCGGCCTTCCCTTTACCGCCTTTGACGAAGAAACGGGAGCGTCATATGCGGTCGGGCGAAAGGCCGTTCCGTCGCGGGCGGCGACGGTTGCGGCCCGGCGAAGGCTCCGTTAGCATCCGTTCGTCTCTGCCGACGCCTCATCAGAATGGGTTCCAGCGTTTCCGATGTCCTTCCTGCCTGACGCGCTTGCGCTCATCATCGGCTATCTCCTCGGCTCAATTCCCTTCGGTCTGCTGCTGACTCGCGTCGCCGGCACGACCGACCTTCGCGCTATCGGCTCTGGAAACATAGGCGCGACGAACGTGCTGCGAACCGGGCGAAAGGATCTAGCCGCGGCGACGCTGCTGCTCGACGCGCTGAAGGGTACCGTCGCCGTTTTGCTCGGCGCAAAGCTCTCGCCCGAAGGCGCCCTGATCGCGGGCTTCGCGGCTTTTCTGGGCCATGTAGCGCCCGTCTGGCTCAAGTTTCAGGGCGGCAAGGGCGTCGCGACGTTTCTTGGCTGCCTCTTTGGCCTGCATTGGCTGGTCGGGCTTGCTTTCTGTGGCATTTGGCTGACCGTCGCGGCGGTGACGCGCTACTCGTCGCTCTCGGCTCTTGTCGCCAGCGCCGCCTCGCCGCTAATCCTCTTCGCGCTGGGGCATGGCGGCGAAGCCTTCGTCGTGGGCGCGATGGCGAGCCTGCTGTGGCGCAAGCACAGCGAGAATATCGCCCGCTTGCGCGCGGGGACCGAAAGCCGAATCGGACAGAAGGGATGAGCGGGGCGCCGTCGGGCTCGAGACTGAGCGACGGACAACTCGTCGACTGGCTCCGCCTGATTCGCTCGGAGAACGTCGGCCCCCGCACTTTCCGCCAGCTCGTGAACCGCTTCGGCGGCGCCGGCGCGGCGCTGGAGGCCTTGCCGGGGCTCGCCGCGAAATCCCTGCGGGGGCGGGAGATTCGGGTCGCCTCGCGGGACGAGGCGCTGCGCGAGATCGACGCGGCCCATGCAATGGGCGTGCGTTTCGCGGCGACGGGCGACCCCGACTATCCGGCTCTTCTTCGCGAAATACCTGACGCGCCGCCGCTGCTGTCGCTCCGGGGCGTGGCGTCGATGGCGCGCCGCGACGGCGTTGCGCTCGTGGGTTCGCGTAACGCCTCGGCCGCAGGACTCGCCTTCGCCGAGCGGCTGGCGCGCAGCCTCGCGCGGGAAGACTTTGTGATCGTTTCCGGTCTCGCGCGCGGCATTGACGCGGTCGCGCATCGTGCGACGCTGGAAACCGGCACCATCGCCGTGCTCGCGGGCGGACAGGCGCGTCCCTATCCCGCGGAGCACGAGAAACTCGTCGCGCAGATTACGGAACAAGGGCTGCTGGTCTCCGAAATGCCGCTCGAATGGGAGCCGCGCGGCCGGGACTTCCCGCGACGCAACCGCATCATCTCCGGCGTGAGCCGCGCGACGATCGTAGTCGAGGCCGCGCGCCGCTCGGGCTCCCTCATTACGGCGCGCTTCGCCAATGAGCAGGGTCGGGAGGTCTTCGCCGTTCCCGGCTCGCCGCTCGATCCCCGAGCGGAGGGCACGAACGATCTGCTGCGCCAGGGCGCGACCCTCTGCGCACGGCCCGAGGATGTGATCGAAGCGCTGGCGGGCGCCCACAAGCCGGCGCGCACGCTTTTCGACGCCGACGACGGCCCCGCGCCGGACGAGCAACTTTTCGACGAACTCGATCTTTTCGGCTCGACGGACGGCTACGCTTTCGAGGAAGCAGAATCGCCAGCCCCGATCGACCCGCCTGCTTCTGATCCAGGAACGCCGCTCTCGCCTGGGAAGCCGGCTGAGGATCGCGACGCCTTCGACGTCGTGACCGCGCTGCTGGGTCCATCTCCCATTGTCGTGGATGAACTCATTCGCATCGCAGGCCTGCCGGCCAGGGAGGTGCAGGCGGTGCTCGTCGAACTGGATCTCGCAGGCCGCCTGGAACGGCACGGATCCAGCGGCATTTCTTTTAAATGCAACTATGAGTAGCCCTAATTATCGCGGGCGATCGGCGCGCCGCCGCTCTCGCGTGCGTTCAATTCTGCTTCGACCCGCGCAAGATTGAGGAAGTAGGCGAGCATCGGCATTTGGGCGCCGCCCGCTAAATGAGAAAGTTCCGCTGCCATATCAGCAATATAGCTAGCAAGCGCGGCAGCGTCTTCGGAGGACCGCCTCTCGGCTGGCTCCTCGTCTACGCTATCGCGAGAGGCGGGAAATCCAGACCCGTTGCCACGAACCATCATCAAGCCTCCGCCTGCTACGGAGCCTCTGCAAAGTTGAGATAAATTACGACCATTACGTGTCTTTTTTCTAATACTCAGCCATGGGATGTCAAGTGTAAATTTGCGCGCAATGGTTGTAAACATCGGGTGAAGCGCAAATTACTTCGCGCGCGAAATAATGTTGGCGCAGCGAGCGAGCTTGTTCGCCGCGAAATGGCAGATAAGCGAGCGAAAGGTGGGGACAATTCTTGATTTTCAGGGGAGCCGGGCAAGCCGGTCGAGCGCTCCCTGGAGAATGTAGGCGGCGGCCATGCGGTCGACGACTTCGGCGCGCTTCGCCCGGGAAGCGTCTTGCGCGATGAGTTCGCGCGTCACCGCCGCCGTGGAGAGTCGCTCGTCCCAGAAAGCGAAGGGCAGGGGCGTCAGCTTGCGCAGATTGCGCATGAAGGCGCGGGTCGCCTGGGCGCGCGGGCCCTCGGTTCCGTCCATATTGAGCGGCAGGCCGAAGACGAGCGCCTGGATGTCGAAATCCGATACGCGTTTCAGAAGAGCCTCGGCGTCCGTGGAGAATTTCACGCGCTTGATCGTGTCGAGCGGCGAGGCTAGCCGGCGCTCCACATCGGAAAGGGCGAGACCGATCGTTTTCGTGCCGAGGTCGAGACCAAGAAGGCGCCCTTTCGGGCGGAGGGCTTCCCGGATTTCTTCGAGCGAGGTTTCCTGGATGGCCATGCCTCGCGCTACCACGTCGAACGCCCGGGATAAACTCCGGGGCCACGCTTATCAGCCATCGCCGTGCCCCCCTACCGCCGCCCGCATTGCGCCGCGCCCCCCCAAGCGCTATAGCGCCGTGACAGGTTCATCCCGGCGGAGCTTCCAAATGTCTGTCGATTCCGCGGTGGTTCGCCGCATCGCCCATCTCTCTCGCATCGCGGTCGAAGAGAATGAGGTCGAGCGTCTGCGTGGCGAATTGAATGCGATCCTCGCCTTCGTCGAGACGCTCGCCGAAGTCGACGTCGAAGGCGTCGATCCGATCGCCTCCGTGCTGCCCATGCAGATGAAAAAGCGCGCCGACGTGGTGACGGACGGCGGCATCGCCGATGAGGTGCTCGCCAACGCCCCGGTCAAGGAAGACCATTATTTCGTCGTGCCCAAGGTGATCGAGTAGCCGATCCGCCGCGACGCATCGCCCCGCTTCCGTTATATAAAGAGACTCGATGTCCGATCTGACGCATCTCTCCCTCGCCGACGCGCGCGACGCCCTGAAGTCGAAGAAAATCTCGGCCGTCGAACTGACCAAGGCCCATCTTGGCGCGATGGAAAGCGCGCGGGCGCTTAACTGCTTCATCACCGAGACGCCGGAGCTTGCGCTCGCGCAGGCGCAGGCGAGCGACGAGAAACTCGCGAGCGGGCAGGCGGGGCCGCTAGAGGGGCTGCCGCTCGGCATCAAGGATCTTTATTGCTCGAAGGGCGTCCGCACGACGGCGGCGAGCCGCATCCTGAGCAATTTCACGCCTCCCTATGAATCGACGGTTTCCGGCAATCTCATCCGCGACGGCGCGGTGACCCTCGGCAAGCTCAATCTCGACGAATTCGCCATGGGCTCATCGAACGAGACGAGCGCATTTGGTCCCGTCATTTCGCCGTGGAAGCGGCATGGCGATCCGGACGCGAAGATTGTTCCGGGCGGTTCGTCCGGCGGCTCGTCGGCTGCGGTCGCGGCGCATCTTTGCCTCGGCGCCACGGCGACCGACACAGGCGGCTCTATCCGTCAGCCTGCGGCGTTCACGGGCACGGTTGGCGTCAAGCCGACTTACGGCCGCTGTTCGCGCTGGGGCATCGTCGCCTTCGCCTCGTCGCTTGATCAGGCCGGTCCGATTACGCGCACGGTGCGCGACGCCGCAATCATGCTGCGCTCGATGGCCGGGCATGATCCGAAGGACACGACCAGCGTCGACGCGCCCGTGCCCGATTACGAAAAGGCGATCGGCGCCTCCGTGAAGGGACGGCGCATCGGCGTGCCGAAAGAGTATCGTCTCGACGGCATTTCCGATGAGATCGCGGCCTTCTGGGATCAGGGGGTAGCATGGCTGAAGGAGGCAGGCGCCGAGATCGTCGAGATTTCCCTGCCGCACACGAAATATGCTCTGCCGACGTACTACATCATCGCGCCCGCGGAGGCCTCCTCCAATCTCGCGCGCTATGACGGCGTGCGCTACGGCCTTCGTGAGCAGGGCCGCGACATCACCGACATGTATGAGAAGACGCGCGCCAAGGGCTTCGGCGCGGAGGTGCGCCGCCGCATCATGATCGGCACCTATGTGCTCTCGGCCGGCTATTACGACGCTTATTATGTGCGCGCGCAGAAAGTCCGCAGCCTCATCAAGCGCGACTTCGACACCGTCTTCGCGGCCGGCGTCGACGCCGTGCTGACGCCCGCCACGCCCTCGACGGCTTTTGCGCAGGGCGAGCAGGGCTCGACCGACCCGGTGGAAATGTATCTCAACGATGTCTTCACCGTCACGGTGAACATGGCCGGCCTGCCGGGCATCGCCGTGCCGGGCGGGCTCGCCGCCAATGGCCTGCCGCTTGGACTGCAACTCATCGGCCGTCCCTTCGACGAAGAGACGCTGTTCTCGCTCGCCCACGCGATCGAGGCGGCGGCGCCGAAATTCGATTTCCCTCAACCGTGGTGGCGCTGATGAGCAAGGCTGCAGCCGAGCCCGACCTCAAGGCGATGCAGGACGAAATGTCCGACGTGCGCCGCATCATCGACGAACTGGACGACGAGCTTGTCGCGTTGCTCGCCAAGCGTCAGCGCCAGATCGAGCGCGCCGCTAAAGTGAAGCCGGCCCTCGGCATCCCGGCCCGCGTGCCCGACCGGGTGGACGAGGTGCTGGCGCGTGTGCTCGGCGCGGCGCGGCGCGATGGCCTGTCCGTCGAGGTCGCCATGAACCTCTGGACCGCCATCATCGAATGGTCGATTCAATATGAAGAGCGGCTGATGGGCGACAGGACTCCGAAAGGCGACGCCTAATTCTTGATGTCGTCGCCGCCATCGCCTTTGCGTTTCACGCGCAAGAAGCCGTGTCGAATTGACCACCGCAGGAACTTGAGCGACCACCAGTGAAACCGCCGCGATAGCTTTTGGGCGCCTGGCGAGTGCGGGGCGAGGATGGCGAGGCCGATCGGGGCCATCCAAACACCGAAAACGGGCAGGGGCGAGAGTATGGTCCCGCCAAGGATGAGGCCGACCCCAACCGGGATGGCGACGTAGCGGGGCGCGGCGCGCATGCGGGCGACGAGGCCGTTGCGGCGCTTGCCCGACGGGTCGTCCTTGCTGGCCATTTCGCAGGTCGCTCCTCTGCCGCGCATGTTCCGCTCGCGCGCGCTGTGGTCTATATGGAAGGCGTAGGTTTAGCGAGGAAAATATGGCGACACAGGCGGCTCCCTCCAAGCTCATCAAAGGCGCGACCGGCGACTGGGAGGTCGTCATCGGCATGGAAATTCATGCCCAGGTGACGAGCAACGCCAAGCTCTTTTCGGGCGCTTCCGCGGAGTATGGCGGCGCGCCCAACGACCACGTCTCGCTGGTGGACGCGGCGATGCCCGGCATGCTCCCCGTCATCAACGAGGAATGCGTCCGCCAGGCTATCCGCACTGGGCTGGGGCTCGAGGCGCAGATCAACCTGCGTTCGATCTTCGATCGCAAGAACTATTTTTACCCCGATCTTCCGCAGGGCTATCAAATCTCCCAGTACAAGCACCCGATCGTGGGAGAGGGGCTGGTGATCGTTGACGTGTCCCCCACCGAGCGCATCACCGTGGGCGTCGAGCGCCTGCATCTGGAGCAGGACGCCGGCAAGTCGCTGCACGATCTTTCGCCGAGCGAGAGCCATGTCGACCTCAACCGCAGCGGCGTAGCGCTGATGGAAATCGTCTCCAAGCCCGACATGCGGTCGGCCGAGGAGGCGCGCGCCTATGTCACCAAGCTGCGCGCGCTCCTGCGCTACATCGGCTCCTGCGACGGCAACATGGAGCAGGGGAGCTTGCGCGCCGACGTCAACGTCTCCGTCAGGCGTCCGGGCGATCCGCTCGGCACGCGTTGCGAGATCAAGAACGTCAACTCCATCCGCTTCATCGGCCAGGCGATCGAAGTCGAAGCGCGGCGCCAGATCGGCATTATCGAAGATGGCGGCAAGATCGACCAGGAGACGCGGCTGTTCGATCCCGGCAAGGGCGAGACGCGGTCGATGCGTTCGAAGGAAGAAGCGCACGACTACCGCTACTTCCCCGACCCGGACTTGCTGCCGCTCGAGTTCGATCAGGCCTATGTCGATGCGCTGAAAGCACAGTTGCCGGAGCTGCCGGACGCCAAGCGCGCGCGCTTCATCGAGCAGTACGGCTTGCCCCCCTATGACGCGGGCGTGCTCGTCATGGAGCGCGCCAGCGCCGACTTCTTTGAGGAGACGGCGAAGGGGCGCGACGCCAAGCTTGCCGCGAACTGGGTCATCAACGAACTCTTCGGCCGCCTGAACAAGGAGGGGCTCGACGTAACGCGCTCGCCCGTGTCGGCGCAGGCGCTCGGCGCGATCGTCGATCTTATTTCGAGTAACGTCATCTCGGGCAAAATCGCCAAGGATCTCTTTGAGATCGTCTGGACCGAGGGCGGCGATCCGAAAGAGGTCGTAGAGGCGCGTGGCATGAAGCAGGTGACCGACACGGGCGCCATCGAAGCCGCTGTCGACGCCGTCATCGCCGCCAATCCGGACAAGGTGGAGCAGGCGAAGGCGAAGCCGACCATGCTTGGCTGGTTTGTCGGGCAGGTGATGAAGCAGACCGGCGGCAAGGCGAATCCCCAGGCCGTGAACGATCTGCTGAAGAGCAAGCTGGGCGTCTGAACGACGCGATTCCCCTCGATGAACGAATCACTCCGGACGGCGTTGTGCGCGATTTTTGAATTCGCGCACGCGTCAGACGGACGATTCCGAGAATTTTTCTGATCTGCTCACAATTTTTTTTTGATGGCGCCGCGCCTGCGATATTGACTGTCTGGAAGCCTCTGCATCTTGCGCCAGTAGATCATCTCGACGCGCGTCGCACATCATTGTCGCTGCATTCCGCTTTGTGCTTGCGCAGCGTCTCGCGCAACGCGTCTGGCGCGTTGAACACATGCGGCGCGCCCGCGCTGGTGACGAATGTGATCGCAAAGAAAAACAAATAATTGAAATGCGATAATGCGCTCACGTCGCCTGTGTCGCGACGCGTTCGAGCGAAGGTGCAACATTTCCATTCGCATGTTTTCAGCGATGCGTTCGTGCGAAAAAAATCGCGCTTCGACATCTCATGGAAAGCATTGGCGCGCGACTTACACGCAGCATCTCGGAGCGCTCTTCAGTGGTCTTGATGATGCTTCTAGACGAGGCCGGGCGCGTCGTCCCGATTGCTTTGCGCGCGGCGGCACTTGAACCAGTGGTTAACCACGTTACGCTAATTGCGCGTATTGTCGGTCGACCATAACTCCGGCAATTCGGATCAAGGGGACTTATTATGGCGAAAGCTACTACGAAGCGTAAGCCGGCCAAGAAGGCGGCGGCGAAAAAGGGTGCGCGTAAAACCGCTACCAAGAAGGCGGCGACCAAGAAGCGTGCAACGAAGAAGGCCACCACCAAGAAGCGCGCGACCAAGAAGACCGCTACGAAGAAGACCGCTCGCAAGGCTGTCCGCAAGGTAGCGACGAAGAAGCGCGCGACGACCAAGAAGGCCACCGCCAAGAAGGGCGCGCGCAAGGCCACCGCCAAGAAGCGCACGCCGCGCAAAGCGAAGGTCACCCCGCCACCGGCTCCTACCGAAGGCGCCTGAGTCGAGGCGCCTTCAACGTGCGCGATCGAAGGATCGCGCGCAGTGAAAGCGTCCGCTCCAATGACGATCGCCCGGGAATGGCGCCGATCAGGCGTTTCCCGGGCGATTTGCGTTTTCGCATCACGTGACGGCGCGTGTCAGCGCGTCAGGCAGCCCGTCGCGAAATCCCGCCACATCGGCAGCCCGGTCGCCGTCTTCATCTTCTTCTTCTCCCACTCCTCGGCGCAGGCCCGCATGCGCTCTCTCGACGCGCGCGGAAGCGCAGGAGGCGGCGTCGACGGATCGACGGGCTGGAAGGGCGACAACTTTGGCGCTTCCGTTTGCGCGGGCGGCGGAGCGGGTTTTGGCTTTGCCGCATCTTGCGGCTTCGCTTGTTGCGTCTTCTTCGCCGGGGCCAGTGTATTCTTCGATCCGGCCTTGGCCGTCGTCTTCTGGGCGGATATTTTCGACTTCGCCGTCGTCGTCTTGCCGGGCGGCTGCGCGCTCCCCGATGCAGGGACGAGGCACGCGCCGGCGAGCAGGGTCGCGGCGACGAAGCTGGCGAATGGCGACAAGACCTTGCCCCCGGCAGTCATCTTTTGCTTTTCTAGGCGCGAACTTCAGAAGCACGCCTTATGTGTATAGACGGAGGGGGCGTTAGAGTCGAAAGGCGACTTGCCGCGCGTTAAGCGTCCGCAGCATTGGGAGTGTGAGATGGACGACCGAGAGACCCCTGCATCCGCGCGACTGGAACTCGTCCAGCGTCCGCGGCGTAATCGCAAGAGCGACTGGGCGCGGCGCCTCGTAAGGGAGGCGTCGCTCGACGCTTCCGACCTCATCTGGCCGGTCTTTCTCGTCGAGGGAGAAGGGCGCCGCGAGGCGGTCGCCTCCATGCCCGGCGTCTTTCGCCTGTCGATCGATCTCGCGGCCGCGGAGATCGCAAAGGCGGCGGCGCTCGGGGTGCCGGCGGTGGCGCTTTTCCCCAACACGGATCCCGCCTTGCGCGATGAAACCGCCAGCGTCGCGCTCGACTCCCAGAACCTCGTCTGCCGCGCCTGCCGCGCGATCAAGGAAGCGACCCCGGACATCGGCGTGATAACCGACGTCGCCCTGGACCCCTATACGAGCCACGGTCACGACGGGCTGCTCGCGGGCGACGAAATTCTCAATGACGAGACGGTGGCGGTTCTTGAGAGGCAGGCGGTGACGCAGGCGCGAGCGGGCTCCGACATCATTGCGCCCTCCGACATGATGGACGGACGCGTCGGCGCGATCCGCGCCGCGCTCGACGCCGAAGGCTTCCAGAATGTGCAGATCATGAGCTACGCAGCGAAATACGCCTCGGCGTTCTATGGTCCTTTCCGCGATGCGATCGGCACGAACAAGACGCTGCGGGGCGACAAGCGCTCGTATCAAATGGACCCCGCCAACTCCGACGAAGCGCTGCGCGAAGTGGCGCTTGACCTCGAGCAGGGCGCCGACATGGTGATGGTGAAGCCCGGCATGCCCTATCTCGACATCGTGCGCCGCATTTCGGAGACCTTTCACGCGCCGACGTTCGCCTACCAGGTGTCTGGCGAATACGCGATGATCATGGCGGCGGCGCGAAACGGATGGCTGGACGAAGAGCGCGCGATGATGGAGAGCCTGCTTGCCTTCAAGCGCGCCGGCGCGTCCGGCGTGCTCACCTATTTTGCGCCGCGCGCCGCCGAGATACTCCAGGGCTTGCGATAACCGCTCAGGCCGCCCGGTTGCGAAGGTCGCGCACCAGATCGTGGTTTTCCTTCACGCCGCGATATTGGCGGTCGAGGATGTTGCGCACCTGAGGCGGCAGCGGCTTGGCGACGGCCTTCTCGTAAGCTGCCTTGGCGACATCCTCGCCGCGCTCCACCTCGTCTAGTATCGTCCTGTCGCTGCGGCCGGTCACGGCGGCTTTAAGATGAACCCATGCGCGATGCAGCGCGCCCGCCGTCGAACTCGAATGGACCGGCTGCCCGCCCAGATGCGTGATCTCGGACTCGAGCTCCCGCGCGCCGCTGGCGCACCGCTCGGCGGCGGTCGAAAAGACTGTCTTGAGCTTCGGGTCTTTCACATCTTCCGCCGCGGCGCGAAAGCCTTTTTCACCGTCACGGCTGATCTCGACGAGATTGTTGAGCGTCTCGATGATTTCCTGTTCTTTCATTTTGCGTCTCCCGCTGGCAGGAACGCAGAGATTCTGCGTCCATCCCAAACGAGAGGGCGTTTTCTTTGTTCCGCCTCGCGATCAAACGCCCCGACGGCCAAGACTTTCCGCCGTCGCCAGCCAGCCTTCGCAGGTCGCGCGATCCATGCTCTTGATCGACCCGATCAAGGTGTCGCGCACGGGCGAGACGCCAGCGTAGCTGAGGACATTGCGCTCGAGGTTCCGAAGGCCGTGCGCGAAGAAGTAGAAACGATAGACGAGGGCCGGCATTCCCATCGTCACGATGAGGCGCGCCGATTTCCCCTTCAGCAAGCCGTAGGGCAGTCTGCCTTCCCTGTAGCGCAGGGCAAAGCCGGGCCGGAAGGTCTGCTCGATGAAGCCCTTGAGAAGCGCGGGCGCGTCGCCGAGCCAGAGCGGGTAGACGAAGGTCAGATGATCCGCCCACCGTATTGTCTCCTGAGCCTCTGCGATCGCCGGCGGAACAATTCCGCGCTCGAAATCGGTCTGCGTACGGAGCAAGGGAAAGTCGAGTGAGGCGACGTCGATCCTGCGGACCTCGTGACCCGCGCTTGCCGCGCCGCGCGCATAGGCGTCCGCCAAAGCGCGGCAGAACCGCTCGGGCGCGCAGTCAGGATGACCCTGGATGACGACGATCTTACTGGGCAATTCTTTCCCCTCTGCGACGCATGAGTTCAGGCGGGCAAGCAGGCTGCCTGCCGCAACCATCGTGTAGCGCTTGCCGGCCCGCCGCGCCTGCTACCTTTTGGCGCGGCGCGGGGTTGCCAAACTGGCCCTCCCGTGGTTTGCCTGTCCTGCGGCGGCGCTTCGGCGGCGGCGTGGAATTGGCCTCCCGAGCTCGTCTCCTCACCAATGATTCGAAGCATATTTCTCCCGGTCGCCGTGACGGGCCTCGCCCTGACGGCCCCCGCGCGCGCCGATTTCCGCCTGTGCAACAACACCAGCACGCGGGTAAGCGTCGCCATCGCCTATACCGACGGTCGGGCCTGGCTTTCGGAGGGATGGTGGAATTTGCGTCCGACCGCTTGCGAGACCCTGCTTCGTGGCCCTCTCGCGGCCCAGTTCTATTATGTCTATGCGATGGACGAGCGCGGCGGCGAGTGGAAGGGCAAGGCGTTCATGTGCACCCGCGACCGGGAATTCCGGATCGACGGTCGCGAGGACTGCTTCGCGCGCGGCTTCGAACGGACGGGTTTCTTCGAGATCGACACAGGGCGGGACGCCAAAAGCTGGACCGTCCAACTGACAGACCCCAACGCGTCGCCGCCGGCGCAATGACATAGAGCCGCGCTACGACGGCCGCAGACAAGGATTTGGAAACCGACATGAGAAGGCTGAGGCGGGTCAAGATCATCGCCACGCTCGGACCGGCGACTGTCGACAAGGCGGTCATCGCCGGGCTTGTGCGCGCGGGAGCCGACGTGTTCCGCATCAATATGAGCCACACCGACCATGCGGCGCTCGCAAATTACGTGCGCATCATCCGCGAGATTGAAGCGGAGATGTCTCAGGCGATCGGCATTCTGTGCGATCTTCAGGGTCCAAAGCTGCGCATCGGCGCCTTCGAGGAAGGCTCCGTGCATCTGCGCAAGGGCGACGTTTTCGTCTTCGACGCCGATCCCAAGCCCGGCGACGTGACGCGCGTGCGTCTACCGCATCCGGAAATTCTGGCCGCGCTCAAGGTTGGCGACACGATCCTCATCGACGACGGCCGCGTGCGGCTCCATGTCGTCGAGACGACGCCGGACCGCGCCCATGCCGTCGTCGACGTCGCTGGCCGCCTGTCGAACCGCAAAGGCGTCAGCCTGCCCGATACCGAAATCCCGATCACCTCCATGACGACCAAGGACCGCGCGGATCTCGACGCGGCGCTGAAGGAGGGCGTGGACTGGGTGGCGATCTCCTTCGTGCAGCGTCCCGAGGACGTGATCGAGGTCAAGCAGATCACAAAGGGCCGCGCTCTGGTGATGGCGAAGATCGAGAAGCCGCAGGCGATTCATCGTCTGGAAGAGGTGATCGAGGTCTCCGACGCGCTGATGGTGGCGCGCGGCGATCTGGGCGTCGAAGTGCCTCTCGAGCGCGTGCCCGGCCTGCAAAAGCGCATCAACCGCTCCGCGCGCCGGCTCGGCAAGCCTGTCGTCATCGCGACGCAGATGCTGGAATCCATGATTCTCTCGCCGCTGCCGACGCGCGCGGAAGTGTCCGACGTGGCGACCGCCGTTTTCGAGGGCGCCGACGCGGTGATGCTTTCGGCCGAGAGCGCCGCGGGGCAATATCCACAGGACGCAGTGGCGACCATGAGCCGCATCGCCGAGGAGGTCGAGACCGACGCCGTCTTCCGCTCGATCATCAACGCCCAGCGCGGCGAACTGCCCAATCCGACGTCTGCTGACGCCATCGCCGTCGCCGCGCGCGACGTGGCGCAGACGCTGCACTCCAAGGCCATCTGCGCCTGGACCTCGTCCGGCTCGACCGCGCTGCGCATTGCGCGAGAGCGTCCGCAGTCGCCGATCCTCGCGCTCACGCCCAAGCGCGACACTGCGCGCCGGCTGGCGCTCGTCTGGGGCGTGCATGCGCTCGAGACGCGTGACGCCGTCGACATTGAAGACATGGTGAAGCGCGCCTGCGAATACTCCAAGAGCGAGGGATTCGGTCAGGACGGCGACCGGGTCATCATCGTCGCCGGAATGCCGTTTGGATCGCCGGGCGCGACCAACATGATCCGGATCGCCCATGTCGGCGAGGACGTGCGCGTCGGCGGCGAGCAGTCTTGAAGAAGAGCTTCTATTCCGGCGCGCGCCATTCCATCTGGATCGTCGCGCGCCCGGAGAGCGTGTTTTCGCCCCGCCCGGTCTGAGCGAAGCCAAAGCGCTCATAGAAGCGGATCGCCCGCATATTGTCGGCGTTCACATCCAGGCGCACGACGCCGGGAGAAACGGCGCAGGCCGCCGCCATCAGTATCTCCGCGCAACCGTCGCCCTTGTAGGGGAGGCCGACGCAGATCTGATCGAGCCAGCCGCTATCGGGATTGATCACCACAAAGCCCGCCAGCGCCTGAGATTCTTTCGCGAGCACGCAAAGGGTGACTGCGCCGCCGGTTTCGAGTGCGGTGATCTGCTCGATGAGCCAGTCGCGGCGCGCGTTGAAATCGATATCGGGATAGACCGCGCCCCAGGACGCCACCCAGAGATCGAGCATCTCGGGAATATCGCCCTGTGCGCGCCTGCGCAGGCGCGGCGACGCGCCGAGGCCGGGCAGGGGCTCTCGCGAGGGCTCGATGTAATTCACGCCTTCCTCACCACATCGAGAAGAAGGCGCTGGATGGCTTCGTTGCCGGCGCAGATTTCGCCTTTGCCGAGCATGTCGGAGCCCCCTGACAAATCGGTCACGAAGCCGCCCGCCTCGCGCACCAGGACGATGCCCGCCGCAACGTCCCAGGAGTTGATGCCGCGCTCCCAATAGCCGTCGAAACGGCCGCACGCGACCATGGCGAGATCGATGGCGGCGGCGCCCATCCGCCGGATGTTGCCGACCTTCGCCATCGCCGCGGACAATTCGCGCTTGAAGGATTCGTGGGTTCGCACGCCGGCGAGGGGCGGGATGCCGCAAGCGACCATGGAGTCGGCGAGGGTCCGCCGCGCGGCGACGCGCATGCGGCGATTGTTGAAATAGGCGCCCTGACCCTTTTCGGCGACGAACATCTCGTCCGTCGCCGGATTGTAGATGAGCCCGGCGACAAGCTGGCCCTCCCGCTCGAGCGCGATGGAGACGGCGAAGACCGGCAGCCCGTGCAGGAAGTTCGACGTGCCGTCCAGCGGGTCGATATGCCAGACATGGCTCTTGTCGGAACCTTCCACCACGCCGCCTTCCTCCAGGATGAAGCCATAGCCGGGGCGCGCCTTGGAGAGTTCCTCGAAGATCGTCTTTTCGGCGCGCTTGTCCGCAGCCGTGACGAAATCGCCCGGGCCCTTCACAGACACCTGCAGATTCTCGACCTCGCCGAAGTCGCGCTTCAGGCCGCGGCCGGCCTTGATCGCGGCGGCGGTCATCACATTCATCAGCGCGGAACGAATCATCGGAAGCCGCCTTACGGGGACGCAGGGGAGGGAGGGTTCAAATGCCCCCCGGTCGCCCGCCCGTCAAGCAGAAGCGCGCGTAGCCGGGCCTTAACCAAAAATAAACAGACTAGCTCGAATTTTAGGCTCCCAACGAGGAGATATGCGGCTCATGGCGAACGCGGACATCACCTACTCGAAGCCGACGCCGGGTTTTCGCCCGCTGATCGGCGGACATCGCGAACCGCTTCCAGAAGAGCCGGCGCCTCGATTCCCGCCGCCGAGGACGGAGCGCAGATTCCCCCGCCTCGAGTCCGGCCAGCTTTTGCGCGCGCTGCTGCTGATCGTCGCCTGCCTCGGCCTTTCCAGGATTCCGCAACCGGAAAAAGCGCAGGCGATCACCACCGTCGTCGCGCCCAAGCCCATGTGACGCAGGTGCTCTTACCCAGCCGCTCTGCTGCGGTAAGACCGGGTTTCTCAAAACCTGCGGGCGTTCACTATAAATTAAGGAGTGGCGCGCAGGCTCAGCTTGTCCGGCCTTCGGACACGAGTGGCCTCTTTTCTTCCCACTCGTCCTTATGCCTCCCTGTCATGAACCTTGAGAGCCGCTTCAGCGGCTCTCTTTTTTGTGGTTGAGCCGGCGCTGCCGACCGGGTGGCGGTTAAGGTTAAAAAACACCTAAGCGCGCGCATGCGTTTCAATTGCGCTAAGGTCGCTGTGTATCGAGTTTAACCGGGTAACCACCTGGGCAGCGGCGTGAGCGTGACATGGGTCAGGTCAGGGACAATTTGGGCGAGCGCAGCAAGCCGGTCTCGTTCATCGAGAAGCTTGCAGGTTCGGAAGCCTTCGGGGCGATGTTCAAGGAAGGCATGGGGCTGGTCGAGGAATCCGCCGCCTATCTCGACGGGGCCGGTCGGGACGAGGCCAAGGAGTTGCCGCGCACCGAAGCCCTCGCTTATGCCGCCGAGAGTATGCGCCTGACGACCCGCCTCATGCAGATCGCCTCCTGGCTGCTGCTTCAACGCGCGGTCAATCAGGGAGAGCTTACGCGCATCCAGGCTGCCAGCGATCGCCACCGGGTCAAGCTCCATCAGCAGGAGCTGGCTTCCGCGCCCGACGTTTTTCAGCGCCTTCCGCAGCGCCTGCGCGATCTCGCACTGCATTCGCTGCGCCTTCAGGCGCGCATCATTCATCTGGACCAACTGATCTACGCGACGCCGGAAACAATCCCCGCCCAGCCGCTCACGGTGAGTCCGGTCGAGGCGCAACTGGCCAAGCTGCGCGACGCTTTCGCGCAATAAACGCCAACCTTCATGTAAGATCGGCAATCGGCGGCGGAGAGCGATCTCCGCCGCCGTTTACATATTTACTTCTTGCCAAAATTCATATTGCCGAAGCGCGAATTGAAGCGCGACAGGCGACCGCCGCGGTCGAGCAGCTGAGTCGAGCCGCCGGTCCAGGCCGGGTGGGTCTTGGGGTCGATGTCGAGGTTCATCGTGTCCCCTTCATTGCCCCAGGTCGAGCGCGTCGTATATTCGGAGCCGTCGGTCATCACGATCTTGATCGTGTGGTAGTCGGGGTGGATTTCCTTCTTCATTGAACGCGTCCTTCCTGCGATGTCGAAACGCCCGCGACCCCGTGACGCCTTACGGCGCGGGGAGGCCGGCAGAAGCTGCGAATTTGGCTGGGCTCTTAGCGCATTGCGGTCCCTACGGCAAGGTCGGGCGCATCGGTTTGCGCCCGAAAGCCTCAGCCGAACCGTCGGGGAGCGCCCTCAGGCCGCCGCGAGCATGCGCTGAACCTCGCTGACGAGGTCGCGCAGATGGAACGGCTTGGAGAGAATCTTGGCCTGCCGCGGGGCCTGGCTGTCCGGGTTGAGCGCCACCGCCGCGAAGCCGGTGATGAACATGACCTTGATCTCCGGATCGAGTTCGGTCGCGCGGCGGGCGAGCTCGATCCCGTCCATCTCAGGCATGACGATGTCGGTGAGGAGCAGTTCGAACGGCTCCACCCGAAGCTGGTCATAGGCAGAGAGGCCGTTGTCGAAGGACGTTACGGAAAAACCGGCCTGCTGCAACGCTTTAACGAGAAAACGACGCATGTCGTGGTCGTCTTCCGCAAGCAGGATTTTTGCCGTCTGCCTATCGTTCATCGAAGTCCTCGCGTCTTTTGCATCATAGAGCCTCAGCTTCGTAAATATCAGGTGAAAATCAGTCCCTATCACGTTAACTTAGGTCGCCGGAAATTCACATATCCACAGCGGCTTCGATCACACGCACAGACGAACTGTTATGGTAGGCGCCATATCCGGCGGGGCCAAGGCGAGGCGAGCGGATGAGCTGCGAGAAAATGGGGCAGGTCGGGGCGGAGGCGATCGAGCCCTGCGAGCCGGAACTCGATCCGCCATTCGATCTGGTGGAACCGTACGAGCTGCGCTCGCCGCTCGTTTTTTCCTCGCCGCATTCAGGACGTGTCTACCCTGAGCGCTTCCTGGCCGCGGCCAAGATTGACGCCGCGACCTTGCGCCGGTCTGAAGACGCCTATGTGGAGGAGCTTTTCGCCTCGGCGACCGCTGTAGGCGCGCCACTGCTGCATGCGCATTTTCCCCGCGCCTTTCTCGACCTCAATCGAGAGCCTTACGAGTTTGATCCCAAGCTTTTCGAGGGAACGCTGCCTCATTTCGCCAACACGCGCTCCCTGCGTGTCGCGGCGGGCCTCGGCACGATTCCCCGCGTCGTCGCGGACGCGCGGGAAATCTACGCGCGGCGCCTGACGGTCGAGGAGGCGCTGAGGCGGGTCGACGCGCTGTACAAGCCCTATCATGCGACGCTGCGCGCCCTTATGGAGCGCGCCGCCGCCCGCTTCGGCGTCGCGGTTCTGGTCGACTGCCACTCCATGCCCTCGACGAGCGCGCGCGACCTCGCGCCCTCGCACCGGGGCGAGAAGCGGCGTATCGATTTCGTCATCGGCGACCGCTACGGGGCGAGCGCCGCTCCGCTCGTTGTCGACGGCGTGGAGGAGCGGCTCCGGCTTCTGGGCTACAACGTGCAGCGCAACCGTCCCTACGCCGGCGGTTTCATCACCGAGCATTTTGGCCGGCCTGCGGCGGGCTGGCACGCGCTGCAGATCGAAATTTCCCGCGCACTTTACATGGACGAGGCGACGCTGGAGAAGAATGCGCGCTTCGCCACACTAGCCGCCGACCTTGCCGGGGTCGTCGCAGGTCTCGCGAAGGACGTCGAACAGGATGATACTCTGGGCGGGCCGCGCCGGATGGCCGCAGAGTAATCGCGGCTCCCCGCCGCTGGAGAGTAGATGACCGTCGTCGATTTCGAGAAATTCGTCGAAGAACTCGCTGATGTCTCCGCCGAGGCGATCATGCCCTTCTTCCGCACCTCCCTCGCGGCCGACGACAAGGCGCATGGCGGGGCCTTCGATCCGGTGACGGAAGCCGACCGCGCCGCGGAACTCGCGATGCGCCGGCTGATCGAGCGGACCTTCCCAAGTCATGGCGTGATCGGCGAGGAATTCGGCGCGCGGGCCGAGGACGCCGAATATGTCTGGGTGCTCGACCCGATCGACGGCACCAAGAGTTTCATTTCCGGCTTTCCGACCTGGGGAACGCTGATTGGCCTCTCGCATCGCGGCCGGCCCTGCTACGGTCTGATGCACCAGCCCTTCACCCGCGAACGTTTCCACGGCGACGGCGAGGCCGCCTACTGGCGCGGCCCGGTCCGGAACGGGAAGACGGCTGCGGAGGAACGGCGCAAACTCGCCGTGCGGCCGTGCCCCACGCTGGCCCAGGCGACGCTGATGACCACATCTCCGCTGCTGATCGAGCCGGCGCTGCGCGACAGCTTCCATCGCGTAGAGGCGCAAGTGCGGCTCTCGCGTTACGGCGGCGACTGCTACGCCTATTGCGCGCTGGCGGCGGGCCATGTCGATCTCGTGATCGAGGCCGGGCTCAACGCTTACGACATCGTCGCGCTGATCCCGATCATCGAAGGGGCGGGCGGAGTCGTCACGACATGGGACGGCGGCGACCCTTCGGGCGGCGGCGCCATCGTCGCCTCGGGCGACCGGGCGTTGCACGAGACGGCGATGCGGCTGCTAGCAGGATGATGTGCGACGGTCTCTTCAACCGAGCGGAGAGCGTCTCTAGGCGTCTTTCGCAGACCCCGGAATAAACGCGTCGAACGCCTGCCAGAACTGCTCGCGCAATTCGTCCCGCTCCATGAGGATTTCGTGCTTCGCGCCCTGGATCATCACCAGCGCGCCGCTGTTGAGGTTCTGCACGAAGCGTTCCATCGCCGGGTTGGAGATCACCTCTTCACGCCCGGCGCCGAGGCACAGGACGGGCGTCCTGATCCTGCGCGCGTATTCGGGATCGTCGAAGCGGGCCATTGCGCGGAAGGCGGCGTTGACCCACCCGATCGTCGGGTCTCCGATGACGAGCCCCGGCGCCGCGTGTACGATGGCGTGATTGCGCGCGAAGCGGACGGGATCGGTCGTGAGCTTGTTCCCTTCGAAGGGCTGTTCGAGATAGTTGCGCCCGCCGCCGAAGGGGATGAAGCGCCCGCCCATTCCCAGCATGTCCAGCGTATCCGCAAGCCAGCGCGCTCCGTTCGGGAAAATCAAATGGGCGAGGTTGATCATTGGAGCCGTGACGACGAGACGCTCGAAGGGCGGCCGGCCGGCGTGGGCGGTCTCGATAAGAATGGCGGCGCCCATCGAATGTGCAAGCGCGAACCAGGGTTGCGGCCGCGGCCGCATCACTTCTGACACGAAGACGCCGAGGTCTCGCTGATACTGCCCGAAGTCGTCCACATGACCCTTGCGCGGATCCTCGAGTTCGCGTTCCGAGCCGGCCTGTCCGCGCCAGTCGAGCGCGACAACGTCGAAGCCGCGCCTGCCGAGTTCTCTGATCGTCTCGAAATATTTCTCGATGAATTCGTTGTGACCCTGAAACACTGCGACGGTGCCGCGCGGGGTTTTAGGGCAGGGGAAGGTCGCCGCCCGCAACCGCAGGCCATCGTGCGCCTTCAGCTGATGGACGACAGCGCCGTCGGGGATGGGATTATTGGGCGTTGCGACCAGTTCGAGCATGTCTTCTCCGCGGCGCTCACGCCGAATCTTCTGTTCGCAACATAACGCGGCGTCGTCAGCTTCCGCAAAACGCGGCGAGGCGGTCGGGTTCCGCGAAATTCATCCGGCCGGCGACGATGGCCTCGACAGCGCCTGCCGCGTTAACGAAGTAATGCTGCGGCGTGACGACGGCGCCTTCGACAGTCTGCCCGTAGAAGGCGCGAGCGGCTTTAGCCTTTGCAATATCGGTCTTCGCAGTGTCCGCGACGCGATAAAATTTCCACGGCAGGCCGAAGGTCTTGAACCTTGCGACGTCCTTCGGGAAATCGCTGGCGATCGCCGAGACGAAGACGACATTCCAGCGCTGCGGACAGGCCTTGGCGAGCGCCTTGTAGCCGGGCGCCTCCCCAACGCAGTTCGGGCACCAATGCGCCCATAGCGAGACGAGCGTCGGCTTGCCATTGGCCATCAGGGCGCGAAGGTCGAGCGGGGCGCCCTTTTCATCGACAAGGTCGATTTCGCGCAGCGACGCTTTCATTTCTTCTTCGGTCACGGCGCGGGGAACCTGCATGCCGATGATCTCCGCCTGCGCCAGTAGCGGCGAGGCGAAAAGAAGCAGCGCGAGAACAAGCGATTGCATGGACGAATTCCTGTCTGAAATGGCGGGTGGCCAAGTTTTCCCTTACGTGGTGACGCTCGCGTCCTGGCCAAGGCCGGCGCCCCTTGAACTGCGCCCGACGCCTTCCCACATCGCCGATAGCGCGGGCCATACAGGACGCGCAATCAGGCGCGGCGCGTCACGCAGCGCGCCGCATGTCGCTTCACCTGGAGGATATGTCATGCGTCACTTCGATCTCTCCCCCCTCTATCGCCAGACCGTGGGCTTTGATCGTCTTTTCAATCTTCTCGATCAGGCCGGCGGCGTCGAGCCCGCTTCCGCCTATCCGCCCTACAATATCGAGCGGACTGGCGAAAACGCTTACCGCGTGACCCTCGCCGTTGCGGGCTTTTCGCGCGAGGAACTGTCGATCGAGACCCGGGAAAACGCCCTTTCCATCAAGGGCTCCAGGGAACAGCTCCAGCCGAGCGACGGCCGCGAGGTTCTTCATCAGGGCATCGCCGCCCGCGCCTTCGAACGCCGGTTCCAGCTCGCCGACCACGTGGTCGTGACGGGCGCAAGCCTCGTCAACGGCCTGCTTCATGTCGATCTCGTGCGCGAGATTCCCGAAGCCCAGAAGCCGCGCCGCATTGAGATCGGCGCCGCCGAGCCGGCGGCCAAGGTCGTGGAGTCAAAGGCGGCTTAAGCGCCGCATCAGTTCGGAAGATGAGGGAGGCGCCCGAAAGGGCGCCTCTTTTTTGTTATTCCGCTTTCGGCATGGCTACGCTCTGCGGCGTCCGCGCGCCCCCCGGCGTGCGGGCGGTCGACGTCGCGGGGGCCGCGGGCGTCACGACGGTCGTGCCTTCGGCGGCCTTCGGCGGAACGATCGCGCGATAGGACGAGCCCCCGGTCGAGCGGGCGGCGGTCGTCTTCGGGGCGGGCCTTGGCTCCCCAACAGCCGGAGCGGCGGCGACGGGCTTGACCGTCTCCTTCGCTGGCGGCGCGGCGACAGTCGCGGGCCTCGCAGGCTCTACTGCCCTTGATGAAGCCGGTTCCGATCGCGCCGCGACCGGTTTGGGCGCGGGTTCGCGCGGCTTGGCGGCTTCGACAGGCCGGGCTGCCTCAACGGGCTTCGCGGCTTCAACTGGTTTGGCCGCCTCTGCCGGCCTCGCGATCTCGGCGGGCTTCGCCCATTCGATCGGCTTCTCAACCGGTTTGGCCGCCTGCGCCGCGGCGGGAGTCTGCTTCTGCCTGGCGGCGTCGATCGGCTTGGCGTCTACGGGCTTGGCGGGCTTGGGCGCCGGGGCGGCGACAGGGCCGGGCGGCGGAGCCGGCGCGACTGGAGGGGGCGTGACCGCCTCCCGGCGCTCAGGGCGGGCCGTAAGCGGCGCTTCGCGCTCCGGCGCGCGCGCCGCCGAGCGGCGGGGGCGGTCCGGGATGCGCGCCTCCGCAGGCGGCTCACGGTCGCGCCCGATGTCGCGCGCCACCGGGCGAGAGCCGCCGAGCTGCGGAATATAGCCGTCGTCGGGTTCGCGGCGAAGACGCTCCGGCGGCGGCCCCAGGGTCACGGCGCGGATGATCTGTCCCTCGAAAGGGTCGATGAAGAAGCGGGTTTCTCCATCGCGGGGGCTGACGCCCGTCGCGACGATCTGGTCGCCGCGCCGCCCGAGGGGGCCGACGAGTTGGAAGCCCTCGCGGGCCAGAATGCGCCCTACGGCGCGCCGCGACGCGAAACGGGGCGCCTCGTAGTCATCATCGTCGTCCGGCGGAATGTCGTAGTGGAAGCTGTGGACAAAGGGCCGGAAATACATCTGCGCCCGCGCGGCGCCCGCAACGGAAAAGGAGGCCAGCGCCAGTCCCAGCGCCAGGGGCGTCCGCCATTTCCGCCATGCCGAAGAGATCATGCTCATTCCTCAACTCGTCGCCCCCGCACCATATCATCTTCCCGGCGATTGCGGCGAGCTTTGGACGAGCGGGCGGCTGGATCGCCTTCTTCTTGGGCGGTTGCTTGTCATGACAGCATAAATCTGGCAACAATCGCAGGCCGTGATATGTCAGCGCTGCTGACCTTTCATGGTTGCCCGCCCTTCGCAAGTCGGCCTTTTCCAGCGTGTCCCCGTCAGCGGCAAGGGCTCGGAGCGGGGGACCGACGATGGACGGGCTCTGGCGCGCCTCTTGCCTGACGGCGCGACGGCCTCGCTGGACGGGCGCTGGACGAAACGGCTGATCGCTTGGCCGTTTGCAAGCAGGGGGACGGAAGCGGGAGCCGCTTCTATCCGCCTCGGTCTTGCTCTATGCAGTTTTTTGGAAACGTATGTGACGGGACGACGGCTGATTGACGAGCCGCGCCACGTCGGGGAGACGCCGCCATGACGAAGGTCGTTGAGACGAAGACCATGCAACAGGCAACGCAGGGGACGGCCGCGATCGGCCGCGACCCCGCTCTGCCGGTCGCGCAGGGGCTCTACGATCCGTCGAAAGAGCACGACTCCTGCGGCGTCGGCTTCGTCGCCAACATGCACAACGCCAAGTCGCACGCCATCGTCGAAATGGGCCTGCAGATCCTGCTCAACCTCGACCATCGCGGCGCCGTCGGCGCGGACCCCAAGCTCGGCGACGGCTGCGGCATCCTCGTCCAGATCCCGCATGACTTCTTCAAGGCCGAATGCGCCAAGCTGGGTTTCGATCTGCCCGCGCCGGGCGAATACGCCATCGGCCAGTTCTTCATGCCGCGCGATCCCGAGGTCCGCGCCAGGGCCCGCGGCATTCTCGAAGCGCAGATGAAGGACGAAGGCGTCGTCGTTCTCGGCTGGCGCGACCTGCCGGTGGATTCGAGCGATCTTGGCGACGCCGTGCGCGCCGTGGAGCCGCATCACGCGCAGCTCTTCATCGGCCGCGGGCCGAATGTGACGGACGACGACGATTTCGAGCGCCGCGTATATCTCGCGCGCAAGTCCGCCTCGAATGAAATCTACAAGCTCGACGGCGGCCGCGAACTTTACTCCGTGTCGGTCTCGACGCGCACCATCGTCTACAAGGGCATGGTGCTCGTCTCGCAGCTCGGCAGCTATTTCCTCGACCTGAAGGACGAGCGCTTCGTCTCCGCGATCGCGCTGGTGCATCAGCGCTTCGCGACGAACACCTTCCCGTCCTGGCGCCTTGCGCATCCCTACCGCTTCGTCGCGCATAACGGCGAGATCAACACGCTGCGCGGCAACCTCAACTGGATGGCCGCGCGTCAGGCGTCGGTCACCTCGCCGCTCTTTGGCGACAACATCAGCAAGCTCTGGCCGATCTCCTATGAGGGGCAGTCGGACACCGCCTGCTTCGACAATGCGCTGGAATTCCTCGTGCGCGGCGGCTACTCGCTGCCGCACGCGGTCATGATGCTGATCCCCGAGGCCTGGGCCGGCAATCCGCTGATGGACGAAGACCGCCGCGCCTTCTACGAGCATCACGCCTCACTGATGGAGCCGTGGGACGGCCCCGCCGCCATGGCCTTCACCGACGGCCGCCAGATCGGCGCGACGCTCGACCGCAACGGGCTGCGTCCGGCGCGCTACCTCGTCACCGACGACGGCCTCGTGGTGATGGCCTCCGAGATGGGCGTGCTGCCCATTCCCGAAGAGAAGATCGTCACCAAGTGGCGTCTCCAGCCGGGCAAGATGCTGCTCGTCGATCTGGAGCAGGGCCGCATCGTCTCCGACGACGAGATCAAGAAGGAGCTGTCGCTCTCCCACCCCTACAAGGAGTGGCTGGCGCGCACGCAGATCCAGCTCGAGGAGCTGAAGCCCGTCGAGTCGCGCCCCGCGCGCGCCGACGTCGGGCTGCTCGATCGCCAGCAGGCCTTCGGCTACACCGAGGAAGACCTCTATCTGCTCGTCTACCCGATGGCCGTCACGGGGCAGGAAGCCGTCGGCTCCATGGGCACGGACACGCCGGTGTCGCCGCTCTCCGACAAGGAAAAGCTGCTCTACACCTATTTCAAGCAGAACTTCGCGCAGGTGACCAATCCGCCGATCGACCCGATCCGCGAAGAGCTGGTCATGAGCCTCGTGTCCTTCATCGGCCCGCGGCCGAACATCCTCGACCACGAGGGCTCGGCGAACAACAAGCGGCTCGAAGTGCGCCAGCCGATCCTCACGAACGAGGATCTCGAAAAGATCCGCTGGATAGGCATGGTCGAGGACAGCTTCGACACCAAGACGCTGGAGATTTCTTACGATTCCAGCAAGGGCGCCGCGGGCATGCGCAGCGCCATCGAGCGCCTGTGCCAGCGCGCCGAGGACGCCGTCAAGGGCAGATACAACATCATCATCCTGTCGGATCGCATGGTGGGGCCGGATCGCATCCCGATCCCCGCGCTGCTCGCGACGGCGGCCGTGCATCATCACCTGATCCGCAAGGGTCTGCGCACCTCGGTCGGCCTCGTCGTCGAGACGGGCGAAGCGCGCGAAGTGCATCACTTCGCCTGCCTTGCGGGCTATGGCGCCGAGGCGATCAACCCTTATCTCGCCTTCGACACGCTCGAAGCCTCGGTGGCCGAATTCCCCAAGGACGTCGACGCGGACACTGCGGTCAAGCGCTACATCAAGGCCGTCGACAAGGGTCTGCTGAAGGTCATGTCCAAGATGGGCATCTCGACCTACCAGTCCTATTGCGGCGCACAGATCTTCGACGCCGTCGGCCTTGCGCAGGGCTTCGTCGACGAGTTTTTCACCGGCACCACGACGCGCGTCGAGGGCGTCGGACTCGACGAGATCGCCAAAGAGACCGTGCGTCGTCACCGTCTCGCCTTCGGCGACGCGCCCGTCTATCGCGACGCGCTGGATGTCGGCGGCGACTACGCCTTCCGCACACGCGGCGAGGCGCATAGCTGGACGCCGCAGACCGTCTCGCTGCTTCAGCACGCCGTGCGCGGCAACGCCCAGGAGCAATATCGCGCCTTCGCCAGGACGCTGAACGAGCAGGATGAGCGACTGCTCAATCTGCGCGGCCTGTTCCGCATCAAGGGCGCGGACGAGGACGGCCGCAAGCCGGTCCCGCTCGACGAGGTGGAGCCGGCCAAGGAGATCGTGAAGCGCTTCGCGACCGGCGCCATGTCCTACGGCTCGATTTCGCGCGAGGCGCACACCACGCTCGCCATCGCCATGAACCGCATCGGCGGCAAGTCGAACACGGGCGAGGGCGGCGAGGAGCCCGACCGCTTCAAGCCTTTGCCGAACGGCGACACCATGCGCTCGGCCATCAAGCAGGTGGCGTCGGGCCGCTTCGGCGTGACGACGGAGTATCTTGTCAACGGCGACATGATCCAGATCAAGATGGCGCAGGGCGCGAAGCCCGGCGAAGGCGGCCAGTTGCCCGGCGACAAGGTCGACGCGGTGATCGCCAAGGTGCGCCACTCGACGCCGGGCGTCGGCCTCATCTCGCCGCCGCCGCACCACGACATCTACTCGATCGAGGATCTGGCGCAGCTCATCTTCGATCTGAAGAACGTCAACCCGAAGGCCAATGTCTCGGTGAAGCTCGTCTCCGAAGTCGGCGTCGGCACCGTCGCCGCCGGCGTCTCGAAAGGGCGCGCCGACCATGTGACGATCTCCGGCTTCGAGGGCGGCACGGGCGCTTCGCCGCTCACCTCGATCAAGCACGCGGGCAGCCCGTGGGAGATCGGCCTCGCGGAAACGCATCAGACGCTGGTGTTGAACGGCCTGCGCTCCCGCATCGCCGTGCAGGTCGATGGCGGCCTGCGCACCGGCCGCGACGTGGTGATCGGCGCGCTGCTCGGCGCGGACGAGTTCGGCTTCTCGACGGCGCCGCTGATCGCGGCCGGCTGCATCATGATGCGAAAGTGCCATCTCAACACGTGCCCGGTCGGCGTCGCGACGCAGGATCCTGTGTTGCGCAAGCGCTTCGTCGGCCAGCCCGAGCATGTCATCAACTTCTTCTTCTTCGTCGCGGAGGAAGTGCGCGAGCTGATGGCGCAGATGGGCTATCGCAGCTTCGACGAACTCGTCGGCCAGAGCCAGATGCTCGACAAGACGAATGCGGTCGCGCATTGGAAGGCGCAGGGGCTCGACTTCTCCAAGCTCTTCCACAAGCCCGCGGGCGAAGGCGGCGCGATCCGTCACTCGCAGACGCAGGACCACGGCCTCGACAAGGTTCTCGACAACAAGCTGATCGAGCAGGCGCGTCCGGCGCTCGATCGCGGCGCAAAAGTCTCGATCGAGACCGACATCATCAACGTCAACCGCACGACGGGCGCGATGCTCTCTGGCGAGGTCGCGCGCATCTACGGCCACACCGGCCTGCCGGAGGACACGATCAACATCCGCGCCACTGGCACGGCGGGCCAGAGCTTCGGCGCGTTTCTGGCGCGCGGCGTGACGCTGCAACTCGAGGGCGTCGCGAATGACTATGTCGGCAAGGGCCTCTCGGGCGGCAAGCTGATCGTCTATCCCTCGCGCAATGCGCAGAAGATCGACCCGTCGAACTCCATCATCGTCGGCAATACGGTGCTGTATGGCGCCATCGCCGGCGAGTGCTATTTCCGCGGCGTCGCGGGCGAGCGCTTCGCGGTGCGTAACTCCGGCGCTCTTGCTGTCGTCGAGGGCGTGGGAGACCACGGTTGCGAATACATGACTGGCGGCGTTGTGGTCGTGCTCGGCCAGACGGGCCGCAACTTTGCGGCTGGCATGTCGGGCGGCATCGCCTATGTGCTCGATGAGGACGACCAGTTCTCGACGCGCTGCAACCTCTCCATGGTCGACCTCGAAGCCGTGGGCGAGGAGGAGGCCGCGATGACCGAGGCGTATCATCAGTCGGGCGATCTCGAGACGCATGGCAAGGTGGACGTCATGTCCGACATGACGCGCTTCGACGCAGAGCGGCTGCGTCAGTTGATCGAGAAGCATCTGCGTTACACGGGTTCCACCCGCGCGCGTGAAATTCTCGATGACTGGCCGGCCTATCGGGCGAAATTCCGCAAGGTCATGCCCATCGAATACCGCCGGGCGCTCACCGAGATGGCTGCGAAGGCGGCCACGCCCAAGCGTCTCGCCGCAGCGGGCGAGTAGGGCGGCGCAAAAGCTGGCTTTCTGCGGCGCCGAAGCGACTTCGCGCCGCATTTTCAAGGCCTCGCCTCACGCCTTTGACGGCGGCTTCGTCCCCGAAAGGGGCGGAGCGACGAGCGCCCGCGCAGACCGGATTTCGCCCGGAATCTCCAGCCCGGAGCCGCCAAGAAGGGCGAGTTCCGCTTGACGGGGCCGAAGCGAAAGCGTTTAGAACTTGTTGCGAAATCCACAGTGGCGGCGTCTGCCTGCAGACTGGCGGAATTCGGCTTTGTCTCTCGCCGGGGGCATGGGGCAGTTTATCGCCTCGCTCATGGCAGGAGCCCGATGCGAAAGGTTGGGATGCACGATGGGCAAGGTCACGGGCTTTCTCGAAATTGACCGTCAGGACCGCAAATACAAGCCGGCGGCGGATCGCATTCGTCATTACGACGAATTCGTCATCCCGCTGACCGAGGAGGCCACCAAGAGCCAGGCCTCGCGTTGCATGGATTGCGGCATTCCGTTCTGCCACAACGGCTGCCCGGTCAATAACCAGATTCCCGACTGGAACGACCTCGTCTACCACGGCGACTGGAAGCGGGCGCTCGCGAACCTTCACTCGACCAACAATTTCCCGGAGTTCACCGGCCGCATCTGCCCCGCGCCCTGCGAGGCTTCCTGCACGCTTAACCTTCAGGACCAGCCGGTCACCATCAAGACCATCGAATGCACGATCATCGATCGCGGATTCCAGGAGGGCTGGGTCGTTCCCGAGCCGCCCAAGCGCAAGACGGGACGCCGCGTCGCGGTTGTGGGCTCAGGCCCGGCGGGCCTCGCGGCCGCCCAGCAGCTTGCGCGCGTGGGGCATGACGTGCACGTCTACGAGAAATTCAAGAAGGCGGGAGGGCTGCTGCGTTACGGCATCCCCGACTTCAAGATGGAGAAGCATCATATCGACCGCCGTATCGCCCAGATGGAGGCCGAGGGCGTCGTCTTCCACTATGGCGTCAATGTCGGCGTCGACATGAACGTTCGCGACCTCGTCGCCGGTCATGACGCGGTGGTCCTCGCCGGAGGCGCAGAGGCGCCGCGCGATTTGTCCATTCCCGGCAGGGAACTGCGCGGCGTGCACTTTGCGATGGATTTTCTGCCGCAGCAGAACCGCCGCGTTTCCGGCGAACCGCTGGCGACAAACGAGCCGATTTTCGCAACCGGCAAGCATGTCGTGGTCATCGGCGGCGGCGATACGGGCTCGGACTGCATCGGCACCTCGGTGCGTCACGGCGCGCTCTCGGTGAAGCAGCTAGAGATCATGCCCGAGCCGCCAGTGAAGGAAAACAAGCTGCTGACCTGGCCGGACTGGCCACTCAAGCTGCGCACCTCTTCGTCCCATGAGGAAGGCGCGGCGCGCGAGTTCTCGATCCTGACGAAGGAATTCGTTGGCGAAGGCGGCGTGGTGAAGGGTCTGCGCTGCGTTAAGGTCGACGGCAGGATGCAGGAAGTGCCGGACAGCAGCTTCATCATAAGGGCCGATCTGATTCTCCTGGCAATGGGCTTCGTTTCGCCGGTCAGGGAAGGCTTGCTTGAACAACTTGGCGTCGATCTGGATAACCGCGGCAATGTCGCGGCCGATACGCGCGCCTATAAATCGACGCGCGAAAAAGTTTTCGCGTGCGGAGACATGCGGCGCGGACAATCGCTCGTGGTGTGGGCCATTCGCGAGGGACGCCAATGCGCCCATGCGGTTGATTTGCACCTCATGGGCGAGACAAATCTGCCAAGGTGAGGAAAAATGGTCGACGAGAAATTGAACCTTTGGTACTGCGATAACTTCGTTGGCCAGCCCTGGCTGTTTTTCCTGCTTATTCTGCCGCTTGTCGGCGCCTTCCTGTACGGGCGAGAGCAAAAGAAGGTGGCGTGGATCCTCATCGGGATCTGGATCGTCCTGCAGGTAGGCCTTTCGGCGCTGACGAATTTCGTCTTCAGCTGCAATCTCGACTGACGCAGCCACGAAAACAAAAAAAGCCCCGGAACTCCGGGGCTTTTTCTTTGCTCGCAGCGCTGGTTTAGAGTACCACCACCGAGGCGCCGACCTTCACGCGGCTGAAGAGGTCCGTGACGTCTTCGTTCGTCATGCGGATGCAGCCCGAGGAGACCGCCTGTCCGATCGTCCAGGGCTCGTTCGAGCCGTGAATGCGGAACATCGTGTCCTTGCCGCCAGAGTAGAGATACATGGCGCGCGCGCCGAGCGGGTTTTCTTCGCCGCCCGCCATGTGGCGGGGCAGATCGGGGCGGCGCTTCAGCATTTCCTTCGGAGGCGTCCAGTTCGGCCAGGTCTCCTTGCGGCCGATGTTGACGCGGCCCTTCCAGGTGAAGCCCTCGCGGCCGACGCCGATGCCGTAGCGCATGGCCTGTCCATTCGGCATGGAGAGGTAAAGATAGCGGCCCGCAGTGTCGACGGTGATCGTGCCCGGGCGCTCGTTGGTGGGGTCAGAAACGACTTCACGGGTCGTGGTCGGCGCCTCGCGCTGCAGACGGGTCTCGTCCTGCTGCTCATAAGCGGCCTGCTGCTGGCCTCCGCCGTAACTGGCGCTGTAATCCTGCGCATCCGCAGGGGTCGCCTCCTCGAAGAGCGCCATGAAGCCGCTGTCTTCCGCCTGAGCGCTGGTCGCGCCAAGACCGGTCATGAGCGCGAAGGCGGCGACGGTCAAAAAGCGGCACTTGAAAGTCGGCATCTGTGTGGCTCCCCTGAAGGTCTCTGGCGGGGAAAATGCGCGAGCCTGGCAATTCGTTCCGTGCGATTGAACACAATCGTGAACGGCGCACGAAAATTCTGGATCAAATGCTCGAGTCGGCGTTAGTCGGTCGGCAAGGCGCTCAAGGCGCCGCTGGCGCCGCGGCCTTCCAGGAATAATCGTCGGCGCGATTGGGGCGCGGCGTCTGATCGCCGCCCTGAATGAAGACATGCCGGGCCAGCGCCTCTGCGTCGGCGGGGGCCGGCCGCGGCGACGGGCGCGCGAGATCCCCGGAGTCGACGGCGCCTGCTGCGCTCAAAGGCTGTACCGGCCCCACCGCGGCGCGTTCGGGAAGGGAGGGCGCGGCGGCGGGCAGCGGGCGCACCGGCGAGCGGAAGACGACCGGCGCCTGGGGCGCGCCGCCGGCCGGGGCGGCCGCGCCCGGGGCCGCCGGCGTGACAGCGGCCTGCGGGGTCGCCGGAGCCTGCGCTCCGGGCTGCGGGAGGGCCGCGGCCGGCTGCGCAGGTCGATTGGAATCGTAGAGTTTCTTTATCTCGTTGGAGACGAAATGCGCGAGGCTCAGCGCGCCGGCGTCCGTGAAATGCACGCCATCGGCCGTCCGCAGCTTGACGATCTGGCCGTTGATGTCAGGACCGAAGGCGCTGAACTGGCCGCGTTCGTCCGAAAATGACTCCCAAAGGTCGACGTAGACGCCCCCGTCCTTGATCACACGCTCGCGGAAGATTTCGTTGAGCTTGGCCATATCGGCCGAGTAGCCCTCGTTCTTCATGATCGGGAGGCCGACCCAGATCACAGGAATCTTCTTCTCGCGAAAAGCGGCGAGCACGGCGTCGATCCGCGCGGCGTAGATTTCCTTCCAGCGCGGCGAGAGCGGCTCCTCATTCTGGCCCCCCTGCCGGAGCGGCTGCCGGTCGTTGGAGCCGATCATCATGACTGCCGCGTCGAGGCGCTGCAATCCTCCCGCGATGTCCTTCGCCGCCTTCTGCCAGTCGTAGAAATCGTCGCGCACGAGGCCCGAGCTCTCCTTCGTCTTGCGGACGATACCGATCTCCGGCTTGTCGGCGAAGGTCTCCTCCAGCCCGTTGGCGAGGAGCATGCCGAGCGTGTCGCCCATCACCGCGACGAAATAGCTGGCGGCGACTTCCGGCTTTTGCGCCTGCGCCGTCGCCGCGGCGTCGCCGCCGCCCGTCGAGGCCGGCTCGACGCGCTTTGACGCACGCTTTGGCGTGGTTCTGGCGGCTTCGCCCCCCCGCCAATACGTCGGCGGCTTGTTCTCCTGGTGCGGCATGATGCGGCGGACGCGCGGCTGATCCGGCGGGGGACGGGTATTGCGCGAATGTGGCGCGCCGCCACCCCCGAAAAGCCCGCCGAAAAAGTCCGCGAGCGGATCCTGCGCGTAACTCTGTGGCGCGCTGGCGACGAGCGTCAGCAGCGCCACAAGAAGGAGCGCGGAAAAACGTAAAGCGGGACACGGACGCGTCGACATGATTACATCATAGCGCGCATGGTGGCTTCGCGCGAGCCGTATGACCTGCGCGGCGTAGCCCCCGCTGGCGGCAAAAAAATTCCCGGGCTCATGTTTGTCGGGTAAAAACCGGATTGACCGGCGAGTCGGCGTTGAATCGTCCGTCTCGATCGTGACAGGTTTTCCGATGGACCCCCAGCGAGGATAGTGACATGCGCTCGCTCCTACCGTTGATTGCGCTTGCAGCGCTTTCCGCCTCGGGGGCGGCGCCCGCCGTGGCGGAGGCGTTCCGCGATCACGACCCGCCAGCCGAGTTTCGCATGCCGCCCTATTCGGGCTTGCTGCCGGCCTGTGCGGACCCCGCCGTCCTGAGCGAGATCGCCTCGAGCTTCGCCGGACGAGAG
>PERY01000021.1 GCA_002929055.1 Methylocystis sp. | reverse complement strand
AGTGCTGAAGGGCAAGAACTCCGACGCGGCGATCATGCTGAAGGCGATGCTCGCCGCCTTGGGCCGCAACGACATGATGGCCTATCTCGCCATGATGGCGGTGCGGCTGCTCGAATTGCATCGCGTGCTGAAACCGACGGGGTCGCTGTATTTGCACTGTGATCCAGTCGCGAGCCATTATCTGAAGATTTTGCTGGATGCGATTTTCAGTCCGAAGAACTTTCTCGCAGAACTTATTTGGAAGCGGACGAGCGCGCACGCGAACGCTACGCAAAGTTTTGGTGCAGTTCACGATGTGCTGCTCTTTTACAAAAAGGGAGGAAGCATAATCTGGAACCAGCAATACACCCGCTACACAGATGCATATATTGCCGAGCACTTTGTGCACAAAGACCCGGACGGGCGTCTCTTCCGGCGTTCGGATCTCCGAAATCCGGGCGTGCGCCCAAACTTGATGTACGACTACACGGCTAGCAATGGCCGTACATATGCGCCGCATAGCAACGGCTGGGCTGTCTCGCTTGAAGTAATGAAGGAATTGGATCGTCAGAATAGGTTGTTTTTTCCTGCGAAGGAAAACGGACGGCTGAGGAAGAAGATTTATCTGGATGAGAGCCTAGGCGTTCCAATAACGGACGTATGGGAAGACCTTCCACCTATCCACGCCAGTTCCCCCGAACGCCTCGGCTATCCCACCCAAAAGCCTGTCGCCCTTCTCGAACGCATCGTCGCCGCCTCTTCCAGTGAGGGCGATGTAGTGCTCGATCCCTTCTGCGGTTGCGGCACCACCGTCCATGCGGCGCAGAAACTGAAGCGCCAATGGATCGGCATCGACGTCACCCATCTCGCCGTCGCCCTCATCGAGCGGCGGCTGAAGGAGGCGTTCCCCGGCATCAAATACGATGTCTTCGGCGTGCCGAAGGACGCCGCCGGCGCCGCCGATCTCGCGGCGCGCGACAAGCATGAATTTCAGAAGTGGATCGTCGCCACCATTGGCGGCCAGCCCTACAAGGGCGGCAAGAAGGGCATGGATCGCGGGATCGACGGCTTCCTGCATTTCCGCGACGTGGACAACCAGCCGCAAACCGCCATCATTTCCGTGAAGGGCGGGGGAACGAAATCCGGCGACATTCGCGACCTCAAGGGCGTGCTGGAGCGCGAGGGCGCGGCGATCGGCGTCTTTCTGACGCTGGGCAAGCCCAGCCGCGAAATGGAGAAGGAGGCGGCCTCAGCCGGCTTCTACGAGACCGGCAACCACAAATTCCCGCGCCTGCAACTGCTCACCGCCGAGCAGGTGATCGAGGGCCAGCGCCCGAAGGCGCCGTTCAGCCATTTCGAAAGCCTGAAAAAGGCGAGCCGGGAAAGCGAGGACAAGCAGGGCAGGCTGATCTGACGCCCCCTCAACTCTTGCCCCGCTCCCCCTCCGCCACCACCGCGAACTTCACCCCCAGGGCATGCAGCACGGCGGCGATCGTTTCGTAGCGGGGGTGGGCGCCCGGCGTCAGCGCCTTGTAGAGGCTTTCGCGACCGAGGCCTGCGTCCTTTGCGATCTGCGCCATGCCGCGCGCCTTGGCGACCTCACCGAGCGCGGCGAGGAAGACGTCGGGATTGGGGTCTTCGGCTGCGGCGGTCAGATATTCGGCGATCACCTCGTCATTATCGAGATAGGCCGCCGCCTCGAAGGGCGCGAAACGCGTCGTCATGGCTTTGTATCCTCAATCTCCCGCGCCATCCGCTTCGCGCGGTCGATGTCCTTCTTCTGGGTCGATTTGTCGCCGCCGGTCAGCAGCAGATAGACGGTCTTTTCCCTGCGCGTGAAATAGACCCGGTAACCGGGGCCAGTGTGAATGCGCATTTCGGACACGCCTTCGCCCACCGGCTCGCAATCCCCGAAATTGCCCATCGACGCGCTGGTTATTCGCGCAAGAATCCTCGCCTTGGCTTTCATGTCGACGAGCGCAACGAGCCATTCGTCGAAGTCCGACGACCTCAAAACGGTCAGCATGGGCATTGTATCCAACTAGATACGAAATGCAAATCTCGCGAAGCTTATCAGATCGACGCCCCCCGCGACCTCCCGTCCGCTTGACGGCTCGCCCGCCCAAGGCCATTAAGCCCCGAGCCGCTTTTTTCGCTTTGCGGCGCGGTCTTGCCGCGAAAGTTGAGCAACTTTCCCGGACGGCGCCAGCCGCGCCGATTTTGCTTCGAGGGAGAGCCCATCGCATGAATATCCATGAATACCAGGCCAAGGCCATTTTGCGCGAATTCGGCGCCCCCGTCGCTCTTGGCGTTCCGGTGCTGAAGGCCGAGGACGCCGCGGCGGCCGCCAGGCAGCTTCCCGGCCCGGTCTATGTGGTGAAGGCGCAGATCCACGCCGGCGGACGCGGCAAGGGCAAGTTCAAGGAAGAGGCGGCCGGCCCGCAGGGCGGCGTGCGCATCGCCATGTCGATCGAGGAGGCGCAGGCCTTCGCCAGCCAGATGCTCGGCAAGACGCTCGTGACCCTGCAGACCGGCGAGGCCGGCAAGCAGGTCAACCGCCTCTACATCGAGGACGGCGCAGCCATCGACAAGGAATTCTACCTCTCGATGCTCATCGACCGCGCCACCTCGCGCATCTCCTTCGTCGTCTCGACGGAAGGCGGCATGAACATCGAGGACGTCGCCCATGACACGCCCGAGAAGATCGTCACCTTCTCGGTCGATCCCGCGACGGGGCTGATGCCGCATCACGGCCGCCACATCGCCGACGCGCTGGGCCTCAAGGGCGATCTCGCCAAGCAGGCGGGCGCGCTGGCCGAAAAGCTCTACAAGGCCTTCGTCGAGAAGGACATGGAGATGCTCGAGATCAACCCGCTGATCACCACCAAGGACGGCCAGTTGCGCTGCCTCGACGCCAAGGTGAGCTTCGAGAACAACGCCCTCTACCGCCATCCGGACCTGATGGAGCTGCGCGACCTCTCCGAGGAGGACGAGAAGGAGATCGAGGCCTCGAAATACGACCTCGCCTATATCTCCCTCGACGGCAACATCGGCTGCATGGTCAACGGCGCCGGCCTCGCCATGGCGACGATGGACATCATCAAGCTCTATGGCGCCTTCCCGGCGAACTTCCTCGATGTCGGCGGCGGCGCCACGACCGAGAAGGTCACCGCGGCCTTCAAGATCATCACCGCCGACCCGAATGTGAAGGGCATCCTCGTCAACATCTTCGGCGGAATCATGCGCTGCGACACCATCGCGGAAGGCGTGATTGCGGCGGTGAAGGAAGTGGGCCTTAAAGTTCCGCTCGTCGTGCGCCTCGAGGGCACGAACGTCGATCTGGGCAAGAAGATCATCTCGGAGTCAGGGCTGAACGTCATTCCCGCCGACGATCTCGACGACGCGGCGCAGAAGATCGTGAAGGCGATCAGCTAAAGGCTGACAAACTTTAGGCAATCAAGGCCGGCCTCGCGCCGGCCTTTTGTTTTTGCAGGCGCTCGCACTGCGGCCGAATCGCCTTGCTTCGCGGGCGCAAAACGGCCATCTTTACCGGCGAATCTGGACATTCCGGCCACTCGTCCCGGCGCCCGCCCCGTTGCGTATCGGCGGCCGCGCCCCTCTTCCAGGAAAGCGCCTGTGCCTCATCTTGCTCGTCCCCTCGAATCCGTCTCTCGCGGCGCAAGGAGCCGGCTGCTGCGCGGGGGCCTTGCGCTCGTCGCCCTCGCCGGCGCCTGGTGCGCCTTTCCGGAGGCGAGTTTCGCGCTGGCGCGCGAGAGCGGCCTGTCAGTCGCCCGGCCCTTCGAGGTCGGCTCCAGCCTTTCGGGCAATTATCTCGCCGCGATCGTCGCTGGCGCCGAGCGCGACACGCTCGCCGCCTCCACCTTCTTCCGCGAGGCGCTGCGGGACGACCCCAAGAATCAGGATCTCGTCGACCGCGCCTTCGTCGCCGCGCTCGCCAATGGCAACATGCCGGAGGCCGTTTCGCTGGCCCCGCGCGTTGTCGCGCACGACAAGGGCAACGGCCTCGCGCGCCTGACCAAGGGCGTCGACCTCATCAAGAACCGCCGCTACGTCCAGGCGCGCGCGGAGCTCGGCAAGGGCGGCGGCGACCGGCGCCGCGACATCACCTCGACGCTGCTCGTCGCCTGGAGCTACGCCGGCGCCAAGGACACGCGCAAGGCGCTGCAGACGCTGGACCAGCTCAACGACGAGGCCTTCGTCGTCTTCCGCGACTATCACGGCGCGCTCATCGCCGATCTCGGCGGCGACAAGGCGGAGGCCGAAAGGCGCTTCAAATCCGCCTATGCGGCCGAGAAAAACACGCTGCGCCTCGTCGACGCCTATGCGCGATTCCTCGCAAGCCGCGGCCAGCGCGACGAGGCCAGGAAGGTCTACCAGGGCTTCGAAGAAGTGGCGCCCGGCCATCCGATCATCGTCTCGGGGATCAAGGCGCTGGACGAGGGCAAGCCGCTCCCGCCCTTCGTGCGCTCGCCCGACGAAGGCGCGGCCGAAGTGCTCTACGGCCTCGGCGCCGTCGGCGGGCGCCAGGGCGACGACCTCGCCTCGCTCATCTATCTGCGCCTGTCGCTCTTTCTTGCGCCGGAAAACTCCCTCGCAATCATCACGCTCGGCGACGTCTATGAGCGCATGAAGCAGGACGCGACGGCGATCGACCTTTATGACAGCGTGCCCAAGGACAGCCCGCTGCGCGTCAACGCCGATGTGCAGGCGGCGCTGCTGCTGGAAACGCTCGGCAAGTCCAAGGAGGCGACGGAGCATCTTTCCGCCGTCGTCGCGGCCAATCCGAAGAATCAGGAGGCGCTGACGGCGCTCGGCAATCTGCAGCGCTCGCGCAAGCTCTTCTCCGACGCGGCGGCGACCTATTCGCGCGTCATCGACTTGCAGCCGCTGCCCGACAAGAGCCAGTGGCTGATCTATTATTATCGCGGCATCGCCAATGAGCGCCGCAAGGACTGGAAGGCTGCGGAGGCGGACCTCAAGAAAGCGCTGGAGCTCAACCCCGACCAGCCGCTGGTGCTGAACTATCTCGGCTACAGCTGGGTGGATCAGGGCGCCAACCTCGATGAAGCCTTCAAGATGCTGCGCCGCGCGGTCGATCTGCGCCAGCGCGACGGCTATGTCGTCGACAGCCTCGGCTGGGCCTATTACCGCCTCGGCCGCTACGACGACGCCGTGCGCGAACTGGAAAAGGCGATCGACCTCAAGCCATCGGACCCGGTGATCAACGACCACCTCGGCGACGCCTATTGGCGCGTCGGCCGCAAGCTGGAGGCGCAGTTCCAGTGGAACCACGCCCGCGATCTCGGCCCCGACGCCGACGACCTGCCGAAGATCCTCGACAAGATCAAGAACGGCCTGAAGGAGCAGTCGGAACTCGCCGGCGAGAGCGGCAAGACGGGCGGGTAGGGCGACCACGTCCCCCTCCCCGCCGCAAGCGGGGGAGGGGAACGCTGCGGCGAATCTGGAAGAAAATCACTTCTCCCCCGCCATCCCCATCACAACCGCCCATTCCACATCCGTCACCGGCTGCACCGACAGGCGCGAGTTTTTCACCAGCGCCATCTCCGAAAGCCGCGGCTCGTCCTTGATCTGCGCCAGCGTCACCGGCTTCTTCACGGCCTTCACCGCCTTCACGTCGACCATGCCGAATTTGCCGGTCTCGTCCGTGTGGTCGGGGTAATATTCCTTGATCACTTCCACGATCCCGACGATCGCGCGCTCTTCGTTGGAGTGGTAGAAAAAGCCGCGATCGCCCTTCTTCATCGCCATCATCTGCTGCTTGGCGAGATGGTTGCGCACGCCGTTCCAGAAGGTGCCCTTGGCGCCCGCTTCGACCTGCTGGTCCCAGGACCAGGTTGAGGGCTCGCTCTTGAAGAGCCAATGCGCCATCAGATTTCGGCTCCCACCACGCGCTTCCAGGGGCGCAGCTCCACGCGCTCGAAGAGGCCGGCCTTGGCGTAGGGGTCGCCTGCGAGCAGTTCGCGCGCCTCGGCGTAGTCGGCGCATTCGATGATGAGCAGGGAACCGACCGGTTTCTCGCCGTCGAGGAAAGGGCCGCCCAGTTTCACCTTGGCCGCATGTTCGGCGAGAAAGGCGAGATGCGCGTCGCGGGTCGCCATGCGCAGTTCCACGGAGCCGGGTTTGTCGAAGCAAAGTGCGGCGAAGAGCAAAGGAGCCTCCTCGGATAAATTGACGTCGGCGCACTTGTCACAAACGGCGCGCGGCCGGTCAACCCGCCGATTCCGCCCGCTCCGGCGCCTTGCCGCTTTCTGCGAGCTGCGCGACGCGGTCGCCAAATTCGACGATCGCCTCGCGCAACGCGGCAACGTCGGTTTCCGAGGGCGCGGCGGTCGCAGCGTCCGCAATGGATGCGCGACGCTGATTGGCGCGCTCGGCGCGCAGCGCTTCCACCGCGCCGTTGAGCATTGCGTTGTCGGCGCGCGCGGCTTCCAGCTTGTCGGCGGCGTCTCGCGCCTCGGCGCGCGCGTTGCGCAGGGCGTTTTCGAGATGGTCGACTTCGTTGCGACGGCGGCTTTCTTCAGCCGCAAGCGCCGCGCGGGTCTCGTCGCGCGCCCCGGTCAGATCGCGCGTCTCCTCGAGCGCGCGTTGCAGTTTCTCGAAAGTCTGATTGTAGTCCTGGATGAGGCCGGGCACGCGGGCGGCCTCGGCGGCGGCGCGCTCGAATTTCTCATTGAGCGCGTCGAGCTCGCGCTGGAGTTTGGCGCTTTCGTCATGCAGCGCGCCGATCTTCGCCTCATGCGCGACGACGCGGCTGTATTGCGCCTCCTTCTCACGGCCCAGCACTTCCTTGTCGGATTCGAGGAGCCGCAGCTGCTCGACGTCGCGGTCGGCCCGCTCGGTCATTTCATGCAGGGCGGATTCGGTGGAACTGAGCAGATCGGTGCGTTCGGCGAGCATCTTCTGCGCCTCGCGCAGTTGCAGCTCCATGTCGCGATTGGCGGCGGCCGCTTGCTTGAGCTGCCGCTCGATCTCGGCGATGCGGGCGGCGTGGCGACCGAGCGCGGAAAGGTCATGCGCCTTGGAGGCCCGCACGGCCTCCATCTCCTGCTCGAGCCGGCGCTCGCGCACCGCGAAGTCGGCGCGCAGGAGGTCGCGCTCGGCGATGACCTCCTCCATAGACATGGGCGCCAGCATTTGCAGCCGGCGCATGGAAAGGCGCAGGGCGCGCCGCCAGAAGGCGGGCAGAAAAAGTAGCGTAATCAGCCCGGCGACGAGAAAGCCGAGCGCAAAATACATCGCCTGTTCGATCAAGACGCAAAACCTCGCGCCGCCGCGCGATTATCGGGCGGGACGGTGTGAGAGTGCCACGTCCCGGCGGTGAAATCAAAAGGCGGCGCGAGCGTCAGAACGGGTTCCAGGTCGAGTCCGGTGTGAACTTCAGATAGCCGATGGCGAGGCCGAGCCGCGCGCCGAGGCCGGCGCGAACGGGCATCACGACGACTTCCTGATTGTTGAGCGCCGTGAAGCCGAGGCCGCCGACGAGATAGGCCGAGCCGTTGACGCCGGCGTAGCGGCGGTAGATCGAGTCCACCTCCGGCAGATTGTAGACCAGCATCATCGTGCGGGCGCCGTCCGCGCCGGCGTCGAAGCCGATCGAGGGGCCCTGCCAGAAGACGCGCTTGCGGCCGGCGTTGCGGGTGAACATCGTGCCTTCGCCGTAGCGCAGGCCGCCGACGAAGGCCCCGCCCGCCTCCTGCCCGAGGATGTAGGCGTTGGGGCGGCCCCAGCTCTTGTTCGCGCGCTCGAGCCCGTCGGCGAGTCCGCGCGAGATCGATCCGAAGAAGTGATGGCCGTTCTCGACGATCTCTCCCGTGGAGTAAGTCTCCAAACGCTGCGAGGACCAGGCTGACCGTGGAAGCGCAGCGCTGGCCGCAGATGCGGCGGCGAGGCGAAGAAGGTCGCGGCGTGAGGACGAACTATGCGAGGCGCTCATATCGCTCATGCTCCGAAGACGCTTGTTGGCAACGCATCGACGGTTCGGCGTCGAATGCGGCCGCGGCGCGGCGCGGATGCGTCATGCTTACGGCGGGGTTAGCGTCTTCGGTGAGATTCGCGCCGCGTCCTTAAGAAAGCGTTGAGGCTGAAGGGTCGCCCCAGGCGATGAAGGAGCCGTTGAGATATTTCGCGCCGGCCTTGTTGTAGAGGAGCGGCGCGCCGGCGGGATCGAGCACCGCGCCGCCCGCCGCGCGCAGGATGGCGTCGCCCGCCGCCGTGTCCCATTCCATCGTCGGCCCGAAGCGTGGATAGACGTCGGCGAGGCCCTCCGCGACGGCGCAGAATTTCAGGGAGGAGCCGACCGACATGCGGCGGATCACCGGCAGGCGGGAGATGAAGTCGGTCGTCTGCGCGTCGAGATGGGATTTCGAGACGAGCGCCGTCATGCCTTTGGGCGGGGCCTTGCGGGTGCGCAGCCGCCGCCAGTCCTGCGGCGCGGGGAGGGCGCCGCCGGGCGCGGCGTCGGCGGCGAAGCTGTCCGCGCCGCCGAACCAGACTTTCGCCTGCGCGGGCGCCGAGATGGCGCCGGCGACCGGCGCGCCGTCGATGATGAGCGCCAGATTGACCGTGAATTCGGGGCTGCGCGCGAGAAATTCGCGCGTGCCGTCGATGGGGTCGATGAGCAGGAAGGCCGAGCCATGCGTGACGGACTCGCCGCGCGCCGCCGCTTCCTCGGCGATGATCGGCACGCCCGGCAGGTCGCGCGCGAGCGCCGCAAGCAGATATTCCTCGACGCGCTCGTCCGCCTCGGTGACGGGCGACTTGTCGGATTTGAGCTGCGCGCCGATCTCGGGACGCGCCAGCACTTCCATGGCGAGCGCACCCGCTCCGACGACGAGATCGCCAAAGAGCCGCGCGAGACTCTGGCGGTCGGAGCGCGCGTTCATGATCGGCATTGTCTGTCCTGTCATCGGGCCGCCCTTCAGGCTTTGTTTACGACCAATCGCCGCCGTATTTGCAATCCGCGCGCCGACAGTTACTTTTCCTATAGACTGTCCGCGCTGATTCGCGCCCGTGCAATCCGCGTCGTCTGCGTTTAATTCGCGATGTTTTTGAACGCGCTACCGAAACCTTCACGCGCCGCGCGGCGCCACCGGGAATGGCTCCATGACACAGTTCTCGCTCGACGCACTCGATCTCGCGGCCCTGCTGTCCTCGCGGGTCTGCCATGACGTGATTTCTCCGGTCGGCGCCATCGTCAACGGCCTCGAGGTTCTGGAGGAGGAGAAGGACGCCGAGATGCGCGGCCATGCGCTCGCGCTCATTAAGTCCAGCGCAAATGAAGCGTCGTCGCGTCTTCAGTTCTGCCGCCTCGCCTTCGGCGCCGCCGGCTCCAAGGGCGCCTCCATCGACACGGGCGACGCCGAACTCGTCACCCGCCAGCTTCTCGCCGACGAACGCACCCAGCTCAACTGGAGCGTTCCGCGCGTCCTCATGTCGAAGAACAAGGTGAAGCTGCTGCTCAATCTCTGCCTTCTCGCCGACGCCACGATCCCGCGCGGCGGCGTCATCTCCGTGTCGTCGACCGGCGACGAGGAGCGGATCGCCTTCAAGATCGAAGCGAAGGGAACCAACGCCCGCGTCGCCGCCACCATTCCTGCGCTGCTCTCGGGCGAGGCTGAGGAAGGCGCGATCGACGCGCGCGCCATCCAGCCATATTACGCAGGTCTCGTCGCCAAGGCCTGCGGCCTCGACATCACCGTGACGAGCGAGCCCGAATTGGTGACGATCGAAGCCAGGCCGGCCGAAGCGCTTGCCGAGGCGCAGGAGCCGCAGAGCGCCGTAGCCTGATCGAAGGCGCAGGGCGCGACATTCGGAAGGCCGCCGCAGGGCGGCCTTTTGCGCGCCCGATCACGTCGGCCCCCAACTGTAAACCTGCAACCTCGGGTTTCGGTTCTTTTAACCCGTTTTCCCCATACTCCGCCCATCGCCGCGCTCAAGCGGCGTGAGGCGTTGCATGGACGATCTGCTTAAAGAATTTCTTCAAGAAGCGACCGAGCACATCGACGCGGCGTCGACTGAGCTGCTGCGCTTCGAGAAGGATCAGGCGGATCCTGCGCTGATCGCCAGCCTTTTCAGGCACATCCACACGATCAAAGGGTCGAGCGGCTTTCTCAGCCTGCCGCGCGTCGCGCGCCTCACCCACGCCACCGAGACGCTGATCGGCCGTTTGCGCGACGGCGCGACGGCGACGCCGGGTCATGTCTCTCTCATCCTCGCCGCCGTCGACCGGCTGTCGGCGCTGCTCCTCGACATCGCCGCCTCGGAGACGGAGCCCGAAGGCGACGACGCCGATCTCCTGCAGGAGCTCGAGCGCGGCGCTGCGAGTCTGCGCCCCGGACAGGCGCCGGCTCAGGCGGCGACGCAAGCGCCGCCCGAGGGCGAAACGCCAGCCGACCCCGCGCCGGCGCCGCTCTTCAATCCCTCGCATCTTGCGACCATGCCGGAGCACATTCATGCCCCCGGCGTGCGTATGGGCGAAACGGTGCGCGTCTCGGTCGGCGTGCTCGACCGGCTCATGGGCATCGTCTCCGAGCTGGTGCTGACCCGCAACCAGCTGCTCGAGCTCTCGGCCGCCGCCGGCGACGAGACGGTGAAGGCGTCGGTGCAAAATCTCTCCAGCGTGACGAGCGACCTGCAGGACGCCGTCATGCGTGTGCGCATGCAGCCCGTCGAGCGGCTTTTCGCGACGCTCCCGCGCCTCGTTCGCGACCTCTCGATCGATCTCGGCAAGAAGATCGAACTCGTCACCTATGGCGCCGAGACGGAGCTCGACCGCCAGGTCATCGAGCTCATCCGGGCGCCGCTGACGCATATTCTCCGCAACGCCGCCGACCACGGGCTGGAGACTATTGCGGAGCGGCTGCGCCTGGGCAAGCCGGAGATCGGCCTCATCCGCATCTCCGCCACCTACGACGCCGGCCAGATCACCATCGAGGTGAAGGACGACGGGCGCGGGCTCGATCTTGCGGGCATAAAGGCGAAGGCGATCGCGCGCGGCCTCGCGACGGCGGAATTGCTTTCGCGCATGAGCGACTCCGACATTTTCCAGTTCATCCTCCTGCCCGGCTTCTCGACCGCCGCGGCCGTCACCCGCGTGTCGGGCCGCGGCGTCGGCATGGACGTCGTGCGCGAAAACATCCAGTCCATCGGCGGCACGGTTTCGCTCAACTCCAAGCCCGGCAAGGGCACCACCGTCACGCTGCGCATTCCGCTCACCCTCGCCATCGCCCCGGCGCTCATCCTGTCGAGCGGCGGCTCGCGTTTCGCCATTCCGCAGATGGCGGTGGTTGAGGTTGTGGGCGTCGGCGACGGATTCGACCACGAAATCCAGCTCATTCACGACGCGCCCGTGCTGCGTCTGCGCGGCGACGCCCTGCCGCTCGCCGATCTCGCTGTCGCGCTCAATCTCCCTTCCTCGGGCGGCGAGCGCCGCAACGGCTTCGTGGTCATCCTGCGCGTCGGCGGCGTGCGCTTCGGACTGCTCGTCGAGAGCATCGCCGACGTTCAGGAAGTCGTGATCGAACCGCTTGTCGGTCCGCTCGCGCGCATCGGCGTCTTTTCGGGCCAGACGATTCTCGGCGACGGCGGCGTCGTGCTGATCCTCGATCCGGCGGCGATCGTCGAGCGCGTCGGCCTCGACAACATCGCCGAACCGCAGCGCCCCGTTGCGACAGAGGCGGCGACGCCGGAGCGGGAGAAGACCCGCATCGTGCTGATGCGCGCCGGCGCGGGCGCGCTGAAGGCGCTGCCGCTGTCGCTCATCATGCGCATCGAAGAAGTCAGCTCCGATCGCTTCGCCAAATCGGGCGACGGCTATCTGATGCTGCACGAGGGACGGCTGCTGCCGATCATCCCGGCAGCCGCGGACATTCATCTCGGCAAGGCGGAGTATCCGGTCCTGGTGCTCGCCGGCGCGGGGCAGGCGATCGCGCTTCTGGCGGAAGAGATCATCGACGTCGCCGAGGAGGCGCTCGTCTTCCAGAAGCGCAGCACCGACCCGAGCGTCATCGGCACGGTCAACATCAATGACCAGATCGTCGAGGTTCTCGATGTCGCTTATTTCATCGAGAGCGTCGATCCGAGCGTATTGACGCGTGGCGTGAACCAGCGTCCGCGCATCCTGCTCGTCGACGACAAGCAATTCTTCCGCGACATGCTGGCCCCTGTGCTGCTCGCCGCAGGCTATGAGGTCTCGACCGCCGCCTCCGGCAAGGAGGCGCTGGCGCTGATCGAGCGCGGCCTGAAAATCCATGCCGCGGTGACGGACATCGACATGCCCGAGATGGACGGCTACGCCCTCGCGCGGGCGCTGCTTCAATGCCCGGGGTTCGAGACCCTGCCCATCGTCGCGCTCGCGCCGCAGAAGACGGCGAGCGCGGTCGAGGTCGCTTCGCTTTGCGGCGTCAGCGCCGTCGTCGGCAAGTTCGACCGCCGTGCGCTCCTCGAGGCTGTCGATCAGCTTCTCAAGGGCGTTTCTTCCCTGGGCGACGAGATCGAGCGGCGCGTGATGGCGGAGATCGCGGCATGAGCAATTTCGACATCGCCGACTTCAGTTACAGCCGCAAGCGCGCGAGCGCTGCGACGGTGCAGAGCCGCTTCTTCACGATCAAGGTTCGCGGACAGACGATCGGCGTGCCGGTCGATAGCGTGAAGACGATCTTCTACGTCGACAATCTCACGGCCGTGCCGCTGGCGCCGCCCGAGGTCGCCGGGCTCACCAACCTGCGCGGACGCATCGTCACCGTGCTGCATCTCGACCGCTGCCTGTGGCTCGGCGAGGCGACGGGCGAGAGCAAGACGCTCGCCGTCGGCATCGAGCACAATGGCGATGAATATGCCCTGCTCGTGGACGAGACGCAGGACGTCGTCTCCACGAACGAGTCCGACCGCATCAATTGCCCCGCCCACATCGATCCGCGGCTCGCGGAGCTGATGGACGGGTGCTACCGCCACAATGACGGCTTTCTGTCGATCCTCGACATCGAGGCCGTGCTGCGGCGGGTCGCAAAACTCAGCGAAGCGACGCTTCGCGAGGTGAGACAAGTTGTTTCAAACAGAGGAGCAAACGCATGAAACAGGTGCTCGTCGTCGACGACTCCGCCGTGATCCGCAAGGTCGCCCGGCGCATTCTTGAAGGTCTGCATTTCCGCACCACCGAGGCCGGTGACGGCAAGGCGGCCCTCGCCGAATGCGAGAAGGGCATGCCGGACGCCATTCTGCTCGACTGGAACATGCCGGAGATGGACGGCTTCGAATTTCTCTGCGCGCTGCGCCGCATGCCGGGAGGCGCGTCGCCGAAGGTCGTGTTCTGCACCACCGAGAACGAAGTCGGCCATATCGCCCGCGCGATGCACGCCGGCGCCGACGAATACATCATGAAACCCTTCGACCAGAACATCGTGCGTTCCAAGTTCGAGGAAATCGGCCTCGTCTGAGGCCGGTTTTCGAGGCTCGCCGGCAATGGGCCGGCGAGAGGCAGTCAAGGCGTTTGTAGAATGCGTGATTTTCTCGAATGGCGGTTGCGGCCGCCCGCTCGCATGCGCTCTCCGGAACGGAGGGCCTTCGCATGAACCTCGTCTTCGCGCGCTTTCGGCGCCGCCTCGCCGCGCTCACGGGCATCGCCCTCGACGCCGACAGGCAATATCTCGCCGAAAGCCGCCTCGCGCCCGTGATGCGCGCGCATGGATACGACAGTTTCGCTCACCTCGTGGAAGCGTTTGAAGGCCACGGGAATCCGCTTTTTCAGAGAGATGTGATCGACGCCATGACCACCAATGAGACGCTGTTCTTCCGCGACCGCACGCCCTTCGAGACGTTTCGCAGCAAGGTTCTGCCCGATCTGATCGCCGCGCGCGCGCATGAGCGGCGTCTGCGCTTCTGGTGCGCCGCCTGCTCGACCGGCCAGGAAGCCTATTCGCTTGCGATGACGCTGGATCAGGACGCGACGGCGCTGCGTGGCTGGAGCCTCGAGATTCTCGCCACCGATCTCTCGACCGCGGCGATCGATGCGGCGCGCAACGGCAGCTACAGCCAGTTCGAGGTGCAGCGCGGACTCTCCACGAGTCAGCTGCTGCGCTATTTCCACCGCAGGGAAGAGGCCTGGCGCGTCAACGAGCATCTGCGCGCGCGCATCGATTTCCGCGACTTCAATCTGCTCTCCGACTATTCCGAACTCGGCGCCTTCGACGTCATCTTCTGCCGCAATGTGCTGATGTATTTTGATTCGGAGAACAAGCAGGCCGTTCTTGGCCGACTGTCCAATGCGCTCAGCGACGGCGGCTATCTGTATCTCGGCGCCGCCGAGGCGACGAGCGAGCCCAACGCCTACTTCACAAAGGTTTCCGAGGACGGCCTGTGGCGGACCCGCCGCCGCGCCTCGCCGCAGTTGCGCCTTGCCTGAAGCGGAAAGCCAGAAAACGCTGAAATGCGCGTCGTCCGGCGCGCATTTTTCTCGGCGGCTGGAAAAGCAGCTTACGCAAAATGAAAAAGCCATGTCCAACGACATGGCTTTTTTCTTTGCCGCATTTTCTCAGTCGCGCCCGCTTTTACGCGGTGATGCGCTCGTCGGCTTCATTGGGCTCGCGCAGAACATAGCCGCGGCCCCAGACCGTCTCGATATAGTTGCGCCCGTCGCTGGCGTTCGCCAGTTTCTTGCGCAGCTTGCAGATGAAGACGTCGATGATCTTGAGTTCCGGCTCGTCCATGCCGCCGTAGAGATGATTGAGGAACATCTCTTTCGTCAGCGTCGTGCCCTTGCGGAGCGAAAGCAGCTCCAGCATCTGGTATTCCTTGCCTGTCAGATGCACGCGGGCGCCGCCGACCTCCACGGTCTTCTGGTCGAGATTGACGATGAGGTCGCCGGTGGTGATGACCGACTGCGCATGGCCCTTGGAGCGGCGCACGATGGCGTGGATGCGGGCGACCAGCTCGTCCTTGTGGAAGGGCTTGGTCAGATAGTCGTCGGCGCCGAAACCCAGACCCTTCACCTTGTCCTCGATACCGGCGAGGCCGGAGAGAATCAGGATCGGCGTCTTCACCTTCGCGACGCGCAGCGTGCGCAAAACCTCATAACCCGACATGTCGGGGAGGTTCAGGTCGAGAAGGATGATGTCATAGTCATAGAGCTTGCCGAGATCGATGCCTTCTTCGCCGAGGTCGGTCGTATAGACATTGAAATTCTCGGACTTGAGCATGAGCTCGATGCTTTGAGCCGTCGCGCTGTCGTCTTCGATCAATAAAACGCGCATGTTGGTTCCCCACCGAGCTCCATCGAAATTTCCCGGAATGACAACGCGCCATGTGGCGGCCGCCGGTCGCAGACCAAACCCTGGCCCTGCGACTCTTCCCGTCTAGCGTGAACGGTAAGCGGGATTGGTTAATAAACCTTCACTTACGCCCGCATTGCTGCCCAAAGTCTTAATTGGGGCGACAAAAGCGCAGGAAAACGACCGAACGCAACGAGGGAAGGATGAGCAGCGGCGACGCGAATCACTCGCCGTTCCCAATTAATACGCCGGCGCGACTCCAGGGCGCAAAGGCAAAAAGTTGCAATCGGGAGAAAAGGGCGCGGCCTGGCCGCGCCCCGCATCGCTCGGTCGCTATCCGCGCCGTCAGTCCTCCTCGCCGCCCCGCCATTTCGGCATCAGCACGATACAATTGGGGTTCAGTCCGGCCTTCTGAAGCACGTCGATTCGGCCAACCGGCTTGTTCGATTCGAGATCGACCACGGTCACGGAGCCGTCGCTCATATCGGGAAGGTTCAGCAGACTGTTCTGCACGAAGGCGTGGCGCCGGTCGGGCGAGAAGACGAAGTGATGCGCTCCGGCCGCGGTCGGGATGCTCGCCAGAAGTTTCGGGCGCGCCGTGTCGGCGATGTCGAAGATATTGAGCGCCCCGGGTTTCGCGGTCGTCACATAGAGCCGGTCGCCGGCCTCGTTGAACTCCATCTCCAGCGGCATGCCCTGGCCGATGGTCGAAAAATCAAAGGCGGGGGACAATGCGAAGGTCTTGCCCTGCTCCTGCCAGACCGCGCGCCACAGCGAACCGCCGAGCATATTGGTGATGAAGGCCGTATGCGGCGCGCGCCTGGGGACGAAGGCCGTTTCCACCGGCGCCTCGCCCGATGGGGAGGGCTTGCCGGAGACCTTGTGTGTCGCGATCAGCTTCCCGCTCGAGGCCTGAATGAGGGCGATCGTCTCGCCCGCCTGCTTGAAATCCGCGGGATTGACAGTGCTCGTCGCGACGAGAAGGTCGAGGGGCTCGTAAAGCGTCAACCCGCGCGGATGTTTGATGAAGGGACGGGCGGGGGCGTCCGGCCCGGGCTCCTCGCCGGAGATGACGCTGATCGTGCGGTTGGTCTCCGCGTCGCCGATGATGACGTTGCTCGATCCCATGCAGCTCAGGAACCAGCGCTTGCGATCGGAAGAAAAGACCATGTCCTCGCCCACCTTGCAGTCGGGGACGGGGACGATCTGCGGCTCCTCGGGCAGTTTCGCGGCGTCGAAGACCGCGATGGCGCTGCGCCCCAGCGAAGTGACATAGGCCTTGCTCGCATCGCGGTTGAAATAAATGTGATGGGCGACGAAGTCGCTTGGCAGCGGCGCGTCCCTGACGATCTTGTTGAAGGTCGGCGAGGAGGGGTCGATGTCGATGATGGCGATTCCCTCGCGGCGCGGGGTCACGCCGGCCTTGGTCTCGTAGTTGAGCGCCGCGAGAATTTCCGCTCGGGCGGGGGCGGCGGCGAAAAGGGCGAGCGCGCACAGCGCTGCGGCGGCGTTTTTCATTGTGGTTTCCTCTCTTGAGAATTAGACCGGTCGACTATTGTTGGGCTGTCATAGGTTGGTTTGTTTTGCGTCTCCTGCGTCGGTTCGGGGCAAGTGGGGCGGCTACTGTTGCCGTCAGGCGCGGCCGCAGTAGCCGAGCAAGGTCTCGTTGATAAAGGCGTGAAGCGGCGCGGCGGAGCGCTCGACCTTCATGCGCAGCAAGGCGCCCTGCCAGCCGTCGACCAGCAGGTCGGCCATGGCGCGGGCGTCGCGGTCGGCGCGGGCGGCGCCGTCCTGCTGCGCGCGGGCGAGGCCTTTGGCGAGCAGGTCGCGATAGCGGTCGACCGCGCGCTTGAGGGCGTCGCGCGCCGCGGGACTCGTGTCGCCGACCTCGCCCATCAGATTGCCGAGGAGGCAGCCGCCCTTGAAGTCGTTCGCCTCGAGCTCGGCGGCGAGATCGCGGAAATAGGCCGTCAACGCCTCGAGCCCGCTCTTGCCGGGCTCGGCCAGCCGCTCCGTCAGGAGCCGCAGGAAGGGCGCGATATAATGCTCGACCGCCGCCGCTCCGAACTCCTCCTTGCTGGCGAAGTAATAATAGAAGGAGCCCTTCGGCACGCCGGCCGCCTTGAGGATCTCGGCGAGACCGGCGCCGTGATAACCATTCAACAGCAGCATCGCCACGCCATGGTCGAGCAGGCGTTTCTTCGTGGCGTCTATCGTGCGATCGGACATGGGGGCATTATGCGACCGGTCGTCTAGCAGGTCAAGCCAGCGGCTTTCAACTTCCCTGACGTTCATTTCGCGCGGACCGTGTGTCTTTTCGGCAATATCGGGGCGCGGCTTTCTCCCCTAAAAAAGGGGCTCGCCACTCCTGACTGCCGGTGCGTTTCCATGACCCTCTCGACACGCCGCAAGCTCGCGTTTCTCGCTTTCGCCGCCGGCCTCGCCGGATGCAACTCGACCCCGACGACCCTGACCGCCATCGCGCCCCCGATCGCGCCGGGCAAGCCCCTGAAGCCCGCGCCCGAGCCGGTGACGCCCGTCGCGCTCACCGACGCGGTCGAGCCCAAATACAGCGCCATCTACGGCTCGGTTCAGGACGGCGAGCACACCGTCCCGGCTGTGAAGCTTTCCGGGATCGGCTCGCAATTCCTGCGCAAGAACGTCGCCTACGCCACCAAGGAGGCGCCGGGGACCGTCGTCGTCGATCCGGCCAGCCACTATCTTTATTATGTCGAGGGCGCCGGCCGGGCGACGCGCTATGGCGTCGGCGTCGGCCGCGAGGGCTTCGTCTGGGTCGGCGACGCGACGATCAAGAACAAGCAGGAATGGCCGGACTGGTATCCACCGAAAGAAATGATCGAGCGCCGCCCGGACCTCAAGGGCAAGATGAGCAAGCTGCAGAGCGGCGAGGGCATGCATGGCGGGCCGGCCAATCCGCTCGGCGCGCGCGCCATGTATCTGTGGCAGGGCGACAAGGACACGCTGTTCCGCATCCACGGCACCAACGAGCCCTGGAGCATCGGCCACAGCGAATCCTCCGGCTGCATCCGCATGATCAACCAGGACGCGATCGACCTCTACAGCAAGGTCCAGCCCGGCGCCCGCGTCGTGGTGCAGGGCTCGCGCGGCGCGCAGCCGGTGGAGAAGCTGGCGCAAAGGTGAGGGGGCGGTGGGGCCATAGGCATTGAGGCCCGCTTTGTCCGCCCAATGGCCGAAAACCCCCTGCCTATAACATTGACTTGAGCCGCGGCTTTCTCCTATATGCGTGCCATCGGCGCCGCTCCAAAAGGGGCGGCGAATGCTTTGTGGCGGGCCGCTTTGCGGACCCCTCGGGCGCCGTCCCCCTTCAGGCCTGCGGCGCGAGCTGCGGCGAATAATTGAAAAAGAAGCGAAAGGCGCCCCGCGCGCGCTTCGCCAGTGGAGAAGACCGGTGAAAAGGACGTATCAGCCCTCCAAAATCGTGCGCAAGCGCCGCCACGGCTTCCGCGCCCGCATGGCCACCGTCGGCGGCCGCAACATCATCGCGGCCCGCCGCGCGCGCGGCCGCAAGCGCCTCTCGGCCTGACATCGGCCGCGGGCATTCGACGGAAAAGGCGGACGGCACAATGACGACGGACGCCCCCGCCGACCAGCGGCAATCCGACAAGAGACTGGCCGGTAAGAGGCTGGCGCGCCTGCGCCGCCGCCAGGATTTCGTGCGTGCGTCGAAGACCGGCGCGCGCGTTTCGTCGCGACTGTTCACGGTCCAGATGGCCGAGCAGGGCGCGGCGGAGGCGGCCAGCGACGCCCGTTTCGGCTTCACCGTCACCAGGAAGGTCGCGGGGTCGGTGGGGCGCAATCGCATCCGCCGGCGCCTGAAGGAGGCTTTGCGCGTAAGCGAAGCCCTTGGCGCGCGGGCCGGGCGCGACTACGTGTTCGTCGCGAGGCGGGAGGCGCTAGCTGCGCCCTTCGCCGACATCATCACTCAAATGGCCGAAGGCTTCGCGCGGCTCGACGAGCGACACGCCGCGAACCTCCGGCGGAAAACGAAAGACAGGCCTGCGGCGTCATGAACGACAACACAAAAAACATGCTCATGGCCGCAGCGCTCTCGATGATCTTCATCGGGCTGTGGGATTATTTCTACGCCTTCCCCGAGATGGAGAGGCAGAAGCAGGCGCTCGAGCAGCAGCAGCGCATGGCGAAGATCCCCAAGCTCGGCGCGCCCGACAAGGCCGGCGCCGCCTCGGCCGTGAAGCCCGTTGCGCGCAACCGCGCCGAGGCTCTCGCCCTCAGCCCGCGCCTGCCGATCGAGACGCGCTCGATCCTGGGCTCCATCGCGCTCAAGGGCGGCCGCGTCGATGACGTGTCGCTGAAGGCATACCGTCAGACCGTCGATCCGACGAGCCCGATCATCACGCTGCTTTCGCCGGAAGACGGCCCCGATCCCTATTATGCGGAAATGGGCTATCTCACCGGCGAGACAGAAGGCGCGCCCGCGCTGCCGACGACCGAGACGCTCTGGACCGCCGACTCCGACAAGCTGACCCCCGCCAGGCCCGTGACGCTTTCCTGGGACAACGGCCAGGGCCTCGTCTTCAAGCGCGTTATCTCGATCGACGACGAATATCTCTTCACCATCAAGCAGACGGTCGAGAACAAGTCCGGCAAGCCCGTCACGCTCTACAACTTCTCTCGCGTGACGCGCATCGGCCATCCGCCGTCCGCCGGCTACGCCGCCCTGCATGAGGGCTTCGTCGGCGTCGTCGGCGACAAGGGCGAGGAGCTCACCTACGACAAGATCGAGAAAGAGCCGAACGCCACCAAGACGTTCAAGGGCGTTGGCGGCTGGGTCGGCTTCACCGACAAATATTGGGGCGCCGTCGTCGCGCCTGACCAGAACGCCGCGATCGAAGCGCGTTACGTCGCGATGGGCGGACTGACGAAGACCTTTCAGGCCGACACGGTGACGGAGCCGCGCACCATCGAGCCCGGCGCGACCGCCGATGCGACGACCTATGTCTTCGCCGGCGCCAAGGAAGTCGACACGCTCGACGCCTACAAGGCCAATCCGGGCCTCAAGCGCTTCGATCTCCTGATCGACTGGGGCTGGTTCTACTTCATCACGCGGCCGATGTTCCGCATCATCGATTTCCTCTACAAGCTGCTGGGCAACTTCGGCCTTGCGATCCTCGCGGTGACCGTCATCGTGAAGCTCGCCTTCCTGCCGCTCGCCAACAAGAGCTACAAGTCGATCGCCAAGATGAAGGAAATTCAGCCCAAGATCAAAGAATTGAAGGAAAAATACGGCGACGACAAGCACAAGTTCAACATGGAGCAGATGGAGCTCTACAAGCGCGAGAAGGTGAACCCCGCGAGCGGCTGCCTGCCCGTGCTGCTGCAGATTCCGGTCTTCTTCTCGCTCTACAAGGTACTCGTCGTGACGATCGAAATGCGTCACGCGCCCTTCTTCGGCTGGATCAAGGATCTCTCGGCGCCGGACCCCACCAACATCTTCAACCTCTTCGGCGTGCTGCCCTTCGACCCGACCCATGTCGCCTTCTTCGGGCCTTATCTAGCGCTTGGCGTCTGGCCGCTGGTGATGGGCGTCACCATGTGGCTGCAGATGAAGATGAACCCCGAGCCGACGGACGAGGTGCAGAAGACCATGTTCGCCTGGATGCCGGTGATGTTCACTTTCACCATGGGCAGCTTCGCCTCCGGCCTCATCATCTACTGGTCGTGGAACAATCTGCTGTCGATCGTGCAGCAGGGCGTCATCTACAAGCGCGCCGGCGTGAAGTTCGAATTGTGGGATAATCTCCGCAAGACCTTCGGCATGGCGTGAGTTGGCGAAAGTCCCTTGCAATCGTCATTGCGAGGAGCGTAGCGACGAAGAAATCCAGACCCTCGTTACGGCTCTGGATTGCTTCGCTTCGCTCGCAATGACGGGAGAGATCGTGCTGATCGCTGCGCCATGACAGAACCCGACTTCCTCGAAGACGGCCGCATCCTCTTCGCGGGTCCGTGCGACTTCATCTTCGCCAGCGTGAAGGCGAGCGACCTGCCGCCGCTCGGCCCCCCGGAGATCGCTTTCGCCGGCCGCTCCAACGTCGGCAAATCGTCGCTTCTCAACGCGCTGACCAACCGCAAGACGCTCGCCCGCGTCTCGCATACGCCGGGACGCACGCAGCAGCTCAATTTCTTTGCGCTTGGTGCGAAAGCGTTTTCCAGCGAAGTGGAGGCCGGTTCGCGTGAAGAAAACGCGTCAAAAAGTGTGCCCGCGCGCCTGCGCCTCGTCGACATGCCCGGCTATGGCTACGCCGCCGTCGGCAAGGAGAAGGTCGCGAGCTGGGGCGTGCTGATGCGCGACTATCTTCGCGGCCGCGCCGCGCTTCTGCGCGTCTTCGTCCTGGTCGACGGGCGGCGCGGCGTGAAGCCGGTGGACGAAGAGATGTTCGACCTTCTCGACCAGTCGGCGGTCTCCTATCAGGTCATCCTCACCAAGCACGACGAGCTGAAGGCCTCCGAGCGCGAGGTCGTCGCCGCCGCGACCCTTCAGGCGCTCGCCAAACGCCCGGCCGCCTATCCGGAAATCATCTTCACCTCCTCGCACACGGGGGAGGGGATACCCGCGCTGCGCGGCGCCGTCGCGAAGCTCCTGGCCGAACGCGGGGCTTGAAAGCGACGGAAACTCCGGTCTAGGTGGAGCGCGCCCGCGACGCCCGCGGGCTTCCGACACGAGGCCACGCATGACCACCGACACAGCCGAAAGCGCGCTCGCCCAGGCCCGCATCCTGATGCAGGCGCTGCCGCATATGCTGCGCTATGACGAGGCCATCGTCGTGGTGAAATATGGCGGCCACGCCATGGGCGACGACGAGGTGGCGCGCAATTTCTCGCGCGACATGGTGCTGCTCGAGCAATCGGGCGTGAACCCGGTCGTCGTGCATGGCGGCGGGCCGCAGATCGGCGCCATGCTCACGCGGCTCGGCATCAAGTCGCAATTCGCCGACGGGCTGCGCATCACCGACGGCGAGACGATGGGCATCGTCGAAATGGTGCTGGCCGGCGCCATCAACAAGCAGATCGTCGGCTACATCAATTCCGAGGGCGGCCGCGCCATCGGGCTCACCGGCAAGGACGGCCGCATGCTGACGGCCAAAAAGCTCGAGCGCCCCGACGGCGTCGATCTCGGCTATGTGGGCGAGCCCGACAAGGTCGACACGACGGTGCTCGACCAGGTGCTCGGCCGCGAACTCATCCCCGTGCTGGCGCCCGTGGCGCAAGGTCCGGGCGGCGCGAGCTACAACGTCAACGCCGACACATTCGCCGGCGCCATCGCCGGCGCGCTCGGCGCCAAGCGTCTGCTGTTCCTGACGGACGTGCCCGGCGTGCTGGACAAAAACAAGAACCTTATCCGCCAACTGAAGGTCGCCGACATCCCCGGCCTCATCGCCGACGGCACCATCACCGGCGGCATGATCCCCAAGGTCGAGACCTGCATGTACGCCATCGAACGCGGCGTCGAGGGCGTCGTCATCCTCGACGGCAAGCTGCCGCATGCGGTGCTGATCGAACTCCTGACCGATCACGGCGCCGGCACGCTGATCACGCGGTGAGGGTGCGGTCGCACATCCCCTACGCTGCTCCAGCGTCCGTCATGCCCGGCCTTGTGCCGGGCATCCACGCCGTCCGGGCGCGGGGTTGTGCGAAGCAGGCCCGCCTCGCGCGGGCGTTGGCTCCGCCGCGGGCGCCATGTCTCGGCGTGGATGGCCGGGACAAGCCCGGCCATGACGGCTCCTGTGGCTGAAAAGATGCGTGACATCGAAGGCGTATTGAGAGACCGCTTCGCTCACATCGACACATGGGTGTTCGATCTCGACAACACGCTCTATCCCGCGACTTCCACGATGTGGGCGCAGATCGACGACCGCATCACCCTGTTCATGATGCGGCTCTTTGGCCACGACGCGATCTCGCTGCGCGCGCTCCAGAAGCACTATTATCTGCGCTACGGCACGACGCTGCGCGGGCTGATGACCGAGCATGGCGTCGACGCGCATAGCTATCTTTCCTTTGTCCACGACATCGACCGAACCCTCATCGCGCACAACCATTCGCTGGCGGAAGCGATCGCCGCGCTGCCCGGCCGCAAGCTGATCCTCACCAACGGCTCGCGCGATCACGCGATCAAGACCGCGAAGCAGATAGGGATCGACCATCTCTTCGAGGACATTTTCGACATCATCGCCGCCGACTTCATCGCCAAGCCCGATGCAGCGACTTACGACCGCTTCCTCGACCAGATGAAGGTCGATCCCGCGCGCGCCGTGTTGTTCGAGGATTTGCCGCGCAACCTCGTGGTGCCGCACAAGCGCGGCATGACGACGGTGCTGGTGCTGCCGCTTGCGGGGGAGGCGGTGGAGCGCGAAGCGTGGGAGATCGCGCGCGGCGAGGAGCCGCATGTGGATTTCGTGACGGATGATCTGGTGGGGTTTTTGGAGGGGGTGTTATATCCTCCATTATGATTTAATCGTCGATTTCAGACAGAAATTTCTGCAAGGCGGCGCATGTATCGAACACTACTGAATATCCGTAAGCGATCGGCTGCTTTCCATCTTTCTGTTTCTTAGGAAACTCGACCATGTTTGAATTATGGTAGGGGCCATTGATCCGACCCAACCCAGACAGAATTTTTTCGGCGAGTGGCTTGAGTGTCGGAGATATGATGATCGAAAGTTGCTCGGTTTTCCGTAGATAGATCTTGTTTTTCTTTTTGCCTCCGACGAATAGGTCAATCTTCTTTGTCTGATGGGTATGAGTGTAACCTGCACCCAAAAGAATTTTTTGGATATCTACCAAAGTGTCCTCCTGCCCAGTTGCACGATAGGTCACGTCACTTTCGCGGATTGGCGAGTCCAACACCGCCCTCGCCTTCCCCAACGCCTCCGCCACTTCCCCCTTCGTCGCCGCGCCCTTCTTCTTCGCCTTGCGCGCGCGCCAATCGAGGCTCTTCACCCGATCGGCCAGCGGGGCGGAAGGGGCGGCGCCCGCAAGCACGACCTCGAAGGGATAGCCACTGATCTCGCCATCGGCGCGCGGCGTCAACCCTTTCCCGCCCGTCCCCCACCTCCCCCTCGAGGGGGGAGGTCGGCCGCCGCAGGCGGACGGGTGGGGGTGGAGCCGCGCCCCGGTTCTCGGGCGTTCACCCCACCCCGGACTGCTGCGCAGTCCGACCCTCCCCCTCGAGGGGAGGGTGGAGGCGCGCGCTCTCCCTGCCGGTTGACTCCCCCCGCCAGACCCCTACAACCCGCCTCAGCCTTCACACATTGCCGGGAACTCCATGCATACGGGACTCGAAACCCTCATCACCACCGCTTTCGAAGATCGCGCTAACATCAACGCCGAGACGCAGGGCGACATTCGCCGCGCGGTGGACAGCGCGCTGCGGCTGCTCGACCACGGCAAGCTGCGCGTCGCCGAGAAGATCGAGGGCAAGGAGGGGCCGGAGTCCTGGCAGGTGAACCAGTGGCTGAAAAAGGCCGTGCTGCTCTCCTTCCGGCTCAACGACATGTCGGTGATCGCGGGCGGCCCCGGCGGCGCCACCTGGTGGGATAAAGTCCCCTCCAAGTTCACCGGCTGGGGCGCGGGCGAGCATAAGGAGGCGGGCTTCCGCTCCGTGCCGGGCGCCATCGTTCGCCATTCAGCCTTCGTCGCGCCGGGCGCGATCCTCATGCCGTCCTTCGTGAATCTCGGCGCCTATGTCGATGCGGGCACGATGGTCGACACCTGGGTGACGGTCGGCTCCTGCGCGCAGATCGGCAAGAATGTGCATCTTTCGGGCGGCGTCGGCATCGGCGGCGTGCTGGAGCCGCTGCAGGCGAATCCGACCATCATCGAGGACGACTGCTTCATCGGCGCGCGCTCGGAGGTGGTCGAGGGCGTCGTCGTCGGCAAGGGTTCGGTGCTCTCCATGGGCGTCTTCATCGGCGCCTCCACCAAGATCGTCGACCGCGCCACGGGCAAGGTCCATATGGGCTATGTGCCGCCCTATTCGGTGGTGGTCTCCGGGAGCCTCCCCGGCAAGCCGCTGCCGGACGGAACGCCGGGGCCGTCGCTCTATTGCGCGGTGATCGTGAAGACGGTCGATGCGCAGACTCGCAGCAAGACAGGCATCAATGAACTTCTGAGGGACTGATGGCGATAGACGCCGAGCGCATCCGCTTTCTCTACCGCACCGAGGAAGGGCGCATCGACGCCGCGACCTGGCTGCGGGGCGCGGGCGCGCTCGCCGCGGTCATCGCGCCCTTCATGCTCATCTGGCTCGCGCTTTCGCCCTATACGGCGCATGACCTCGCGAAAGACCCGTTCTTCGTGCCGATGACGGCGGTGGCTTACGCCTTCGTGCTTCTCTACGCCTTCGTGATCCTGCTCGTGGCGGTTTGCTATGTGAATCTCTCCGCCAAGCGCTTCCGCGCCATCGGCCGCGCGCCGCCGGTGGGCCTCGCGGGGCTCGCCCCTTTCATGGCGCTCGTCGCCGGAGCCGCCCACTGGCTGCAGCCGCGCGTGGCGGAGGTGATGTCAATGTGGTGGGTGTGGGGCGTCGATGCTGCGCTTGCGGGCGTGATTGCGTGGACGATCTATGAATTGGGAGTGAAGGAATCCCATGACTGAGCTTTCCCCCGCCGTCTCCCTCACCCGCGATCTCATCCGCTGCCCCTCCGTCACGCCCGTCGACGCGGGCGCGCTGGATGTCGTGGAACGCACGCTGAAATCCGTTGGCTTCGAGACGCATCGGCTGCCCTTCACGCAGGACGGCACGCCGGACGTCGACAATCTCTTCGCAAAGATCGGCTCCTGCGCCCCGCATCTCGTCTTCGCGGGCCATACGGACGTCGTGCCGACGGGCGATCTTGCGCGCTGGCGCTGCGACCCGTTCGAGCCCGAGTTCAACGACGGCCGCATCTATGGCCGCGGCGCAAGCGACATGAAGGGCGCCATCGCCGCCTTCATGGCCGCGTCGCTTGCTTACATCGAGCGCCACGGCCCGCCGAAGGGGACGATCTCCTTTCTCATCACCGGCGATGAGGAAGGCCCGTCCATCAACGGCACGGTGAAAATGCTCGACTGGGCGCGCGCGCGAGGCGAGAAATTCGACCACGCCATCGTCGGCGAGCCCACCAATGTCTCCGCGCTCGGCGACACGATCAAGATTGGCCGTCGCGGTTCGCTCAACGGCCGAATCCGCGTCCTCGGCAAGCAGGGCCACGTCGCCTATCCGCATCGCGCGGCCAACCCGGCGCCAGTGATCGCACGCATCGTCGCGGCGATCTCCGCGCATGAATTCGACCGCGGCACGGCGCATTTCGACCGCACCAATCTCGAAGTGAGTTCGATCGACGTCGGCAATGCGGCGGTCAATGTCATCCCGGGTGAAGCGCGCGCGCAATTCAACGTGCGTTTCAACGACAGCTGGACGCTGGAGACGCTGCGCGAGCGCATCTCCGCCGTGGTGAAGGAAGCGGCTGGCGAAGCGACTGTCGAACTCGAATTCCTCCCCAGCAACGCCGTCTCCTTCATCACCCATCCCGGCGACTTCACCGAACTCGTCGCCAGTGCGGTGAAGGACGTGACCGGCCTGACGCCGGAGCTTTCCACGAGCGGCGGCACATCAGACGCGCGTTTCATCACGCGCGATTGTCCGGTTGTCGAGTTCGGCCTGACCAACGAGACCATTCACGCCATCGACGAGAATGCGCGCGTCGCCGATATAGACGCGCTGGCGGCGGTGTATCTGCGGATTCTGGAATCCTATTTCGCGCGGTAGGGCCCCGCGCCCGCTCACTCCACCGTGACGCGCACCGGCCGCGACGCCACAGGCGCCAGAGCCAGACGCGCCTGGATGCGATGCGCGCCGGGCGTCATGGGCCAGAAGACCGTCTCGTCCGCCTGGGCCATAACAAAAGGCGCGCCGTCGACCAGCCAGACGATCTGCGTCTCCCTCGCGCCGCCGATGAGTTTCAGCGCCAGCTTGTTGAGCGCCGCCGGCTGCTCGGGGTTGCGCCACACATGCATATTGTGTTCGGGCGTCGCGATGACGAGCGAAGCGCCGCCGTCGACTGTCGCGATGGAATCCTCATGCGCGGCGGCCGTTGCGATTGGCGCCGCCGCGGTCTCCTCCGGCTTCACCCATTCGCGCAGGCTCTGCGCGCAGGCGGCGCCGGCGCCGACGTCGGTGCGGCAGAGGTCGATGGCGACGCGCCCAGGCGGCGGCGCAAAGGCTTCGGGCGCAATCTCGCCGGGCTTCGCGCCATGCAGCTTCACCATCAAAGCATGGGCGATCCTCGCGGCGGAATTGGCGCCCGCGAGACCGCGCATGGCGCTGGCGTCGCCGCGCCCGAGCCACACGCCGACAATGTATTTTTGCGAATAGGCGAGCGTCCAGGCGTCCCGATAATTCTGCGAGGTGCCGGTCTTCACCGCGACGGCGAAGGGATATTCGAGCGGTCCGTAGCGCGGGAAGGATGGTAGCCGCGCCTGTGGATCAGACAGGAAAGACGTTATCAGCCGCGCCGTGTCGACAGACAGGACGCGCCGCGGCGGCGTGCGCGTCCCCTCGCGCGCGAACGAGAGATCGCTCATCACGCCGTCGTCGGCGAGCGCCGCATAGGCGCGCATCAAGTCTTCCAGCCGCGTCGGCAAGGCGCCGATCGCCATTGAAATGCCGAAGCTCTCCGGCGCGGCTTCGAGGACGTGCAGGCCGAGTTCGTGCAGAAAGTCGAAATTCGCCTGCAGGCCCACGCGACGCAGCAGACTGGTCGCCGGCACGTTGCGGGAGTTGGCGAGCGCCTGACGCGGCGTCATCGGCCCGAGATAAAGCCCGTCGGCGTTGGCGACGCCCGAGGCGCCTTCAGGAACATCGTCGAGAAGATCGGTGGGCTTCAGCGCGCCGCGCTCCAGCGCCAGCGCATAGACGAAAGGCTTCAACGTGGAGCCCGGCGAGCGCAGCACGCGCGTGAAATCGAAGGCGCCCGCGCGCGGATCGCGGTAATCGGCGGAGCCGACATCTGCTATGACGGCGTTGGAGCCGCGTTCGGCGATCATCACGGCGACCTGCCGCGCGCCGGCGTTGCGGAAGATGGACAAATAGCGCCGCGCGAGCTGCGCCACCTCGCGCTCGACGCCAAGATCGATGCTGGCGTGAATGCGCGGATCGTAAGGAGACGTCGTGCGCACGCGGCCCTCGCGCGCCAGCCGCTCGTAACGCAGTGCGAGATGCAGCATGTCGGGACGGCGCTTCGTCTGGAAGGGCTTCATCGCTGCAAGTTCGCGCCGCGCCATATCGCCTTGCGCTTCATCGATCACGCCCTGCCTCTCGAGCTGCGCGATGGCGTAGCGCGCGCGCGCGACCGCGAGGCGCAGGCCGCTTTCGCGCGTGACGTTCATGCGGCCTGGCGACTGCGGGATCGCCGCAAGCAGCGCGACCTGCGCCCAGGAGAGATCGTCGACAGGCTTGTCGAAGTAGAAGCGCGCGGCGTGCGCGATGCCGTGGCTGCCGAGCCCGTAGGGCGCAAGGCGCAGATAATGGGCCAGCGTCGCCTCGCGGCCGCTGCGCGAGAGAATGGCGACGCCCGTCGCCGCCTCCCACAGTTTATTGGCGTAGCTGCGCGGCCCCGGCGCCTGCATGCGCGCGATCTGCATGGCGATGGTGGAGGCGCCCTCCATATGGCGCGAGCGCGTGAGATTGTTCCAAAATGCGCGCATCACGGCGCGTGCGTCTATGCCGCGGTGTTCGTAGAAGCGCCTGTCTTCGAGAATGAGCGTCGCCTGCGCGACGCGCTGAGGGATGCGCTCCAGCGGCCAATAGCCATAGTCGATCTGATTCTCGCCCTTCGCATTGCGCGTGGCGTGGCCGATCTGCGTGAGGAAGGCGCCGTTGCGGTCATAGACGATCTGGCTCGCCGGCGGCGCGACGAGGCCCGCGCCGCCTTCTGCGACATCCATGATCAAGGCCCCGCCGCGCAGCCCCGTCGCGATGACGGCGAGTGCGGAGAGAAGCGCGACGCGTCTCATGGTTGTTTCGCGATTTCCACGCGGGCGCCCGCGCTCATGCCGCGCACGCCTTTCTTGTACATCGTCTCCGCAAGGGCAGGCGGTTGCGTATAGGCGCCCGCCGTTTGCGCCTTCACGCGGAAGGCGAAGCGGTAATTGCCCTTGGGCAGCATGTCGTAGGCGTAGAGCACACGGTCGTCGCCGTAGGATACCCATGTCGGCGCGAGAGTCGGCGCGCTGGAGGGCTGCGCCTCCGCGGGCGCCGTTGCGATGTTGGGGTTGAGCGGCTCGTAGCCCGCGGCGAGCGGTAGCGAGATCGCGACATAAGTGCGGTCCTCGGGGTTCACAACCTCCGCCGTCTCCTCGATGACGTCGCCCTGGCTCACGCGCAACACGCCTTCGCTGGCGTCGATCTTCTGCGGCGCCGCTCCGCCTTTCACGCGCCAGCTCTGCCGCGTGATGGCGAAGCCTTCGCTCGCGGCTTGCGCCTTCGCGCCCGCTTCCGCCGGCATGTATTGCGTCTCGAGGAGCGCGACGATGGGCGCATTCGACGTATTGGCGATCGTCAGCGGTGCATTCTCCGCGCTCGCATGGCGAGCGACAGGCGTATTGGCGTCGATCGTCACGCTGCGCGGCGCGCCGCCTTCTGTAAAGGTGACGCCGATCGGCGTGACGGGGCGCCGCCAGCCTTCCGCGAGCGCTTCAATCGCCGCGGCGTTGGCGTTGGTCGTGCCCCAGCCGTCGCCCTCGCCAAGGCGCAGCAGCGCCTCGCGCAACACCGGCGCGCGCGGGTCGGCGGGCGCGGCGAGCGCGGCGGCGCGCAGCATCTCGGCAAGACTGCGCGTCTCGGACGGCAAGATGACGTCGGAGGCGCTTTCGGCCGCCTGGCCCGCATAGATCTGCGCGCCGCCGCGGCTCGCGAATTTCACGCGGCTCCACATTGTCTCCATGAGCGAGGACAGAACGCGCTGGTCGGCGTTCGGCAGCCGCGCGGCGGCCGCAGCCATCTCGGCGACGCTCTCATTGGGCAGGAAATCCACGCGCCGCGTGAACTCCGCGAGATAGGACTCGTCGAGCTTGCCGCCCTCGGCGAGCGCCGCGAGCGCCGCCGCGCGCTCGCGCATCTCCTCGCCGCCAATGAGGCGCGAATAGTCCGAACGCAGTGCGAGTTTGAGGATGTTGGAGAGGCGCTCCATCAGCGCCTTGTCGACGTTCTCGCCCGCGCGATCGGCCCGCGCGAGGAAAGCGTATGACCATGCGGTGAGCGAGACATTGCCGCGCGCGCGGGGCCAGAAAGCCACGAGCCCGTCGCTGTCGACAGACTGCTCGATCTGCGTCGCCGCGCTTTTCACGCTCCCGGAGACGCGGTCCTGCAAGCCCGCCGCCGAAAGGATCGGCGAGAAACCCTTGAGCGACAATCCGGCGCGCGCCAGCGCCAGACGCTGCTCGGTGCAGCCGTAGGGATAGTCGACGAGCATGCTCAGCCCCGCGACGAGCTTCACCAGCGCAGGATCGGCGGCGACGATCGCCTCGCGGGAGAAGGATTTCGCCCGCGCGCCTTCGTTGATGGGCGCGATCGTCTTCGTCTCGCCCGGCGCGATTTCGATGACGTCGTAACGGCGGGTCGCTTCGCGGTCGGGTTTGACCGGCAGATCGATGTCAACGGCGTCCTTTGCGTGGTCCGCATCGCGGTCGATCCGGAAGCCGAGCTTCACGCTGTCTTCGAGCGACGCGGGCGCCTCGGCGGCGAGGTCGATGCGCACGGGGCGTTTCTGCGTCCAGTCGATCTTGCGGCTGGCTTCGCCCGTCAGCTTCAGCGCCGGGGCGGCGATCGCTGCCTTGCCGGCGCCGCCGGGGCCCTCCACCACGCGCGCGACGAGACCGATGTCGAATGTGTCGCCCGGCCGGATGAAGCGCGGCAATGCGGGCTGCGCCACGAGCTCCTGGCGGATGAGCATTTCGCCGCCCGCGGCGCCGAAGCGGTCGGGGCCGCTCACGGCCTTCGCCCGCAGCTTGAAGACGGTGAGCGTGTCGGGCAGCGCGACCTTGATTTTCGCGAGCCCGTCGGCGCCGATTTTCACGCTCGGCAGATAGATCGGCACGGGCGTGAAATTCTTGCGCACGGAGATGTTGTTCTCCGCGCCCCATTCCTGCAGATCGCCGCCGTCGCCGCCCGCGATTTCTTCGAGCGGAATGACGCCGAAAGCCATGTTGCGCGTATCGCGCGCCGCCATTTTCGTCTCGCGCTCGACGATGAAATCCGGCAGCGGATCGAGCGGGCGCTCCTTGGCGAGCGAGAGGACGGCCTGATCGACCATCCAGAAGGTCGCTTCGCCCGCAAGCGGCTTGCCGGCGTCGTCCGTGAGCTTCAGCGTCACGTCCACTTCCTGGCCGGGGCGCGCCTTGCCCGGCGCCTCCAGCTTCACATTCACAATGTTCTTGACCGGCGTCACCTCGATCCATTTCGTGGCGGCGATGGTGACGGGTTTGCCCTGGTCGAAATTGGCGGCGGCCTGCGGCGCGCTGTCCGCCAGCCTTCCGCGCATCACGAGGAAGTGCACGGCGAGCCTGGGCGTCTGCTCCTTCTTCACGACGAGCTGGAAGCGGCCGAAGCCGTTGGCGATGTCGACGAAGCTGTAGTCGTAGACGCCGTCCGGCTGCTCGACGATGGCGAGCGCGCGCGCGTTCTGGAATGGCGACTGGATGACGAGCGTCGTCGTTTCGCCGGGCGCAAATTTTTCCTTGTCGGCCGTCACGGTCGCGGAGGTCGCCGGCGGGCGCGCGAATGTGACGGGGGTCTCGCCGCCGACGAAAAAGTCGACGCTCACCTGCTGCCGCCGCTTCAATTTGTCGTAGGCTTCCAGTTGCACGACATAGACGCCGGCGTCCTTCGTCGTCAGCTCGATCTTCTGCGCCTCCTTCGCGCTCGTCACCTTGCGCTCGAAGATCGTCTCGTCATGCACCTGCGTGACATATTTCGCGGCGCCCTGCGCGAAGTCGCTGGCCTGCAGGGTCGAAATCCAGTTGCGCTTGACGAGGCGCAGCGTCATCTCGACGCCCGGCAGACCCTCGCCCTTGCCGTCGACGGCGATGAGTTCGGACGTCACCGCGCCGGGCTGCGCAACATAACGCGGCGTCTTCACGCCCAGCACGAAGGGCGGCAGGGCGATGACGTTCTGCACATTGCGCACCTCAACGCCGTCGTCGCCGGTTACTGTGGCTTCGATGGAATAGCGGCGCGGCTGCGCGGTTGGCTCGATCGTCGTATCGAAGCTCATGCGCGCGGCGCCGCCTTCGTCCGTGCGCGCGTCGCGCTCCAGCACGGCGGTGGACTTGAACTTGCCGTCGCCCGAGAAGCGCGCGTCCGTCGAGAAGAGGAAGCCTTCGCGGCCCGGCGGCGTGAAGACATGCGGAAACTGCGCGGCGCGCCATTTCACCGGACGCTCCGCCGCGAGTCCGCCGGCGAAATAGCGGGCAAGGAGATCGACGTCGAACGTTCCGTCGAGCGCGACGGTCTGCGGCGCATTGAGCACGACTTCAAAAGTCGGGAGGCGGTAGGCTTCCTTCTTGAAGCTGAACTGACCGCAGGAAAGGTTCTGAGCCGCCGCCGCGGTCCCTTCGCCTTCCGTCGCCTCTTCGCCTTCTTCCTTCGCCTCCTTCTTCGGTGCGTCGGGTTCGAATTTTACAGAGTAGTCGCCGCTCGCGGGAGTCTGCGCGTCGAACTTGTGGTAGAAGCTCCCGCTCGAATCGAGCTTCACCGGTATGCGCCATTCCTGATTGTTCGGCGCCGCGATGACGAGCGTGCCGCCTGTTTTCGTCAGGCTGAGCGCGCCGCCTTTGTAGCTGCGCACATAGCCCTTTATATGCGCCGGCTCCTCGGGCCGGTAGATTGGCCGCTCGGAAAAGACATGGCAGAGCGTGCGCGCCTTCTCCGCGCGCGGTAGGTCGTTTTCGCTCACCCAGGACAGCCATTGCGCCTCGGGCTTCGACCACAGTTCTCTGGCGTATTCGGAGGGCGCGCTGTCGGGGTCAATGAGGAGCGTGTCGAGGCCCTTGCTCACGACCACGCGGCGCAATTCACCTTCGTCGCGCCTTGCGGGAATCCAGGAGAAGAAGCCGGATGCGTCCGTCGTTCCTGTTCCGAGCGTGACGAATTTCTCGTCCTTGACGCCTTCGACGCGAATCTGCGCGCCGCTCACCGGCTGCGCCGTCGCCAGCGAAGTGACGGCGAAACGCACGCGCGCGGGCTCCTCGATCGCCGAAAGAGACAGATCCGTCACCTGCACGCGCAGCCATTTGCGTGTGGCTTCATCCACGGCGCGCAGGCCGACGAGATAGGTCCCCGGCTGCTCGCGGCCGCTGATGCGGGCGAAATCGTCCTTCAGATCGACGCCGAATTTCGCGTCTGCGCCATTGCGCCTGATCGGCAGATCCACGAGCCGTGAGACCGCGGGCGACCCCAGAGTCTTGATGCGCTCCTTGATCGCGTCGGCCTCGATGTTCGCGGGATCGCTCCAGCGTTTGGGCTCATTGCCCGGGAGCGGCGGCGCATCGGCGTCGGTGGTCTCGAGGCCATGCTCGGGAAAGGGCCAGAAATCGCGCGCCAGCGGATCGATGGCGTGGATGCGGATGTCTGCGCGGTCATAGCCGCGGCCGCGCAGCGGCAGAAGCTGCGGGCCGAGCCGCTCCACGACGCCGTAGCCGGCGTCCCACTGCAACGCCGGCTTGTCGCGCGTGAAGGCGAATTTCTGCGTGAAGGCGGCGGCGAGCGGACGGCCGCGCGAATCATGCAGCGCGCCGGGCGCGATGGCGAGTTCGTAGAGCTTGTCCGACAGGAATTTGCCGGTGATCCTGAGATGGCTGCTTTCCGCCTCGACGGCGAGATCGTCGACAGGCGGCGTGATACGCAGCGCATTGCGCGCGCGCAGAATGTCGAGCGCCTCGGGTCGCGCATTGAAGGCGAGCGTCAGCCGGCGCTTGCTGGATGATGCATAGATGGGCGCGGCGGCTTCGTCGCCTTCCTCACCGTCATTTTCCGCCGCTGCCGCCGGGGCGTCGCCGTTCGCCGCGCAGCGCAGAACTGCGCCCAGATTGTCGTCGTCCCAGCCGCGGCCGCAGCTTGCTTCCGTCACGGCGAAGGGCAGGGCGGTGCGCAGGCGCAGTTCGAATGTTTCATCGTCGAGGCCGGGTTCATCGGAGAGTTTCAGCCGCACGATGGCGACTCGCCCATCGGCGATGGCGTCGTGAAAGCGGAGAACATATGTCTGCTCGCCGCTGCGCTCCGCGCGCTCCAGCGCGCGAATGTCATAGGCCGAGGCGCTGAGATTCTGTCCGCCCTGCGGCGAGACGCCCGGCGCAGGACGCAGCTCGACGCTCATCAGCCGCCGGAGCGCGGCGACGTCGACAGGCTGCGCGAAGGTCAGCGCGATCTGCGTCAGTTCCGCGATCGGGTCGGCGCCGCTGTCGGGGTTGGTGGAGATCGGCGTCGGCAGCAGCGCGACAAGCTTCTGTTCCGCGCTGCCGCTCTTCACGCTCACGCGCGCCAGCGGCTTCCACGGCTCTGCCGGGCGAAACTGCAGCGCGCGCGCGCCAAGCCAGCGCCATTCGCCGGCGACGGGCGGATCGATCGTCACATATTTCGCCGGCGCGTCCTCCGCTCCGCCAGCTTTCGGCCCCGCATCGCCGGGGAAGAAGACGGTGAGAGGATCATAGCTGCGCAGGAAGCGATCGGGCGCGATGCGCGCGCCGTCGGCGCGTTGCGCACGATCGAATTGCACGGGCGATTCGGCCCGCGCGATCTGCGCGAACGCAATCGAAGCAAGAAATGCGAGGAGGAGAGCTCTTTTCATCGCTGTCGCTTTCGGACTCATGGTCACTTGCTCTTCTTCATGCCGGCCTTGTCGAGGAGGTCGGCGACAACCTCTTCCGGCGGCGCGGCGGGAGGCGGCGAGACGCCGACGATGGCCGCGCGAATGGTGGTGGCGGTCGAATCCGCGGGGATGCGCGCTTCGAGGAAGTAGCGTCCGGGCGCGAGCTTCACGACCTGGCCCAGCCCTTCGCCAAGCGTCTTGCCGCTGGCTTCGAAGAGCCGCGCCGCGACCCGGTCGGGCTCGGCCCGCACGCCGACGCCAATGTCGCCGTCGCGCTTCGTCACGAAGGAGAAGAGCGCGCTGGCGCCGGGCGGGACGGCGATGGCGTCATTGACGCCCTCATGCGCCTCGATCACCGGCTGGGCTGAAAGATCGAGCGCGCCGGAGAGCGCGCCGTCATGCGGCGAATAGACGTCGAGCGTCGCTTCGCCCGCGGCGACGTAATGATGGAAGTCGACGCCAGCCGGGAAAGCATAGGTGCGCCGCTCGCCGTTCTGCTTGAAGGCGACGAGCGCGGGCGCGCCGCTTTTCGCAGTGAGCATGGCGGGCGCATCGCGCGCGATGGTGAAGCGCATGGCGGCGCCTTCCATCGCGACGCGGTCGGGAAGCGTCGCGGCGCGCGGCGCCGGCTGCGGCCAGGGCGCAACGCCCTTGCGCTCGATCCAGGCGGCGACAAGTCCCGGCTTGTAGTCGAGGATGAGTTCACCGGCGCCGTCGAGCGCGAGCTCGGTTCCGCGCAGCACGCGCCCGCTCTTCGTGACGACGCTCGCATCGGCGCCGATGACGAAGAGGCGGTCGCCCGCCTGCGCCTCATAGGGCAGCGAGAGCTGGCCAGCGGTGCCGAAGAAGCGCTTGAGCGCGGTCTTGCCATCGAGCGCGAGGCTGGCTTCCGCGATCCGCGCGACGCGCGCGGGCAATGGCGCATCCGTCATATTGATGACGACGACGGGGCCGCTTGCGCTATGCAGTATGCGCGAGACGGCCGCGCCGTCGCCAAAGACCGCGCGCGGCCCGGCGAAGGCGACGACGCCAGCGGGCAGATCGAAGGCGAGCGGGCCGTTCGATTTCTCCATCTCGAGCGGCTGCGCGCTCATCGGCGGGATGACGCCCGCGAGTGTCGACCCTGCATTGACCGCCGCCAGCGTCGCCGTGTCGATCGCGGAAAGCGAAGCCCGCATCGCGGCCGCGCTGGTCGCGTTCCACAGTTGCGGCGCGGCGTCGCTGGCGCGCGCGATGGCGGCGCCAGCCGCGACGCCCATGCCGCTCCCTCCGTCGATTGCGGGCTGCGTGAAGGTCGAGCGGGCGAGCCACAGCCGCATCTTGCCGCGCGGCGCGCCGAGGGGCGGCAGTTGCGCGCGTTCGCTCTCGCCAATGTCGAGCGAGACGTCCTGTCCGAGCCATTCAAAGGCGGCGACGCGAGCCTTCGCCTTGCAGTCGCGCGCGATGAGCCACAGCGCGCCTGACTGCGGCGCGAGCGCGCCGCTTTGCGCGTGACGCAGCAGGCGGTTCGGCGCCGAACCCGCGACGACGCCCTCGGGCGCCTCGAGTTCGACAAGCGCGGCGTTCGGCGTCTCGATCCTTGCGGCGCAGGGCTGCGGCGCGGCGCCGACGGGCGCGAAGGCGACGTCGCCCGCGCCCTGCGTGCGTCGTGCGACGGCTTGCGCGGTCACCGTGACGGGCTCTGCCCCGCCGCCGACGGACCACAGCGTCGCGCGCCATTCGCTCTTGTCCTCCGCCACCGGCCAGGCGACCACGGGCGCAAGCCCGCGCTCGACGCCGACGACGCGCCATGCGCCGTTCGACTCGCGCCGCTCGATGGAGACGGCGACTTCCGCCGCCGAGCGCGCGGCGACGACAACAAGTGCGCCGGCCGGCGCGGGCGCGAGCGTAACGCGCTGCGCGCCGCCTGCGGGAAGTGTCTTGTCCTCGCCCCAGGCGAGCGGCCCGGCGTCGGTCTCGTCGAACATGGCGAGGCGCACCTCGATGGCGTCGTCGCTGGCTCCGGTTTCTTCGCCGCTTTCCGAGTCGGTTGCTTCTTCGCTGGTTTCAGCCGGAACGGGCGTGCGCGTCGCGCCGAGTTCCTCCAGCTCCAGCCGGTAGGCGCCGGCGGGCAGACGTCGCGACAGCGCGACATTCCAGTCGTTCTCCTGCGGCTGCAGTCTCTCGAGGATATCGCCCGCGGCGGTCTTGAGCGCGCCGATGGTCTCTTTCTTTCCATATGTCGAAAGATCGACGACCGTTTCGTTTGCGAGCGAGAAGGTCAGCTTCGCGGGAAGATCGGCGCGTCGCGGGGCGCCCGGTTGAAGCTGCGAAGACGTCAGGCTGATTTCGTAATCGAGCCTGTCGTCATGCGCGAGGCTGCGCGCCTCGACGCGATAATCGCCGGCGCCGAGCTTGGCCTTTAAGGGACGGTCGCCCATGACCTTGCCGACTCTCTCGCCTTCGCCCTTGATGACGTCGCCGATCATCCCTTCGCCGAGCGAGAGCGTGACGTCAGCCTCGCCGTGGAGGCTGAAGCGCCAGACGTCAGGTGCGCGGGCTGCGTCCTTCGCCTGCGGTTCGCGCCACTGGAGCGTTTGCGCGTCGTCGAACGGTAGAGGGTGCGGGCCGTGGCCTTCGAGTGCTGGCTTAGCGATCACCGGCGCCAGCGAAAAGACCATGCGCGCTTCGACGTCTTCCGGCAGCACCAGCAGGCGATAGGCGCCAGGTTCGAGATGGAGCGTCACTTCCTTCATCGCGCCGGGTTGCGTGATCGGCCAGCCTTCGGCGTCCTCCAGCCGCGCGCGCCAGTCGCGCTTGAGACCTGTGAGCGCAAGGCTGTAATCGCCGGCGCGCGTGATCTCGAAGGGAACCGCCGCCCCCTTGCCGGGCGCGAGCGTCGCGCGCGCCTTTCCGGCATCGACGAGCTTCGCCGTGCGCGTGAGCGAGGCGGGCGAGACCGAAAGGCCGAGATGGCCGGTCGACTCCTTCGCCGTGACGGCGGCGCGATAGGCGCCCGCGCGCAGGAAGGCGGTGACGAGGCCATTGCCGCCCGCGCCATTCGCCTCGCCCTCGCCAAGGCGCGGCGTGACGCTGGCGCCGACGTGCAGCGCCGTCTTCATGCGGCCAAGCGTTTCGACGCGATAGAGGCCGCCCTGGCCGACATCGAAGCGAAGATTCGCCGTCTGGTCCTGCGCGAGGTCGAAGAAGGCGGGCTTGCCGACGGCGGCGGCGCGCGCGTTCGGCGCCTTCTGAGCTTTGTCGGGCTCTTTATTCTCCGTCGCCGGCGCTTCAGGCAGGAAGACGATGCCGAGCGCACGCTCCTTCTCCGCAGGCCCGATCTTCACCGTGACGGTGCGGATGTCGTTTTCGATCTTTTCGTCGGAGAGCGACAGCGGAATCTCCGCGCTCCTTTCGTCCTGGGCGACGATGCGGCCCGCCCTGGGCGTCTTCACCGCCAGCGCGATCTCCTTGCCGGCCACCTGATGCAAAGCGAGCGGCGCCTTGTCGAGCGCGGCGGGCAGAGCGACGACGCGAATGCCGGTGAGGAGGCCCGGCGCGGTGTTGGTCAGCGCGAGATAGGAGCCGTTGTTCTCCAGCGTCTGCTGGCCAAAGGAGATGGAGGCGCGCGAGGGCGGCGCTGCAGGCGCGGGCGCGGCGAGGCCTGGCGGACCGAGCGTCACGTCGATCGTTCCGCCGGCGCCGTTCATTGGCTCGAGAACGAGCAGGTAAAAGCCCGCCGCAAGATCGTAGCGCATCGGTTCCTTGCCGTCGGCGCGCGCAGCAAGGGAGCCGAGCGCTGGTTCGATGGTCGCGCGCAGCTTCACGCCCTTCGCGTCAATGGCGACAGGTCCGTCGCGCGTCGCCTCGAAGAGGAGCGACACGGGCCCCAGCACATTGAACTTGCCGCGCCACGCCTTTCCGGCGCCGATGCGCGGCGCCTCCGAGGCGATGACGCGCGTCTTGCCGTCGCGCTCGATGCGGGCGAGCAGCGCGGTCGCGGAAACTTCGTCGCCCCCTTCGCCCGCGACGTCGATGGAGACAAGATGCGGACCCGCGGCCTCGAAGGTCTCGCGGTTGGATTGATGCACGGCGCGCAGGCTGTAGGTCTGGCCCTCGTAGCCCGAGACCTCGAGGCGCGCGGGCGCGGCGCCGTCGCCCGCAAGGCGCAGCGTGGCGGCGGGCGCGCGGCTGGTCTTGCCGAGCTCCGCCGTCTCACGCGCGCCGCCGCGCTTTGCGTCCAGCCGCGCCGGCGCCTGTTTCGGCAAGTCGAGGCGGAAATTGTCGTAGCTCGCCGGCGCGTCGTAACGCTCGGCGCCGAAGGGCCCGATGACGCCCTCGGCGACGCCCGCCGCTAGAAGCGCGGGCCTTGCGAGACGCAGCAGGAAGGGCTGCGCCGCCGCGCCGTCCGACCAGACGAGCTTCTCGCCGCCATAGGCGGTCACGAAATAGACGCCCGCCGGCAGCGAGCCTTCGAGCCGCAGACGGTTCATCGGATGGCCGGCCTTTATTTCGATCGTCGTGCGCTCGAAGGCGAGATCGACCAGCGCGCCGTCCTCCTGCCAGACGCGCAGATCCTGCAAGGCGCGGCCGACGGCTTCAACATTCACTGGAGAGTCGGCAGCGACATCCAGGCGGTAGGACCGCTGCTGCATGTCGGCGAGTTCGCCGCTCTGAACCGCGCCCGCGACGAGCGCGGGCTTGGCCGCTTGAACCTCGCCGAAGGGCTCCGCCGTGAAGGCCGCCGTGCCCTTGCCGTCCTTCACGGCGCCGATGCGCAGCTTGTAGACGCCCTTGTCCAGCAGCGCGTCGATCCGTCCGTCGCGCAGCCCCGCGGCGCCGGATGAGTCGAGCGGCCCCGCGATCATGTCGACGAGTTCGATGCGCGCGCCGGTCGGGGTTCTGGCGCGGATGGAATAGCGGCCGGGGGCGGGGACGGCGATCACCGCTGCGCCGTCCCTGTCCAGCGCCAGCTCGGCAGGCGTGACCTGCGCCATCTGCGCCTTGGCCCTGGCGTCTACAATCTGATCTCGGGCGGGGGAAACGACAGATGACAGGAGATAGGCCGCAGACGCAGCGAAGAGAGAGAAGGCTATGCGCAGCATGAGGCCACCGTAAAACACGTGAGCGGCATGAGAGCCGCGGCGAGAGGATAGGGTGCGCCTTGCGGGAAAGTCGAGGGTTCCCGGCCCTTTGTCCCCGGCCGCCATGCGCACGCTCCACTCACGCGATAAGGCTTTTGACGCCTGTCCGCTTTCTTTTAGACTGCTGGAAGGGACTTCGAATTGCGCTGGCGCACACGCCGGCCGCTCGGCTATTGGAGACGACATGCGGAGATCGATTTACGCTCTGACCACGCTTCTCGTGACGATTTTCGCCGCGTCCGCCGTGGAATTGCAGGAGCCCGTGGAGTTGCGCGCCAAGCCGGGCGTCAGACGCCCGGTCGTCGTCATCGCTCCCATAGGCGCCGACGTCACGGTTCTCGACGATCGCCGCGATTGGGTGCTCGTCTCATTCGACGGACGCCAGCTTTACGCGCCGGTCGCGCAACTCGTCGCCGCGACGCCCACCCATCAGGCGGGCCCCGATCCGACCTGCGACTACGGATATCCGTACTCGGGGAGCGGCTATTTCTTTTCGCGCGAACTCACGCAAATGCGCCACAGCGGACCGCCGGGTTTCCTGCTGGGCTTTCACCGATTCTATCCTTGCTGATCGCGTCGTCGCGCGGTTCGGCAACTGCGACAAAAACGCGCGAAGGCTCGTCGCACACGTCATGAACATGAGATGATTTTCAACGTCCCGCGTGCAAAAGCCCGCGCCGCCTGAGACGAACGCCTTTCCAGATTCTTGATCTGTGACAATTGCGCGCAGAAGCATATACACGCCCGATTTCTTGATCCCCATCAAGCTCCCGCACGTGTTGCGCTGTACAATGGCGGCTGTGTCTCGAGATCGAGCGCAACGAGACTTTGTCACGCTTTCAAAGGCGTGCGAGTCTCGCATGCGCGAGAAATCTGCGGAAACCTCCTAAGGACGAATATCATGGAGCGCCCTCCTCTCATCGCGAAGCAAATGACATTCGGCGAGCAATCGCTGAGCGCCATTTTCGCCGCCCTCGCCATCGCGACCGCCTATGTCGCGACGAAGGCCTATACTCCCGCTTACGCCTTCCACTCGGCTCTGTTCTCGCTGGGCTCCATCGGCGCGGTTGCGGCGATCTTCCTGCGTTATCGCGCGCGGCCGGCGGAGTTCCCGCCGCTCATGATAGACGGGCGGCCCAACTATAATTACGGGCCGGTGAAGTTCACTGCGCTGGCCTCGCTATTCTGGGGCATCGCCGGCTTTCTCGTCGGCCTCTATCTCGCGCTGGAGCTGGCCTTCCCGGTCCTGAACTTCGATCTTCCCTGGATCAATTTCGGGCGGCTGAGGCCGCTGCATACGTCTGCGGTGATCTTCGCCTTCGGCGGCAACGTGCTGCTTGCGACGTCCTTCTACATCATGCAGCGCACGAGCCGCGCGCGCATCGCGGGAGATCTCGCGCCCTGGGTGGTCGTGCTGGGCTATAACTTCTTCATCCTCATCGCGGGCACGGGCTATCTCCTCGGCGTCACGCGCGGGCATGAATATGCCGAGCCCGAGTGGTACGCGATCCTCTGGCTCGTCATCATCTGGGTGACCTATCTGCTGGTGTATCTTTTCACGCTCGCGCGCCGCGCCGAGCCGCACATCTATGTCGCGAACTGGTTCTTTCTCGCCTTCATCGTGACGGTGGCGGTGCTGGTGCTCGGCAATAATGTCGAGATTCCCGTCTCGATCTACTCGCCGCAGTCCGTGATCGTCTGGGCGGGCGTGCAGGACGCCATGATCCAGTGGTGGTACGCCCATAACGCGGTGGGCTTCTTCCTCACCGCGGGCTTCCTCGGCATCATGTATTACTTCATCCCCAAGCGCACCGGCCGGCCGATTTATTCCTACCGGCTTTCCATCGTGCATTTCTGGTCGCTGATCTTCCTCTACATCTGGGCCGGTCCGCATCATCTGCACTACACCGCGCTGCCGGATTGGGCGCAGACGCTCGGGATGGTCTTCTCGGTGGTGCTGTGGATGCCCTCATGGGGCGGCATGATCAATGGCCTCATGACGCTCTCGGGCGCGTGGGACAAGCTGCGCACCGATCCGGTTCTGCGCATGCTCGTCGTGTCGGTGGCCTTCTACGGCATGTCGACCTTCGAGGGGCCGCTGCTCTCGGTGAAGGCGGTCAATTCGCTGTCGCACTACACCGACTGGGGCATCGGCCATGTGCATTCTGGTTCGCTCGGCTGGGTCGCTTTCGTGTCCTTCGGCGCGCTCTACTGCCTGATCCCCTGGGTCTATAACCGTCAGCTCTATTCGCTCAAGCTCGTCAACTGGCACTTCTGGATCTCGACGATCGGCATCGTCTTCTACATCTCGGCGATGTGGGTCGCGGGCATCATGCAGGGTCTCATGTGGCGCGCTTACACGCCGCAGGGCTTCCTCGAATATTCCTTCGTGGAGACGACGGAAGCGCTGCATCCCGAATACATCATCCGCGCCATCGGCGGCGGGCTGTTCCTGATCGGCGCGCTGATCATGGTCTACAACATCTGGCGGACATTGGCGTCGCCGGCCATTGAACCGGCGCAAGACCTCGCCGCGTCGCCGATGCCTGCCGAGTGAGGACGAAAGACATGTCGCAATCCTCCCAACATGCGCCCGCCGGGGGCGGGTTCCACAAGCTCCTCGAGACAAACTCGATCCTGCTCGTCGTCGGCATCCTGCTGATGGTGTCGGTGGGCGGGATCGTCGAGATCGTGCCGCTCTTCTATCTGAAGAACACGATCGAGAAGGTCGAGGGGGTTCGTCCCTATTCGCCGCTCGAACTCGCGGGCTACAATATCTACGTCCGCGAAGGCTGCTACACCTGCCACTCGCAGATGATCCGTCCCTTGCGCGACGAGGTGGAGCGCTACGGCCACTATTCGCTCGCGGCCGAGAGCATGTACGACCACCCCTTCCAGTGGGGCTCGAAGCGCAACGGGCCGGACATCGCGCGCGTCGGCGGCAAATATTCCAACGACTGGCAGCGCGACCATCTGCGCAGCCCGCGCTCGGTTGTGCCGAGTTCGATCATGCCGGGCTACGCTTTCCTCGCCTCGACGCCGCTCAGGGGCGAGCACATGGCCGAGCAGATGCGCGTTCTGCGCATCACCGGCGTGCCCTACACCGACGAGCAGATCGAGAGCGCGCAGGCTGATCTTCTGGCTCAGAACGCGGCGGATGCGCCAGGCGCCGCCGAAGTGCAGAAGCGCTATCCCAACGCCGTGCTGGGCGACGCCTCGTCGAAGGCTGGCGTGACGGAGGAAGATGCGCTCGTCGCCTATCTGCAGCACCTTGGCGTCTCCGTGGATTTCAAAATCTACGACGACAAGGCCAACGTCAGGTGATGGCATGAACACGGGATCAGTCGAAGCGGTCACGACTTATGAGGGGCTTCGCGCCTTCGCGGGGGCGTGGGGTCTCATCTTCTTCGGCTTCATTTTTCTCGGCGTCGTCGCTTATGCCTTCTGGCCCTCGCGCCGCAAGGAGTTCGAGCAGGACGCCCAAATTCCCCTCCGAGAGGATGACGACGATGTCTGAGGACACGTTTGATAAAGCACATGCTGCTCCGGGCCAGGCTGGACCGGGCAAGGTCAAGATCGACAGGGTGAGCGGCACGCCGACCACGGGCCATGAGTGGGACGGTATCGAGGAGTTGAACACTCCCCTGCCGCGCTGGTGGGTGTGGACCTTCTGGATCACGGCCATCTGGGGCCTCGCTTATATGGTGGCCTATCCGGCGTGGCCGACGCTGTCGGGCGGCACGCAGGGTCTCTTCGCGTGGAGTTCGCGCACGCAAATCGCCGATGAGGTCGCCGACCTTCAGAAGACGCGCGGTCCTGTGCTCGACAAGATCAAGGACGCCCCGCTCGACAAGATCGAATCCGATCCCGAGTTGCTTGCGGCGGCGCGCATGGTCGGCAAGGTGGCCTTCGCGACGAATTGCGCCTCCTGCCACGGCGCGGGCGGGCAGGGCGCCAAGGGCTACGCCAACCTCAACGACGACGACTGGATCTGGGGCGGCAAGCTCGCCGACGTCAAGCAGACGATCGAGCATGGCGTTCGCTGGGAGGCCGACAAGGCGACGCACGCCACAGCCATGCCGGCCTTCGGCCGCGACGGTCTGCTGACGCCCGAGCAGATTTCGCTCATCGCCGATCACGTCCGCACCTACGCCGAGACGCCCGATTCCGACGCGCCGACGCCCGCGGGCGAGAAGCTCTACGCGGACAATTGCGCGAGCTGCCACGGCGTGGATGGCAAGGGTAATGCGGAAATGGGCGCGCCCGCGCTCTTCGATCGGGTCTGGCTTTACGGTTCCGACAAGCCGGCGATCGTCGCGCGCATCGTGAACGGCGGCGGCGCGGTTATGCCGTCCTGGAAAGACAAGCTCGACGACACGACCATCAAGGCGCTCACCGTCTATGTGCATTCGCTCGGCGGCGGGCAGTAAGGGAAAGCGACGCCCTCTCCCCATCGCGGGAGAGGGAGCAGCCGCGAAGCGGGAAGCAGAGTCCAAGACAATGTCCAGCGCAGAAACCCACGACACGCTTCTCGACGAACCGATCGTCGAGGCCGCGCACAAGATCTACCCCAAGAAGGTGGACGGACATTTCCGTCGCATCAAATGGGGCATCCAGTTCGCGACGCTCGCCATTTACTACTTCCTCCCCTTCGTGCGCTGGCCTCGCGGAGCCGACGCGCCGAGCCAGGCCGTGCTCGTCGATTTTCCGCACCGACGCTTTTATTTCTTCTTCATCGAGATATGGCCGCAGGAGGTCTATTACATCACCGGCCTGCTGATCCTCGCGGCGCTCACGCTTTTCCTGATGAACGCCGTCGCAGGCCGCATCTGGTGCGGCTACATGTGTCCGCAGACGGTGTGGACCGACTTCTTCATGACCACAGAGCGCTGGATCGAAGGCGACGCACGCGACCGCATGAAGCTCGACAACGGGCCGTGGACCGCGGAGAAAATCCGCAAGAAGATCTCCAAGCACGTCGTCTGGTTGCTCATCGCCTGGTGGACCGGCGGCGCCTGGGTGCTCTATTTCGCCGACGCGCCGACGCTCGTCTATAATCTGGCGACCTTCCAGCCGGGCGTGGGAGAAGCCTATCTGTGGATCGGCATTCTCACATTCACCACCTACATCTTCGCCGGCTGGATGCGCGAAAAGCTCTGCCTGCACGCCTGTCCCTGGCCGCGCATCCAGGCTGCGCTCACGGACGAATATGCGCTCAACGTCACCTATCGCTACGATCGCGGCGAGCCGCGCATGTCGCTCAAGCAGGCGACAGCCGCGCGCGCCGCGCACGAGCCTTCGGGCGATTGCGTCGATTGCGGCCAGTGCGTCGCCGTGTGTCCGACCGGCGTCGATATACGCAAAGGCTCGCAACTGGGTTGTATCCAGTGCGGGCTGTGCATCGACGCCTGCGATGCGATCATGGAGAAAATCCACCGTCCGGAGCGGCTCATCGGCTACGACACGGAGATGAACGTCAAGCGGCGCGAATGCGGCGAGACGTCGATCTACAAGCCGTTCCGCGTGCGCACCATCTTCTATGCCGTGCTCATTCTAGGGATCGGCGGCTTCATGTCGGCGGCGCTCGCGACACGCGGAGACACGCATGTGACCGTGCAGCACGACCGTAATCCGCTGACCGTTCGCCTGAAGGACGGCGGTGTGCGCAACGGCTACACGCTGCGCATAGCAAACAAGAAATCCGAGGCGAGGCGCTTCGCCATATCGGTCTCCGGCCTCTCCGGCGCGCAGACCGAGGTGGTTGGCGTTGCGCCCGACGCGACCGGCAAGGTGCTGATCGAGGTTGGTCCGGATCAAACCCGTGAAGCGCGCGTTCTGGTCTCTACCCGAGGCGCGGGCGAAAAGAAGGGGCAGGCCCCCGTGGTGTTCGCCACGACCGACGCCGGGAGCGGCGCCGCCGTCGAGGCGAAGGACGTTTTCATCTGGCCGTGAGGAAAGAACATGAGCCAAGGATTCGTCATGAGCAATTCGCGCAAGCCCTTACCGGAACGAGAGCCCGTTTCCGACTATGAAGCGGGCGGCAAGCCGCTCAACGGCTGGAAGGTGCTGGCGATTTTCGTCAGCTTCTTCCTCCTTGTCGCGACCGTCGATGGCCTCATGATCTACAAGGCCGTCGGCACCTTCTCTGGCGAAGTGGTCCCGCATCCCTATGAGCGCGGCCTCGCTTACAATCGTGACATTGCGCAGGCGCGCGAACAGGCGGCCCGCGGTTGGAAAGTCGAGGCGCGGGTTGCGCGTCTGTCTAAAAGCGAAGCCGAAATCCGCGTCACTGCGCGCGACGCCGACGGAGCGGAGGTCACGGACGTCGAGATGAGCGCGCTCTTCGCGGCGCCCGCAGACCTCGCTAAGGATGTGCGCGTGACTCTCAAGAAAACCACGCCCGGCCGCTATGTCGGCGTTGCGCCGCTGTCCGCCGGCCAACGCGATCTCGTGCTAACCGCGACGCGCGGCGGGGACGAGGTGTTTCGCTCCAGGAATCGCATCGACGTCGAATAGGGCGTCCACAGGGGACACGCATGACCGCCGTTCTCGATTTCGACTCTCTGACAACGCGCGCGGAGGACGGCGCCCATCGCTTCGAGGCGGCCGTCGATGGCATGACATGCGCCGCCTGCATCGGCGAGATCGAGCAGGGCCTCGCGGATATTCCCGGGCTCGGCCATGCGCGCGTGAACTACACCAATCGCCGCCTCATGCTGGAATGGCGCGACGAGTCCTTTGATCTTGCGCAAGCCTTCGAGCGCCTGCGCCGCATGGGCTATACGCTGCATCCCTTCGAGCTTGCTCAGAGCGAGCGCGAGGAGATCGAAACTGCGCGCTGGCTGCTGCGCTGTCTCGCCATTGCGGGCTTTGCGGCGATGAACATCATGCTGCTGTCCGTCGGAGTCTGGTTCGGCGTCGACATCGAACCCTCGACCCGCGATCTTTTCCACGGCGTTTCGGCGCTCATCGCGCTGCCTGCCGCCGCCTTCGCAGGACAGCCCTTCTTCAGGAGCGCTTTCGCGGCGCTGCGCGCTGGCCGCCTCAACATGGACGTGCCCATTTCGCTCGGCGTGCTGCTGGCGCTCGGCATGTCGGTCTATGAGACCCTCGCCCACGCCGAGCACGCCTATTTCGACAGCGCGACGATGCTGCTGACATTCCTGCTGCTGGGGCGTTTTCTCGATCATGCGATGCGGCGCAAGACGCGCGCGGTCGCCGCGAATCTCGCCGCGCTGCGCGCGCCCCTCGCCTGCAAGCTTTCGGCGGATGGCGCGGAAACTGTCGTTCCGCTCGCAAGGATCGCGCGCGGCGACATTGTGCTCGTGCGGCCCGGGGAACGCATTCCCGTCGATGGCGTCGTCGCCGCGGGTGAGTCGCAACTCGACGAAAGCCTCATCACTGGCGAAACGCAGCGACGCAGCGTGGCGGCGGGCGATCTGGTTTACGCCGGCAGCATGAATTACGATGGCGCGTTGACGATCCGCGTCGAGGCAGCGAATGGCGCGACGCTTCTGGACGACATCGAGCGGCTGCTGGAGAAAGCGACCAACGCCCGCTCGCGCTATGTGCGGCTCGCCGATCGCGTCTCGCGCCTTTATGCGCCCATGGTGCATCTCGCCGCCTTTTCGACCGCGCTGTTCTGGCTCTGGCGCGGCGCGAGCCTGCACGACGCGCTCATCACGGCGATTTGCGTGCTCATCATCACCTGCCCCTGCGCGCTGGCGCTGGCCGTGCCCGCGGTGCAGGTCGTTTCGAGCGGCGCGCTGTTCCGCGCTGGCGTCCTGCTCAACAGCGCCGACGCCATCGAGCGGCTCGCGGAGGCCGACACCATCGTCTTTGACAAGACCGGCACGCTTACGGCGCCCGAACCGCGCGTGGCGAACGCGAGTGAGATTGACGCCAGCGTGATGGATCTCGCAGCGCGGCTTGCACGCGCCAGCAGCCATCCGCTTGCGCGCGCCATTGCGCAGGAGCGGCCGAAGGCGGCGGCGCTGGAGGCGCACGAAGAGCATGGCCTCGGCGTCTGCGCTACGGTTGGCGGCTTGGAGGCGCGGCTGGGATCGCCACGCTTTTGCGAGCTGGAGGAGGAAGCAGCGCAAGTGGGCGCGCTCGACGCCGACGTCTCGCTCGTCGCCTTCCGCCACGGAGATGCGCGCGCGCTGTTTCAGGTGCGCCAGACATTGCGCATCGACGCGGCCAAGGCGATCGCCGCGCTGAAAGCACGAGGCTTCGCCATCGAGATTCTTTCCGGCGATCGCGTGGAGGCGGTCGAGAAAATTGCGCGCGCCCTCGATGTCGCGACATGGGCTGGAGGCTTGAAACCGGCCGAGAAGGTCGCGCGGCTCGACGCGCTGCGGGGGCAGGGGCGCAAGGCGCTGATGGTGGGCGACGGCCTCAACGACGCGCCGGCGCTGGCCTCCGCCCATGTCTCCATGTCGCCCATCGACGCCACGCAGCTCACGCAGGCGGCGGCGGACGCCGTTTTCCTCGGCGAACGTCTCGCGCCGGTCGTCACGACGCTCGATGTCGCTCGCAAGGCCCGCGCGCTGATGCGGGAGAATCTCGCGCTCTCCGTGCTCTACAATGTCGTCGCCGTGCCGCTCGCGATGGCGGGATGGCTCACGCCGCTCATCGGCGCCGCGGCGATGTCGGGTTCGTCGATCCTGGTGACGCTGAACGCCTTGCGGGCGGGCGGCGGAAATCCCGCAAGCCTGCCGTCCCCTCTCCCGCAGAGCGGGGGAGGGTTAGGGAGGGGGGCTGCCGGCGAAGATTTGCGTGACGTCGAGTGGCCCCCTCTCCACCTCTCCCCCGCTTCGCGGGAGAGAGAGCAGGTTTCGCCCTTCGTCCAAGCCTCAGGACAATCGGCGAGCGTCGGAGCTGCGGAATGACCATTCTTCTCTTCCTCATCCCTCTCGCGCTGCTGCTCGGCGTCGCCGCGCTCGCCGCCTTCATGTGGTCACTGAAAAGCGGGCAGTTCGACGATCTCGACGGCGCGGCGCATCGCGTGCTGATGGACGATGACATCGAGGAGAAGAAGTGAGCCTCGATCGCTTCGACGACGGCGCCGCGCGCCTTGGCCACCTCGCCTGCGCCTGTCCCGCGTCGATGGAGCGAGCGTCGATCACCGACAATCGCGCGACGCTTGCGGCGGGCTTCGGCCTCGCCGTGCTGGCGCAGGCGCTCGTCCTGACCGTCTTGCCGGAGCAGAGCCGTTTGCTCGCGCCGAGCGTCGAGAGCATCGGCCTTCCCTTTGCGCTGCTGCTGATGGGCGCGGCGGTGGCGAGCTTTCCGGCCGCCATGCTCATCGACGGTTTCGGGCGGCGCGCGGCCTTTGGCCTTGGGGCCTCGCTCGGCGCGGCGGGCGGCGCGCTCTGCGCCTTCTCCATCGCGAAGGCGAATTTCTTCGGCCTGTGTCTGGGCGCCTTCTGGCTCGGCCTCGCGCAGGGCTTCGCGCTTTTCTATCGTCACATTGCCGCGCAGGGCGCAGCGCGCAACGCGCTCTTCGTCTTTGCAGGCGGGGTCGGCGCGGCGCTGGCTGCGCCCATCGTTCTCTCGCTGGCGAGAACGCCCGGCGCATCGCTTCTCGCGAGCGCCGCGCTCTATACAGGCGCGTTGGCGCTCTCCGTGCGCATGCCGCATGTCGTCGCCACAGAGCGCGCGAGCGCATGGCGCCCCTCGTCCCGGTTCGTCCTCGGGACAATCGCCGGCGCGCTGGCCTGGTTCGGCATGTCGGCAGGCATGCTGCACGGACCGCTGACGCTCGCCGTATGCTCGGCGACGTCCGTCTTCATCGGCGGCGCCATGGGCTGGCATCTTCTATCTATGTACGCGCCCGCCGCGCTTGCGGCGCGCTGGCCGAACCTCTTTCCCACGGCGCCGACGCTCATTGTCGCGCTCGGCGCGATGCTCGCGGGCGGCGCCGCAGTTCATGGAGGCGCCTCAGTCGCGAGCGTGACGCTGGGCCTTATCGCCATCGGCGCCGGCTGGGGCGCCGTCAATGTCGCGACCATGCGCCTGCTGCATGACGGCGCTCGCCCGTCTCGTGCGGCTCTGGCGCTGCACGATGTATGCCTTCTCGGCGCGGCCGCCGCCGGAGCGCTGCTTTTCTAGGGTCACAGCCCGTCGCCGACGCGCGCCAGTTCCGTCTGCGGCGCGCGGGTCTCCGTATCTGAGAATTTGGAGCGGTAGACCACGAAATTTTCCATCACGCGCTGCACGTAATTGCGCGTCTCGGTGATGGGTATGCGCTCCACCCAGTCGATCGGGTCGACGTCGGGCTTGCGCGGA
>PERY01000020.1 GCA_002929055.1 Methylocystis sp. | reverse complement strand
AAAAAAGCCGGCCGGACCAAAAGTCCGGCCGGTTCCTTTTCGGGGTGCTGCATTTTCCGGAATATCGCGCCCTCAGCCACAGCGCGGGCATGCCGCGAGGCCCTTGTACTTTCGCGCGGTGTCATCCAAAGGAACGGACGAGACTACCAACCAGGAGATGCCATCCATCTATCAAAACGAAGAATAGAACCTTCGCCGGGAGAGACAGCGTCGCGGGAGGAAGCATCATCATGCCCATCGACATCGTCAGCACTGCGACGATGATGTCGATGACGAGGAACGGCACGACGATCAGAAAGCCGATCTCGAAGCCGCGGCGTAATTCCGAGATCATGAAGGCCGGAACAAGGATATCGATGCGCGGCTCCGATTCCACCGACGAGGAGAATCCCTGCCCCCGCAACTCTTCGAAGAGGCGAATATCCTTGTCCCTCACATGCGCCAACATGAACGCGCGGAACGGTCCGGTCACTCTTTCGAACGCCTCGGCTTCGGCTATCTTGTTTTGCAGAAGCGGTTCGAGGCCCTCCCGCCACGCTTTCTCGCCGCTGGGGGCCATCACGAAAAAGGTCATGAATAGAGACAGGCTGATCAGGACAAGATTGGCAGGGGTGCTCTGAAGACCCAGCCCCACGCGCAGAAACGAGAATGCGATGACAAACCGCGTGAAGCTCGTCGCCATGACAAGCAGCCCAGGCGCGATCGAGAGAATCGACAGCGCGCCGAGAAGCTCGACGACGCGCCCGCTGAAGGAGCCTGAGCCGGCCGGTAGCAGGGCGCCGAGATTGAGAGCCTCGCCCCCCGCCGCGCCCGTCGGGATAACAAGCAGCGCCAGGAGCAGCGTGAGTCTCATTGCACCACCAGCGATTCGATGACGAATTCCTTGAGGCGGTTTCGGGAGCGCGTCGCAGCACGCGCGCCCAGATCCTCCTGGAGACGCCGCAGCCCGTCAGCGCCCTCGAGTTCCGCAAGCGACAACGTGCGTAAGAACGCGGTCGCGTCCGACATCAGATTGACGATGAGTTCGTCGGGATGTGGCAGCGCGCTCGGGTCATAGACGATCGCCGATTGAAGCCTGATCCAGCTTCGCTCTGGCGCGGCGAGATTCACGACGATCGCCGGAAGCTCCCTGACAACCAAAGTCGAACCATCGCCGACGGAAGGCACGGGATGGGAATCGCCCTTGTGGCCATGCTCATCGGAAATCCCGCCCGGTGGATGTTCGTCTCGGGGCTTCCGATCGTCTCCCGACGAGAGCACGACGAAGCCCAAAGCTGCTCCGGCTCCCGCGCCCAGAAGTGTGAGGCACGCGAATATCATGGCGATCCCCAAGAAGCCGCCGACCGAATCCGTGCTGCTCTCGCCTGTGAGCCTGGCCATCTCTCGCGCTCAGAAGGGAACGAAGGTATCGTAGAGCTGCTGGCCCCAGGCCGGCTGCTGAACTTCGCTCAGACGGCCCCTGCCGCCATAGGACACCCTCGCTTCCGCGATCTTGTCGTAGGAGATCGAATTCTCCTTGCTGATGTCGCGTGGACGCGCGACGCCTGCGACGGTGAGAATGCGCAGTTCGTTGTTGACGCGAATTTCCTGCGAGCCATGCAGAACGAGATTGCCGTTTGGCAGCACCGCCGTCACCGCGGCCGCCAGCGTCAGCCGCATCTGCTCCGAGCGGTTGATGATTCCCTGCCCCTGCGTTTCAGTCTTCGATTCGATGTCGTTCTGAAAGGCGCCTGTCTGTCTCGTCTGCGATCCCGCAAGGCCACCGAGAGCCGGGATGAGATCAAGCAGGAAACTCCATCTCGATCTGACCTTCGCGTCGCGGGAGCGATCGGTCAGATTCCCGAGAATGGCGCGGTCGTCCATTGAGATGACAACCGTCACGACGTCGCCGACGCTCATCGCCCTGACATCGCGAAAGAGATTCACGCGGTTGTCGTCGAGATGCATCGCCGGCCCGAGCGAGGCGTTGCGCAAGGCGCCGACGGGAAGCTGATCGTCGTAGAAATTCAGTCCGCTGCCCACCGGACTCATATGCGGCTCGCGCGCGAAGTCGCGCGGGTCCGTCGCGCAGCCGCCGAGCGCCGCCACAGCGCTGAAAAGCAGAACGAGGCGCATCATGGACGTCGCCCTTCCTTCGGGGCGCGCAGCTCTGCTATCCTGCGGGCGAGAGCCGCTCCCCGCGCCGCATCCATCTCGCCAAGGATTGCGCTGGAGACCTTTGTCTTGAGCATCATCATCAACGCCGCCGCCATGTCATCGTCGAGCTGCGCCAGCTGCGCCGCCGCCGCCTCCGGCTTCATGCGCGAATAGACGCCAATGAGAGATTCGTCGCTCTTGCGTTCGAACGCCTCCAGCCTGTCAACCATGATGCGCAAGGTCGACTGCTTCGATTCAAGAGCGGCCAGGCGCGCCGCCAGCTGTTGTTCGAGTTCGGCCAGTTGCTTGCGTTGTCGCTCGAGCCGCGCCAGTTCGGCCGACGCGGCGATGCTCGCGCAATAGGCGTGCGTCTCTTTTTCCTCCGACGCCGGAGAGTTTGCGCGCGCCGGCGCGCCGGTCAGCAGGGCGAAAGACATGATCAGTCGCGCGGAAGCGGCAGCGAGCGGCGCAATCAGAGGCGGGAGTGGAGACGTCATAGCGCGCCAGCATTCGTCGCGAGAGCTTGCGCGGGACTTGCTCCAACCGCCGCGCCGATGGCTGGTAAAAGTTCGGCGATCGGGTCCGCGCTCACAGGCGCGTCGGGCGCCTGTATCAGAAGCCGATACAGTTTCGGCGCTGCGTCTACAGCACAATCCAAGGCGGGATCGGCCCCGGGCTGATAGCCCCCGAGCAGCCGCAGATCCTTTGTATCCTCATACTGCGCGATCAAGCCGCGCATGGCCGAGACGATCTCGCGCTCGCCGGGGCGAAACACGCGGTCGGCGAGACGCGACACCGACTTCAGAACGTCGATCGCCGGGAAGCGCCCCTGTTCGGCGATTCCCCGGTCGAGGACAATATGGCCGTCCAGCGCGCCGCGGATGCAATCGGCTATGGGGTCGTTGTGATCGTCTCCATCGACGAGAACGGAGTAAATGGCGGTGATGGCGCCCGCGCCCGCCGGGCCTGGCCCCGTCCGCTCCAGAAGGCGCGGAAGATCGGCGAAGACGCTGGGGGCGAAGCCGTTCGCAGCCGGCGGCTCGCCGGCCGCCAGCGCGATCTCGCGCAGCGCATGGGCATAGCGCGTCACCGAATCCATGATCAGCAGCACGGAGGCGCCTGCGTCGCGAAAGCATTCGGCTATGGCCGTCGCCGTGAGCGGCGCCATCCGGCGCATCATCGGGCTTTCGTCGCCCGTCGCGACGATCGTGACGGCGTTGGAAGCCTTCGGGCCGAGCGCATCATCGATGAAATCCCGGACCTCCCGGCCGCGCTCGCCCACAAGGCAGATGACGACGGCGTCGAAGGCGGCGGAGCGGCTCATCATTGCGAGCAGCGTCGACTTGCCGACGCCCGAGCCCGCGAAGACCCCAACGCGTTGGCCCTTGCACAAGGGCGTGAAGGCGTCGATGGCGCGCACGCCGGTTGGCGCCGGGGTCTCGATGCGGGCGCGCGACATTGGCTTGGGCGGCGCCGATTCGAGGCGTCTGCGCGCATCCCCTTGCATCAATGCGCCGCGATCGTCGATCGGCCGCGCGAGCGCATCTATCACCCGCCCCTTCCACGCAAGGCAGGGCGCGACTTCGATGGGTCCGACATGACGCACGCGCGAGCCGAGCCCGACGCCGGCGTTACTCTCGAAGGATTTGACGAGCGCGCCATCGCGCCCGATGCGGATCGCCTGGCCGTAGCTTATTCCGGGGGCGCCTTCGAGCAGGACGCAGTCGTCGAGCCGCAGGAACGGCGAGAGCCCCTCGACCCGGAAATGCGAGGGAAAAACTTCGTTGACCGCGCCGCTGATCGAGAGCCAGTTCCGCGCCTCCGCAAAACGCTGCGCCATTCCCGCCAGCCGTGACAGATCGTCCTCGGGTTGCATCATCAGCCGCCGCCCAGCGTGCGCACGGCGTTGCGCTGCGAGGAGTCCATCATGTCATAGGCCGCCGAGGCGCTTTCGAAGGAGCGATGAGCCATTATGAGTCGGGTGATTTCGTTCACAGGATTGACGTTGGCGCCTTCAAGATGGCCCTGGACGATTCCGTTGCGGGCGAAGTTCACAACCGCCGTCGCCGGGATCGAGGGAATGACGCTGGCGTTCTCGCCGCGGCGCAAATCGGCGGCGCCGTCGATCTCGAACAGCCCGATCGCGCCGATCTGCCGGTCGCCCTGATTGATCATCCCGTCGCGGAAGATCATGGGCGGACCGGCTGTGGGGTCCAGAACGATCGGGGAGTTTCCCGCGTCGAGCACAGGCAACCCCAGCAGCGTCTGAACCTCGCCGGTTTCCAGCATCTGCATGCGGCCGTCACGCGTATAGGCGACGCCCTGCGGCGTCTGGATCGCGAGCCAGGCGTCGCCGACCACGGCGACGTCGAGCGGATTGTCGGTCTTGGTGAGGTCGCCAGAGGCGCGCGAGATGAAGTCCTCGCCCGCCGACACATAGGCTGTCGGCGTGGCTGAAGCCCTGGCGAGCACGGAGCCGAAACTCACCCCTGTCGCGCGATAGCCGGCGGTCGACGCATTCGCGACATTTTGCGCGATCGTCGTCAGACGCCGATCTAGGGCGACTTGCGCCGAAAGCGAAACGTAGAAAGCCGATTGCATGCACGCATATTGACCGACGAAGCTTGCACGAGGGCTGCGGCTTGTCTCCCATGAGGCCAGCCGCTGGATCGGCGGGGCGGCTTGCGCAGCTCAGGCCGTCGCAGGCATGGTCTTCGTTCGCGGATGAACCTGCGCGCCAGTGGCCCTATCTGCAAATCGCCTCGGGACTTGCCTGACTATTTGCCGGCGTGAAATGCCGATTTGCGGACATTGGCGCTGACCGGTTCGTCGAGGAAGAAATCCAGTATGGCGTCGACGGCGGGGTCGACGGAATAGGAGGTGACGTCGCTCACGCCCTCCTCCGCCAGAACGCGAACGTCGACGAAGAAATTTCCCGTGCAGTCGCGCGATCGACGCGTCAGGATCGCATGCGCCGCATCCGCGACGATCTCCGGCCTTCTGGAATGTTTGATGATGCCGTCGCCGCCCAGAAGATTGCCGACCGCCGCGGTCGCGATCGCGGTCTCCGGCCAGAGCGAGTTCACCGCGACGCCTTCGCGCGCGAGATCTTTCGAAAGGCCCAGCGTCACCAGGCTCATCCCGTATTTCGCCATCGTGTAGGCGAGATTGGGCGCGAACCATTTCGGGTTCATGTCCAGCGGTGGCGACAATGTGAGAATGTGCGGGTTTTCGGCCTTGCGCAGGAAGGGCAGGGCCGCTTTTGCGCAGAGGTAGGTTCCGCGGGCGTTGATCTGATGCATCAGATCGAAACGCTTCATCTCCAGAAGGTCGATGCCCCGTAGATCGATTGCGCTGGCGTTGTTCACCAGAATGTCGATCCCGCCGAAGGCCGCGACGGTCTTCTCCACCGCCGCGCCGACCTGATCGTCGAAGCGAATGTCGCAAGGCAGCGCCAGCGCCTTGCCGCCGTCGGCCTCGATCTGCGCCGCAGCCGTGAAGATCGTGCCGGGAATCTTGGGATTCTCCGTCACGCTCTTGGCGGCGATGGCGACGTTGGCGCCGTCCCGGGCGGCTCGCTTTGCGATGGCGAGGCCGATGCCGCGGCTCGCGCCGGTGATGAAAAGCGTCTTGCCCTGGAGCGACCGCGTCATGCTTTTTCCTCTGGCGTTCGTTCAGGCGGCGACCTGCGCGGGATAGCCCGCGTCGGTGATGGCCTTGGCGAGCGCGGCCGGATCCTTGGGCGTCGGCGAGACTTCGACCCTGCCGGTCGCAAGATCGACCTTCACCTCGGCGTTCGGCTCCGCCGTTTGCACAGCCTTGGTGACGTGCTTCACGCACATGCCGCAGGTCATGTCCTTCACATTGAACGTCGTCATGGTTTCCTCCGTGTTTTCCTGTGTGATTGCAGTCGCCTCGACCGGCGTCGGCGCGTCATGCGCGGGCGGCAAAGGGGCCTCTGCGATGACCGGCGGCTTGAAGCGTCGCAGGCGCAGCGCATTGGTGAGAACGAATGTGCTCGACAGCGCCATGGCGCCGGCGCCGAGCATGGGCGAGAGCTGCATCCCGTTCACCGGATAAAGCGCGCCTGCGGCGACGGGGATGAGAAGCACATTGTAGCCGAAGGCCCAGAAGAGGTTCTGCTTGATGTTCTTCATCGTCGCGCGCGAGAGGGCGAGCGCAGCCGGCACCTTGGCGAGATCGCCCGACATCAGCACGACGTCGGCGGCTTCGATGGCGATGTCGGTGCCCGTGCCGATGGCGACGCCGGCGTCCGCCGCGGCGAGCGCCGGCGCGTCGTTTACGCCGTCGCCGACAAAAGCGATCCTGTCGCTTTTGCGCAGGCGTTCCAGCGTCGCAACCTTGCCGTCCGGCATGACGCCTGCAACCACTTCATCGATACCGAGCCTGCGCGCAATGGCGTTCGCCGTGCGTGCGTCGTCGCCCGTGATCATGGCGGTCTTCACGCCGATCGCATGCAGTGCGTCGATGGCCGGCTTCGTCGTCGGCTTCAATTCGTCGGCGACGCAGAGAATCGCCCGAACCTTACCATCCACCGCGACATAAAACGGCGTCTTGCCTTCGGCGGAGAGCGTCTCTGCGTCCCGTGCAAAAGCTTGCGAGTCGAAGCCGAGCGCAGTCATGTAGCGCTCCGCGCCAATCGCAATACTGCGCTTTTCGACAACGCCATTGACGCCCATGCCGGAAACCGAGGCGAAGTCTGCGACCGGCGCGATGGCGAGGCCGCGGTCTTTCGCCGCCGCCACGATCGCCGCCGCGACGGGATGTTCCGATTGCGCCTCGACGCTCGCCGCGAGACGCAGCAGATCCTCTTCCTTTTCTCCGGGCGCGGGAATGAGATCGGTCAGGCGGGGCTTGCCGAAGGTGAGCGTGCCCGTCTTGTCGAAGGCGATCAGCGTCACCTCCTGCAGGGTCTGCAACGCTTCGCCCTTGCGAAACAGCACGCCAAGCTCCGCCGCGCGTCCCGTTCCGGTCATGATCGCCGCGGGCGTGGCGAGGCCCATGGCGCAGGGGCAGGCGATGATGAGCACGGCGACGGCGTTGACCAGCGCATAGGTCAGCCGCGGCTCCGGGCCGACGAGCATCCAGATGACGAAGGTCGCCGCCGCGACGGCGAAGACCGCCGGCACGAAGACGGCGGTGACGCGATCGACCATCGCCTGAATGGGGAGCTTTGCGCCCTGCGCCTGCTCCACCATGCGGATGATGCCGGCGAGAGTCGTGTCGGAGCCCACGCGCGTGGCGCGGAAGGAGAAGGCGCCTACGCCATTGACCGTCGCGCCGGTGACGGCGGCGCCGATAGTCTTTGCGACAGGCGCCGGTTCGCCGGTCACCATGGATTCGTCCACATAGGAATTGCCGGACGTCACGACGCCGTCGGTCGGAATGCGTTCGCCCGGCCGCACCAGCACAATGTCGCCAGCTTTCACCTCGTCTATGTCGACGTCCACCGTCTCGCCGCCGCGCTCGATCCGCGCCGTCCTGGGCTGCAGCTTCGCGAGCGCGCGAATGGCTTCGGAGGTACGTCCCTTGGCGCGCGCCTCGAGGAAGCGGCCGAAGAGAATGAGCGTGACGATGACGACCGCCGCTTCGTAGTAAACATTGACGGCCCCTGCAGGCAGAAGATGCGGCAGGAAGGTCGCGACGACGGAGTAAAGATAGGCGGAGAGCGTGCCGACCGCGACCAGCGCATTCATGTCCGGCTGTCCGCGCAGCAGCGCGGGCACGCCTTTCAAGAAGAAGACGAGGCCGGGGCCGAACAGGACGAGCGTCGCGAAGAGGAAGGAGATCTGGCGAATGAAGTCTTCGCCGATCGTGGCCATCGTCCAGTGATGGAAGGCCGGAACGAGGTGGCCACCCATTTCGAGGATGAAGACCGGCGCGGTCAGAACGGCCGAGAGGATGAGATTGAAGCGCAGCGCGCGCATTTCCTCATCGCGCCGGGCGCGCTCGCGGTCCGTGGCGCCGGCGCCCATATCGATGCTGCGCGGCTCATAGCCCGCTGCGGTCACCGCCTTGCGGAGGCGGTCGGCAAGGCCGGGGCCGGAGAGCGCGCGCACGCTGGCGCGCTCGGTGGCGAGATTGACGCTCGCCTCCAGCACGCCGGGCACATCCTTCAGCGCTTTCTCGACATGCGCGACGCAGGAGGCGCATGTCATGCCGCCGACGCCAAGCTCGATCGTTTCGACGACGGGCTCGTATCCTGCGTCTGATACGGATTTCAGAAGTGCGGAAGAGTCAGCCCCGGGCGCCAGAGCGACTTCGGCGCGCTCCGTGGCGAGGTTTACGCTCGCCGCTTCGACGCCAGGCGTCGCCTTCAGCGCTTTCTCCACATGGGAGACGCAGGAGGCGCAGGTCATGCCTCTTACGTTGAAGTCGAGCTGACTGGCTTCCGCGCTCATTTCAAAGCTCCTTCCTTCACCGCGAAAACCCTACAACCAACGGCGCGTGCGCGCCATATAGGCGCGATAATCGTCCCCAAACCGGCTCAGCAGATGCCGTTCCTCCGGCTCCACCGCGAGCTTTTGCAGTCCAAAGGCCAGAAGCGGCGTCAAAAGCAGGGTGAAGGGCGAGCCAAGAATGAGCGAGAGGCCAAGAACCACCGCGACATGCGAAACGTAAATCGGATTGCGCGACCAGTGGAAGGGGCCGTCCGTGACGAGACTGGAGGCCGCCCGGTGCGGCAGAATTGTCGTCTTCTGACGGGCGAGGGCCGCGGCGCACCAGATGTCGTTGGCGATGGCCGCCAGGACGACAAGAGCGCCGAGGTAGGGCGCGCCGGGAAATTTGGCGAGCCCGGCCAGCGCCCCGCCGCTCAGACGGTCCAGCGCGAGGCCGGCGACGATAGCGAGCGCGACCAGGATCGGCGGCCAGGGCGCGCGTGCAGGCGGGGACTCGGCGTGTTCCTGGCTCATCTTCTGCGCTCCTTGCGACTTCAACATTGCGACGCCAGGCCTGATTTTCAACCATGCCGCCGGGCTTGCGTTCCTTGACCCCATCCGGCGCGGCCTTTACCAAACCCTGCAACTTCGGAGCGACGAGTGGACCCATATGCTTGAGCGGTTCCGGGCGGATCTCGCGGGCCTCGCCGCGCGCGACCGGTTGCGTGCGCTCGCGCCGCGGGCGGGTCTCGATTTCGCATCCAACGACTATCTCGGGCTTGCCGAGTCGGAGGAGCTTGCATCGGCGGCGCAGGCGGCGCTCGTGCGCGGCGTCCCGGTCGGCGCCGGCGGCTCGAGGCTCCTGCGCGGCAATCATCCCGAGCATGAGGCGCTCGAAGAGGAGGCCGCACGTTTCTTCGGGACACAGAGCGCGCTTTTCTTCAGCGCCGGCTTTTCGGCGAATGAGGCGCTGTTGTCGACGCTACCCCAGCGAGGCGACATGATCTTCCACGATGCGCTCGTGCACGCCAGCGCGCATGACGGCATGCGCCTCTCCCGTGCGCCGCATGCCGCCTTTGCGCATGGCGACGTCGCCTCGCTGGATGAGGCCATAGGCGCCTGGCGCAGGCAGGGCGGCGCCGGCCGCGCCTGGATCGTCGTCGAGAGCCTCTACAGCATGGATGGCGATACGGCCCCGCTCGAGGCGCTCGTCGGCCTCGCGGATCGCCGCGAGGCCTTCCTCATCATCGACGAGGCGCACGCCACGGGCGTCTACGGGCGCGGCGGGCGCGGGCTCGCCACCGGCTTCGAAGGACGCGAGAACGTGGTCACCCTGCACACATGCGGCAAGGCGCTCGGCGTTTCCGGCGCGCTCGTCTGCCTGCCTGCGATCTTGCGTGATTTCCTTGTCAATCGATGCCGTAACTTCATCTTCGCGACTGCGCCTTCCCCGCTCGTCGCCGCCTGCGTGCGCGCGTCGCTCAAACTCGTCGAGGCGGCGGACGATCGCCGCGCGGCGCTGAGCGCCCGCGTGGCGCTGGCGGGCCGCGAGCTGCAGCGGCTCTGCGACGTGGCGCCGTCAGGCTCGCAGGTGCAGCCGGTCATTATCGGAAAAGACACGCGCGCGATGTCGCTCGCGGCGCAGATGCGCGACTACGGCTATGACATTCGCGCCATACGTCCGCCGACGGTGCCCGAGGGAACGGCGCGCCTGCGCCTGTCCCTCACGCTCAACGTGAGCGAAGCGCAGGTTGTGCAAATGGTCGCCGATCTCTCCAGAGAACTTTCGAAGGTTCACGCATGACGCGACGCTTTGTAATCGTTGGAACAGACACGGGGGTTGGAAAGACGGTCGTTTCCGCCGCTCTGGTCGGCGCGCTGGGCGCCCATTACTGGAAACCGGTGCAGTCGGGTCTGGAAGACGAAACGGATTCGCAGACGGTCGCGCGGCTTTCGGGCGCGCCGCCTGCGCGCATCATTCCCGAGGCCTGGCGCCTGAAGCTGCCAGCCTCGCCGCATATTTCCGCGCGCGCCGAGGGCGTCGAGATCGATCCGGCGCGTCTCGTTCCGCCAGATGTCGAAGGCCCGCTCGTCATCGAGACGGCGGGCGGCGTGATGGTCCCGCTCACCGACGATGTGCTCACCGTAGAAGTGCTCGCGCGCTGGCGTCTGCCGGTCATTCTCGTCGCGCGCACGGCTCTTGGCACGATCAACCACAGCCTGCTGACAATCGAAGCGCTGCGCCGCCGCGATATTCCCATCCTCGGCGTCGCTTTCGTCGGGGACGAGGAAGCGGCCCCGCAGGAAACCATCGCGCGCAAGGGCTCAGTCAAGGCGCTGGGCCGCCTGCCCCGGCTCGATCCCCTGAACGAGGACACATTGCGCGCGGCCTTCGCCGCCTCCTTCTCGCTTGCGGATTTCGCATGACCGTCGTCACCCACTCGCCGGTCTGGCGCCCCTTCACGCAGCATGCGCTGCAGCCCGGCGCCTTCAAGATCATCCACGCGGAAGGCGCGTGGCTGACGGCGGAGGACGGCACGCGCTTTCTCGACGCCATTTCGTCCTGGTGGGTGATCACCCATGGTCATCGCCGCCCGGAGATCATGGAGGCGATCCGCAGGACGACGGAGTCGCTCGATCAGATCATCTTCGCCGGTTTCACCCATGAGCCCGCGGAGGCGCTGGCGCGGCGGCTCGTGGAGATCACGCAGCCCGGCCTCGACTATGTGTTCTACTCCGACAGCGGCTCCACCGCCGTCGAGGTCGCGATCAAGATGGCGCTCGGCTTCTGGCGCAATCGCGGCGAGCCGCGCACGCGCGTCGTCGCGCTGGAGCACAGCTATCACGGCGATACGGTCGGAACCATGTCGGCCGGCGCGCGCTCGGTGCTCAGCGCCCCTTACGAGCCTTTGCTCTTCGACGTCGCACGCGTGCCCTTTCCCGGGAAGGGAAAGGAGCAGGAGACGCTCGACGCGCTCGAAGCCTTCTGCCGCGAAGGCGCTGCGGCCTTCATCGCCGAGCCGCTCATACTCGGCGCCGGCGGCATGCTCGCCTACAGCCCGCAGACGCTCGCCGAGATGAAGCGCATCTGCGAGCGACATCGCACGCTGTTCATCGCTGACGAGGTGATGACGGGTTTCGGCCGCACGGGAACGCTCTTCGCCTGCGAGCAGGCGGGCGTCGTGCCCGACATCGCCTGCTATTCCAAGGGGCTCACCGGCGGCTCTGTCCCTCTGGCCGTCACCATGTGCCGTAGAGAAATATTCGAAGCGCATTACGCGCCGGAGCGCGCCCGCGCCTTCTTCCATTCCAGCTCCTTCACCGCCAACCCCATCGGCTGCGCGGCGGCTCTCGCCAATCTCGACATATGGGAGAAGGGCGATGCGCGGGAGCGCGTTGCGGGGCTTTGCGCCATGCAGGCCGAGCGCGCCGCCCGCTTCAAGACGGACCCGCGCTTTTCAGCGGTGCGCCATCTTGGAACGATCGTCGCGCTCGATTTAATAGCGTCGCAGCGCGGCTATCTCACGACGATCGCCCTCGATCTCATACGCTTTTTCAATGGACGCGGCCTGCTGCTGCGCCCTCTCGGCTCCACAATATATGTGCTGCCGCCCTATTGCGTGACGGGGGAAGAGCTCGATCTCGCCTATGCCGCGATCAGCGAGGCCGCGGATCAGTTCGGCTCCTGCTCCTGAATTTCCGTCTTCACGCTTCTGCCGCGGCCTTCGTCATTGGCGCTGAGCGTGCGTGCAACATGCTCGTCCTTGAGCGCGCGGCGCAGGATCTTGCCCACGTTGGTCTTGGGCAGGCTGTCGCGGAATTCATAGAAGCGCGGCGCCTTGTAGCCGGTAAGGCGCTCATGCACGAACTCGCGCAGCTCCTCTCGCGTGAGGCTTGCGTCGCGGGGCACGATGAAGGCCATTGGCGCTTCTCCCGAATGTTCAAACGGCACGCCGATGACGGCGGCCTCCTTCACCTTCGGATGCTCGACCAGCACGGCCTCCACCTCGTTGGGATAGACGTTGAAGCCCGAGACGAGGATCATGTCCTTCAGGCGGTCGACGATCTTCACAATGCCGTCCGGCTGCAGGATTGCGATGTCGCCGGTGCGGAAGAAGCCGTCCGCGGTCATCACCTTCGCCGTTTCGTCGGGTCGGCGCCAGTAGCCCGGCATCACCTGCGGGCCGCGCACGCAGAGTTCGCCGCGCTCGCCGGGCGGCGCGATGTCGCCGTCGCTCTTGCGGATGGAAATCTCGGTCGAGGGAATCGGATAGCCGATACAGCCTGTGAATTCGGCGATGTCGGGCCGGTTGATGGTCACGATGGGAGAGGTCTCGGAGAGACCGTAGCCTTCGATGATCGGCTTGCCGCTCAGCGCCTTCCATTGATGCGCGACGACTTCCTGCGTCGACATGCCGCCTGAAATATTCATCGCGACATTGGAGAAATCCACGCTACCGATCTCGGGATGGTCGGCCAGCGCCGCATAGAGCGTATTGACGCCGGAAAAGAGGGTCAGCCGCGTCTTGCGCAACGTTGCGATGAACCCGGGAAGGTCGCGCGGATTGGCGATGAGCAGGCAGGAGCCGCCGGTGCGAAGGAGCAGCATGCAGCAGGCGGTGAGTCCGAAGATGTGATAGAGCGGCAGCGCCGTCACCATCCTGTGCGGCCCGCGCGGCTCGAGAAACCAGCGCAGCCACGCCCAGGACTGCTCGACATTCGCCGCGACGTTGCGGTGGAGAAGAACGGCGCCCTTGGCGACGCCGGTCGTGCCACCCGTATATTGCAGGAAGGCGATGTCGTCGCGCGTCACCTCGACGGGCGCCGGCGCCTTGCGGGCGCCCGCCTCGAGAACCTGAGAGAAGGAGATGGAGCCCGGCAGGTCATAAGCGGGAACCATCTTCTTGATGTGGCGCGAGACGAAATTGACGACGAGGCCTCTCAGCCCCATGAGATCGCCCGGCGCCAGAACAATCGCCCTCTCGACATTCATCTTCGGCCAGGCGGCCTCGACAGTATGTGCGAAATTCTCGAAGACGAAGATGAAGCGCGGCTCCGCGTCGTTGATCTGGTGTTCGAGTTCACCGTGCGTGTAGAGCGGGTTGACGTTGACCACCACGCCGCCGGCGTTCAATACGCCAAACATGACGGCGGGATAGGCGAGCACATTGGGCGACATGATCGCGACGCGATCGCCCTTCTGCAGCCCTTGCGACTGCAACCACGACGCCACGCAGTCGGCGGCGCGTCCCAATTCGCGATAGCTGAGCGTGGCGCCGAAGCTCTCCATGGAGATGCGATCGGCATAGGACGCGACGCTCGTCCGGAAGAGATCGACGACTGTGGAGTAATCGGAGTCGCTGATATCGGCGGGGACGCCTTCAGGGTAGGAGGCGAGCCAGGGTCGCAAAGCATATGGATCGTCCTGGTGCGTCATCCCCGCCTCCCGCAGTCTTGTCGGGCCGCCGCTTTCCAGCCGCGAATCAGCCCTTTCCATCAAGATAGCGCGTCGAAGCCTGATTCAACGTGACCGCTGCAAGGATATGTTGCTGCATCGCCACAAGCGCCGGTCATCAAAGCGCCGCGTCTGACAGACCGTGACCCGGGAGCAGGGCGCCCGCGAGAAGCGCTAGCCCCAGGGCGGCGACTGCGAGCGCAGCCATGAACTCCGCCCCGCGAGCGACGATCGCCGCGCGCTGGGCGCCTTCGCCGCTGAAGCGCAACGCCAGACCCTTCGCATGGACTGCGACCGCCGCAAGCGCTCCTGTCGTGAGCGCCGTGCCCGCCGACATCGCCATGACCGCCCCCGCGCCGGCCGCGAACATCTGCTGAGACAGGGTGAAGACGAGGACGAGGATCGCGCCGGAGCAGGGACGCAGCCCCGCCGCCACGACGGTGGCGAGCGCGTCACCCCAGCGGAACGCCAGGCCGGAGAGAGTCGACGGGTCGGGCGCGTGAAAATGGCCGCAGCCGGGGCCGTGGACATGGGCCGGATCGTCGACCGCTTCGCATACGAATCGGCCCGAGCCGGCCGCGGCGATCGACGCCGGCTCACGCAGCGCCGCCAGCAATCCGCCCCCTTTCGCCCAGACCAGCCGCGCGCCCAGCGCCGCGATCGCCACATAGCTGGCGAGTTCGATCGCATGGGCGGCGTCCGTCATCTGTCCGGCGGTGGCGTTGAAGGCGAGCGACGCGACGGCGACGAGGGCGATGGCCACGCCGCCCTGCAGAAAGGCGGCGAGCGCCGCCAGCAGGAGGCCGCGGCGCAACTGGACTTCATTGGCGATCATATAGGAGGCCAGCACGGCTTTGCCGTGGCCCGGCCCCGCCGCATGGAAGGCGCCATAGGCGAAGCTCGCCCCTGCGAGGCCCAGAAAGGCGGAAGGGTCTGTCTTCAGAGCCCGCGCCGCCGCCTGCAACTCGACGTGGAACTTGCTTTGCCAGGAGACGATGAGCCCGGCGAGGCCGCTGGCCGCGCCCGCCGCCTCCTGTCCGCCGACGGCGAAGGGGTGGCGCTGGGCGAGCGCGGGCTCGACGGCGAGCAGGGCGAGGGCGGCGCCCGCGACCAAGCCAAATCTCCAAAGTTTCACGGGCAGGCCACGATTGCGCGCGTCGCGAGCTTCATGCCGAAGTCGGCGCCCGGCGACATGTTCTGGAAGAAGGCTTCGCTAAGCTTCTGGTTGTCTGTGGCGACGAGCGGGGCGGGTTCGACAAGGCTCAGCGAGCAGCCGGCCGGCCCGTTCGCGAGCTTGACCGGATCCCTCTTCTCCAGACCGAAGGATACGAAATAGGTCGGATCGTAGACCTGAAACGAAAACGGCTTCCTGGCCGGGACCGGCGTCTCCAGCGGCAGGAAGAAGCGCAAGGTCACGACTTTCTTGTCGCTGGCCTCGAAATAGGCGTCCTGGGGCGGCTTGAACGTCGCCTTCGCCCCGCCCTGCTTGGCGTAGGTGAAGAAGTCGAACTCGGACAGCGATTCGACCGCCGTCCTGGCGAAGGGGTCCAGCTCCGCGCGGGTCGGCGTCTTGCCGTCCTTCCCCACCCCCTGGATTGCGAAGGCCGAATACATTTCGTCGAACTCCCAGGCGTGGCGGACGCCCAGGATATTGCCGTCCTTCCCGAAGACGACTTCGCTGCGAACCGCAACCCAAACGTGCGGATGGGCCTGGGCCGCAGCCGTCCAGGCCAGGGTCAGGAGCGCGGGAATCAGGAGCTTGGGAAGTTTCATCTTTGTCCCGACTAGGCGATGATATCGGCGAAAACAGGGCGCGCGGCTCCCTCGCTTAAAGGCTGTGCATCATGCACATGGGTTCTTGAAAACGTCATCCGCTCTGTCATAAAGTGCAACTATCAAGAGTCGCGCCTCCGGTGACGCGCCCTGAGCCGCAAGACGGCGGGCAGGAAGCCCGGGCGGCGGCGGCTAGAGCCTCGCGGTCGGACCCTTGAAGAGGGTCCATAGTGCTCGTTCCTAGTCGTATTTGCTTAGTAGCGCATGGCCCAGGCGCGCATCGCCGTTTCGCGCAGGAGAGTTTCTGAATGGCGGATCACGTCGCCGGCGACTTGCAAACCGGCTCCGCCTACGGCGAGGCAAGGCTCTCGGATCGTTTTGACCTTACCCGCAACCGCGTGCTGATGACCGGCACGCAGGCCATCGTGCGCCTTCTGCTCATGCAAAAGGAGCTGGATCGGCGCGCGGGGCTCAACACGGCGGGTTTCGTGACGGGCTACCGCGGCTCGCCGCTGGGCGGCGTCGACGCCCAGATGCACAAGGCGAAGGCTCTTTTCGACGCCAATGACGTCCTCTTCATGCCGGGCCTCAACGAGGATCTCGCCGCCACCGCCATCTGGGGGGCGCAGCAGGCCGAGATGCGCGGCGAAGGCAAATATGACGGCGTCTTCTCCATTTGGTACGGCAAGGGGCCGGGCGTCGACCGCAGCGGAGACGCGCTGCGCCACGTCAATCTCGCCGGCGCCTCGCGCCACGGCGGCGTGCTCGCCCTCATGGGCGACGACCACACGGCGGAGTCCTCCACCACCGCGCATCAGTCCGAATATCATTTCGTCGATGTGATGATGCCGATCCTGGCGCCCGCGGGCGTGCAGGAGATTCTCGACTACGGCCTCTACGGCTTCGCCATGTCGCGCTTCGCGGGCGTGTGGGTCGGCCTGAAGCTCGTCAAGGACACGGTGGAGTCGACCGCCTCGATCGACGGCGCGCTCGATCGCATCCGCCCGATCATCCCGGCCGATTTCGCCATGCCGCCGGGCGGCCTCAACATCCGCCCCGCCGATCCCGTGCTGGCGCAGGAAGAGCGGATGCAGGAGAGCAAGCGCGACGCGATGCTCGCCTTCATCCGCGCCAATCGCCTGAACCGGATCATCACCTCCGGCGGAGCCAATCCGAAAATCGGCGTCATCACCGTCGGCAAGTCCTATCTCGACGTGCGTCAGGCGCTCGACGATCTCGGCATCGATGAGGTGAAGGCCAACGATCTTGGCCTGCGCCTCTACAAGATCGCGGCCCCGTGGCCGCTGGAGCCCAAGGGGCTGCATGAATTCGCGCGCGGGCTCGACCTCATCATGGTCGTCGAGGAGAAGCGCTCGCTGATCGAGGTGCAACTGCGCGAGGAGCTTTACGGCGCGCCCAACCAACCGGTCTGCATCGGTAAGAAGGACGAACGCGGCGAGTGGCTTTTCCCCGTCAAGGGCGCGCTCGACGCCAATGACATCGCCATCGCCATCGGCCGGCGGCTGCTGAAGCATCACGTCATCGAAGACCTCGAAGCGCGCGTACGCCGGCTCGAGCGTCTGCAGGACCGGCGCCGCACGATGACCGACGTCACGACGCGCGTGCCGCATTTCTGCGCCGGCTGCCCGCATTCGACGTCGACCCATGTGCCGGAAGGCGCGCGCGCCTACACCGGCATCGGCTGCCACTACATGGCGCAATGGATGGACCGCTCGACCGAGGGCTACACCCATATGGGCGGCGAAGGCGCCAACTGGATCGGCGAGGCGCCCTTCTCGACGCGCAAGCACATGTTCCAGAATTTGGGCGACGGAACCTATAATCACTCCGGCTCGCTCGCGATTCGCTTCGCCGTCGCGGCGGGCACCAACATCACCTTCAAGATTCTCTATAACGGCGTCGTCGCCATGACCGGCGGCCAGAAGCACGAGGGCGAACTCACCGTCGAGGCCATCGTGCGTCAGGTGGCGGCCGAGGGCGTGACAAAAATTGCGCTCGTCACCGACGAGCCCGGCAAATATCCGCCGACCATCGCCTGGCCGCCCGGCCTCACCATCCATCACCGCAACGTCATCAACGAGGTTCAGCGCGAACTTGCGCAGACGGATGGCGTCACCATCCTCATCTACGATCAGACCTGCGCGACCGAAAAGCGCCGCCTGCGCAAGCGTGGCCTCTTCCCCGACCCGGATGCGCGCATCATCATCAATGAAGCGGTGTGCGAAGGCTGCGGCGATTGCGGCACGGCCTCCAATTGCGTCGCCGTGCAGCCGGTGGAGACGGAATTCGGCCGCAAGCGCCGCATCGACCAATCGGCCTGCAACAAGGATTTCTCCTGTCTCGAAGGCTTCTGCCCGAGCTTCGTGACCGTGCATGGCGCGAAGATGAAGAAGGCGCCGCTGCCGACGAAGGAGGTCGCGAGCGGACAGCCGACGCTTCCCGATCCGGCGATCGCCGAGATCGGCGCGACGCCTTACGGGATTCTCATCGCGGGCCTCGGGGGCACGGGCGTCGTCACCGTCTCCGCCATCCTCGGCATGGCCGCGCATCTCGAGGGCAAGGGCGTCGGCGTCATCGACATGGCCGGCCTCGCGCAGAAGGGCGGCGCCGTCTATTGCCATGTGAAGATCGGCCATACGCCCGCCGACGTGCACGCCATCCGCATCGCCGCGGGCGAGGCCAATCTGCTGCTGGGCTGCGATCTCGTCGTCGCCGGCGCCAAGCAGGTGCTGGCTGCGGTGGAGCAGGGCAGGACGGCGGTGCTGGTCAACAGCGCCGAGGTCTTCCCCGGCGACATCGAGCGCAATCCCGATTTCGTCCTGCCTTCGGAAGAGATCAAGCAGGCGATCCGCCGCGCCGGCGGGCCGGAATCGACCTTCGTCGACACGACCGCCCTTGCCCAGGCGCTTCTGGGCGACAGCATCGCCGCCAATATCTTCATCCTCGGCTACGCGTGGCAGAAGGGCTATCTGCCGCTCTCCGAGACGAGCCTTCTGCGCGCCATCGAACTCAATGGCGAATCGGTGCAGATGAATCACTCGGCCTTCCTCTGGGGCCGCCGCGCCGCGCATGACATGAAGAGCGTCGAGGCGGTCGTCGAGCAATTGCGTCGCCGGACGGAAGCTCGCGAGCGCTCCAGGACGCTTGAAGAAATCATCGAGCGCCGCGCCGCCTATCTCGTCGCCTACCAGAACGAGGCCTATGCCGCGCATTACCGCGCCCGCGTCAATTCCGTAGCGGCGCTGGAGAAGACGCGCGCGCCGGGCTCGAAGGAGCTGACAGAAGCCGTCGCGCGTTATCTCTTCAAGCTGATGGCGTTCAAGGACGAGTTCGAGGTTGCGCGGCTCTATACGAGCGAGGCGTTCCAGCGCCAGCTTTCGGAAACCTTCGAGGGCGATCTGAAGCTCGAGCTGCATCTTGCGCCGCCGATTCCCTTCCTGCAGCGCAAGACGGACTTCGGCGGCTCGCGCAAGATCACCTTCGGCGCGTGGATGTTCAAGGTGATGAAGGTTCTCGCCAAGCTCAAATGGATCCGCGGCCGCTGGTTCGATCCCACGCGCTTCAACAACGACCGCATCGTCGAGCGCAAGCTTCTGGCGGATTACGAGACGCTGATCGACGAGTTCCTTGTCTCCCTCACGCCGGAAAATCACGGGGCCGCGGTGGCGCTGGCGCGTCTGCCGGAAAAAATTCGCGGCTTCGGCCATATCAAGGGCCGCCACATCGCCGTCGCCGAAGTCGAGCGGGAGCGTCTCCTCGCCGAGTACCGCGCGCCGGCGTCGGTGAAGCTCGCCGCCGAGTAGCGGCGCACAGCCAGTGACGCAATCCGTCTCCACCAAGCCCTTGTCGAGCGCGTGTGATGCGGGGCCAAAGCGCGTGCTTCTGCTTGCCGGCACCAGCGAAGCGCGCGCGCTCGCCGAGAGCCTTGCCGCCAATCCGCGCGTTGCAGGCGTGGCGTCGCTGGCGGGGCGCACGAGCGCGCCGCTGACGCTCGCTTTGCCGACGCGCGTCGGCGGCTTCGGCGGCGTCGAGGGTTTGGAGCATTATCTGAGTGCCGAGCGCATCACCCATGTGATCGACGCGACTCATCCTTTCGCGGCGCAAATGTCGGCCAATGCGCAAGCCGCCTGCGCGGCGCTGGGCCTTCCGCTTATCGTCTACGCGCGCGCGCCGTGGCGGCGCGAGGCGCAAGACCGATGGATCGAGGTTGCTGACAACGCCGCCGCCGTTCAGGCGCTCGGAGTTACGCCCCGCCGCGTCTTTCTCACGACTGGCCGCCAGGGCGTGGCGGATTTTCGCGCTGCGCCGCAGCACCGTTATCTGCTGCGTGTGATCGAGCCGCCGGAAACTAGCGACCTGCCGCCGGTATGCGAGGTGATTTCCGCGCGAGGTCCGTTCACTTGCCGAGACGAAATGGCGCTGATGCGCGAGAGGCGCATCGACATCGTCGTCAGCAAGAACAGCGGCGGCCCCCTCACCTACGCCAAGATAGAGGCCGCGCGCACCCTCGAACTGCCGGTCGTGATGATCCGGCCGCCCCGGCGCGAAGGCGTCGCCGTCGTTCACGACCTCGACGCGGCGATGGCGTCGCTCGGCTTATGACCCGCGTATTGATGATTCAAGGCACGGGTTCGGACGTCGGCAAGTCGCTCGTCGTCGCGGGGCTCGCGCGCGCCTTCGTCAATCGCGGTCTCAAGGTCGCGCCCTTCAAGCCGCAAAACATGTCGAACAACGCCGCCGTGACGGACGATGGCGGCGAAATCGGCCGCGCGCAGGCGCTCCAGGCGCGCGCGGCGCGGCTTGCGCCGACCGTGGACATGAACCCCGTGCTGCTCAAGCCGCAGGGCGCCAATGGTTCGCAGGTCGTGGTGCGCGGCGTCATTGCCGGACAGGCGAAGGCGCGCGACTATCAGGACTGGAAGCCGCGGCTGAAGCCCGCCGTCATGGAGAGCTTCGGGCGGCTGAAGGCGCAAAGCGATCTCGTCATCGTGGAAGGCGCCGGCAGCGCGGCCGAGATCAATCTGCGCGCCAATGACATCGCCAATATGGGTTTCGCGCGCGAAGCGGATGCGCCTGTCGTGCTCGTGGGCGACATTGATCGCGGCGGCGTCATTGCGCAGCTCGTCGGCTGCCAGGCGGTGCTGGACGCGCAAGACGCCGCGATGATCGAAGGCTTCATCGTCAATAAGTTTCGCGGCGACGCTTCGCTGTTCGACGAAGGCATGCGCTTCATCGCCGCGCGCACGGGTTGGCGCGCGCTGGGACTCGTTCCCTATTTCGAGGCCGCCGCGCGTCTGCCCGCCGAAGACGCGTTCGGCCTTCGCGCGCAACGCAACGCCGTTGGCGGCGGGATTGTCGTCGCCGTTCCGCTGCTGCCGCATATCGCCAATTTCGACGATCTCGATCCGCTGAAGGCCGAGCCAGGCGTCGATCTGCGTTTCGTGCAGTCCGGCGCGGCGCTGCCGGCGGAGGCGAAAATCGTCATCCTTCCCGGCTCCAAGGCGACGATCGCAGATCTTGCAGCGTTGCGCGCCAATGGCTGGGACATCGACATCGCCGCCCATGCGCGCCGCGGCGGCCGGATCCATGGAATCTGTGGCGGCTACCAGATGCTTGGCCACGCGATCCGCGACCCGCTCGGCATGGAAGGAGACGCGCGCGAAGCGCGGGGCCTTGGGCTGCTGGACATAGAGACCACGCTGACCGATAGGAAGACGCTCACGCGCGTAAACGGTCAGGCGATGGAATTCGACGCTCCCTTCCAGGGCTATGAAATGCATGTCGGCGAAACCTCCGGCCCCGATTGCGCGCGGCCCATGTTGCGCTTTGCGGACGGGCGTTTCGACGGCGCCGTCGGCCGTGACGGGCGCATCGCCGGCGCCTATGTGCACGGACTCTTCGCGGATGACGCCTTTCGGCGCGCCTTTCTCGGCGCGATCGGCGCCGCGCCTTCCGATCTTCGTTTCGAGTCGTCGATCGAGGAAACGCTCGACGCGCTGGCCGCGCATTGCGAGGCGCATATCGATCTGGACGCTCTGTGGAGCATTGCGCGATGAGCGCGCATCATCCGGTTGCGGGGCCAATCGCGCATGGCGGGCGGCTCGACGCGGCGCGCCGGCGCTATCCCGACGCGCCGCAGCCCTGGATCGATCTCTCGACAGGAATCAGTCCGCATCCCTATCCGCTTCCGTCCGTCGCGCCCGAAGCCTGGACGCGCCTTCCGGATGAAGACGCCTTCGCCGCCTTTGAGGCCGCCGCGCGCGGCGCCTATCGCGCATCTGCGGAACTGGCCGTCACGCCCGGCGCCGGCGCGCAGGCCTTCATCCAGATGCTGCCGCGCATCTTTCCGGCGCAACGCGTCGCCGTTCTCGGCTTCACCTATGCCGAGCACGCCGCCTGCTGGTCGGCCGCGGGCGCGACCGTCGCCGCCGTCGAAACCCCGGACGCGCTTGCCGCGGCGGATGTCGGCGTGATCGTCAATCCCAACAATCCGGACGGCCGCATGCTGGCCCCGCGCGAGATCATGGCGCTGGCGCGCGAGATGACGCGCAAGGGCGGCCTGCTCGTCGTCGATGAATCCTTCATGGACTTCACGCCCGCGAGCAGCGTCGTCCCTTACATCACGGCGGAGCGGATTGTGGTTCTTCGTTCGCTCGGCAAGGCCTATGGGCTTGCGGGGATGCGCCTCGGCGTCGCGATCTGCGCCGCCCCGCATGCTGCGCTCATCCGCGCGGCGCTCGGCCCCTGGGCCGTCTCGGGTCCGGCGCTCGCCATCGGCGCGCGCGCGCTCGCCGACTCGCGCTGGCTGCATGCCGCCGCCGCCGCCTGTGCGACGGAAGCGGCGCGGCTCGACGGCGCGCTCGCGCGCGCGAATTTCTCGATTCTCGGCGGCACGCAGCTCTTCCGGCTTGCGCGTCATGAGAGGGCGATGGATCGGTTCGCGCGGCTGTGCGAAGCCGGCGTGCTCGTGCGCCCATTCCCCGAGAAGCCCGAATGGCTCCGGTTCGGCCTGCCGGGCGGCGAAGACGCGTGGCGGCGGCTCTCGGCGGCGCTGGAGATTGGATGATGGCGGATGACGCCGACCCGCGTCCTAACGACGCAGACGAGGCGCTCGGCCCCAATGCGCCCTTCACCGAGGCTGAGCGCGCGGCGGTCTATCGCGCCATCTACACGCGCCGCGACGTTCGTAACGAATTCCTTAACGAGGAATTGCCGCAAGACGTGCTCATGCGCATCCTCGACGCCGCCCATCACGCGCCCTCCGTCGGTTTCATGCAACCGTGGAATTTCATTGTGATTCGGGACAGCGCTGTGCGCGGCGCCGTGCACGAGGCCTTCCTGCGCGGCGCGGCTGCGGAAGAAGCTCAACTCGATCCGTCCCGCCGCGCGCACTACAGAAGCCTCAAACTGGAAGGAATCCTCAAGGCTCCGCTGAACATCTGCGTCACCTGCGATCGCACTCGCCACGGCGCGACGGGCCTTGGGCGCACGCTGCAGCCCGACACCGACATATTGAGCACGGCCTGCGCGGTGCAGAACCTTTGGCTCGCGGCGCGGGCGGAAGGGGTCGGCGTTGGCTGGGTCAGCATCATGCGCGAAGCCGAACTTCGGGAGATTCTGCATATCCCAGAAGGAATTGCCGTCGTCGCGTATCTGTGCGCGGGCTATGTCGAGCAAGCCTATCGACGGCCGGAACTGGAAGTGAAGCGCTGGGCGTCGCGTCTTCCGCTGGAGGAACTCGTCTTCGAGGACCGGTGGGGCAGCGCTTGCGCGTCCACAAACCCGCCTTAAATCTTTGTGACGATCTTTTGAAAGATATTTCCGAAACTCAACGCCATCTTAAGCCTCGCAAGCGATGAGGGTTGAGTCGGCCAGGGAGACGGCGGATAGTCCAACAGCTCCATGTCAGGAGCCCGGAGACGCAGATCATGGCGACGGCGAATTTCGAGCAGGATTTCGACAAAGCGTTTTCGCTCGCCAACAATACGATTCTGACCGTGACCGAGGTGCCGGAGCGCGAGGAGGAACTCCTCAAGCTGCTCGAACGCGCCATGCTGCGCGGCTTCGACAATCACGCGCGTCTCACGGAAATCCATCTTCCGATGGAGCGCTTCCCTTTCATGGACTCGAAATTCTGGCATGTGCCGATCGAGGACTGCGGGAAGTCGCCTGTATTGCGCTTCTTCTTCGAACATCCCGAGACCGAAGGGAACTGAGCGGCCGAACCGATCGGACGAAGCGGCGCGTTCACGCGACCGCGGCCTCCTTGCGAGCGGGCGCTTCCTGCGTCGGCGCCTTGCGCCGCAATTTACTCATCAGCAGATAGATCACCGGCGTCGTGTAGAGCGTCAGCACCTGGCTGAGCAGCAGGCCGCCGATAATGGTGATTCCAAGCGGACGGCGCAGCTCGGCGCCGATCCCGGTCGCGAAAGCCAGCGGCAGGGCGCCGAACATTGCGGCGAAGGTCGTCATCACGATGGGGCGGAAACGTTCGCGCGCCGCCTCGAGCGCGGAGTCATGAATGGAGAGCCCATGCTCGCGCTCGCTCTGCAGGGCGAAGTCGACGAGCATGATGCCGTTCTTCTTCACGATGCCGATCAGGAGCAGAATCCCGATGAAGGCGATGACGGTGAACTCCGCGCCGAAAAGTTCGAGCGAGAGGAGCGCGCCGAGGCCTGCGGACGGCAATGTCGAGATGATGGTGACGGGGTGCACCAGGCTCTCATAGAGAATGCCAAGAATAATATAGACCGCGAGCAGCGCGGCGAGGATCAGCACCGCCATGCCCTTCGCGACCTTGCGGAAATCGGCGGCGTCGCCGGCGAAGCCCGCATGCAGCCCGCCGGGCGGGTTCATCTCGGCGATTGCGGCCTCGATCGCGGAGGTTGCGGCGTCGAGCGTCGAACCCGGCGCGACATTGTAGGAGATCGTCACTGCCGGCAGCACGCCCTGGTGGTTCACGACAAGCGGCATTGAGCCGCGCTCGATGCGCGCGAGCGCAGTGAGCGGAACCTGCTGACCGCTCGAGCTGGAGACGTAAATGCCCGCCAGATCGCGAATGTCCTTCTGGCGGGAGGGAGGCGTTTCAAAGATGACGCGATATTGATTGCGCTGCGTGTAGATGATCGTGTCCTGCCGCTGACCGAACGCGCTGTTGAGCGCGGCGTTGATGGCGGCGATCGGCACGTCCATGCGCGCCGCCGCGTTGCGGTCGATGACGACGGAGGCGCGCAGGCCCGGCTGCTCCTTGTCGGAAGTGACGTCCACGAGTTCCGGCAATGTTTTGAGCTTCTGGATGACCGTCCCGCGCCATTCCTCCAGCTCTTCCAGCGAAGCGTCGGAGAGCGTGAACTGGTACTGCGCCTTGCTGGGTCGCCCGCCGCTTCGAAGATCCTGCGACGGGACGAGGAAGACGCTCAGGCCCGGGACTTTCGCGAACTCCTTGCGCAGCCGGTTGATCACGTCCTTGCTGGTCGATTTGCGTTCGCTCGCCGGCTTGAGCGCGATGAAGATGCGGCCCTGGTTTCCGGAGGCTGTGAGGCCGCCCGCGCCGATGAAGGAGCCGACATTGAGGACGTCCGGGTCTTTGAGAAGAATGTCCGTCGCCCCCCGTTGCAACCGTGACATTTCAGCAAAAGAGACGTCGGCGGAAGCTTCCGTCGTGCCGTTGATGAGGCCGATGTCGTCCTGCGGCAGATTGCCCTTCGGGATCGTCCGGTAGAGCTGGACCGTCCAGACGATCGTGACGAGGATCACGACAAGCGACGCCCAGGGGTGGTCGACGACCGGGCGCAGCGTGCGCCCGTAACAGCTGACGACGCTGTCGAGCGCGCCCTCGACAATGCGGTCGAAGCGCGTCGGGGCCTTTTTCTTCGGGGTAGGCAGCCAGGCGCAGACCACCGGCGTCACGGTCAGGGAAACGACGGTCGAGATGAGGATGGCGAAGGTGAGGGTGAAGGAGAATTCCCGCAGCAGCCGCCCCATCACGCCCTCCATGAAGAGAAGGGGGATGAAGACCGCGATGAGCGACAGGCTGATCGAGATCACGGTGAAGGCGATCTGTCTGGAGCCGACGATCGCCGCCTCCATGCGGCTCATGCCGCGTTCGATATAGCTTTCGATGTTTTCGATCATGACGATGGCGTCGTCGACGACGAAGCCGACCGAAATGGTGAGCGCCATGAGCGACAGATTGTCGATTGAAAAGCCGGCGAGCCACATGGCCGCGAAGGTGCCCACAAGCGACAGAGGCACGGTGATTCCGGCCGCGATGACGGGCGTGGCGCGCCGCAGAAAGACGAAGACGACCATCATCACGAGGCAGACGGAGACAGCCAGCGTGAACTGGATGTCGTGGACGCTCGCGCGGATCGACTGCGTCCTGTCGGACAGTATGTGGATGTTGACGCCGCTCGGTATCCACTTCTGGAGCTGGGGCAGCATATCCTTGATTTGATCCACAGTCGCGATGACGTTGGCGTTGGGCTGTTTTGTGACGATCACGATCACCGCTGGCTTGCCGTTGAACCAGCCCGCCGACATGCGGTTGCGCACGCCAAGGTCGACCCTGGCGACGTCGCCGAGTTTGACGACCGCGCCGTTGCGCGACGCGATGACGATGTTGCGGTAATCTTCCGGAGTCGAAAGCTGATCCGTCGTTGCGAGCGTGATCTCCTGCGTGGCGCCCGCAAGCGAACCGATCGCCGAATGGGCGTTTGCGCCAAACAGCGCGCGCGCCACCTCATTCGCGCCCAGGTTCATGGCCGCGAGCTTCGCCGAATCCACCTGCACGCGGATCGCCGGCTGCTCGGCTCCGGCGATGCGCGCCTCTGCGACGCCCGGAACCCGGGAGATGCGCTGGGAGATGACAGAGTCCGTCGCATCGTAAATGGCGCTGGTCGGCAGCGTGTCGGATGTCAGCGCCAGCACCAGCACCGGCACCATAGACTGACTCGCCTTGCGGAAGGTTGGCGTGCTGGGCAGGTCCGAAGGGAGGTCGACGAGCGCGGCGTTGATGGCGGCCTGCACGTCCCTCGCCGCCGCGTCGAGATTCTTGTCAATGTCGAACTGCGCGATGATGCTCGTGTTGCCCAGCGAACTCGTCGAGGTCAGCTCGTTCAGTCCGGCGATGGTCGAGAGATGACGCTCGAGCGGCGCCGCCACCGAAGCCGCCATCGTCTGCGGATCGGCGCCCGGCCGTGAGGCGCTGACGCCGATGATCGGAAAATCGACGGCCGGCAGGCTCGCGACCGGAAGAAAGAAATAGGCCACCGCGCCCAGGAGGAACAGCGCCGCGGCGAGCAGCGTCGTCCCGACGGGACGGCGGATGCAGACGGCGGAGATGTTCATTCCGCCGCCTCGCGCCGGGGCGGCGGCGTGTCCGATGGTTTTTCCGCGGCGCCCGCGCCTTCCTCGAGCGCAGCTTCCCTCCCGAAGCGGGAGCGAAGTCTGTCGACGGCAAGGTAGATCACGGGCGTCGTGTAAAGCGTCAGCGCCTGGCTGAGAAGGAGGCCGCCGACGATGGAGACCCCCAGCGGCGTGCGCAGTTCGCTGCCCGGGCCGGCGGCGAGCGCCAGCGGCAGCGCGCCGAAAAGCGCCGCGAGAGTCGTCATCATGATCGGGCGGAAGCGCATATGCGCCGCACGCACGATCGAGGCGCGCGGCGAAAGGCCCTCGACGCGCTCAGCCTCCAGCGCGAAGTCGATCATCATGATGGCGTTCTTCTTCACGATGCCCATCAGCAGCACGACGCCGATCAGAGCGACGATCGACATGTCGATGCGCAGAATGAGCAAGGCGAGCAGCGCGCCGACGCCCGCCGAGGGCAGTGTCGTGAGCACCGTGAAGGGATGGGCGAAGCTCTCGTAGAGAACGCCCAGCACGACATAGATCGCGATGACGGCGGCGATGATCAGCCAGGGTTGGCTCGCCAGAGACTTGTTGAACTCCGCCGCATCGGCGCTGAAAACGCCGATGATCGACGAAGGCATGCCGATCGTCTTCTGCGCCCTTTCCAGCAGCTTCACCGCATCGCCCAGCGCGACGCCATCCGCGAGGTCGAAGCTGATGGTGGAGGCGGGGAACTGGTCCTGATGAGAAACGGAAAGCGGAGCCGAGACCTTGTCGATATGCACGAATGTCGCGAGCGGCGTCTGCGGACCGCCCCCCATCGGCGCGACGTAAAGCTTCTCGAGCGCTCCGGTTTCGCGCAGATATTGCGGCGCCGCCTCCAGGATCACGCGATACTGGTTCGACTGCGTATAGATTGTCGAAATCTGCCGCTGGCCGAAGGCGTCGTTCAGCACATTGTCCACGTCCTGCGCGGAGATGCCGAGACGGCCCATCTTGTCGCGATCGATCCGCATCAGGGCGCGCAGGCCGCCGTCCTGGGTCTCGGCGGCGACATTCTTCAGGCCGGGCGTCTTGCGCAGTTCGTCGAGCAGACGGTTCGACCAGTTCAGCAACTCGCCGGCGTCGGAAGCTGTCAGCGTGTATTGATATTGAGAGCGGCTCGGCCGCGTCGTGATCTGTATATCCTGCACCGGCTCGATGAAGAGCGAGGCGCCGGCCACCCTCTGTCCTGCCGCCTTCAGCCGGTCGGCGATCTCGTCCGCGCCGGCCTTGCGGTCGTCGCGCTTCTTCAGCGTTACGGTCAGGCGCCCGACATTGGTCGTCGCATTCAATGGGCCGACGCCAAGCACCGAAATGACGCCGGTGACGTCGGGATCAGCCCGGAAGACGTCCGTCATCTTGGCCTGCAGCGCCGTCATGCGTTCGAAAGAGGCGTCGGGCGAGGCTTCCAGCACGACGCTGAGAACGCCAGTGTCCTGGCGCGGCAGGAAGCCCTTCGGAATGAAGATATAGAGCGCAACGGTGAGCGCCAGCGTCGCGGCGGTCAGCACGAGCATGAATTTCTCGCGCGCCAGCGCCCAGTCGAGCGAGCGGTAATAGAGGCGGTCGAACCAGAGCGAGACAATCTCCCAGCTCGTATGCGGGCGCGTCGGCGCAGCGCGCAGCAGCGTTGCGCAGAGCATGGGCGTGAGGGTGAGCGAGACGATCGCCGACATCACGACGGCGATTGAAAGCGTCAGTGCGAATTCGCGGAACATGCGCCCGACGATGCCGGTCATGAACAGCAGGGGAATGAACACCGCGATGAGCGAAACCGTCAGCGAGACGACGGTGAAGCCGATCTCGCGCGCGCCGTCCAGTGCGGCGTCGAGCGGCTTCTTCCCGTGCTCGATGTTGCGCACAATATTCTCGATCATCACGATGGCGTCGTCGACGATGAAGCCGGTGCCGATGGTGAGCGCCATCAGGGACAGATTGTCGAGCGAGAAACCAGCCGCCCACATCACGAAGAATGTGGCGATGATCGAGAGCGGCAGGCTGACGCCGGCGATGAGGGTCGCCCGCCAGCTGCGCAGGAACATCAGGACGACCGCGACGACGAGCCCCGCGGCGATGATGAGCGTCACCTGCACTTCGTGGATCGAGGCCCGGATGGTCTCCGTGCGGTCGTTGACGATGTCGAGCGTCATGCCCGCCGGGAGGGCTGCGCGAAGCTGCGGCAGCTCCTGCTTGATGAGCTCCACTGTGGCGATGATGTTCGCGCCCGGCTGGCGCAGCACGTCGAGCACGACAGACTGCTCGCCATTGTACCAGCCGCCGACGCGCGCGTTCTCGAGCCCGTCGATGACCCTGGCGACATCGCGCAGCATGATTGGCGCGTTATTGCGCCAGGCCACGATGATCGACTCGTACTGCTTGGCCTGCAGGATCTGGTCGTTGGCGTCGAGCGTGTAGGACTGTCGCAGGCCGTCGAGCGAGCCCTTCGCGCCGGCGTTATTCGCCGCGGCGACCGCCTGGCGCAAATCCTCCATGCCGATGCGGTTCGAGGCGAGCCGCCCGAGGTCCGCCTCGATACGGATGGCCGGGCGCACGCCGCCCTGCACCGAGACGCGGCCGACGCCCGACACCTGCGAAAGCTGCGGGGCGATAAGCGTATCGGCGAGGTCGCTGAGATCGCGCAGCGAGGTCGTTCTGGAGCGCAGCGTCATCGTCAGAATCGGCGTGTCGGCCGGGTTCACCTTGGCGTAGACCGGCGGATAGGGCAGGTCGCGCGGCAGGGTGGAGGCGGCGGCGTTGATCGCGGCCTGCACGTCCTGCGCGGCCGCGTCGATGTCGCGGTCGAGATCGAACTGCAATGTGATCTGCGAGAGTCCAAAGGAGCTCTGCGACGACATGCTCGTCAGCGAAGGAATCTGTCCGAACTGGCGTTCCAGCGAGGCGGTGACGAGCGAGGCGATCGTGTCCGGATTGCCGCCGGGAAGCTTCGTCGTGACCTGGATCGTCGGGAAATCGACCTGCGGCAGCGGCGAAATGGAGAGGCGCATGTAGCCCATAAGGCCGACAAGCAGCACCGCGAACGCCATGAGGGAGGTCGCTACTGGCCGCTTGATGAAGGGCGCCGATACGTTCATGCCGGGTCACATCACCTTTTTGGGGTTTCCTCGCTGCGTACGCCGCGGGCGCGGCGGCCCTGGCCGCGATCACGCTCTGGTTCCGGCGCTGCGGCGCCCGCGGCCGCAGGCTCCTCCGGATTCACGACGCGCACCTTGCCGCCATCCGACAGGCGCGAGAAACCGCTGGTGATGACGGTGGCGCCCGGCTCCAGCCCCGAGGCGACGACAACGATATTCTCATCCTGCCGCCCCGTCGTGACAGGACGCATATGGGCCTGGCCGTCGTCTCCAAGCACATAGACGAAGGCCCCCTTGGGCCCGCGCTGAACCGCGGGGCTCGGCGTTACGACCGCGTTGCGGATCGTGTCGAGCATCAGCCGCACATTGACGAACTGGCCCGGCCAGAGCGCGAGGTCCGCGTTGGCGAAAACAGCTTTCAGCTTCACCGTGCCGGTGAGTTGGTCGATCTGATTGTCGACCACCGCGAGTTCGCCATTTTCGAGCGCCGTCGAATTGTCGGGCGCGAGCGCCCTCACCTTCGGGGCGCCGCCGCTCGTCAGCGCTTTTTGCACCGCCGCGAGCGCCTGCTGAGGGAGCGTGAAGACGACATAAATGGGCTTGAGCTGAGAGACGACCACGATGCCCGTCTGGTCCGACGGGTGCAGAATATTGCCGACGTCGACGAGGCGGATGCCGACGCGCCCGTCGATGGGCGAGCGGATCGTGGCGTATTCGAGCGTCGTGCGGGCGTTGTCGATCGCCGCCTGATCCGCGCGCACCTGCGCCTCGAGCTGCGAGACCAGCGCCTTCTGCGTCGCATATTGCTGCGTCGAGAGGAACTTGCCGGCGACGAGCTTCTCGTAGCGGGCGGCGTCGACGCGGGCGTTGGCGAGATTGGCCTCGTCCTGCGCCTTCTTGGCGACCGCCTGATCATATTGCGCCTTGTAGAGGGCGGGGTCGATCTCGGCGAGGACGTCGCCTTTCTTCACGTCCTGACCCTCGGTGAAGGCGAGGCGCAGCAGCCGCCCGTCTACCTGCGTCCGGATCGTGACCGTATTGAGCGCCTGAACGGTTCCGACCGCGTCGATCGTCACCGGGACGTCGGCGACGCGCGCCGGCGCGGTGGTCACGGTCACCTTGTCGTCGCGCCTGCGCTCCGTCTCCTCCGTCCCGCTCTTGTCGCCCCCCGAGAAGCCGGGCAGCATGCGATAGCCCCATGCGGCGAGAAGGGCGAGGGCGAGCGCCGCGAGCGCGAGGAGTATGCGCCGGTTCGCGCGGATCATGGGAAGATGCCCTTGTCGGCTTCGTAGGCGGCGTTCGCGTAAGCGATTTCGGCGTCCCTCGTGGTGGGCGACCATCCGCCGCCGAGCGCCTGATATAGGCTCGTCGCCGACTGAAAGTAAGACAGCCGGGCCAGAGCGACTTGATCCTGCGCCTGGAAAAGGTTGGTCTGCGTCGTCGAGAGGGTGATGATGTCGATCGTGCCCTCCTGCAGACGCATCTCCGCCGCTGTCAGCGCGCGTTGGGCGGCGGCGGCGGCGGCGGCTTGCAATTTCACCTGGCGTTCCGTCTCCCGCACCGCGATCAGCGCATTCTCCGTGTCGGAGAGGGCGGTGATGATCTGCTTGCGATAAAGCGCCGCGAGCTCCATGAAGCGGCCCTTCTGGAGCTCATACTGCCCCTGAAGATTGAAGCCGTCGAAAATCGGCTGCAGGAGATTGGTCGCCGCCTGCCAGGCGATCGCTTCCGGGCGCAGCAGATTGCGGATGAGCGCCGTCTGCACCCCATACTGGCCGGTGAGCGTGATCGAGGGAAAGAAGGCGGCGCGCGCCTGCAGCACCGAGAACTCCTGCGAGGCGAGCCGCGCTTCGGCTTCCGCAACGTCGGGGCGGCGCAGCAGCACCTCGGACGGCAGGCCCGGGCTCACGCGCGGGAATGTGAGCTTTGTCAGCGAGCCGCCCTTCACATCGACGCTTTCGGGCGTCTGGCCGATGAGCACGGCGAGCTGGTTCTTCGTCTGGCGCAAAGTCTGCTCCAGCGGCGGGATGGACGCGCGCTGCTGGGCGGCGACGGTCTCCTGCTGGGCGACGTCGAGAACACTGGCGACGCCGACCTCGAAGCGCGCCTTTATGGCGCGCAGCACCCGATCGGCGATGGCGACATTGTTGTTGGCGATGCGCAGCCGGTCCTGGGCGGTCAGCACCTGGAAATAGGCGTTGAGCACCGTCGCGACCGTCGAAATCTCGACCGTGTCGCGGTTGAAGCGGCTGGCGTTGGCGAGAAGCCGGGCGGCGTAGGAGGCGTCCTCGTTCTTGCCCCAGAAGTCGATTTCATAGCTCGCCGTCAGGCCGAGCTGGAAAAAGCCGAAATGCCGGGCGCGGAAGCCGGACGCGGGCGTCGCGGCGGCGGCGCCCGTGGTGGCCGGGTTGATGTTTCCGCCGGCCCCGCCGACATTCAGCGTCGTTCCGGGCACGCGCTGGGTGCGGATGACGTCCTGCATCGAGACATTGGGCCACAGCGCCGCGCTGTTGACGCGCGCCTGGGCGTCCGCCTGCTGGATTCGCGCCACCGCCGCGGCGATGTCGAGATTGTCGCCGACCGCCTGTTCGACGAGTGTGGTCAGCTCATTCGAGCCGAATTTTACGGCGAACTGCGGTCCGCGGGGAATCGGCGTCGCCGCGGCGGGCTTGGCGTCCCGGAACCGGTCTGGCGGCGGCGTCGCCAGATCCGGTTTCTCCCATGTCAGGTCGCAGGCCGCGAGGCACAGCGTTGCGGCCAAAAGCGCCAGCGCGACGAGGGGGCGCGAGGAGAGGCGGGACGTGGCGCCGGGGGTCGACAGCAGGAAACTCCAGATATGGCCAACGGACGCGGGCGCCCTGAACGATGCGGCCGGCCTCCAGTCTCGCAAGGCAGGTGAAAAACCGGCGCTCAAAAGGACGACGTGCGCAAATGGGGAGCCGCCCGTCGCCCGGGGAGGGGGACGGGACTGTCGAGGGCCACGCTCGCGCGCCGCTTCGCGAGCGTCAAGTTACCTATTTTTAACCCGAAGTTCGAGTCTCCTTATTGCGCCTCGCCCGCCTCGGGCTTGGGGGCGGGCTTCGGCGCCTTTGGCTTGGCGGCGGCTTTGTCGGCGCTTTTTGCGGCCTCCGCTCCCTTGCCCGCTGCGTCATGCGCCTTCGCGTCTTTTCCCGAGCCGTCATGCGGCTTGGCGTCCTTGCCCGCTTCATGCGGCTTGGCGTCCTTGGCCGCGTCATGCGGCTTGGCGTCCTTGGCAGCGTCGTGCGGCTTGGCGTCTGATTTGCTGTCGTCGGTCGGCGCGGCCGCCTTGGTGGGGCCGGAAACGCGCGTCCAGGTTTCGCTCTGGCAAAGGAAAGCGACAAGGCAACCGGTAAGCGTCAGCTGATTCGGCGAATCATAGGTGATCTTGCCCGTGTAGGTCTTGCCGTCCTCGGGGTTGAAGAGGTCGCCCTTCCAGCTGTTCGCGCCGGTTTTCGCGGCGCTGCGCAAGATTTGCGGCGCCGGGCGGCCGTCCAGCATCGGCAGAACGCCTTTGGCGCAAAGCTTTCCGGCGCAATCGTAGAATTCCAGCTTGTCGGTCGGATGCCCCTCTCGCACCCACACGCCGTAAATGGCGTCCGACGCTCGAGCGCCCGGCGCCCCCGAAATAGCCGTCACGGCGGCGATGCTGACAAGTATCTTTTTCATGGCGCCGGACCCCTCGTCGAATGATCTTTCGTAATGCTTTTTCTCGCCGAGCGGAAGGCGCGGCGCACTCGTTGCAGTCATTTTGCCTCCCCCGCGCCCTCGGCCGCATGACGCGGCGGCCCGAGAAAGGCAGGCACGATGAGGAAGGCGGCGACCAGCGTGAAGAAAAGCGAAATCGTCAGAAAGGCGCCCATGCTCGCCGTGCCAGGATGGCTGGACAGGAACAGGCTGCCGAAGGCGGTGCCGGTGGTGAGCGAACTGAAGAAGATCGCGCGGGTCAGGCTGGAGGCGAGCATGTCCACGGTCCCGTTTCGCCAGGCGATCACGTAATAGATGTGAAACGCCACGCCGACGCCGAACATCAGCGGCAGCGCGATGATATTGGCGAAGTTCAGAGAAACGCCCAGCATTTCGGCAGCCTGAAGGCTCATTATGCCGGCCAGCACGAGCGGCCCGAGCGTCAGCGCCACGTCGAGCGGGTTGCGCAGCGCGACAGCGAGAATGACGAAGATCGCTGCAAAGGCGTAGAGCCCGGCCTTGAGGAAGGCGTCCGTCACAGTCCGTCCCGCCTCCGAAATGATCACCGGGGCGCCGCTGGCGTCCGGCGCGACCGCGAGGACAGCGTCGGCGAACCTCTCCATCACGACCCGGTCGTTGCTGTCTCCCTTGGCGGTGACCTGGAGCCGGACCAGACCTTTGGGCGAGATCCAGTCGTTGAGCATTTCCGGCGGCATCGACTCGGGCGTCACGCGCTGCGCCTGAAGGGCGGTCCGGATTTGTCCGGTCAGTTTTTCAAAACCCGTGAAAACCGCATCGCGCGCCCGGGCGCGCGTTTCCGGCGACGCCTTGGCGAGGCCGTCGAGCGCGCTGGCGAAGCGCAGAACGGCGGGAGCCGGCTTTTTGCCGGCCGCCGCGCGCAGGCTCCTGGCCGCGCCGGTGAGGGCCTTCACGGTCTCCGCCTCTGTGGGCGCGGGCTTCACCTTCGGATAGAGCGCGTCGTGAAGGTCGCGGGAGGCCCGCTCGATCAGGGCGAGCTTTTCGTCCTGCTGCTTGGGAATCAGCGAATCGATCGAATCGAGATGATCGACTTCGGGCAGCGCCAAAATCTTGGCGCTGAGATCGCGCGCCGCCGCGAGCGAGGGAGCCAGCACTTCGATCTTGTTCGGGGCCGTGGTGGGATCTTTGGAAAGGTCGAGGAAGGTCGCGACGGATTCGACGGTCTGGTCGCGCAAATGCATCGGATTCGAGTCGAAATGCAGCCGCAGGAGATAGGGCGTCCCCGCCGCGACGACCGCCGCAGTGATGAACAGCACAGTCTTGCGATGATTTGCGATCCAGTGGTCGACCCAGGCGAGCGACGCCGTCGCGATCGGCACATGTTCGGCTGGGGGGTTCAGCAACTTGATCGCCGCCGGCAGGAAGGTGAGCGTCGCAAGATAGGCGATGATCATGCCCACGCCCGCGATCAGCCCCAATTCCGCAACGCCGAGGAAGTTCGTCGGCAGGAAGCAGAAGAAGCCCGCGAGCAGGGAGACGGCGGCGAGCGTGAGGGAGCCGCCGATGCCGCGTGTCGCGGAGAGCAGCGCCGGCTCCAGATCGCCTTGGCCGTGGCGTTCTTCGCGATAGCGCGTGGCGAACTGGATGCCGAAATCGACGCCAAGTCCGATGAAGAGCGCGGCGAAAGCGACCGAGATCAGGTTGAAACGCCCGATCAGCAGAACGCCCGCGCCAGAGGTGATCGCGAGGCCGGCGAGGAGCGTCGCCAGCACGGCGAGGATGAGCTTGGGCGAACGCAGGGCGGCGAAGAGGATGAGCGACACGACGACGAGCGTGCCGACCGTGTTGAGCGCCATATTCTCGGAGAGCGTTGCGAATTCTTCATCGGCGAGGGGCACTTCGCCGGTCAGGCGGAAGACGTAGCCGTTTTCCCTGGTGAGCCCGACCTCGGCGGCCGTCTTGCGGACAGTTTCGATCGCCTCCGCTCCGGGCTGAAGCGCCGTGTAGTCGATGACGGGGTTGATGAGCACGATGCGGCGTTTGCCCAGCGGCGGTCCGGCCGGGGCGGCGTCCGTCTTTCCGCCGGCGAGCAGCTTTTCCCAGTCGACCTGCGCGGCGCGGCCAGCGAGCGTCTCCTCGAAGGCGCGGGAGAATTCGTCGAGGCCGGCGAGATACATGTCGATGGCGCGCTCGCTGCCGGCGGCGCGCTTCTGGTTGGCGACAAGCACGTTCGAGAGCCCGCGCAGCGTGGGATCCTGGGCGAGCGGGGTCAGAACGTCCGTCTGGCCGAGCATCATGCCGATCGTATGCTGCACCTCGGGCAGATCGAGATAGAGGAGCCCGTTCTTCATGAAGAAGGCCGGGTCGTCGGGCCGCCAGACGCGCTGCATGAGCGGGCGGCCCTGCAATTCGGCAGTCAGCCTCGCGGCGCCGGCGTCGGCCGCTTCCCCGTTTTCCCCGTCGATGACGGCGACGATCGTGTTCTCGAGCTGGGGGAAGGCGCGATACAGCGCCATCTGGTTCTGCCGCCACGCCATGGTGGGCGAGAATAGATTTGTCGTGTCGGTGTCTATGGCGAACCTCTCGACCGTCAGGTAAACCCCGCCGCCGGTGAGCGCCAAAGTGAGAAGAACCACGGTCCAGGGCCAACGCAGACAGAAGGCCACCAGTTTTTCCAACATACTTAACCCCGGACCTTTGATTAGATTTTTGTCGGCGCGGGAAAAAACCGCGCCTATTGCTGCGTTCTTCTATACTCGCGCAAAGCCCGCGCACCAAGGGCGCCGTAACGTTCAAATGCCGGCAAATTACGTCAGAGCGTTAAGACTCAAAGATAACTGAGCCACCAGAGGTCCGTGCGCCGCTGCTTGACCGTCGCGAACCATCGGCACAGCGGATAGAGCGCCAGCGTCACGAGAAACCATGCGGCATAGGCCCCGGCGAGGCCGGCTCCAAAACCGGGCGGCGGGGCGCCGGATTTAACGAAAGCGCCAATGTCATCAAGCGTGTAGCCCTTTCTATAGGCGAGCGCGAAAGCCCCTGCGACCCCGAGATAAAGGTGCAGGACATAGAAGAGCAGGGGCGTCCGGCCGAAAGTCGCCAACGCCCGACCCGCCGGGCCGCCAAGCTTCGCCAGGGCCGGGAGAGCGAGCGCGGCGCCCCCGAGCGTCACGAGAAGGTAAAGCAGAGACGGCGGATATTTTGTGACATTGAAGAAGGAGAGGATGGTTAAGACGGTGTCCTGCTGCGTCGCCCAGGGGTGCGGATCGCCGTAGAAATTGCCGGCGCGCAGCAGGGCGAAGAGCGCCAGCGCCAAGAGGCCGGCAAGACGCAACAGCCGGTTCCGGCTGGCGGGCGGGGTCTGGAAGATCGGCCCGATCCCATAGCCGAGCGCGACGACGCCGATCCAGGCCAGCGCCGGATAATGCACGGTCCCGGGCAGGCCGGGCGGAAGCGCGCCCTTCTCGTGGAGCAGCCGCCAATAGGGGCCAAAGGCGCCAAGGTCCGCTGCATGGACGCCGTCGAGAAGGTTGTGACCCAGGATAATTGCGGCGCCGATCGCAAGGACGGCGCGAGCGGGCAGCAGAGACAGGAAGGACAGCGCGAAAAGGCCGCAGCCGATCGCCCAGAGCGTGCCGAGCTCGATATGGCCCGGACCGCCCCAGACCGGGCTGATGACGACGATGTCGAGCAGGATGAGCCAGAGGCCGCGGGTGGCGAGAAACAGGCTCAGCGCCTTCGGGCTCCGCCCGCGCGCGCCATAGAGATAGGCGCCAACCCCCGCGAGCAGGGCGAAGGTCGGCGCGCAGAAATGGGTGATGAAGCGCGTGAAGAAGAGAAAGGGATAGGTGCGGTCGAGATCGGTCGGACTGAACCGGATCGCGTCGGCGTCGAAGAAATCCCGCATGTGGTCCAGCGCCATGAGAACCATCACGAAGCCGCGCAGCCGGTCGATCTCCGGCAGGCGCGGATCGTTGGGGACGTCGGCGCCGGGCGGAGCCCTCATCCGAGCGTCGCCAGCCCTGGGAAGAGTTCGAGCAGCCAGAAGGACATCTCCTGAACGCCCCCTGTGAGAAATCCGACGCCGGTGAGAATGAGCAGGACGCCGACGATCTTCTCCACTGTGCCGAAATGTTTGCGGAACCGGGCGACGAAGGCGAGAAACCGGCCGAGCGCCAGGCCTGCGCCGATGAAGGGCAGGCCGAGGCCCAGCGAATAGGTGGCGAGCAGCAGCGCGCCGCGCGCGACGGTCTCCTGGGAGCCGGCAACCGCCAGAATTGCGGCGAGGATCGGCCCTATGCAGGGCGTCCAGCCGAAGGCGAAGGCCAGCCCCATGACATAGGAGCCGAGTAGCCCCATCGGCTTTTCGATCTCGGCGCGCTTCTCCCGGTACATCAGGCTGAGCTTCAGCACTCCGAGGAAGTGCAGTCCCATCAGGATGATGATGCCGCCCGCAACCCAGGAGAGGATCTGCAGATTGGCGCGGATCACCGAGCCGAAGGCGCTCGCGGTGGCGCCAAGCGCCACGAAGACCGTCGTGAACCCAAGGACGAAGAGGATCGCTGACAGCAGAACGTCGCGCCGCGCCTTGGAGCGGGTCTCGATCTCGAGATCCTCCATGCTGACGCCGGCGAGATAGGTCAGATAGGGGGGAACCAGCGGGAGCACGCAGGGGGAAAGAAAGGAGAGCAGTCCCGCCGCCGCAGCCGCAGGAAATGTGACGTCCGCCGCCATGATGATCCTCGAGGAGTGGGCCGCAGCGTTTGTGCCACAGCCGCGGGCCGGACGCAAAGAAGCGCGGCGGGAAGAGGCGGGGCAGCTTATCCGGTTAACCATGCGTGAGGGGTTCTATGCGCAAGAATGGGCGTTCCCGCGGTTCGCCGGACCGGCTCGCCATGTCGTTGTCAGCGCATTTCAATTTTGATGTTTCCGGCTGCCGCGCGCACAATCCCGTCAGGGTCGATTTCGAAGCGCGCGTCACGCTGCCGGAAGGACAGGAGCACGCCTGCCGCATCGTCGAGATGTCGACGGGCGAGATCGTGTTCTTCGCGCCGGTTCAGCCCCGCTACGGCGACAGGGTCGTCGCCTATGTTCCCGAACTCGGCCGCTTCGAGGGCGATGTCGAGCGCGAGGTCGAGGGCGGCTTTGCGATCAGCCTGTGGCTGACGGAGGCGCGTCGCCGCAGACTTGCAGCCCAACTCGTGTGGTTCGCCAATCGCGACTTTCTCGGCCTGCCGGACAGCCGCCGTCACAGGCGCATCGTTCCGCGCATGCAATGGACGCGCGTGCGCCACATCGACGGAAGCGAGCAGATCGCCGAAATCAACGACTTCTCTCTTTGTGCGATCAGCGTCGACTCGCCCGAGCCGGTCGCCCTCGGTGAGCGCGTCGCTTTCGGCGTCAAGGCCGCCATCGTGAACCGCCTGTTCGAAGGCGGCTTTGTCGCCGAGTTCGAGGAGCCCTTCAACGAGGGCGAGATCGACGAAACGACGCGCTTCTAGAAGCGGTCCGCGCGGTAGGGATGCGGGTCGGTGAAGGGCGTCTCGCCGGTCATCATCTCGGCGAGGAGCCGCCCGCTCACCGGGCCGAGCGTGAGGCCATGATGGGCGTGGCCGAAGTCGAACCAAAGCCCCTTTTGGCGCGGGGCGGGGCCGAGAACCGGCAGCATGTCGGGCAGGCAGGGGCGCGCGCCCTTCCACGGCGCGGCGTCGAGCGCCGGCCCGAGCGGAAAGAGCCGCCGCGCGATCGGTTCGCACAGCTCGATCTGCACGGGCGTCGGCGGCGCGTCGCGGGGCGCGAATTCGGCCCCGCTCGTGAGCCTGACGCCCTTGTCCATCGGCGCCAGCAGATAGCCGTTGTCCGCGTCGAGGATCGGATGGTTGAGCCGCGCGCCCTCCTGCGGCGCGTAATGCATGTGGTAGCCGCGCTTGAAGCCGAAGGGCATGTCGTAGCCGTAGCGGCGGAAGATCTGGTCTGACCAGGGGCCGAGCGCCACCACGGCGTCCGGCGCCGCGATGCGTCCATCCGGGCCGGCGACGCTCCAGCGTCCGTCGGCCTCCTGCTCGAGCGTCAGCGCGTCGCCCGCGACAAAGCGGCCTCCGCGCGACAGGAAGAGATCGGCGTAGGCTTTCGCGAGCGCGCCGGGATCGCTGACGAAGGCCGTGTCGAGATAATGGACGCCGCCGGCGACGGGTGCGAGGCCGGGCTCGCGCGTGGCGACGCCCGCGGCGTCGAGAAGGTCGATGTGGAGGTCATAGGCGCGCAGCTTCTCCGCGTCGGCGACGCCGGCTGCGAGGCTCTGCTCGCTGCGGAAGAGCTTGATCCATCCCGTCCGGCGCAGCAGCGCCCCCGCGCCCGCCTGCTGGATCAGGATCTCGTGCTCGATCAGGCTGTGTTCGATGAGCGGCAGCCGCGCCGCGATGCTGCGCGCCACGCGCTCCGGGGCGCTCTCGCGCCAATAGCGCAGCAGCCAGGGGCCGACGGACGGCAGCGCAGTGAGATGATAATGCGCCTCGGGAAGCAGGTTCAGCGCATATCGGACGAGCCGGGCCGGATCGCGCGGGAAGAGATAGGGAAAGATCGAGGAGCGTTCGATCAGCCCGGCGTTGCCGAAGCTCGTCTCCAGTCCCGCGCCCCGCCGGTCGATCATGACCACGTCGCGCCCGCGGGCCTGAAGATGCAGGGCGGCCGAGACGCCCACCATTCCGGCGCCAAGAACGATAACGTCCGCGCTCTTCATCTGCGGGCCTCCGGGGCTGACTGCAAGGCTGACTGATCCGGATATGGTTATTGCGGGCGTCCTGCGTCAGGCGGGGCGATGCAAACGGCGTGCAATTCCCGGCAGGCTAACCGACGAAGGATGCGATGTAATAGGCGGCCCCCGCCGCGAGGGCGCCGACGAGAAAGGTCTGCGCGCCCGACGTGAGGGGCGCGACGCCCGTGAGTCGGCCCTTCACGCCGCCAAAGACGACGAGCGCAAGGCCGGTGACGGCCGCCGAGTGGAGCAGCGCCTGATGGACGTCGTCCTCGACCATATAGGGCGTCAGCGGAATGAGCCCGCCGACGAAATAGGCGGTTGCGATGGTGGCGGCGCTGACGGGCGCGCGCCTCGGATCGGGACGCTCGAGGCCAAGTTCGAATCGCATCATGAAATCGACCCAACGTTTCTTGTCGGCGGAGATCGCGGCGACGACGGCGTCAACTTCGGGCCTCACGAGGCCGTATTCGGCGAAAAACTCGCGCAGCTCGCGCTTCTCCTGCTCGGGAAGCCGCTCGACCTCGGCGTATTCGCGGCGCTCCTCCGACTGGAAATGCTCGTGATCGCTTTTTGCGGCGAGATAGCCGCCGAGCCCCATGGCGATGGCGCCGGCGACGATCTCGGCTAGCCCCGCCGTCACGACGAGGCGCGTCGAGGCGACGGCCGCGGTCAGGCCCGCCGCGAGCGCGAAGGGCACGGTGAGCCCGTCCGCCATGCCGATGACGACGTCGCGCACGGTCTGCGAATTCATGAAATGGCGTTCGACATGCTCGCCCGGCCCCGCCTTCGGGCGCGTCAACCTTTCATTGTCCATCAATGGCCTCCGTGACCGCCGCTGCGCCCGCGACGCCTATGTTATCTTCCGCCAGAGCGCCGCGACATGCGGCAGGGGGTAACATGCAGATCAAGAAATATTTCCTCATCTTCGCCTTTTGCGCCGTGTCCGTCATCGCGCTCCTTTACGGCGTCTCGCCGCGCTGGTTCGCTGCGACCTTCCTCGACGTGCAAGAGCTGGACCTCGATCTCGCCCATATCCTGCGGGCGGTGATGGGGCTCTATCTCGCGCTCGGCTGCTTCTGGCTTTATGCGGCGTTCGACCCCCGCTACACAAACACGGCCGTGCTGACGACCGCAGTCTTCTCCGGCGGGCTCGTCGCGGGCCGCATCGTCAGCCTTTTCGCCGACGGGAAGCCGGCGCCGCTGCTGCTTCTCTATGTCGCTATGGAGTTGTCGCTGGTTCCCCTCGCGATCTGGGTGTGGCGCCGGCCGGATTGACCGGGAGGCGCGAATTTGCGAACCGAAGGCGCGGCGCCTCTCCCGGCGCGGCGCCCTTTTCGTAAATTCGCCGAGGCCCCATGATCCCGCGCTATTCCCGACCCGAGATGACCGCCATCTGGGAGCCGCAGACGCGCTTTCGCATCTGGTTCGAGATCGAGGCCTACGCCTGCGACGCGCTCGCCGAACTCGGCGTCATTCCCAGGGAGAGCGCCAAGAATATTTGGGACAAGGCCGATTTCGTGCAGTTCGACGTCGCGCGCATCGACGAGATCGAGCGCGTCACCAAGCATGACGTCATCGCCTTCCTCACGCATCTCGCCGAATTTATCGGGCCGGATTCGCGCTTCGTGCATCAGGGCATGACGAGTTCGGACGTTCTCGACACCTGCCTCGCCGTGCAACTCGCGCGCGCGGCCGATCTGCTGATCGCGGATGTCGACGCGCTGCTGGCGGCCATCAAGAAGCGCGCTTACGAACATAAATTCACGCCCACCATCGGCCGCTCGCATGGCATTCATGCCGAGCCCGTGACCTTCGGCCTGAAGATGGCGCAGGCCTACGCCGAGTTCACCCGCGCCCGCGAGCGTCTCGTGCAGGCGCGCAAGGAGATCGCCACTTGCGCGATCTCGGGCGCCGTCGGCACTTTCGCCAATATCGATCCCCGCGTCGAAGAATATGTGGCGCACAAGATGGGCCTCGCCGTGGAGCCCGTCTCGACGCAGGTCATTCCGCGCGACCGCCATGCGGCTTTCTTCGCGACGCTCGGCGTCGTCGCGTCGTCGGTGGAGCGGCTCGCCATTGAAATCCGCCATCTGCAGCGCACGGAAGTGCTGGAGGCCGAGGAATATTTCTCGGCCGGGCAGAAGGGTTCTTCCGCCATGCCGCACAAGCGCAATCCTGTTCTCACGGAAAATCTCACCGGACTTGCGCGTCTCGTGCGCGGCATGGCGATTCCCGCGATGGAGAATGTGGCGCTGTGGCACGAGCGCGACATCTCGCACTCCTCCGTCGAGCGCATGATCGGGCCGGACGCGACGGTGACTCTCGACTTCGCGCTCGCGCGCCTCACGAACGTCATCGACAATCTGCTTGTTTACCCCGAGAACATGCAGAAGAATCTCGACAGGCTCGGCGGCCTCGTCCATTCGCAGCGCGTGCTGCTGGCGCTGACGCAAAAGGGCGTCTCGCGCGAGGACGCGTACACAGTCGTGCAGCGCAACGCCATGCCGGTGTGGCGCGGCGAAGGCGACTTCCGCACGCTGCTCGGGAATGATCCGGACGTGAGCGCGAAACTATTGCCGGCGGAACTCGACGAACTTTTCGACCTTTCCTACCACTTCAAGCATGTGGATACGATCTTCAGGCGGGTGTTCGGGGAAGCCTGACGCCGCTCACTCGCCGGATGGCGCGGGCGCGCGCGCATGGCGCCAGCCATGCTTCTGCGCCAGCATGGCGTTCGCGTCGATCTCCGAATAGCCGAGTCGCACCTCCTGCGCGAAGGCGATGAGCGCGGCTGTGAAGAGCCCCATGGCGAGGACGAAGAGAAGCCCCGCGCCATATTCGTGACGGACGCGAAAAAAAGCGGCCGCAAAGGCCAGGATGACGAGGAAGCTCGTCACGATGCAGCTCGCCACGCCCCAATAGATCGAACGATGCATCAGCCTCGCCCGCCGCTTGAGGATTGGCAGCTCGATCTTGCGATGCGCCTGGGCGTCCTCGTCGCTGAGGTCCGCGAGATCGCGCGAGCGGTCGACGATGCGGTCCAGCCGCGACACCAGCACGCTGAGAAGCTGCGCCTCCGCCGCGAGCAGGAAGGCGGGGCCCGTCACCTGCGAGATGACGTTGGAGAGCTGTTCGATCGAGGGCGTGCTGATGAGCATGAAGCGGTCCCGGCTGGTTCGAGCGCGCCGATCTTACACCGGTTCCAGCCCGGCGCGCGTTTTTGAGCCCAAACTGGCGCCATGGGCATTTCTCTTCCAAAGCGCCGGGTAAAGCCTTAAACAGCGGGCCATGATCTGGCTCGTCTTCGCTCTTCTCACCGGCGCTGCGGTGATGGCTGTCCTCCTGCCGCTCGCCCTGCGCGGGGAGGCGAAGGACGCGAGCGCCGCCGACGTCGCCTTTTTCGAGGAGCAGATCGCCGAGATCGAGCGCGAACGCGCCGAGGGGCGGCTGGAACCGGCCGAGGCCGAGGCCGCCCGCACCGAGGCGGCCCGCCGTCTCCTGCGCGCCGAGGCTGCGCCCAAGGGGCGCAGCGCGGGCTCCCGCAAGGCGGCGCTCTTCGCTGCGCTCTTCGCCATCGTCGCCATCCCGGCCTTTTCCGTTCCGTTTTACCTGCGGCTCGGCAAGGCCGATCTGCCCGACATGCCGCTGACCGCGCGGCTGGAGTCGCAGCCTGAGAAGGGCGATCTCGCGGGCGCCGTGGCGCGCATCGAGCAGCATCTGCGCGAACACCCCGAGGACGGCCGTGGCTTCGAGGTCGTCGCCCCTTACTATCTGCGCACCGGCCGGGGCGAGGAGGCCATCGACGCCTTCTCCAAGGCCCTGAAGCTCCTCGGGCCGACCGCCGAGCGCCATGCGACTCTGGGCCAGGCGCGCATGATCGTCGCCGAGGGCAAGGTGACGCCGGACGCGAAGAAGGACTTCGAGGCCGCGCTCGCCCTGGAGCCTGGAAATGTGATGGCGGCCTATTACATCGGGGTCGGCGCGCAGCAGGCGGGCGAAAAAGACAAGGCCGTCGCGATTTTCTCCCGGCTCGAAGCCGAGGCGCCCGCCGACGCCGCCTATCTGCCCTCGGTGAAGAAGCGGCTGGCTGAACTGAAGGGCGAAGCGGCCCCGGCCCCGCCTTTCGCGCAGGCTCCCGCGCAGGGACCGGCGAGCGCCCAGGGCAAGGCGATCGCGGCGATGCCGGCCCGGCAGCAGCAGGCGATGATCCGCGGCATGGTGGACAAGCTCGCCGCACGGCTGGAGACGAAGGGCGACGACGTCGAGGGCTGGCTAAGGCTCATCCGCGCCTATAGCGTGCTCGCCGAGCCCGAGAAGGCGAGGAAGGCGCTGGCCGACGCGCGCAAGGCGCTCGCCGGCAAAGACGGCGAGGTCGCCCGCGTCGAGGCGCTGGCGAAGGAACTGGACATCGGGGGATAATGCCCCCTCCCTGTTGTCCCTCCCCCGCTCAAGCGGGAGAGGGGACGCTCGCGATCTTTCGTGAGCGGCTGTGTCAAGGAAGGCCCGCGCCTCGCTCCCTCTCCCGCGAAGCGGGGGAGGGCCGGGGAGGGGCAGCAAACCGGCGAGAGACATGACGCGCAAAGGCAAGAGACTCACTCTCATCATCGGCGCGCTCGCCGTTCTCGGCCTCGCCGCCGGCCTCATGCTCTTCGCGCTGCGCGACAATATCGTCTTCTTCTACACGCCCTCCGAACTGGCGCAGAAGCAGATCGCCCCCGGCGCGCGTCTGCGCATCGGCGGGCTGGTGAAGGAAGGCAGCGTCGTGAAGAACGGCAAGGACGTCGCCTTCGTCGTCACGGACAAGACGAAAGGTCTCGACGTCGCCTACACCGGCCTGCTGCCGGACCTCTTCCGCGAGGGGCAGGGCGTCGTGGTCGACGGGCTGTTGCAGACGGACGGAAAATTCAAGGCCGACAGCGTTCTCGCCAAGCATGACGAGCGCTATATGCCCAAGGACGTCGCTGACAGGCTGAAGGCCCAGGGCGTCTGGCAGGGAGAGAAGAAGTGAGTGGTCGATGATCGTCGAAACCGGACATTACGCGCTCGTTCTCGCCCTCGCATTGGCGCTTGCGCAATTCGCGATCCCCTTCGTTGGCGCGCGGATCAACGATGTCGCGCTGATGCGCGTCGCGAGGCCCACGGCCATCGCGCAGTTTCTTTTCGTCGCCGCCGCCTATGGCGCGCTGACCTACGCCCATGTCGTCTCGGATTTCTCGCTCGTCAACGTCATCGAGAATTCCCATTCGCTGAAGCCCTTCGTCTATAAAATCTCCGGCGTCTGGGGGAACCACGAAGGCTCGATGCTTTTGTGGGTGCTGGTGCTCTCGCTCTGCGGCGCGCTGATCGCGATCTTCTCCGCGACGATGCCGGACAAGCTGCGCGCCGACGCGCTTTCCGTTCAGGGCCTGCTTGGCGCGGCCTTCCTGCTTTTCATCCTGCTCACCTCGAACCCCTTCGCGCGCGTCGACCAGCCGCCGTGGGAAGGACGCGACCTCAATCCGATCCTGCAGGATCCCGGCCTCGCGATTCATCCGCCGATGCTCTATCTCGGCTATGTCGGCTTCTCGATCGTCTTCTCCTTCGCGGCGGCGGCGCTCATCGGCGGGCGCATCGACGCCGCCTGGGCGCGCTACGCCCGGCCCTGGACGCTTTTCGCCTGGACGGCGCTGACGCTCGGCATCGCCATGGGCTCCTACTGGGCCTATTACACGCTGGGCTGGGGCGGTTTCTGGTTCTGGGACCCGGTCGAGAACGCCTCGCTCATGCCCTGGATCGCCGGCACGGCGCTCCTGCACAGCGCGGCGGTGATGGAGAAGCGCGAGGCGCTGAAGGTCTGGACGATCTTCCTCTCAATTCTCGCCTTCTCGCTCTCGTTGCTCGGCACCTTCCTCGTGCGCTCGGGCGTGCTCACTTCTGTCCATGCCTTCGCGAGCGACCCCGACCGCGGCGTCTTCATTCTCGGCATTCTCGTCTTCTTCATCGGGGGCGCGCTGGCGCTATTCGCGATCCGCGCGGGGTCGCTTCCCGTGGGCGGGCTGTTCAGCCCCATCTCGCGCGAGGGCGCGCTGGTGGTGAACAATCTGCTGCTCTCGGCGACCTGCGCGACCGTCGTCATTGGCACGCTCTATCCGCTGGCGCTCGAAGCGCTCACGGGCGAGAAGATTTCGGTTGGCCCGCCCTTCTTCAACACCGTGCTCATCCCTATTGCGCTGCCGCTCGCGCTGCTCATGCCCATCGGTCAGATGCTCGCCTGGAAGCGCGGCGATCTCGGCGCGGCGCTGCAGCGCCTGCGCGCCGCCTTCGCGGTCGGCGTGCTGGCGGCGGCGGTTCTTGGCGCCTGGCAGGGAACGCCTTTCCTCTCCATCGTCACGGCGGGCATCGCCGTCTATCTCGTCGTCGGCGCGCTCTCCGATCTCGCGCTGCGGGCGAAGGGCGCCGCGGGCTTCAGCTTCAGGCGCCTTCTTGGCCTGCCGCTTTCGGCATGGGGCACGTCCATCGCGCATGCCGGCATGGGGCTGACGCTTCTTGGCCTCGCGGCCACCGGTTGGGGCGTCGAGAGCATTCTCTCCATGAAGCCGGGCGAATATTACGACGTCGGACCCTACAAGCTGGCCATCGAGGAAATCTCGCCGCGCAACGGCCCGAATTATTCGGAAGTCTACGCGTCGATGGCCGTTCGCTCGGGCGGCGAGACGGTCGCCAGGATCGAACCCGCCAAGCGCTTCTATCAGGCCCGCAAGATGCAGCGCTCAGAGGCCGGAATCGTGACGCTGGGTCTGGGTCAGGTCTACGCCGCCATCGGCGAGTCGCATGCCGACGGCTCCATCGACGCGCGCCTCTACTGGAAGCCGCTCGTTACGCTCATCTGGATCGGCGCGCTGTTCATGGCCTTCGGCGGCGGGCTTTCGCTGGCCGACCGGCGGCTGAGGATCGGCGTCGCGCGGCGTGCGCCCGCGGCCCTGCCCGAGGCGGCGGAATGAAACGTTTTCTCGCAACGGCGCTCGTCCTCCTTCCCCTGGCCGCCCACGCCGTCACCCCCGGCGAAATGCTGCCGGACCCCGCCATGGAGGCGCGCGCCCGCGCCATCACCAGCGAATTGCGCTGCCTCGTCTGCCAGAACCAGTCTGTGGACGATTCCGACGCGTCGCTCGCGAAAGACCTCCGCGTCCTCGTGCGCGACAAGCTGAAAGAGGGGCTCAGCGACGCGCAGGTGAAGGATTATGTCCATTCCCGCTACGGCGATTTCGTCCTGCTGCGCCCGCCGCTGAAGATGGGCACCATCCTGCTGTGGGCCGCGCCGTTGCTCGCCTTGCTGGCGGGCGGGCTCGGGGTCTGGTCCGCCGCGCGCCGCCGCATTGCGCCGGCCAGTCCCGGCGCGCTGACCGCCGAAGAGCGCGAAAAGCTTCGGGCGCTTGGCGTCGAAGAAGCGAGGGACTGAGCCTCGCCGCCCCCTATCCAATCGCCCCGCGCTGCAATATAGGGGGCGGGAGCGATCCTGAGCCGCCCGGGCGGCCTCACATGAAGAGCGGACAATGGCCGAACATTCCACGCCCCATTTCCACAACACCGCGGGACACGCCGAAGTGCGCGTGGGATCGAAGGAGTTCATGTGCATCGGCGCGCTGCCGCCCTTCGACCATCCGCATGTCTATATCGACATGGGCGCCGATAATCAGGCGGTTTGCCCCTATTGCTCGACGCTCTATGTCTTCGACGCCTCGCTTCACGGCGGCGCCTCGCCGGCCGACTGCGTATATCACGACGACGCCGAAGCGGCGTAAGGCCAGGGGCCCCGGGGCGTGAGCGCCCCCATCGTCATCGCGGGCGCAGGCATCGGCGGGTTGACCGCGGCGCTGTGTCTGGCGCGCGCCGGCAAGCGCGTCGCCGTCCTGGAGCGCGCGGCCAAAATCGAGGAAGTCGGGGCCGGGCTGCAAATCGCGCCCAACGCTGGCCGCGTCCTCGCGGGGCTCGGGCTAGAGGGCGCGCTGTCCGCCATCGGCATCGAGCCGCAGGCCATCAATATCCGGCGCGGCCGCGATGGCGACATCCTCGCGCGGCTCGATCTTTCCGGCGCGCGCGAGAAATGGGGCGCGCCCTTCCGGGTCTTCCACCGCGCCGATCTCCAGCAGGCGCTGCTGCAGGCGGCGCTCGCGCATGAGGCCATCGACATCCGCACCAGCGCGCGCGTCGGCGATTTCGTCGACAATTCCGGCATGGTGGCGCTGCGCGTCCATACCGAGCAGGGGGTCGAGGAAATCGAGACGCCCGGTCTCGTGGGCGCCGACGGCCAGCGCTCCGCCGTGCGGGCGCATCTCCTGCGCACCGAGCGCGACGCCCCCTTCTATTCCGGCGTCACCGCCTGGCGGGCGCTGGTTCCCGCTGGCGACGCCCCGCCGGCGCTGCGCGCCCCCGAGAGCAATCTGTGGATGCTGCCCGGCGCCCATGTCGTGCATTACCCGCTTCGGGACGCCTCGATCATCAATGTGGTGGTCATCGTTTCGGAGCCGCCGCACGCCGTCGATGGCGCGTCGATCCTGTCGCTGCCGGGGCGCGACCTCGCGCTTGCGCTTTCCCGTCTGCGCCCCGCGGGAGATCTGCGCGCCCTCATCGAGGCGGGGGCCGCCTGGCGGCATTGGCCGCTCTTCGCCCGCCCGCCGCTGAAGAACTGGAGCCGGGGCGCGGTCACGCTCCTTGGCGACGCCTCCCATCCAATGCTGCCTTTCCTCGCGCAGGGCGCGGCGCAGGCGATCGAGGATGCGCAGGCGCTGGGCGCGGCCTTCCTGCAGCTTGGCGCGACGACCGAATCGGCTTTCGCGGCCTATGAGCGCGCGCGCCAAGGCCGCGCCGCGCAGGTCGTGCGCGCCTCGCGGCGGCAGGGCGAATATTTCCATATGGGCGGGCCGGCGGCTTTCGCGCGCGATCTCGCCATCCGCGCGCTCGGCGGGCGCGGCATGCTCGCCCGTAACGCCTGGCTTTACCGCTGACCCGATTTCCTGTGGCCAAGCTGCAACGCGCGCCTCTGTGCTGACGTTTTAGGCGGGCAGGGTGTGGTCAGACGGCCGCAGGGTTGTTAAAGAACTGTCAAGAATCACGCCGCGACGGAACCTTTCCCTTTGCGTTTCAAAGCCATGAAGACCCTGCTTTTGGCGGCGTGCGGCCTCGGCTGCGCGGGAGGCGCGCTTGCGGCGGACCTCGTTCCGCCGCCCAGGACCGACAGCAATGGCTGGATCGTCACCGTCACCGTCATCGGCGCGGTCGCCCCCAGCTTTCCGGGCTCGGGCCAGGTGCGGCCCTATCCATTCCCCGCGGTCGCGATCCGGCGCGTCGGAGAGGCGGAGACCTTCTCCACGACGGACGAGGGCTTCGGCTTCCCGCTCCTCGACCTCGGTAATGTGCGCGCCGGACCGGTTGCGAACTTCGTCTTCCAGCGCGGCTGGCGCGACGGACTCTTCGGCCTGCGCCGCATCGGCCTGACCCATGAAGTCGGCGGCTTTATCGAGATCGACCCGATGGAGCATTTCCGCATCCGCGCGGAGTTGCGGCAGGGCGTCGACGGGCACCGCGGTTTCGTCGCGGCGCTCTACGCCGACGCCTATGAGACGATCGGCCCGTTCCGCTTCTCGGTCGGCCCGCGCCTGAGCTTCGGAGACAACGCCTACGCCAACGCCTATTTCTCGGTCACGCCCCTCGAGGCGATGGCGAACGGCCGTCTCACCCCTTATGTGGCGACCGGCGGATTCACGGCGGCGGGCGGCATGGCGACCATTCGCTATCAGTTCAACGAACTGACGAGCGTCTCCATATTTGGCGGCGGCCAGCGCCTGCTCGGGAGCGTCGGCTCCAGCCCCATTCCCGACCTCATCGGCTCGCGCAACCAGTTTTCCGGCGGTCTCGGCGTCTCGCGATCGTTCACGGTCACGAACCCGTTTTAGGCGCGCTCGCTGGGACGAATTGTGGCGTAATCCCGCCGCCTTACGCTGACGCGCCGGCGCGTCGGCCGCGTGGGACGCTCTCGCCAACTCATTGATTTAACGCGGCATGCTGGAATCCGGGCGACGCTGCCCCTCAAGGCCAGCCGTCAGGAAGGCGCTTTTCGCCCTCCCACCGCCACATAAATTGACGCGCCGGCAGCCACGTTAACCTGATGCGGCCCTGCGTTTTAACCTGTCCGAGTGGAACATTAAGTCTCAAGGCGCCGGCGCGGCCTCCAAGGCGGGTAGCGCCTATCTGAATCATTCAAAATCAGTCATTTGGCGATAATCCTCAAATTTTACGCATTTCGGTTCGGAAAAATTATACTTACCTACGGCTCAGACAAATCTAAACGCATTCGCGTAAAATGCGGACGAATTACTTTGAAGGACAGCAAAACAAGCGACCTATTCTCGTCTCATCGAATGGAGGCGGGTTATGGTTGGCATCATCGGCAAGGCGGCAATGGCTCTGGGTCTGGCGGGGGCCGCTCTTATCGCAGTCAATGCGACGAGCCTTGCCGGCCCTGAGTCGACGAGCTTCGCCAGCATCGGCGCGGAGACGAGCGTTCCCTACGGCTGGGTCGACTTCTGCCAGCGCTATCGCGGCGAATGCCAGGACGACGACCGCGCCGCCCGCGACATCGATCTCAACGCGGCCGCCTTCCGCAAGATCGCCCGCATCAATTCCTGGGTGAACAAGAACACCGACCCGGTTTCCGACAACGACCATTGGGGCGCTGTGGACGAGTGGGATTATCCCTCCGACGGCAAGGGCGACTGCGAGGATTACGCGCTTCTCAAGCGCCACATGCTGCTCGAGGAAGGCTTCCCGCGCGAGGCCCTGCTGCTGACGGTCGTGAAGGACAAGAACGGTGACGGCCACTCGGTGCTGACGATCCGCACCAACCGCGGCGAATTCGTCCTCGACAATCTGAACGACCAGATCAAGCCCTGGACGAGCGTTCCCTATCGCTTCGTGAAGCGCCAGTCGCAGCATAACCAGAACGTCTGGGTCTCCATCGGCGCCCCGACCAGCGCGCCGCTCTATGTCTCGAACGAGCCGTAATCCGGTTCCGTTCGAGCGCTCCGCCCGCCACAATTGTGAATGTGCACAGGCGCGCCGGTTAACGGCCTGCCTTCATTCGCAAAGGCCCGCCCCCAGAGCTAGGGGGCTTCATGCGGGCCCGCCCCCAAGTCTGGATTTTCCAGTCGGCGGCGCGCCGCGACGTAAACCATAAACCACGCCAGCGCTTGGCAAGGCGGCCATATTCATTAATGATTTCTTAACGGTCGGTTGTCGCTTGGGGTTGCATTAAGATGTGTGTCTTGCGCCGCGTTTCCCTGGTTCTGGCTGTTCTCATCGGCGCGCTCGGCCTTTCCTCCTCTCCCGTTTCCGCCGCCCGTTCGCCCGCGCCGCACGCCAGCGCCGCGCCGCTCGGTCCCGAGACCAGCGTGCCCTTCGGATGGGTGGAGTTCTGCAAGCGCTACGCAGCCGAATGCGACGAGCCGGCCACGGCCGTCGGCGAGATCGCGCTGGACGCTGCGGCCCTCGGCAAGATCAAGGGCGTCAACGCCCTCGTGAACCATAGCGTCGAACCCGTCTCCGACTCCGAGCATGTGGGCGTGATCGACTCCTGGGACTATCCCAGCGACGGCAAGGGTGATTGCGAAGACTACGCTCTGATGAAGCGCCGTCTGCTGATCGACGCCGGTTTTGCGCGCGGCGCGCTGCTTCTGACCGTGGTGAAGGATCAGCACGGCGACGGCCATTCGGTGCTCATGGTCCGCACCAGCCGCGGCGATTTCGTGCTCGACAACCTCAACGACGAAGTAAAGCCCTGGACGGGCGTGCCCTATCGCTTCGTCAAGCGCCAGTCGCAGGAGAGCCCGAATGTGTGGGTCTCGATCGGCGCCCCGACCAGCGCGCCGATGTATGTGGCGAAGTAGGAGAGGACGTCACGGCGCGATTTCGACGAGACCTTTGAGATAGCGCTGGCCGTTTTCCACATAATGCTTCGCGGATTCGAGAAACTTCGCCCGCGAGTCGGGGCCAAGTTCGCGGATCACCTTCGCGGGCGAGCCGACGATCAGCGAATTGTCGGGAAACTCCTTGCCTTCCGTCACCAGCGCATTGGCGCCGACGAGGCAGTTCTTGCCGATCTTCGCGCCATTGAGAATGGTCGCGCCCATGCCGATCAGCGTGTTGTCGCCGATCGTGCAGCCGTGAAGGATGACATTGTGGCCGATTGTGCAGTCGGCGCCGATGGTGAGCGGGAAGCCCATGTCGGTGTGCAGGACGCTGTTGTCCTGGATATTGGCGCGCGCGCCGATGGTGATCCACTCATTGTCCCCGCGCAGCACGCAGTTGAACCAGACGTTTGCGTCTTCCTGCAACTCCACGCGCCCGATCAGATGCGCGCCCGGCGCCACGAAGAAGCGGCCCGGGGCGGGCAAATGCGGCGCGGCGCCATCGAGCGTATAGAGCGGCATTTGGAATCTCCTCAGGTCTTACAGTGGCGGTGACATTGCCATTTTCGCACGCCGCCCGCAAAGCTGGGCCGCCTCTGCCCGCGGACGAAAATGGTGTATAAATTGTTGCGGGCGTTTCGCTCTTTGCCGTGGGGCGGGCTCATCGCCGGTAGTTGAAATTGCTCCTTTTTTGGGGCGCGTCGGCGAATTGGAGGACGGGATCTGAACGGCGGAATGCGCGAAAGGATGAAACATGCGGGCGCCCTTGCGGCGAACGCGGTCGTGCGCGGCGTTTCCGTCCCCTATAATCTCGTCAAGTCGATGACGATCCTGCCGCCGGAGCGGCTGCGCATCGCGCCTCCCGACATTCGCACCATCGACTCGACCGTGGCCGACCAGATCGCCGCAGGCTATTTCTCCTTTGCCGGGAAGACGCTGCAAAGCTATGGAGATTCGCCCTTCCTGCTCACCGCGCCGTCGCCCCCCTGGCGACGCGCCCTCGCAGGCTTCTCCTGGCTGCGCCATTTGCGTGGATCGCACGAGGCGCAGGCCGAGGCGCGCACGCTCGTCGGCGCCTTTCTCGCGATCAAGAAATTCCCGCACGCGGACCCAGCCATGGAGCCCGTGGTCGTCGCCCGGCGCATGCTGTCCTTCTTCGCCCAGTCGCCGGCGCTGCTCGAGGACGCAGATGCGGAATTTTACGACGCCTTCATGGCCTCGTTGGCGCAGAGCGGGCGTCGGCTGTGGCGGGCGCTCGCCACCGGGCAGGCACAGGGCGCCGACCGGCTTTTCTGCGCCATCGCCCTCGCCGAATTCGCCGTTTGCGCAGACACCGGCCGCAAGATCGCGCCACTTGTCTCGCGCGCCCTCTCGGCCGAACTCGACCGCCAGATACTCAGCGACGGCGGCCATATCAGCCGCAACCCGGAAGTCGCCGTCGATCTGCTGCTCGATCTTCTGCCCTTGCGGCAGGTGCTCGCCGCCCGGGGTCTGCAGACGCCAGGCGCCATGCTGCGGGCCATCGATCGCATGATGCCGGCGCTGCGCATGCTGCAACATGCGGATGGCTCGCTTGCGCTGTTCAACGGCATGGGCGTCACGGCAGGCGACCGCGTGGCCGGCGTTCTTGCCTATGAGGACGCGCGCGGCGCGGCGCCGCTCAAGGCGCCCTATTCCGGCTATCAGCGCATGGAAGGCGGAAACGCCGCCGTCGTGGTCGACGCCGGCGGTCCGCCGCCGCTCGAATTCTCGGGGCTGGCCCATGCGGGGTTCCTGTCGTTCGAATTCTCGCTCGGGGCCGAGCGCGTCGTCGTCAATTGCGGCGCGCCCTCCGGCCCCAATGAAGAGTGGCGAGAGCTGGCGCGGGGGACGGCTGCGCATTCCACGCTCGTTGTCGACGACCGCTCATCCGCCCGCATCGGCACGAAGGACGCCGGCCGGCGGCTGGCGGGCCGGATTGTCCAAGGGCCGCAGAACGTCACGGTGGAGCGTCACGAGGGAAGGGACGCGACGACTCTCGCCCTCTCGCATGACGGATATGGCCGGTCTTTCGGGCTCATCCACGCCCGAGACCTCGTGCTGACGAGCGACGGCGGAACGCTGTCGGGCCGGGACCGGCTCCTCGCCGCGCCCTCCGGGACGCGCAGCTCGGGAGAGCCCGAATTCGCGGTGCGCTTCCATCTTCATCCGCGCGTGCAGGCGAGCGAGCGCGACGGCGCCGTGGAACTGGTGCTTGCCAATGGCGAACCTCTCCTCTTCGAGGCGGAGGAAGCCTGGGCGCAGGTGGAGGAGAGCGTTTTCTTCGCCGGCCCCGCGGGCGCCCGCAAGAGCACGCAGATCGTTCTGCGCGGAAAGGCCGCGCCGGGCGCGGAGCTTCACTGGTCGTTCCGTCGCCTGTGAGCGGTTCCTCAGCACGGCGATGTATGGTAAGCGCGGCGCAATCTCCCCATTGAGGACGTAAAGCCCATGCCGGTCGATCAGCGTAAAATCGCGCGCGCGCTCCTCTCCGTTTCGGACAAGGCCGGGCTTGTCGATTTCGCGCGCGCGCTCGCCGGCCACGGCGTCGAGCTCGTCTCCACCGGCGGCACGCGCAAGGCGCTCGCAGACGTCGGCCTCGCGGTGAAGGACATCGCCGACCTTACGCAGTTCCCGGAGATGATGGACGGGCGTCTCAAGACGCTGCATCCAAAGGTGCATGGGGGCCTGCTCGCCATCCGCGAAAACCCCGAGCATGAAGCGGCGATGCTCGCGCACGACATTCGCCCGATCGACCTGCTCGTCGTCAATCTCTATCCCTTCGAGGCGACGCTCGCGAAAGGCGGCGCATATGAAGAGTGCGTCGAGAACATCGACATCGGCGGCCCCGCGATGATCCGCGCGGCCTCCAAGAACCACGACGACGTCGCTGTCGTGGTCGACCCTGCCGATTACGCGGCCATCGCCGCCGAGATGGCGGCCACGGGGGGCGCGACGCTTCTCGCGACGCGCCGGCGCCTGGCGCAGAAGGCGTTTGCGCGCACCGCCGCCTATGACGCGGCGATCTCCAACTGGCTGGCGCAGGAGCTGGGCGAAGCCTCGCCGCCCGTGCGCGCCTTTGGCGGCAAGCTTTCCGAGCCGATGCGCTATGGCGAGAATCCGCATCAGGCGGCGGGCTTCTATCTGACGGGCGAGGCGCGCCCCGGCGTCGCCACGGCGCGGCAGGCGCAGGGCAAGCAGCTCTCCTACAACAACGTCAACGACACCGACGCCGCCTTCGAATGCGTTGCGGAGTTCGATCCCGCGCGCGCCGCCGCCGTCGTCATCGTCAAGCACGCCAATCCTTGCGGCGTCGCGGAAGGCGCCTCGCTCGAAGCGGCCTATCTCAAGGCGCTGCGCTGCGATCCGGTTTCCGCCTTCGGCGGCATCGTCGCATTGAACCGTAAACTCGATGCGCAGGCGGCGCGCGAAATCGTCAAGGTCTTCACCGAGGTCATCATTGCGCCGGACGCCGAAGACGAAGCGATCGAGATCATCGGCGCGAAGAAGAATCTGCGCCTGCTGTTGACCGGCGGACTTCCCGACCCTCGCGCGCATGGGCTCGCGTTCCGCAGCGTCGCGGGCGGCTTCCTCGCGCAGTCGCGCGATAGCGCCGTCGTCGACGACATGGAGTTGAAAGTCGTGACAAAGCGCGCGCCGACGGCGCAGGAGCTTGCGGATCTGAAATTCGCCTATCGCGTCGTGAAGCACGCGAAGTCCAACGCCATCGTCTACGCAAAGGACGGCGCGACGGTCGGCATTGGCGCCGGGCAGATGTCGCGCGTCGACTCCTCGCGCATCGCGGCCCATAAGGCGGGCGAGGCGGCTGCGGCCGCCGGGTTCGCCGAGAGCCTCGCAAAGGGTTCGGTCGTCGCCTCCGACGCCTTCTTCCCCTTCGCCGATGGGCTGCTCGCCGCGGCTGCTGCGGGCGCGACGGCTGTCATCCAGCCGGGCGGCTCGGTGAAGGACGGCGATGTCATCGCCGCCGCGGACGAAAAGGGCCTCGCCATGGTCTTCACCGGCGTGCGGCACTTCCGGCACTAGCGCAGCCGCGACCTGGTGGAGTAAGGTGAGACTCTACTTGGAGTTTCACGGAGTTCTCGATGCGTCGCGCCCTCATCCTGCCGCTTGGTCTCGCGCTTTTCTGCGCGCTCTTCTCGGGCGAGGCGCTCGCAAAGTCTCGTAATGCGTCGCCGACGCAAGCGCCCGCGGCGGAAAGTGACGACTTCCCGATTTCGCTCCCCCGGAATTTGACGAGCAACAAGGATTGGCTCAACGACGGCGCGGGAGACCCCGCCTCGGGAACGCTGCGGCCGAACGCCCACGCCAATGACAATTACTTCCTGCAGCAGCAGGATTTCTCGCAGCAGGATCCGCTGCGCTGGACCGAAAGCGGCAGCATCCTCGACAATCGTTGATCAGATTGCGTTGATCAGATTGCGTTGATCAGATTGCGTTGATCACGCGTTGATCGGCCGTCGGCGCGGGACTTAATTGCCGCAGCCCATGCGCCGCTCCTGCGCGACGATGTCGTTAACGGCCGCGCGCTGGCGGGCCGAGAGCGGCACGTCATTCAGGTCGTCGAAGCTGCATCCAGAGTTGCCGAAGGCGCGAATGGCGCGCGTCGTCTTGAAGCAGTAGCCGGCGTCCTTGTAGATTTGATTGCGCTCGTACCAGAGGCTGGCGCAGGACGCACGCGCCAACCCAGGCGCGAAGACCGCGCCCGCCAGCAAGGCGGCGACGGCGTAGCCGAAAATTTTCTTCATTGGTGATCCCCCAGATTAGCCCGAAAGGGCCAGGAGCGCAGCGAACTCCGCCTCTTGGCCCTTTGTCGCACGCCCCGCATCAATCGCAAACGCGAACCCGGTGGAAGCCGACGACGTCGCCCCAGTGGTTGTAGACCGGACGGCGCGCCGCATAGCAGTCGTGATAGATCACGCGATGGTCGCTATAGCCGCCCCCCATGCCGCCGGCGGCCATCGCGCCAACTGCAAAGGCGCCTACGCCGATCGCAGCGGCGGCGCCGTCGCTGACCCAGGCGGCGGCCGGGGCGGTGGTGGAAACGATCGCGGCGCTCGACAGACCGGCGACAAGAACGGCGGTGGTGGCGATCTTCTTGAACATGACCCTCTCCTCTTGGTTGGCTTCGCAGTTCGTTCTGCGAATGAGGAGAAGCTAAACCCGGCCGCCGCCGGCGTTCGTGCGCCCGCGCACATGTCGACCGGCGTCTCTTAAGGTTAAGCGCTCTTCACCCTGACTTTCCTGATATCAGCAAGGATTTATTCGATTTTCAGCGCGCATTCTGGCCAAGGCGTAGGCGGGAAGGGACAGTCATGTCGCGCGGTTTGTTCGGTCGAAACATCATCTGCTCCATGCAGCGGTTCCGCGATGCGCGCGAGGGCGCGACCGCCATTATCTTCGGCCTTCTGATCATCCCGCTCATGCTGGCCCTTGGCGCCGCTGTCGACTATGGCCGCGCGAGCCAGACGCGCACCGCGCTGCAGACCTCCGTCGATGCAGCCGCGATTGCCGCCGCCATCGCCATGTCGAAGGGCGGAAATGCGGGGCAGGCCGCCACCAATTACGTCCAGCAGAGATTCACGCCCTCGGGCCGCATCGTCACGACGACGACGACGACCGACGCCAATCAGGGAACTGTGACCGTGCGCGCGAC
>PERY01000019.1 GCA_002929055.1 Methylocystis sp. | reverse complement strand
GGGCGAGAAGCTGTGGCGTTTCCCGATGGGGCCGGCCTACGACAAGCTGATCGACTCGAAATTCGCCGACATGAAGAACACCGGCGGGCGCCATGCGGGCTCCATCACGGCCGCGCAATTCCTGCTGCGCTTTGTGGGCAAGACGCCTTGGGCGCATCTCGACGTCGCCGGCACGGCGATGGGCTCGCCTGCGAGCGACATCAACCAGAGCTGGGGCGCCGGCTGGGGCGTGCGGCTGCTGGACCGGCTGGTGAAGGATTTTTACGAGGGGTGAGGCGAGGAAACGCCTTGGCGCTGCTTTGAAAATAGCGCCAAGGTAGCAGGGTTGAATTGAACGGATTGTTGGGCTCGAGTCATCGCGACGTAGAAAAGTCGCGCTTCCGCATCTAAGCCAGATAGCGGCTTCCCGTTCTTATCGATACGAGAGGTCGGAAAATCGTCGGCTAGTTGGACGTGGCTCCACTGGAGTCCTTTTGCTTGATGCGCCGTGGATAAGGTGACATCAGCTTGACTCTCTTCGACTGTGCGCCCGAGTGCCCAGAGAATTTGTCGCTCAGTCCGCGTCTGAACGAGATTGACTAACGTCTTCAAACTTTCGTCTTCGCCACCCTGCACAAACTCGACTACTTGGGACCAGTTTTCAAACCCAAACCATTCAGGCACGTCAGTTGGGCGGCCTGCCTTCAATTCGACAACGCCCCTCATGAGCCTATCAAGCTCATCCTTCATGCGCTTCGAGATATGAGGTTTCATGTCTTGGTCTATTGCTGCAATTAATTCGCTGATTACAGTCGCATTTGTGCGCGCGAGTATCGCGTCGGGTGCGCAGTCCCCGCCTATGCGACTAGTAACTGCCGGATTCCCACGAATTTCCTTTTTTTCTCCGAGATATCGAAGCACTTCGTTCGCACTATCCGCGATCGCTTGGCCAAATCGAAAAGACGTTGTTAAAAAGCACTCTGGGTGGCCGCGTCCCAGTTGATCCATAGCGTTTACGGCACCCCTCCAGTCGTAAATCTGCTGATGGCGATCTCCAACATAAATTACCTGAATGCGTTGGGCATTTTGTTCTATCACGCCTGCCACGACAGGGTTGGTATCCTGCGCTTCGTCAATAAAAATGAAATCCGTTTCTAGTGAAGGGTTCGACAACGCCCATAGCTTCAGATAGCCATCGTGCCCGAGAGGCAATGAGTCGTTTCGATCGCACATCTTTTGCCAAACTCGCTTGGCGTATTCGAAGGCGCAGACCTGTATGGGCACCCAAAGGGCCTCATTGACCCCTACAAAACGACCGGTTCGCGAAACGTGCTCAATTTGCAAGCTGGTGCAGCCCGAGTTCATAAAATTTCGCAAGGTCTTTTGGATCAGTGCGGCTAGGCTTCTAGCCTTCATCAAATCGCTTCGCCCAATCTGGACGTCTCTGAGATTCAATATCTCGGCGAGTTTATTCGCGTTGATGTGGTCCGTTAGCTTTTGAGCGGAATAATTAGACGCCAGAGTTTTGAATGCGAGGGAGTGAGTCGTTGAGCAATGGACGTTTGGCGGGAAGGATTGCCGAGCATCGTGTGCTGCCGCTCGATTGAATGCGAGGTAAAGGCCTCTCTTGCATGTAGTTTCAGCTAAGAGCCGTAAAGTCGACGTTTTACCGGTCCCTGCAAAGGCGGTTATTTTGAAGGATTCGCCGTTCTGAAAGCGGCGAAGGCAATCAATTTGTTCTTCGGTCGGGACGAACTTCGATTTTGGCCCGTGTTTGTTGCGATTTGTTTTGGCCTCACGAGTAGAGCTGTGCACTTTTGTGTTCGAAATTCCGGGCTCAAGTGCATCCAATCGCTTAGATATTTTGAGAGCAAGGGCTCGTGCGCGCGGCCGTTTCCTATGGGATAATTCTGCCTCGGTCTCCCTTAGTTCAGCGGCGCTGTTTTTGAACTCTTCAAACATTCGCTCGAGCTCTTCTATTCGAACGGATGAGTACTGACGTGTCATTGAGGCAATCCAATTCCCAAGTTTACGGCAAGAGGTCGATCATCACGATCTTAAGTGCAACAACGATTTTACGTCACCGTCGCAATTGCACTCCTCGGCTATTTTTTGGCAAGCCTAAGCTTCTGATTTTTTAATTTGAAAACCTCTCGCCCTGTCCCAACTACAGGCCAGCATGAAGGGGAATGCGTTCCCCTTGGGACGCGACGCGCTTGAGGCGCGACAGAGCGAAAGGACAATTTTCCATGGCCACCACCATCGCCGACCGCGGCTGGAACGCCGACGCCATCGCACGGATATTCGGCTGGGTCTTCCTCGCCGCGGGCGTATTGGGCTTTTTCCCCAATCCGCTCGTCTCGTACCGGGGCCTCTTCGAGGTGAACACGCTGCACAATCTCGTGCACATCGTGAGCGGCGGCGCTCTTCTCGCCGCCCCCTATTACAATCTCTCCGTGAGCATCATGCGCATCATCGGCGTCGTCTACGCCATCGTCATGGTGCTCGGCTTCATCTCTACGGACATGATGAGCTGGCTCGCGATCAACCAGCCGGACAACTGGTTGCATCTCATCCTTGCCGGCGGCCTGCTCTGGGCGGGGTTCTCCATGACCGAGGATCGCGAGCGGATCACCACCGCGCACTGACATGCTCGCCTCCGCGATGCGCGCCGCAGCCCGAGCGCTGCGGCGCTTCTCTTTTTGAGGTGAAGAACGCCATGGCCAGGCCCGATCCTGTTGATCTGCGCGCGGCGCTTGAAGAGGCGCTGCGCGATTACGCGATCGACCTGAGCCGCATCGCCATCGAGATCGGCGCGGACGACGTCATCCTCGTCACGGGCCTCGTCAGCACCGCCGCTGAGCAGGAGACGGTGATGGAGGCCGTCGCCCGGATCGCCCGGCGGGCGAATGTGAGGTGCGAACTCGTCATGTCGCTCGTCTTCGAGGCCCCGCCGGACGTGGTCTATGAGGCGGGAATCGAATCCTTCCCGGCGAGCGATCCGCCCTGCTGGGCGTCGCGAAGCGGGAGCCTGTAGCGCCAAGCGCACCAAAGGCCCGCACCAAAGTCCCTTGCATCCGCGCCCCGGAACGGCCATCAAAGGCGGAGCCGTCTGACGCCGGACGCGGAGCCGATGGTCGAGATATTCTTCTACCACCACAAGACGCTCAGGATCGACGACACTCTGCCGACCCTGCTGGAGAAGTCCCTCGAGAAGGACTGGCTTGTCGTCGTGCAGGCGACGAGCGAGCGGCGCCTGAACGCGCTTGACGAGCATTTGTGGGCTTACGAGCCCGGAAGCTTTCTTCCGCATGGGACGGCGCGCGATCCCTCTCCAGAGACACAGCCGATCTTTCTGACGTGCTCCCACGAAAATCCGAACGGCGCGGATGTGCGCTTCTTCATCGAGGCGGCGCATGTCGCGCCGCTGCTCGATGGAGACGCGGCGCCGCGGGAGCGCGCCATACTGATGTTCGACGGCGAAGACGAGACCGAACTTCTCGACGCCCGCCGGCAATGGGTGGAACTGCGCGACGCGGGCCACAAGCTCGTCTATTGGCAGCAGGATGAGAGCGGCCGCTGGGTGGCCAAGGCGCGGGAGCCCAAGGAGCCCAAGGCTTGACGGAAGACTTCGCCCTGCGGCGCGCGAAAGCGCGCGAAAAACTCGACGCCATCGATCCGCACAGGCGCGAGGGCGGCGTCGCAGCCGACCCTCGCCGCCGCGACTGGTTCGAAGCGGTCTACGAACTCGCGGGAGACGACCCCGCCGGCGTGCCCTGGGCCGGGCTGGCGCCCCATCCCGTGCTGGCGCAATGGCTGGAGGGGCGCTCGCTCGCGGGGCTGCGCGCGCTCGACGTCGGTTGCGGGCTCGGCGACAATGCGGAAGGGCTGGCGCAAGCCGGCGCGCAGGTTGTCGCCTTCGATCTCGTGGCGCGCGCAATCGAGTGGGCAAAGCGGCGCTTTCCGCAAAGCGCAGTTGACTACGTCGCCGCCGACTTGTTCCATCCGCCGCAGGAATGGCGCGGCGCCTTCGACTTGGTCCATGAACTCTACACGCTGCAAGCTTTGCCCGAGTCGCTGCTTCCCGATGCGGCGGATGCGCTCGCTTCTTTTGTGGCGCCGGGCGGAACCCTCCTCGTCATCTCCCGCGCGCGCGATGCGGGGCAGGAGGTTGCGGGCCCGCCCTGGCCGCTGACGCGCGCCCAGATCGAGGCGCTTGCGGTGGATGGATTGCGGCTGACGATTCTGGAAGACATCCCCGCCAGTGAAACAATCGTGCGCCACTGGCGCGCGGCGTTTCGCCGCGAGGGCGTGGCTTGAGCGCGCCGCTTCTGTCGGTGCAGGGCGCGACCAAAGCCTTCGGCGCGACGGTCGCCCTCGATGACGTTTCGCTGCACGTCGGCGCGGGGGAGTTTTTCGCGTTGCTCGGACCTTCCGGCTGCGGCAAGACCACGCTGATGCGCTGCATCGCTGGCTTCGAGACGCCTGACAGCGGCCGCCTGACCTTGCGCGGCGAAGACCTCGCAGGCGTGCCGCCCCACAAGCGGCCGGTGAACATGATGTTCCAGTCCTATGCGCTTTTTCCGCATCTCGACGTGTTCGAGAACGTCGCTTTCGGCCTGCGCCGCAAGGGCGAGGCGAAGGAGGCCATCGAGGCGCGCGTCGGCGAACTTCTGGAGATGACGCAGCTCGCGCCCTTTGGCGCGCGGCGCATCAACGAACTCTCCGGCGGGCAGCGCCAGCGCGTTGCGCTCGCGCGGGCGCTGGCGCCGCGCCCGGCGCTGCTGCTGCTCGACGAGCCGCTCGGCGCGCTCGACCGAAAGCTGCGCGAGGAGACGCAATTCCAGCTGAAAGAAATCCAGCGCAAGACGCAAACGAGCTTCGTCATCGTCACGCATGATCAGGACGAGGCGCTGGCGCTCGCCGACCGCATCGCCGTGATGCGCGCGGGCAGGGTCGAGCAGATCGCGCCGCCTCTTGATCTTTACGAGAATCCAGCGACGCGCTTCGTCGCCGGATTCGTCGGCGAAACGAATTTTGTGGAGGGCGTCGTCGCCCGTCGCGACGGCCCCGTGTTGCAGACGTCTTTCGCGCGTCTGCCGCGCGCAACCTGCGCGCTGCCGGAAGGCGCGCGCGCGACGCTGAGCATTCGCCCGGAGCGGATCGAAGTGGCGCGCGACGGGGCGGGGATCCCGGGCCGGGTGGAGGACTTCGTCTTTCGCGGCGAATATACGCTGCTGCGCGTGCGAGTCTCGCCCGAGATCGTATTACGCGTCGGCGCCTATGACGGGCGTTATCAGATCGGGGATGAGGTCAAGCTGACAATCGGGCCGGAGGCGGGCGTTCTCTTTGCGGAGGAGGCATGAGGGCGCGCCCTCTCACGCTCGGCCAGCGATTGACGCTTGCGGCGCCCTATCTCTGGATCGCGGCCTTCTTCCTCGCGCCGATGCTGCTGATCGCGAAGATTTCGCTCTCGCATTCGGTGCTGGCGCGTCCGCCCTACGAGCCGCGTTTTCTGCCCACTGACTCGCTTTCTGATTGGTGGGCGAAGGCGCAGACGCTCACGTTCGACAACTACCGGGCGCTCGTTTCCGACAGCCTTTATTTCGACGCTTACGTCTCCTCGCTGGCGATCGCCGGCGTCGCGACGCTCGTGACCCTTGTCGTCGCTTATCCATTCGCGCTGGCGATGGCGCGCAGTCCGCGCGCGTGGCGGCCTTTTCTCATCGGCCTTGCAGCGGCGCCCTTCTGGACCAGCTTTCTCATTCGGGTCTACGCCTGGATTGCGCTGCTCAAGGACGAAGGGCTGATCAACAATGCGCTGATGGCGCTTGGCCTCATCGACGCGCCGATCCAGATGTTCGCGACGAATGGCGCGGTTGTCGTCGGCATCGTCTACTCCTATCTGCCCTTCATGCTGCTCCCCATCTACGCCGCGCTCGAGGGGCAGGATGCGGGCCTGCGGGAAGCGGCTGCCGATCTCGGCGCGTCGCCGGTCGACGTGTTTCTGCGCGTCACGCTGCCGCTCTCGCGCGAAGGCGTCATCGCGGGCGCGCTGCTCGTCTTCATTCCCGCGGTCGGCGAATTCGTCATTCCCGATCTTCTCGGCGGGTCGGATACGCTGATGATCGGGCGCATCCTGTGGAATGACTTTTTCGCGAACCATGACTGGCCGGCGGCGTCCGCCGCGGCGATCGCGCTCGTGACCATTCTGCTCGTCCCGCTCGTTCTTTGGGAGCGCGCGCGGCTGCATGAAGGGCAGGAGCGGCGATGAGTCCCGCCTCCAATCTCGTCCGGCGCGCCGTTCTCGCCGCCGGCTTCGTCTTTCTCTATGCACCGATCGTGATCCTCGCGGTCATGAGTTTCAACGCCTCCCGCCTCGTTTCCGTCTGGGGCGGGTTCTCGACGAAATGGTATGCGGCCCTGCTGGAGAACGAACTGCTCATCCAGTCCGCGAGGATCAGCTTCGCAGCGGCCGCGCTTTCGGCTTCCATCGCCACGCTGCTCGGCCTGCTGGCCGCTGTTTCGCTGTCGCGCTTCGGTTCGTTTCGCTCGCGCCTGCTTTTCTTCGGCGCGGTGCATGCGCCGCTTGTCCTGCCGGAGGTCGTTCTCGGGCTCGCGCTCCTGTCCTGCTTTGTGGCGCTTGGCGTCGGCCGTGGTTTCACCACTCTTGTGATCGGCCATGTGACGCTGACCATGTGCTTCACCACTGTCGCGCTTCTGGCGGCCTTGCGGGGCTGCGACCCCACGCTGGAGGAAGCCGCGATGGACCTTGGCGCCACACCCGCAAGGGCTTTTGCGCTCGTCGCCTTGCCGCAGATCATGCCCGCGCTCGCCAGCGCTTTTCTGCTCGCCTTCACGATTTCGCTGGACGATTTCGTCATCGCGAGCTTTGCAACTGGGCCGGGCGCGACGACTTTGCCCATGCGCATCTATTCGCAGGTGCGTCTCGGCGTGTCGCCGCAGATCAACGCCATCTCCACATTGCTGCTCGGCCTGGTTGCGATAGCTCTCGGGCTTTCCGCGCTCGCGATGCGCCGCGCGAAACGGTGAAGATTGTGAATAGCGGGCGCCGCGCCAGATAGTCTGCATGGCTTTCGACTGGTTTGCGTCGCTACCCAACTTCATCACCATCGGCCGGCTGGTGCTGACGCCAGCGGCGATCACTTTCGTTGGAGAGGAGAAATGGCGTCTCGCCCTCCTCGTTTTCGTGATCGCTGGCGTTTCCGACGCGCTCGACGGCTGGCTCGCCAAGACCTTTCATCTCCAGTCCGATCTTGGCGCAGTGCTCGATCCGCTCGCCGACAAGGTTCTGATCGTCTCGATGTATGTCGCGCTGGCGGTCGTCGACGACCTGCCACCCTGGCTGGCCATCCTCGTAGTCGCCCGGGACGCATTGATTATAGGAGGGGTTCTTGTCTCCTGGTTCCTCTCGCGCCCCGTCGAGATCAGGCCGCATGTGCTCTCCAAGGCGACGACGGCGGCGCAACTGGCTTTTGTCGGCCTGATCCTCGCCGGATTGGCCTATGATCTTGAACTTGGCGTGGCCGGGGACGTCCTCGCCGCGAGCGTCGCCGCATTGACCGTTGCTTCCGCGAGCGTCTATCTGTGGCTCTGGGTCGAGCACATGAGGCCTTGAGAGATGGCGAAGCAGGAGCAGACGATGGCCCCTCGCACCCGGGGAGCGCAGAAGGCGGCTGACCTGTCGCCGGCCGTTGCGCCTCCGGACCATCAGGCCGTGGCGGCTTTGGCGACGGGCGGCGTGAAATGGGCGGGACTGAGCCTCGAGCGCCAGCTCGTGCTCTGGGGGCTGACGCTTTTGCTCCTGGCCGGCGTCCTTTACCTTCTCAGCCCTGTGCTGGCGCCCTTTGTCGCCGGAACCGCGCTCGGCTATTTGCTCGATCCGGTTGCCGACCGCCTGCAGCGGCTCGGCGCCTCCCGGCTCGGAGCGGCGCTGCTGCTGCTATCGATCTTCGTCGCCTTCGTCATCACGGCGCTCGTGGTGCTGCTGCCGATTCTGTCGCACCAACTCGCCGGTTTCCTGACCGCGTTGCCGGGCTATCTGCAGACGCTGCACGGGCTCGTCACCGATTGGGGGCAGACGCTCACCAACGAGACCATACAGGCCTGGCTGGAGAAATACGGGCTCGGAGGCGCCGGCGCCAATTTCGACGCCCAGAAATATTTCAACGATCTTGCAAGCCAGGGCGCGACCTACGCCGGGGATTTCCTGAAGTCGCTCATCTGGCGCGGCTACGCTCTGATCAACGTGGTGTCGCTCGTCGTCATCACGCCGGTCGTCGCCTTCTACATGCTCCTCGACTGGGACCATATGGTTCATATTGTCGACGATCTGGTGCCTCCGCGACATCGCGAGGATGTGCGCATGCTGGCGCGCGACATCGACCGGGCGCTTGCGGGATTTGTGCGCGGCCAGTCGCTCGTGTGCCTGTTTCTGGGCGTGTGGTACGCCGTCGGTCTTTCCGCGATCGGGCTCAATTTCGGCTTCCTGATCGGGGTCATCGCCGGCTTTCTGAGCTTTGTCCCCTATGTCGGGTCGATCACGGCCTTCGTTCTGTCGATCATCATCGCCATCGTTCAGGCCTGGCCCCACATTAATTTGCCGATCGAGGCGGTCGCCATCGTGACGACGGGCCTCATCATGGACGGCTACGTTCTCTCGCCGAGGCTGGTCGGCGCCTCGGTGGGCCTGCATCCGGTGTGGATCATGTTCGCCTTGCTGGCTTTCGGCGCTCTCTTTGGCTTCACCGGGCTCATCGTCGCCGTGCCGGCGGCGGCGGCGCTTGGCGCCCTGATGCGTTTCCTCGCCCGCCGCTACCGGGCGAGCGCGCTTTACAGAGAGCCGCCTTACGCGCATGACCGGGCCTGAGCGGCCATGGCGGGAGAGGGCGCGCGCGAGCCGGCGCAGCTTCCGCTGGAGCTGCCGCTAGACCCGCGCTTCGGGCGCGGCGACTTTCTGGCGTCGGCCTCCAACGCGGCGGCGCTGGCGATTGTGGAGCGTTGGCCCGATTGGCCGGCTCGCATCATGTCGCTCGTCGGGCCTGCAGGCAGCGGCAAAAGCCACCTTCTCGCGATTTTTGCGGCGCGCGCCGGGGCGCTGCGCGCAGACTCTGCCGCTCTGCCCAGGCTGGATGCGCTCACGGCGGCGGCCCCGGGGGCCATCGTCATCGACGACGTGGACGCTGTCGCGGACGAGACGGCGCTCTTCCATCTGCTGAACTTCGCCGTCGAGAACCGCGCCTTCGTCCTGATCAGCGCCCGCCGCCCGCCCTCGGCCGCCGATGTTCGGCTTCCGGACCTGCTGTCACGATTGCGTCGTGCGCCCGTGGTGGAAATCGGCGCTCCGGACGACGACCTCATGCGCGCTGTGCTGGAGAAGCTTTTCCGCGACCGCCAACTGCTGGTGGAGCCGCCCGCCCTCGCTTACGCCGCCCTGCGGCTGGAGCGCTCGCTCGGGGCGGCCGGCGACTTCGTCGCGGCGCTGGACCGCGCGGCGTTGGCCCAGCGCCGCCCGGTCACACGGGCGCTCGCCGCCGAGGTGATGGAGCGCTTCTCAGGCTCTTGCCAGGGGATGGAAGATTAACTGCGCGCAGTTTCCGCCTGCCGTCCGATGCGCCAATGTGGCATGATGCAAAAAACGGATGAGCGGCATGAAGGCGAACACAAGAGAAAAGACCGAGCAGACCCCGGAGGACATCGAGGTCGCCGAAATCGAGGTCATGGACCCGGCGGGCGAGATTCTCGGGAATCCGGAGGAACTAATCCTTTCTCCGAGCCGCTTCATCAATCGCGAACTCTCCTGGCTCGAGTTCAACCGGCGCGTTCTCCAGGAGGCGTCGAACAAAAATCATCCACTGCTGGAGCAACTGCGCTTCCTCTCGATCTCCGCCAACAATCTCGATGAATTCTTCATGGTTCGAGTCGCCGGCCTGCGCGGGCAGATTCGATCCGGGCTCACGGCGGTGTCGCAGGACGGGCTGACGCCCGCGGAGCAGCTCGCCAAGATCAACGAGCGCGCCGCGCTGCTCGTGAAGGAGCAGTTGCGCCGCTGGCGCGACCTGCGTCGCGAGATCGAGGAAGTGGGCATCGTCATCGTCGAGCCCGCGGACGTTTCGAAGCCCGACCGCGAATGGCTCGAGGATCACTTCCTCAGTCGCATCTTCCCCGTGCTGACGCCGCTCGCCGTCGATCCGGCGCATCCCTTCCCCTTCATCCCCAATCTCGGTTTCACGCTCGCGCTCGAGCTTGTGCGGCCTGGCGATCGCAAGACGCTGCAGGCGCTCGTGCGCCTTCCGCCCAAGATCGAGCGTTTCGTGCGCCTTCCCAATCCGGGCGGCACGCGCGAGCGCTTCATGCTGCTCGAGACGCTGATCGCGATGAACGCGCAGCGCCTCTTCCCCGGCTATTTGCTGCGCGGGCAGGGACTCTTCCGCGTCATCCGCGACAGCGATCTTGAAGTGGAAGAGGAAGCCGAAGATCTCGTCCTGCTGTTCGAGACAGCGTTGAAGCGCCGGCGTCGCGGCTCGGTCATTCGCCTCGAAGTCGCGTCCGACATGCCGGAGACGCTGCGCGCGCTCGTCGCCGACGAACTCGACGTCACGCCGGGCGAAACCTTCGAGATCGACGGCATGCTGGCGCTCAACGATCTCTCCGAGCTTGTCGCGCTGGATCGGCCCGACCTTAAATTCAAGCCATACAATCCGCGTTTCCCCGAGCGCGTGCGCGACAATGGCGGCGACTGCTTTCTGGCGATCAAGCAGAAAGACCTCGCGGTCCATCACCCGTACGAATCCTTCGATGTCGTCGTGCAGTTCCTGCAGCAGGCCGCGCGCGACCCCAATGTCATCGCTATCAAGCAAACGCTCTATCGCACCTCCAACAACAGCCCCATCGTGCGCGCGCTGGTGGAGGCGGCGGAGGCCGGCAAATCCGTCACCGCGCTCGTCGAGTTGAAGGCGCGCTTCGACGAAGAGGCGAATATCCGCTGGGCGCGCGATCTGGAGCGCGCCGGCGCGCAGGTCGTCTTCGGCTTCATCGAGCTGAAGACGCATGGCAAGCTTTCGATGGTCGTGCGGCGCGAGGGCGCCGGGCTCGCGACCTACTGCCACATCGGCACGGGCAATTATCACCCCGTCACCGCGCGCATCTACACGGATATTTCCGTGTTCACGGCGGACCCCGTGATCGGCCGCGACGTCTCGCGCATCTTCAATTACATCACCGGCTATGCGGAGCCCGCGGGGCTCGAGCGCATGTCTGTTTCGCCGATTTCGCTCAAGAAGCGCCTGCTCGAGCACATCGAGCAGGAGATCGCATTCGTAAAGGCGGGCAAGCCCGGCGCCATTTGGGCCAAGTGCAACGCCCTCGTCGATCCCGAGATCATCGATGCGTTCTACGCCGCGTCGCGCGCCGGCGTGCAGATAGACTGCGTCGTGCGCGGCATCTGCTGCCTGCGGCCGGGCGTTCCGGGCCTTTCGGAAAACATCCGCGTGAAATCCATCGTCGGCCGCTTTCTGGAACATGCGCGCGTCTACGCATTCGGCGGCGGTCACAAGCTGCCGCATCCGCGCGCGCATGTTTATATCTCTTCCGCCGATCTGATGCCCCGCAATCTGGATCGTCGCGTCGAGACCCTGCTGCCGATCGGCAATCCTACCGTTCACCAGCAATTGCTCGATCAGATCATGCTTGCGAACCTCATCGATAATGAACAAAGCTACCGCGTCCTGCCGGACGGTTCGTCCCAGCGCATCGTGCCCGGAGAAGGCGAGGAGCTCTTCAACGCGCATAAATACTTCATGACGCATCCCAGTCTTTCCGGCCGCGGCAAGTCACTGAAGGATTGGCGCCCCCGTTCCTTGTTGAAGCGCCAGCAGGATGCTTAAGCGCTTCCTGCGCCCGCAATCCGTCGAGCAACCCGCGCCGACGTCGACGCGACCCGTCGCCATCGTCGATATCGGTTCGAATTCCGTGCGTCTCGTCGCCTATCAGGCGCTCTCCCGCGCGCCGACGCCCATCTTCAACGAGAAGGCGATGTGCGCTCTGGGCAAGGGGGTGGTGACGAGCGGGCGGCTGCCCGAGGAGGGCGTCGAAAAAGCGCTGAAGGCGCTGCGCCGTTACCGCGCGCTCTGCGAAACGATGGGCGTTTTGGACACGGAGGTGATCGCCACCGCGGCGGCGCGCGACGCAGAAAACGGGCCTGCCTTCCTCGACGCCGCGCGCACGGCGATAGGCCGCGACATCCAGCTCCTCTCTGGCCGGCGCGAGGCGGAGCTTTCCGCGCTTGGCGTCGTCTCCGCAATCCACGCACCCGATGGCGTCGTCGGCGATTTGGGCGGCGGCTCGCTCGAACTTATCGATGTGAAGGGCGATCGTCTCGGCAAGGGGGTGACGCTTCCGCTTGGCGGTCTGGCTTTGATGGACGCTTCGCGCCGCTCGCCGCGCGAAGCGACGAAGATCGCTCGTAAGGCCATCGCCGACGCGAAGCCGCTGGAGCATCTCAAGGGGCGAACCTTTTACGCGGTCGGCGGGACGTGGCGTTCGCTCGCGAAACTCCACATGCGCCAGCGCAATTACCCGCTCGGCGTCATGCACAATTATCGAATCCAGACGGGCGAGGCGGCCGATTTCGCCGCGCTGGTCGAGCATGTGGACAGCGAGGCGATCGAAGACATCGACGTCGTCTCCGCCGCGCGCCGGCCGTTGCTGGCATATGGCGCGATCGTGCTCGACGAAATCATTCGCCGCGCGAAGCCCAGGGAGATCGTGATCTCCGCCGCCGGCGTGCGCGAAGGGATGCTCTTCGAGCGCCTTTCCGAGTCGGAGCGCAAGATCGATCCCTTGCTGGCGGCGTCGCGCGAGCTCGAGACGATGTTCGCGCGCGCGGCGGGATATGGCGACGATCTGATCGTCTGGACAGATGATTTCATGGCTTCGGGCGTGATCGACGAGACGTCCGAGGAAAAGCGGCTACGCCATGCGGCTTGCCTGCTTTCGGACATCGCCTGGCGCGCGCATCCGGAGTATCGCGCCGAGCGCGCGCTGAATGTCGTGACGCAGGGGCCATTTGTTTCGGTCGATCATCCCGGTCGCGGTTTTCTCTCTCTTGCAATCGTCGTGCGCCACGAGGGGCCGGAAGGCGGGGAGGCGGTCGGCCCTGTAAGAAGCCTGCTGACGACACGGCTTTTCGTGCGCGCCCGCGTTCTCGGCGCGGCGATGCGCGTCGCTTATCTCCTGTCGGCGTCCATGCCCGGCGTTCTGCCGCGCACGCGCCTGTGCATAAAAGACGGCGCGCTGCTCCTGTCGCTGCCGCAGGATTTCACCGATCTTGCGAGCGACCGCGTGTTGAACCGCGTGAAGTCGCTTGGGCGCTTGCTGGGCGCGGAGGCGCGTATCGAAATCGCGGACTAGAGTCGCCGGACCATGTAGCGGGCGCTCAAGCCATAAGCCGCCAGCTTCTCCGATTGGCCTGCGTCTTCGAAACCAAGCGGGCGCCAGAGTTTGTCGGTTCCATAAACGGAAACAAGAGCGAGATGCGCCAGGCCGCAATCATCGGCCAATCGAGTCAGCATCGCCATCAGCCCCGCCGCTGCGCCCGAGCCGCGAGCCTGCGGCAAGAGCGCGACGTCATGCAGGTAGAGACAGTCGGGCGCGACCGGCAGCGCTTTCAGGAGACTGTCGAGCGGCGGGACGTCATTGAGCGTCCAGGGATGGGAGATGGCGTAGCCGGCCAGGTGGCCGGCTGCGTCAAAAGCAAAGCAGCCCTCGGGAAAGAGGCGCTGCTTTTCGTCGAAGACTTCCATGCGTTCGGGAAGCTGCGGATGCGCGACGCCCGCAATGCGCATGACATCGGAAAGTTCGGCATGCGCAAGGGGCCGCCAGTTTCGATTGGATGGCATGCTTATATGTCGTCAGAGTGAGGCGGGCGAAAACACGTCCGATCTTATCGCCTTCATGCTGGCGCCGCTCATGAAAAGATCGCGCTTCAGCCGCTTGACGAGATTTTCGCCGCCGCAGAGAAAATAGGCCGTCCGCGACGCGCGTTGAGTCTCGGCTTCAAGCGCAAGCGCCGCCAGGTCGCCTCCGGTGTCGAGGGACGCGGGCGCATAGTCGAAGTTATCCCGCGCACGGGCGAGCGCCTCCAACTCCTCGCGCAGATAAAGACCCTTGCGCTCGCGCGCGCCGTGGTAGAGCCGGATGGGTCCGCGATGCCCCTGCCGCAGCGCGTCGCGCAAAACGCCATAGAGCGGCGCGAGCCCCGTGCCCGCTCCGATGAGCGCAAGCGGCTGATCCTTGTCCACGCCCTCGTAGAAGCAGGTTCCGAGCGGTCCCGCGACATGGAGCCTGTGGCCTTTGGCGATCTCCATCACATGCCGGCTCATGCGGCCGCCCGGATGCAGGCGGATGTGCATTTCGAGGAAAGGGTCTTCCTCGGGGTGACTCGCGATCGAATAATGGCGCTCGAGCCCGTCGCTGGCGATGAGCTTGAGGAATTGTCCGGGACGATAGGGGAAAGCCTCCGTCTCGATCCGCAGCCGAACAACATCCTGCGCAAGCGCTTCGACGGAGCGGACTGTCGCGGGAAGGCGCGCGCCCGCGTCGTCGGGCGGCGCCACGTTGAGCGGCGACGAGGGCCTGCAGATGCAGGGCAGGAAGTAGCCCATCGCCTTCTGCGCCTCGGTGAGTCCGTTCTGGGACTCCGCCGGCGGCGTTCCTTGCACCGCGCGGCGCAGGCAGGTTTGGCAATTGCCGGTGCGGCAGGAACTTGGCGCGTCTATGCCGGCGCGCAGAAGCGCCTCCAGGACGGTCTCGCCCGGTGCAATCTCCACCGGGCGGTCCATATAGGTGAGAAGCGGCGTCACTCAGCGGCCGAGAACATCGGCGCGCACGGAGTCGGCGAGCGCAGCGACTTCCTTCACTTCCTTCTCCGGCACGCCCAGGGTGCGCAGCGTCGAGTTGAGGTTTTCGATCACCGCGTCGACATGGGAATCGTTGAGGCCCTTCGCAACGAGCTTCTTGTGCGCATTGCGCATGTCGAGGCCGGTGTAGCGGTTGGGGCCGCCGAAGGCCATTGTAAGGAATGACTTCTGCTTGGCGATCTGGTCATCCATGTCGACCCCGTCGAAAAAGCGCGCGATGCGCCCATCGGCGAGCACCTTGCGGTAGAAGAGTTCGACGGCGGCGTTGACGGCGTTCTCGCCGCCGAGACGTTCATAGAGGCTGGACATTGGCTTGTTCCTCCCAAAGAAGTATTTCTTATGCTTCTTTAATGCCATGTCTCTCCAGCTTCGCATAGAGCCACAGATGCGCTTATCAACACATAGTGACCTGTCCTTCAGGACATTGATTTTCCTGGGTGTCGCGGGAGAGCGTGGCGCCACGATCCCTGAGATTGCGGCCGCTTTTCGCGCCTCCGAGCATCATTTGCGAAAGGTCGTGCTAGAGCTTTCGCGCCTGAATCTCATTCGCTCGACGCGCGGGCGCAGCGGCGGACTGCGCCTAGCGGTCTCGCCTGCGGAGGTCACAATCGGCGGGCTCTTGCGCCAGTTCGAGCCGGAGTTCGCGAAATCGCAATGCCTTGGCGCGGCGCAGAATGGCTGCGTCATTCTTGGCTTGTGCGGCTTGCAGGGCGTCTTCAACGAGTCGCTGGGCGCGCTCTTCGCCGTCCTCGATCGGCACACGCTCGAGGACGTTCTGAAATCCTCGCAAGGCGTTGCGGCGCGGCTCGGGATCGAGACGCCGCCGCTTGCATGAGGAGAGACGGCCGAGAGGCCGACCGTCTGGCCGTCACCGCATCGGAGACAGCGCGACGCGATCCGTGCGCGTGACGTTCATCGCCTCGGCGCTATGGAGGCAGAAGTAGCGCGAGGATTTGCCGTCTGCGTCGTCGACATAGGCGGCGCGGCCCGGTTCGACGGTGATCTGGACGCGGGTCGGCGTCCCGCCGCTCATCTCCGAATCTCGTCCCGCAATCATCATGGTGAGGCGGCAGGAGCCGTTCACCGGCTGGAAGTAGCTCACGACATGTGCGCCGCCCGAGTCCAGGCTGGCCGCCATCAGCGGCCGCATGGTCGTTTCGGACCAGGAGTCCGCCGCTGATGCGGGCGTCACAGCCGACAGAGCCAGCACGCCGCCGATCGCCATCGCGATATTCCGTGCTTTCATCATCTATTCCTCTCTTCTATCAAACGAGCGGGTTCAGCATTCTTCGAACCTGCTCGGCTCGAACCGGCCCCCAAGCTTGTGCAGCCAATTTGAAGCGCTGAGACTAACTTGGCATTGCAGCGCAGCATTTCAAGGCATCTGCAGATAAAATCCGGTATTTGAAAGGCCTATGCGCGATAGCAGATAGCGCTGATGGGGCTTTGTAAAGACTGATAATGCCGATTTTATGTGCGACGCAGCATTCTGGCGAAGACCAAAAGTTACCATCAGGACAAGCCTTTGGGAGGAGGTATGATAGAAATAGTCTATCAGCTTGCCCAAGAATGGCTGGCGGGGACGCACTGCGTCCCGCGGCGACGGCGAGTTGTGAGCGCCGTAGGCTCGCCGGCCTGCGTCGCGGCCAGCGAACTCCCGAAGAGCGCCACAGCGACAAGCCTTATTCCTGTCCTCATGGCTCGTCCTTCCATTGCTGGCGAATGGAGCCCGATCGTGGTCTTTGGGGGGGGCGTCCCGCCCTTCCATGCGCGCCGTGCCGTGGGCGGCCCCAGTTGCTTTTGCGCCGCAGCCTGACAATAGTGCGGCGCACAATCGGCTATTTGGGGCGTGAGAAGGGGAAGTCAGCCTGAAGCGGACGCCTCTTCAGGGGAATGGGCGGAATTGTGCTCAGTCGTGCTGGCCGGCTCCGCGTCCTGCCAGTCGAAGGTGACGACTCGCCCATTCTCGACCGCAAGCGCGAGGCGGCCGCGCTTCAGTTCCAGGGCCTTTTCGCCGAATATGGCTCGGCGCCAACCTCTTAGCGCCTGCACATCGGCGTGGTCGTCACTGGCGATGGCCTCCAGATCCTCGACCGTGGCGATCATCTTGGCGGCGACGCCGGTCTGCTCGGTCACCTGCCGCAGCAGCACCTTCAAAAGTTCGACTGTCGCGCCGTTGGACCCCCGCCGCTCGCGCTCGATGCGCGGAATCGAAGCCGGGTCGCGACCGATGCCGCGCTCGACCGCGGTCACGATCTCGGCGCCGGCGCGCGAGCGCTCCATGCCCTTGGGAAATGAGCGCAGATTGGCGAGCGCCTCGGGCGTACGGGGCGCGGCCTGAGCGATTTCGATGAGCACGTCGTCCTTCAGCACGCGGGAACGGGGCACGTCCCGGCTCTGCGCCTCGGCCTCGCGCCAGGCTGCGAGCTCCATCAGCACGGCGAGATCGCGCGGCTTGCGGGCGCGGTGGCGCAACCGCTCCCAGGCGTTTTCGGGATGCTGTTCATAAGTCGCCGGAGACGTGAGCGTCTGCATTTCATCCACCAGCCACTCGAGCCGGTTCGAGCGCTCCAGCCGGGCGCGCAAGGTCGTGTAGATGTCGCGAAGATGGGTGACGTCGGCGATGGCGTATTCAATCTGCGCCGGCGAAAGCGGCCGGCGGGACCAGTCCGTAAAGCGCGAGGATTTGTCGAGATTGGCGCGCGAAATGGCTTTCACGAGCTCGAGATAGGACGCCTGCTCGCCGAAGCCGCAGACCATCGCGGCGACCTGGGTGTCGAAGAGCGGAGCCGGGATCAGACGGGCAAGCCGCCAGATAATCTCCAGGTCTTGCCGGGCGGCGTGGAAGACCTTGACCACTTCCGCGTTCGCCATCAGCTCAAAGAATGGCGACAGGTCGATTCCCTCCGCCAGCGCGTCGATCGCGACGGCCTCCTCGGGGGACGCGATCTGGATCACGCAGACCTTCGGCCAGAAGGTCGTTTCGCGCAAAAACTCCGTGTCCACGGTCACGAAGGGGTGGCGCGCAAATCGGTCGCAGATAGCGGCCAGTTCGTCGTTGGTTGTCAAAAGGCTCATCGCGGCCAGTCTACCAAAGTTTCGTTGGGAGTCTGAAGAACTTTCGCGTCATGCGCGCTCCACGACCACTGCCGTGCCATAGGCGAGAACCTCAGTGACGCCGTCCATGATGTCGTTGGCGTCGTAGCGCATCCCGATGATGGCGTTGGCTCCGGCGTCGGCGGCGTGTGCGCACATGTGGTCGAAGGCCTCCTGCCGGGTGGTCTCGGCGAGATTGACGTAAACGGACAGCTTGCCTCCGAAGATCGTCTGGATGCCGCCAAAGAAATTGCCGACGACCGAGCGTGAGCGGACAGTGACGCCCCGGACAAGCCCGAGATGCCGGGTGACGCGGTAACCTGCAATTTCATTTGTTGTGGAAACGATCATTGGCCCCTCTCAGGTTGAGCCGCGAACGAGAATCGCTTGCCCACGAACCTACGATATTTTCAGGGGAAGGGCCTTGACAACTTTGCAATTACAAAGCGGAATTGGCGACATTGCTTTTTACCCCGCCCGCGGACGCGGGTTTGCCTGTTTTCAGAAGGTCGCCGCCCGGGCCAAGCGCCGGCATTGGTGGAAGACCAATTGGAGGTCCAATGGATTTCAAGAAATTGTCCGACGCAGCATCTCCCAAGAAGCTGGGCGCCTATCTGGCGAAGCGGGCCGAGGCTTCTCATGGTCATGGATCGCATGCCCAGGCGGGGTCGGAGAGAAGCTTCGAGCACGCCGGCCACAAGGTGACCATCGCCACAACCTATGAGGTTCGCGTCGACGGCAAGCCATTGGCGGCGCCGCTCGGCGTGGACGAAGCCGGGCAGGTCCATTGCCATTCCCTGCCCAATTACCAGACGGCCTCCGCGGTGGATATGGTCAAGTATCTGATCGACATTTTTCCCGACGAATTCCAGAAAAAGGCCCGGGCGGCAAAGAAGCCCGCGACCAGGGGGAAGACGTCAAAGCGGTAATTTCGACAGGGGGTTGATATGGCGGTCGTCCGCAAAAACATTCTCAGCGACACAATCGTTCGCGACAATTTCATCCGGGGCGTCAAACTTCTCAAGGCCGAGGACTCAGGACGAAGAACCAATCAATTCGGGATTCCCGGCCCGGCGCGCGTTGTCAGCACCTACGACCTCTTCGTCGTCTGGCATCACATCGCGATGACGACGGCGACGCCCGTCTCCAACAATCCGGGCGGCCGCAACGCCGCGCACCGGGGGCCGGTCTTCCTGCCCTGGCATCGCGTCATGCTGATGCTGCTGGAGCAAAATCTTCAGCGCGTCCTGGGGGACGCCAACTTCGGCCTGCCTTATTGGGATTGGGCCGCCGATGGCGACCTCTCTCCCGCGCAGCAGAGAACTGCGGCGATATGGGCGGCGAACTGCATGGGCGGGCAGGGAGCGCCCGTCGCCACCGGCCCCTTTGCGCACCGCGCCGGCGACCCCGCCGCATGGCGCATCAGGATCGTCGGCACGTCCACCGGGCAGCTTGCGGCGGTTGACCGTGGCATGCGGCGCATGTTCGCCGGCGGAACGCCGTCGCTGCCCCGGCGCGCCCATGTCGCCAATGCGCTCAACCTCAATTTCTACGACGGTCCGAACTGGGATTCGGGTTCACAGGGTTTCCGCAACCGCATCGAGGGTTGGACGGCCGATACGAACGAATCCGCTCCGTGGCTGCACAATCGGGTGCATGTGTGGGTCGGGGGCGACATGTCGCCAACGTCCTCGCCCAATGATCCGGTGTTTTACCTGAACCATTGTAACGCAGACCGCGTGTGGGAGCGTTGGCTCACGAGGTACAATCGGGCCTATGCGCCGCCTCAGACGGCGCCAGGGTCGCTACGCGGCCATCGCATAGACGACGGCATCGCCTCTCCCTTCGGCGCCTCGATGACGCCGCGGCAGGTGTTGAACGTCGGCGCCGTCTACAGCTACGACGTCCTTCCTTGATCGCCGCCGCTTCATTTGCAAGTTGCAGGGGCCGCGCGTTCGACTAGGATGCCGCGGCCACTCTTCGATCAGGGAGCTCGTCAGTTACATGTTGAATTCTTTTCTCGACGCCGTGGCCAAAACGCGGCGCGCACTGCCTCTTTGCGCACTGGTTTTGGCCTCTCTTCCTGCGTCGCAGGCTCTTGCCGCCCATGGCGCGGGCGTCAGCCCCGGCTGGAAGCAATGCCGATCCGCCAACCCGGACGAGCGCATCGCCGGCTGCACGCAGGTCATCGGCGACATCAGCAAGGAATCGACGCACAATCAGCTCGCGGCCTACGTCAACCGCGCCGGCGCCTATCAGGCGAAGGGCGATTACGCCCACGCAATCGAGGATTACGGCAAGGCGCTCGAGGTCGAGCCGACTTCAGCTGTCGTCCTGCTCGCGCGCGGCGCGGCCCAGCACGCCAAGGGCGATATCGACGCGGCCATCGCCGATTACGGCGCCGCCATCGAGAAGGACAAGAAGAGCGTCGCGGCCTTCATGGCCCGCGCCTCCGCCTGGCGCGTCAAGGGCGACGCGGACAAGATGCTCGCCGACCTCGAAGCGGCCGTGAAGCTCGACAAAAAGACCGGCGGCCCGCTTGCGGCGCGCGGAACTCACTTTCACGGCAAGGGTGAACATGACCGCGCCATTGCGGATTACTCCGATGCGCTGAAGCGCGAGCCCAGGCTCGTCGGCGCGCTCGTCGGCCGCGGAGGATGCTATTATTCAAAGGCGGAATACGACAAGGCGATCGTCGATTTCGACGCCGTTCTGAAGATTGACCCAAAGAATGCGCTGGCGCTCGTCAACCGAGCCAACGCGTGGCGCGGAAAGAAAGATTTCGAGCGCGCGAGCAAGGATTATGAGGCCGCTCTCGTCATCAAGCCAGACCTCGCCTCGGCGAAGAAGGGGCTCGACGATGTGACCAGGATCATCGCGAAGAAGGCCGCCAGCGGCGCGGCTTCTGGCGACGCCCCTCCCGCAAGCGTCGAGCACGAGCATCATTGAGCCTGATCGCCGCCGGGCGCATGTCCCGGCGGCGAACCGTCATTTCAGCGCCGCCGCAGCCGCCAGCACCTCGTCTGCATGGCCGGGCACCTTCACCTTTCGCCAGATTTTCGCGATTTTGCCGTTCGCGCCGATCAGAAAGGTCGTGCGCTCGACCCCCATATATTTGCGGCCATACATGCTTTTCTCGACCCAAACGCCATAGGCGCCGAGAATTTCCTTCGTCTCGTCCGAAGCGAGCGGGAGCGCGAGCTGGTATTTCTCGCGAAATTTGTCATGGCTTTTCACAGAGTCTGGCGACATGCCCACCACGACCGCCCTGGCTTTGCCGAATTTGTCCCGCAAAGCATTGAATTCGATGGCTTCCTTGGTGCAGCCAGACGTATCGTCCTTGGGGTAGAAATAGAGGACGATCTTCTGGCCTTTCAGCGCGTCGAGGCTGACGGCCTCCCCGCCGGCGCCGGGAAGGGTGAAGGCGGGCGCTGCAGCGCCTTCCTCGAGCAGAACCGGAGGCGCCGCAGCCGCTTTCGCGGGCGTGGGCTTCGGGGCGGGCTTTTTCTCAGCCGCCTTCTTTGCCGTGGATGTCTTCGTCTCCGCCGCTTTGGTGGCCATGGCGCCTTCCTTTCGTCGCAACCGCCGCTAGAATCGAGCTAAACAATGCAGACACGGCGCCAAGGAGCAAGTGTGCGGTTCGACAAACATGCGCCACTTTCGCCGATCGCTGCCCATAACCGCCTGAAGCGAGGCTGATTGAGCGATCAGACAGGGCGCCACATCCGCGACGACCGGCCGGCCGTAGCACTGCGACCCGGGCGGCGGCGTGGGCGCGCGATCGGCGCGCTGCGTGCGGCGGGCTTTCTGGGGCTCGGCGCGCTTGCGCTGATCTGCGTCGCGGTCGGCGGATTCTTCCTGCTTTTGTCGCAGGGGCCAATCAACTTCACCTGGCTTGCGCCGCGCATCGTGGCGGCGCTCGATGAACATTTCGGCGGCGCCTATCAGTTTCAGCTCGCCGGAGCCTCGATCGCCAATACGGATCACGGCCCTACGCTGTCGCTCGACGGGCTCGTGGTGAAGAGCGGCGGGCGCTCCATCATTGCGGCCCCTCGCGCGGAGCTCTCCCCCGATCTTCCCTCGCTGGCCATCGGACGCTTGCGCCCGCGCCGCCTGGAGGTTCTCGACCTCGACCTGCGGCTCGCCGTGCAGTCTGATGGGAGCGTGGCCGTATCCGCGGGCGCAGAGCCGGTCGCGACGGCTGCGCCCGAGGCCGCTACGCCGCCCTCGGCCGACGTCGCCGCCGTGGCCTCGCCCGAGCGCGCCGCGCTGCTGAAGACCGCCGCCCTCGCATTGCGCGGTCTCATGGATTTCGTGACGAGCCCGGACAGCCCGCTCGGCGGTCTCGACCGCGTCGGCGTCGCGCATGGGCGACTGATGGTGGACGACCGCACGATAGACAGGGTGATCCAATACAAGGACGTCGCGCTGCGGCTCGACAAGGACGACGGCTCGGTTCGATTCAGCTTTGGAGCGACCGGCCCCACCCGCCGCTGGAGCGCGACGGCGCTCGCAAAGGGCGCGCCGGGCCAGCAACGGGATTTTTCCGCGAGGGTGCGTGATCTCACGCTCGACGAGGCGTCGCTCATCGGCGGCTTTCGCACCGCGAAATTCGACACGGACGCTCCGTTTTCCGTGTCCCTCAGCTTTGCGCTGGCGCCCGACGACAGGGTGATCGCCGCCAAGGGCGGCTTCGAGATCGGACGCGGGTTCTTCCGGTTGGAGGATCCCGACCATGAGCCGGTGATGATCGACCACATCGCCGCGGAAGCCAACTGGGTTGGCGCGTCACGCAAGCTCGTCCTGTCGCCCTTTCATTTCAAGGCCGGCGGCTTCGACATGTCGCTTGCCGGCGAGGCCGTGGCTCCGGCCGAAACATCCGGGGGGATCGACGGCGCGGACGCCTGGATGATCTCTCTGGGCCTGGAAAAGCCCACGGAGGTCGCGCCGGAGCGGGCGCGCGAAAAGCCGGTCGTCATCAGCGAGGGTTCGCTTCGCGCACGGCTGCTGCATGGGCAAAAGCAGGTCTTCGTCGACAAGTTCGGGTTTTCGGGCCCCGACATGCGGATCGCGGCGACGGGAAAGCTCGATTATCGAGAAGAGCCCCGGGTCGGTTACACGCTCGACGCTGAAGACACGCAGATACGCGCGCTATCGCGGCTCTGGCCGACCCATGTCACGGCGCCGGTCAGGGCCTGGTTCGTCGACCATGTGCCGGGGGGCGTCCTGAAGCATGCTCACGCTGTCGGCGACTTCGACGACGCCGCGCTGACGGCGATGCGTTACGGCCGCCCGCCGCCGGATGATTCGGTTTCCGTATCCGGCGAGATTGTCGGTGCGTCGGTTATTGACGTCCTGCCCGGCCTCGCGCCCTTCACGGGGGTCAATGGGCGGTTGCAGGTCACGGGCCGCACCGCGAGCTTCGACGCCACTTCGGGCGTGCTGGAGACGGGGCCGGGCCGTCGCCTGAACCTTGCCGAAGGGCGTTTCTCGGTGGCCGACAATGCGCTGCGGCCCACTCCCGCGGTTCTGGACATACGCATAAACGGAAGCGTCGAGTCGGTTGCGGACATCCTTGCGCTTCCCAGTATTGCGCCGCATGCGAGCATCCCGGTCGACTCCGCCGCGATCAAGGGACAGATCGACGGAAAGCTGCGCATCAATTTCGACATCGGCGACGATGCAAAAGAGGAATCCACGACCTTCGACATCGACGCAACCGCCAGCAATCTCGTGATCGAGCGGTTGATCGGCAAGGAACGGCTCGAAGGAGCGACGCTGCGCGTGCTGGCGGACAGGACCGGCCTGCGGGTCAATGGAACGGGTCGCATCTACGGCGCGCCGGCGGCGCTCGAAGTCCGGCGCGGCTTCGGCGAGAAGGGCGCCGCGCATGCGCAAATGACGCTGACCTTCGACGACGCCGCGCGCCAGCGCGCCGGCTATGTGGTCCCTGGCGTTTCCGGCCCGATCGCGGCCGTCGTCCGCACCCCTTTGCCCGTCGAGGATCTGAATACGCAGATCGAGCTGGACCTGACGCGCACGAGTTTCGACAATCCGGTTCCAGGTCTGGTCAAGCCCGCCGGCAAGCCCGCCAAAGCGTCTTTCACCATCGCCAGACGCGGCGAGGGGATCGCCCTCGAACAGCTCAATTTCGACGCCGGGCCGACACAGGCCCAGGGCGTGGTCGAGTTCAACAAGGATGGGGCGTTCCGCTCCGCGAAGCTAGCTCCGGCGCGGCTCTCGGCGGGCGACGATATGAAGATCGACATCCAGAAGGGCGGGGAAACGGTCAAGATTGTCGTTCGCGGCACCAATTTCGACGCGCGGCCGATGCTCGCGGGGTTGATCCGTTCCAGCGGCTCGGGCGCCGGCTCAGGCGGTGGCGGCGGTTCGAGCGGCGGCGGACTCGACAATGTCGACGTCGACTTCAAGGCGCCCATCGTCACCGGGCATGGAAAGCAGATTTTGTCCAACGTCGAGTTCAAATACGACAGTCGCGGCGGCCGCGTCCGCGCCGTGTCCGTCACCGGGAGCTTCGGACGCGAGCAACTCGCCGTGGCGCTCTCCCGCACGCCTGGCGCCGGGCAGCAACTCGAAATCTCGACGAATGACGCCGGTTCGTTCCTTTCGTTTCTGGATATTTACCGCAAGATGGAAAGCGGCGTGATGAACGCGACCGTCCAGCTCGGGCAGAACCGCGCTGACGGCGCAGTCCGCATTCGCGATTTCTACGTGAAGGGCGAGCCCACGATGCGTCAGCTGATGGCCCAGGGCGGCGTGGCGCGCGCCGACGAGCGCGGCAACATGCGGTTTGATCCCGACTCGGTGCGCGTCGGTCGGCTGCAATCCAATTTCACCTGGTCCGGCGGGCGCCTTTCCGTGCGAGAGGGCGTGATGTCGGGTCCGGAAATCGGCCTCACCTTCGACGGCTTCATCGATTTCCAACGCGACCGCATCGATCTTTCCGGCGCCTATGTGCCCGCCTATGCGCTGAACAGTCTTCTCTCGAACATTCCGGTGATCGGCGTCGTCATCACCGGCGGCCAGCACGAAGGCATCTTCGCGCTGAACTACCGCGTGACCGGCGCCTTGTCGTCGCCGGTGGTGAACGTCAATCCGCTTTCCGCCATTGCGCCGGGGCTGATGCGCAAGATCATGGGCGTGCTCGACGGAACGGCGCGGATGCCGGAGGGAAGATAGCGCGCCTCACTTGAACATCGTGAGAGAGTCGAGCTCCATGTTGATCGAGCCGACAACGCGGGCGTCGCACCAGTCCGAGTAACCTTGCCCCCAAACGGCCGCGGCGAAATTGCCGGCGGGATTGGCGACGTTTGTGAAGCAGCCCTGCCGCGTGAGCGTCGTGTCGTGATAACGCACGTCCAGAGTGATCGCGTTCCACTTGTATGAAGCGCCGATGTTCCAGGTGTTGTAGCTCGAAAGCTTGAAGCCCTGGATTCCCTTGATGCCCGGCTGGATATAGCTTGGGCCATATGTCGGGTCGCCCATCCCGAGGAAGTAATGGCCGAAGGCGCCCGAAAGCGACAATCCCGTTCCCGGCAGGCTCAGCGTGGCGTTGCCGCCGGAGTAGAGCGCCTGGGCATTGTAATTCGCCCAACTCGGATTGTAGCCGAACTCGCCGCCAATCGTCAGATAGTCGTTCAGCGTCCAGGACGGCTTGGCGTAAATCTCGACAAAGCTTTGGTCGAAGGGCGTCGTCGGCATGCCGCCGGGCGTCCAGAAAGTCAGGACGGGCGCGGCGCCGCCCAGAAAATACTGCTGCTGATTGCCGGGACGCCCGTGGTACACGGCGCCGAAATCGAGCGTGAGCGGCCCCCAAACCGGGCGGACGCCGCCGTAAATGTCGAGTTGCGCCGCGGGCGAGGTGGGCAGCGTCACGTTGAGAACGTCGCCGCCAAGGTAAAACCATCCCTTGCTCGCTTCGCCATAAGCCATTGCGCCGGGCCGATGGTTGGTGATCGAAATGCCGCGCCAGATGTTCTCGGACATGAAGGTCACGCCCGCCTTGTAGCGGAACGGGGCGCCAAGGACGTCGAAATTGGGCTGCGGAAGCGCGACAAAGGTCGGCGACGGCACAGAAACCGTCGCGGGGGGCAAATGGCCCGCCGCGAAAGCTTCCGGCGCGGCGATCAATGCCGCTACGCCCGCCAGTTTGATCCAGTGGTTCATCCTAAAGCTCCCGAATCGCCCTAATGATGCGGCCATTCGGAAGCTTCGCAATAGTGTTGGCAAGAGGCCCTCAGGTGGAATTCCAGAGGAACTGCGGCTCGGCGGGGTTTTTGCCGGCGTGTGTGTCAAGAATGTTTCGGTTGGCCGGCGTCAGATCGCATCGTTCCGCGCGAGGAGCACATGCTTCTTCTTGCCGAGCGACAGCTTCGCGACGCCATCCGTTTCGAAGTCCTTCTCCGAAAGCGTGCCGCGCTCGTCGGTGACGACGACGTCGTTCACCTTCAGCCCGCCGCCCTTGATCTGCCGGCGCGCCTCGCCGGTGGAGGCGACGAGCCCCGCCTTCACGAAAGCCGCCAGCACGCCGAGCCCTGAGGCCACTTCATCGGCGGAGATGGCGACCTTTGGGAGGGAGAGGGCCAGCGCGCCTTCCTCGAAAGTCGCGCGTGCGGTCTGCTCCGCCTGTTCCGCCGCCTCGCGGCCATGAATTAGCGCCGTCGTTTCGGTGGCGAGCGTCTTCTTCGCCTCGTTGATCTCCGCGCCTTGCAGCGCCGCAAGCCTCTCGACCTCATCCAACGGCAGGAAGGTGAAGAGCTTCAGGAAGCGCGCGACGTCGGCGTCTTCCGTATTGCGCCAATATTGCCAGTAGTCGTAGGGAGACAGCATGTCGGCGTTGAGCCACACAGCGCCCGCCGCCGTCTTGCCCATCTTCGCGCCGGACGATGTCGTCAGCAGCGGCGAGGTGAGGGCGTAAAGTTGCGGCGTGCCCATGCGCCGGCCAAGGTCGAGGCCAGTGACGATATTGCCCCACTGGTCGGAGCCGCCCATCTGCAGCAACGCGCCGTGGCGGCGGTTGATCTCGACGAAATCATAGGCCTGCAGGCACATGTAGTTGAACTCGATGAACGACAGCTCGTGCTCACGCTCCAGCCTGAGCTTCACCGAATCCATGGTCAGCATGCGATTGACCGAGAAATGCCGGCCGACGTCGCGCAGGAACGCGATGTAATTGAGCCCCGCGAGCCAGTCGGCGTTGTCGAGCATCTTTGCGTCGGTGGGGCCGTCGCCGAAGGTCAGGAAGCGTTCGAAAACGCGCTTGATGGACGCCTTGTTGGCGTCGATCTGCTCGACGGTCAGGAGCTTGCGGCTCTCGTCCTTGCCGGAGGGATCGCCGACGCGCGTGGTGCCGCCGCCCATGAGCGGCAGGGGCTTGCCGCCGGTGCGTTGCAGCCAGGCGAGCATCATGATCGGCAGGAGCGAGCCCACATGCAGCGAGGAGGCGGTGCAGTCGAAGCCGATATAGGCCGCAAGCGCCCCGGCCGCGGCCTTTTCGTCGAGCCCCGGAAAATCCGAGCATTGGTGCACGAAGCCGCGCGCGATGAGCACGCGCAGAAAGTCGGATTTGGGGGAGAATTCCTCGGTCATGGGGCAGGGTGATAGGGGCAAGGGGCCGGGGACGCAAGACGCTGCCGGGCCCTGGAGGGTTTCTCTTCCGTTCACGGCTTGCTAGAACCCAATCGCCAGCGCGGCCGCCTCCCGGGCCATAAGCTTAAGGGTTCGCATGCTTTTCTACGAGCCGCTGTTTCTCTTTCTCTTCGCGCCGGCGGTGTATCTGCTTTACCTGTTCTTCGGCGCGCACAGGGGAGCGCGCGCCATCATCCTGCTTGCCGCCAGCGTCGTGTTCTACGGCTGGAGCGAGCCCGTCTTCGTCTTCGTCGTTTTCGCCTCCGTGGCGCTCGATCTTTTCGTCGCGCAACGGATCGCCGACGCCGCCAGGAGCCTCGAAGAGGCGCCCGCGTTGGCCGCCCAGGCGCTTTCGATTGCGGAGGGTGAAACGCTCGTCCGCGACGCGCCGCCGCGCGCGCCGGCAAAAGCTGACGCCCGCCTGCGCTGGCTCGCGCTCGGCGTCGGGGCCAATCTCGCGATTCTGGTCTATTACAAATACACGGGCTTTCTGGCGCTCAATCTCGATGCGCTCATGCGCGCGTTCACCCTGCCGGGGATACGCATTCCCGACATCGCATTGCCCATCGGGGTCAGCTTCATCGTCTTCGAGAAGATCACCTATCTCGTCGACGTCTATCGCGGCGTCACGGCGCCGGCGCGCAGCACGCTCATCTATGCGCTCTATGTGTTCTTCTTCCCCAAGCTGCTCGCCGGGCCGATCATCAAATATCACGACATCGCGGGGCAGCTGGAGACGGTGCCGCACGCCCATGTCGATGATTTCGTCGCGGGCTTTTCGCGTTTCATGCTCGGCGTCGTGAAGAAGCTGCTTCTCGCCGACGTCATGGCCAGCGGCGCCGACGCCATTTTCGCGCGCGACGCCGCGACGCTGGGCTTCGCCGACGCATGGGCGGGCGTGATTTTCTTCACGCTGCAGATCTACTTCGATTTCTCCGGCTATTCCGACATGGCGATCGGCCTTGCGCGCATGTTCGGCTTCCGCCTGCTCGAAAATTTCAACATGCCCTACATCGCGACCAGCATCACCGACTTCTGGCGGCGCTGGCACATGTCGCTCACGAGCTGGATTCGCGAATATCTCTACTTCTCGCTCGGCGGAAACCGGCAGGGCGAAGCGCGCACCTATTTCAATCTGTGGATCTGCTTCCTCGCCTCCGGCGTCTGGCACGGCGCTGCCTGGACCTATATTTTCTGGGGCGCCTACAATGGCGTGTTCCTTGTTCTCGACCGGCTGTTTCTCGTCGAACGCCTGAAGCGCCTGCCGGACTGGCTCGCCAACATCGTCACCATGCTTATCGTGATGGTCGGCTGGACGCTGTTTCGCGCGACCTCGCTCGCACAGGCGGGGGCGTTTCTGTCGCTGATGGCGCGACCGTGGGCGTCCGGGGAGGCGCCCTTCGCGGTCGCGCCGGAATATGCGGCGATGGCGCTGGTCGCCGGCGGCGTTTGCGTCGCCCAGCGCATCGTCGCCAGCAATGACATTGACTGGACGGCGCTCGCGCGGCGTCATGCACTGGCGGCGAACAGTGTGCTCGCATTGCTCTTTGTCGCCGCGCTCGCCAAGGGCCTCGCCGATCCGTTCAAACCTTTCATCTACTTCAGGTTCTGAAAATCATGCGGCGCGACGTCTTCACCCGCCTCCCTATCTTCGCCTGCGCGGCCCTCATCGCGGCGCTCTTTGCCGCGAATCTGTGGAACTTTGCGGTGGGGAGCGAATGGCCGAAGTTGCGCATCCGCAGCGCTGAGCCGCTCTGGGGCGTGCCGGGCCCGCGCCCCGTTCCGTGGACGCTCGACGACTTCCTTTCCGGCGAGACGCAGAAGGCGTTTTCGACCGGCGTCGGCCAGTCGATGCCCGTCTTTCCCATCGCCGTGCGCGCGAAAAACCAGTTTCTCTATTCCGTCTTCAGCGCGTCCGGCGCGCCCGACATCGTCGTCGGCAAGGAAAGGCAGCTCTTCGAGAATTTCTACGTCCAGGAGTTCTGCGCGCGCGGCGGCGTATCCGATCCCAAGGCGATCGACGAATGGGCAGGCCGCGTGCGCGACATCCAGACGGCTGTCGAAGCGAAGGGCAAGCGCTTCGTCTATCTCATTTCGCCCTCCAAGGCGGCGCGCTACAGCCGCTACCTCCCGGCCTATGCGCCTTGCCCCTCGGTGAGGACGGGAACGACCGAGAAACTCGCGCCTTACCGGGCGGCGCTCGACTCGCGCGGCGTCACATATGTCGACGGCGCCTCGCTCATCAGCGCCGCCATGCCGGAGTATTCGATCAATCTGTTCCCGCGCGGCGGCACGCACTGGAATTATCTTGGCTCGGCGATCACGGTGCGGGAACTGAGCCACGCGCTGAACAAGGATGGCAAGGCGTCGCCGATGCCGCTCTATGATTTCGACTGGCGGGAGAAGGAGGAGGCGCAGGGCACCGATCGCGATCTGCTCAACCTCCTCAACCTTCTCAAGCCGGACGCCAGATATCCGACCGCCGCCGTCGCAGGCCGCAATGAGGGCTCCTGCGCAGCGGCTCCGAAGATTCTGGCCGTCGGCGGCAGCTTCCTCGTCGAGATCGTGACCAACCTCGTCGAGGCGCCCTGCAGCGCCAGCGTGGACTATTGGCATTACATCCGCACGGCGCCCGGAAAATTCAGCCGCATGAGGCTGCTCGCGGACAGGCAGGACGGTCTGCGCGAGCACAGGGTCGAGACGGACGAGGACTTCGAAAAGAGCTTCGCCAATGCGCAGGTCGTTCTCCTGGAGGAGAACGAAGCCGTCATCGCGAACATGGGGCAGGTGCCCGATCTTCTGGCCGCGGCTGCGAAGTAGCTCACGCGCTCACGGGCGGATCCCAGTAGCCTTCCTCGCGCGCGATGCGGGCGTAATGGCGGCGCACCATCGCCGGGTCGTAGACGCGCTCGAGCCTGCGCACGGCGAAGTGCCCGCGCGCCAGCGTCTGGAAATGGTCCGTGAAGGCCACATTGATGGCGGCTCCGCTGACGGCGCCGATGAGCGGCACGGCCTGGGCCGCGGCCTTCTGAGACACAACGACGCCAAAGCGCGTCGCCACCTGCGACACGAGACGAACGATCACGGGCGCGCCCTCCTGCAGAACGCCGCGCGCCGTGATGAAGCGCGCCGCGTCCGTCACGGATTTCGCGAGCAGCCCCCGAACTGCGAGATAGCCGCCTTCGAGCACTTTGTCGTCCGGGTGGCCGCCGAGCGCGAAGACTTCGAGGCAGGCGAGCCCGGTTTCAGGATTGCGCAGATTCTCGCCCTCGTTGCGGGCGATGTCAGCGATGGAGCGTAGCATGATTGTTGTGGAAACCGGCAGTTCGAGCGGGAGACTTGCCAGCCCCACGGCCCCGCCGACGCCCCCTGCGAGGGCCGCCAGCCGCTTGTGCAGACGCGTCGAATCGCCCTGCGGCGCGCCTTCCAGGCTGGTGAGCGCGACGTTGAGCGCCGTGTTCAGCGCCTTGTGCGTGGCGGCGGACGCCGCCGCCTGCAATTGCGCAGGCAAGGGCCCGCTCACAAAGCCGATTTTGCGTCCGGCCATACGGGCCAGCCGACCCGCGAAACTCTGCCGCTCCAGCGCGTCCACGGCGGCCCGCAGAGCCTCGAGGTCTGAGCCCAGGAGTTCAGGCTCGAACAATACTGGGAGCTGGCTGCTCATGGCTTGGTCTCCGCCGCCGCGTCCTTGCGTCGCATGGGAGGCGGCGCATGGAGAGCTTACCTCAAGATTGTCTGTTCCTGCATGATTTGCAAGGGCTTGCAGAGCGTGTGACAGACGGGGCGGGAACCGCCCGGGCCTGTGCTGCAACGCACGGTAAGCGTTCTGTGATTTTGCATATCTACTGTGGCGATCCCGCCGGATGTCCTATAGTGCGCCTTATGCGGAGCAGTTGACGTAAAGCTGCACGCGAATAAGGGCGGGGAACGCCCGAAGGGAAAAATGAGGAGGAGTTTCCATATGTCCAGCCGTTTCAATCTCGGTCGCGCGCTCGGCGGCGCCTGCATTCTGGCGATGATCGCCTCCGCCGCCCATGCCGGCGATCGCATCGGCACGCTGCAGTGCAAGCTGCTCGGCAACGACCTCAGCGTCCTTGTCGAGAATCAGCAGATCGACTGCAACTATCGTGACGACGCCGAGGGTGCGGTTCCGGCCCATTACACCGGCACGCTGACCAAGGTTGGCCCGAACATCACCATCAACGGCCAGGGCGAACTCGCCTGGGGCGTCGTCGCGGCGACTGGCAAGGTCGGCCCGGGCGCGTTGGCTGGCACCTACATGGGTCCGGGCGTTTCCGCCAAGATCGGCGTTGGCGGCGGCGGAGCCATGCTCGTCGGCGGTTCCGACAACACCTTCTCGCTGCAGCCCTTCAACGTTCAGGCCGGCTCGGGCCTCGGCTGGAACGCGGGCGTCGAGAGCCTCGCGCTCACCTATGTTCCGCCGCCGCCGCCCCCGCCGCCGGCGCACAAGAAGCATCGCCGCCACTGACGCGGCAGGCGCGGGGAGGTCAACTCGCCCCGCGCCGCTCACGCCGGGGGATGGAAATCCATCAGCCGGCCCGAGGGAAAGTCATAGAGCCTTCCGCTCTCGCGCCAGTCCGGCTTGAAGAGCGGAAGGCATTTTTTTGCGAATTCCTCAGGCGTCGGCAAGGTCGATGGGTCTTCGCCGGGCATGGCCTGGGCGCGCATGCGCGTGCGCATGCGGCCCGGATTGGCGATCATGACGGTCACGCCGTCACCCTTCGTCTCGGCGGCGTAGGTGCGCGCCAGAGCTTCGAGCGCGGCCTTGGAGGCGGCGTATGCGCCCCAATAGGGTGTCGCCTTGTAGGCCGCGCTGGAGGTGATGAAGGCGACGCGTCCCGAGCCCGATTTTCGCAAAAGAAGGTCCAGCGAGCGAATCAGCCGCCAGTTGGCGGTGACGTTGACCGCCATCACGCGGTTCCAGTCCTTCACATCCACATGAGCGAGCGGCGACAGCGGGCCGAGAACGCCGGCATTGCCCACGAAGACGTCGAGCTTTCCCCAGCGCTCGAAAAGCGCGGCGCCAAGGCGGTCCAGCGCGTCGAAATCCGCAAGGTCGCAGGGGACAAGCGTCGCTTCGCCGCCGAGCGAGCGAATCTCGTCGTCGAGTTCCTCCAGCGCGCCCTGCGTGCGGGCGAGGGCGACGACATGGGCGCCGTCGCGCGCAAGTTCGAGAGCGATGGCGCGGCCGATGCCGCGCGAGGCGCCGGTGACGAGGGCGATGCGGGGGGAGGTCACCGAAGAAGGGGTCTCATCGCGTCAGACGCGGTCACGGGCCATAAGGAGCGCACGGCTTCAGCTCGCCTCCGCCAGCAGGGACAGCTGCGCGCGATTCTCGCCCACGAGGTCCGTCAGCGAGGTCGGATAATCGCCCGTGAAGCAATGGTCGGTGAACTGCGGGCGCGCGTTGTCGCGGCAGGGATAGCCCATGGAGCGGTAGATGCCGTCGACCGACAGGAAGGCGAGCGAATCCGAGCCGATATAGGCGCGCATCTCCTCAAGCGAATGGGTCGCCGCGAGGAGCTTCTCTTTTTGCGGCGTGTCGATGCCGTAATAGTCGGGATGGGTGATCGGCGGCGAGGAAATCAGAAAGTGCACTTCCGTCGCGCCGGCGTCACGCATCATCTGCACAATCTTCACCGAGGTCGTGCCGCGCACGATGGAGTCGTCGATGAGGATGACGCGCTTGCCCTCCACCACGCAGCGATTGGCGCTGTGCTTCATGCGCACGCCCACTTCGCGCACGGACTGCGTCGGCTGGATGAATGTGCGCCCGATGTAATGGTTGCGGATGATGCCGAGTTCGAAGGGAACGCCCGATTGTTGAGAGTAGCCGAGCGCCGCGGGAACGCCGGAATCGGGCACGGGCACGACGACGTCGGCGTCGATGACGCGTTCGCGCGCCAGCTCGCGCCCCATGGCCTTGCGCACCTCGTAGACGGGACGGCCATGCACGATGGAGTCGGGCCGCGCGAAATAGATGTATTCGAAGATGCAGGGCCGCGGCGTCTGCTGCGGGAAGGGCTTGATGCTCTCCAGCCCGTCCTTCGAAATCACGACGATCTCGCCATTCTCCACGTCGCGGATGAAGCGCGCGCCGATGATGTCGAGCGCGCAGGTCTCCGAGGCGACGATGTATTTGCCGTCGAGCTCGCCGATGACAAGCGGGCGGATGCCGAGCGGATCGCGCGCCCCGATCAGCATTTCGTCGGAAAGGACGACGAGCGAATAGGCGCCCTCCAGCCTGCGCAGCGCCTCAATGAAGCGGTCCACGACGCGGGCGCGGCGGCTGCGCGCGACAAGATGCAGAAGCACTTCAGTGTCAGATGTCGACTGGAAGATGGAGCCTTCCATGATGAGTTCGCGGCGCAGCGCCTGCGCGTTGGTCAGATTGCCGTTGTGCGCGACGGCGAAGCCGCCGGTGTTGAGTTCGGCGAAAAGGGGCTGGACGTTTCGCAACATCGTCTCGCCGGTGGTCGCATATCGGACATGGCCGATCGACGCTGCGCCGGGCAGCCGCCTGATCGTGCTTTCCTTCGAGAAGTGGTCGCCGACAAGACCGAGGCGGCGCTCGCCGTGGAAGCGTCCGGCCTCGAAGGAGACGATGCCGGCGGCTTCCTGCCCGCGATGCTGGAGGGCGTGGAGGCCGAGCGCGGTGATCGCCGCCGCGTCCGGGAGATCGAAGACGCCAAAGACGCCGCAATACTCGCGCAGCCGGTCTCCGTCGAGGTCGTCCGCTGTCGCGATGGCAGGAACGAATTCGTCGTGTTGCGTCGACTCTGACATTCCACCGTCCCCTGTGACGAAGCTCACGTAACGCAAGCCGCCGCTAGCATCAACTCTGCCAGCCGGGGCGGACGCGGGCAAGCGCTGGTCCCGGCGGTCTTCCCGCTTACTGAGCGCCGGCGTCCGGCTTCTCCGCATCCGGCTTTTCGGCGGGGGCCTCGGCCTTCTCGGGCTCGGCTTCGGCCGGCGGCGCCTCCTCGACGGGGGCGCCGGACTTCTTGGCCTTGATCTTCGCGACGATGCCATCGATGTCCTCGGGCATCATTTCGCGCAGCTTTTCGCCGCCGGCCTGCAGGAACGGCTTGGCGCGCGCGTTTCTCACCCACTCGGGCTGGTTCGCGTCCGGCACCAGCCAGCTGTAGAACACGAAGGCCACCACAGCGAGCAGCGCGCCGCGCACGGCGCCGAAGACGAAGCCCAGCGAACGGTCGAGCGCCCCGACTTTCGAATCGAGGATGATGTCCGACAGTTTCACCGTGAACAGCGACACCACGATCAGGGCCACGAAGAACACGGCGGCGACCGAGGCCGCCAGTGCGATCTCCTCTTTCGCTATGTAGGGTTTGATGTAGGGCGTCGCCAGCGGGTGGAGGTAATAGGCGGCGGCGGCCGCGGCCACCCAGGAGAGGATCGCCAGAACTTCCCGGGTGAAGCCGCGCAGCAGGGCGAGCAGGCCGGAAATAAGAACGATGATAATCACTGCCAGATCAAGATATGACGGCATCGCAGTCCTCTTCTGTTCGCCCTGACGCCCGAAGATCGGAAAATGAACGCTCTGCACGCAGGCGCGGGGCGCCAGTCGCTGCATTCACTTCTTGAGAGCCCGGCGGAACTCTCGCGCATAGAATGCGGCAGGGTCATCGTCCCTGGCGTTGCGACGGCTAGCTTCTAGCGCAACTCAGCCGTCAACGGAAAGTAGAAAGGTTGAATTCAGTCGCGCGCCTGCTTGCGGGGGGCCGTCTGGGCGATGGTCGCCACAAGCTGGCCGACGTCCGCGCAGGGCCGCAGGGCGAGGCCGGCGCGTCGGTCGTCGTCGTTGATCTGCTGGGCCTGCGCGAGCACCGCCTGATGAAATCCAAGTTTTGCCGCCTCGCGCAGCCGCATCCCTGCGTGGATGACAGGACGAATGGCGCCGGATAGCCCGATTTCGCCGAAGAAGGCCTGATCCGGCGGCAGAACCGCGCCGGTCAGCGATGAAACCAGCGCCGCGGCGGCGGCGAGATCGCCGGCCGGCTCGTCCGCGCGCAGGCCGCCTGCGACGTTGAGATAGACGTCGTGCATGCCAAGCTTCAGCCCGCCATGCGCCTCCAGCACGGCGAGAATCATCGACAGCCGGTTTTGGTCGAAGCCGACGACGGCGCGGCGCGGCGTGCCGAGCGAGGTGGGCGCGACGAGCGCCTGAATCTCGATCAGCATGGGCCGCTGACCCTCCATCCCGGCGAAGACCGCCGCGCCTGGCGCGGTGGAGTCGCGCCCCGCTAGAAAGAGTGCGGAGGGGTTGGCGACCTCCGCGAGGCCAAGGCCCGTCATCTCGAAGACGCCGATCTCGCCCGTCGCCCCGAAACGGTTCTTGGAGGCGCGGAGCATGCGGAAGTGATGCGCGGCGTCTCCCTCGAAGGACAGCACCGCGTCGACCATATGTTCGACGACGCGCGGGCCGGCCACCTGTCCGTCCTTTGTGACATGACCAACCAGAATGATGGTGGAGCCCGTCGTCTTGGCGTGGCGCAGCAGCGCCTGGGCGCTCGCCCGCACCTGGGTCACTGTTCCGGGCGCCGAGGGGACGAGCTCGGTGTGCATCGTCTGGATGGAATCGATCACGATCAGGGTCGCGCGCTTGCCGCTCGCGCAGGTGGCGAGGATATCCTCCACCTGCGTCGCGGAGGCGAGTTCTACCGGCGAGTCGGAGAGGTTCAGCCGCGCCGCGCGCATGCGCACCTGTGCCACAGCCTCTTCGCCGGAAATATAGATGACCCGCGCGCCGCGCCGCGCCAGCGCCGCGCAGACCTGGATCAGCAGCGTGGATTTTCCGATTCCGGGTTCCCCGCCAAGCAGCAGCACGGAGCCCGGCACGAAGCCGCCGCCCGTGACGCGGTCGAACTCGTCGACATCCGTGCCGATGCGCGCCGCGGCGCGGTCGGAGCCGGCGAGACCCTCGAGTTCGAAGGGGCGGCCACGCGTCGCTCGCACGCCAGTCGGGCCGGCGTCGCCTTCCTCGACGATGGTGTTCCACTCGCCGCAGGACTCGCACTTACCCTGCCACCGTGACGAAACGGCGCCGCAGTTCTGGCAGACGAATGTGGGTCGGGATCGAGCCATGTCCGCTTGGCGCATGCTCCCGGAAGCTTTGTCAAGTCGTCCGCCTCAGCAGGCGGCGTCGTTCAACGCTTCCTGTCGTCAGGCGGCGATGCGTCGCCGTACTGCCCGAAGCCGTCATTGATCCTGGCGCGCAGGATGTTAGAGGGTTTGAACGTGACAACCAGACGCGCCGTGATGGTCGCGCCGGCGCCCGTTTTCGGGTTGCGGCCTTGCCACTCTTTCTTCGCGCGGACCTGAAAAGCTCCGAAGGAAGAAAGCTTCACATCTTGTTTGGAGACGATAGCTTCGAAGATTTCCGCTAATACTACCTCTACATATTTCGCCGACTCCGATCGGCCCAATCCGGTCTTGCTGTGGACTGCGTCTGCGAGATCCGCACGCGTTATTGTCCTGTAGTCGCCCCTATCCTCCTGTGACATCGGAACCCTTGCTAATTCTCTATACGAAAAACTTCCGGGATTTGGCTGCCAAAAGCGGCTCAGGAAGAGTGCGGTCGTCGGCCGATCAATTACTAGTCGCGGCGACAACCCGCTTGCTCTATAGAGTGGCCCCTCTTTTCGCTGAATTGGAATTTTTCAGAATCTCGTCAGAAAAGCAAGCGGGCGTTGCAAAAATCAAGAAAAGCCCCGCCGCAATATTTGGTCGGGCAAAAAATGCTATTATATTTCTTCAAGTTACCAGCGAATAAGCGCTGATCCCCATGTAAAGCCGCCGCCCACTGCCTCCAGCATTACAAGGTCGCCCTGCTTGATGCGGCCATCCGCAACCCCGACCGAAAGGGCGAGGGGCACGCTGGCTGCCGAGGTGTTTCCGTGGAGATGCACCGTCGCAATCACTTTCTGCGGCGCGATCCCCAGCTTTTGCGCCGACATGTCGATGATGCGGCGGTTCGCCTGATGCGGCACGAACCAGTCGAGCTGATCCGGCGTGATTCCCGTCGCCGCGAATGCGTCGTCGACCACGTCCGTCACCTTGCCGACCGCGAATTTGAACACTTCCTTCCCTTCCATCCGCAGATGGCCGACGGTCTGCGTGGCGGAGGGACCGCCGTCGACATGGAGCTTGGCGCGGTGGCGTCCGTCCGAGCGCAGATGGGAGGTGAGAACGCCGCGTTCGTCGAGGGCGCCGGTCGAGGGCCGCGCCTCCAGCACCATTGCGCCGGCGCCGTCGCCGAAGAGCACGCAGGTGGTGCGGTCCTCCCAGTCGATGATGCGGGAAAACGTCTCCGCGCCGACGACGAGCGCGCGCTTGTGGGAGCCTGAACGCAGGAACTTGTCCGCGGTCGCGACCGCGAAAACGAAGCCCGAGCAGACCGCCTGCAGATCGAAGGCGACGCCATGTGCGATTCCGAGCGCGGCCTGGATTTGTGTCGCCGTGGACGGGAAGGTCCAGTCGGGCGTCGACGTGCCGACGATGATGAGGTCGATGTCGTCAGGCGTCAGTCCGGCTGCCTCGAGCGCGGCGCGCGCCGCCTTCTCGCCGAGCATGGAGGTCGTCTCGCCTTCCGCGGCGATGTGGCGCTCCCTGATGCCGGTGCGCTGGAAAATCCAGTCGTCGCTTGTGTCGACGATCTTCGAGAGATCGTCGTTCGTCACGGTGCGGGCCGGAAGATAGGAGCCGACGCCGAGAACGACGGAGCGCAAAAGTCTGTTTTCCGTCGTCACTGGGCGGCTTCCTGCGGCGGGTTGGTCGGATCGGCGGAGCCGTCTTCGAACTGATGGGCGAGGGCGACAGTGTCGCGGATGCGGTTCAGGAGATCGGCGCTCGCCATTTCGTAGCCAATCTCCACCGCGCGGGCGAAGCCGATCGAGTCCGCACCGCCGTGACTCTTGATCACGACGCCCTCGAGCCCGAGGAACACGCCGCCGTTGATGGAGCGCGTGTCCATCTTGGACTTCAGCTCTGCAAAGGCGCCGCGGGCGAGCAGATAACCCAGCCTGGCGAGAAGCGAGCGGCCCATCGCGGCTTTCAGATAGGCGGCGATCTGCTTGGCGGTGCCCTCTGCCGTCTTCAACGTGATGTTGCCGGCGAAGCCCTCCGTGACGACGACGTCGACGGCGCCCATGCCTATGCCGTCGCCCTCGACGAAGCCTGCATATTCGAGGTGGGGAAGGTTCGATTCGCGCAGGATGGCGGCCGCCGCCTTCACCTCTTCGACGCCCTTGATTTCCTCGGTGCCGACATTGAGCAGGCCGACAGTCGGCCGCTCGAGCCCGAGAATGATGCGGGCCATCGCCGATCCCATGACCGCGAGATCGACGAGATGGCTGGCGTTCGCGCCGATCGAGGCGCCGACGTCGAGCACCACGGATTGTCCGCGCACCGTCGGCCACAGGCAGGCCAGCGCAGGCCGGTCGACCCGGGCCATGGTGCGCAGGCAGATTTTCGCCATGGCCATCAAGGCGCCCGTGTTGCCGGCGGAGATTGCGGCGTCAGCCTCGCCCTTCTTGACGGCTTCGATCGCCATCCACATCGAGGACACGCGCCGGCCGTAGCGCAGCGCCTGGCTCGGCTTGTCGTCCATACGTATGGCGACGTCCGAATGGCGGACCTCGGAGCGTTCCGCGAGGCGCGGGTGCTTGGCGAGTTCGGCGCGGATGGCCGTCTCGTCGCCGACCAGAAGAAAGCGGCTCCCGGGTTTGCGTTCGAGCGCGACAGCGCAGCCGGGCACAGTCACGGACGGGCCGAAGTCGCCGCCCATCGCATCGACAGCGATCCGAACTTGCTCCCGCATTTTCCCGTTGTCCCTCGACTAGCGGCCCCCGGGCCGCCCGATGCGCATTGTCGCCTGCGACTGCTGCTTTTTCTTGACCCGAGGTTCCGGGGCGGCGAAGGCTGCGCGTCCGCGGGGTGATTGCCATCTGCGGGCGCGGGGCGCAAGTGCCTCAGTCGTTGGCTGGCGGCTCGCCGCCGGGCGCTCGCAGCTTGACGAAGGGCGACGGAGCGTCGGCTCCCGACCCGAGGTCTGGCTCGGCGAATTCGGCGCCCGGCTTGCGCGGGTAGGGGTCGAGCGCGAGAGTGAAGAATTCGCAGACGACGGCGCCGAGATCGACTTTCCCTCCGACGATCGGATCGGGCGGATCTTCGCCAAATGGGTCGAGAGCCTCCTCCTGCGGCTTCTTCTCGGGCGCGCCGCGCCGCGGGCGGGCGGGAGCCGCGTCCCTGGGCGGCGCAAAGCGCATCTCGATCGGCTCGACGACGGTCGAATCGAATTCATCGAGGGTCAGCACGCAGCTCTGGCGTATCCCGGCGCGCAATTCGCCTTCGAGCGCGAGGCCGTCGCCACGCCAGCGCCGGACCCGAAGCTTCGCCGTGAGGCCATGCACCGCGGGCAAGGCGTTCAACCGGGCGAGGGCCGCGCGCTCGGTTTCGGTCGCGACGACCTCGACCTCGAGTCCGTCGCCTGGAACTTCCGCCGCCGAGAGGGGCCGCGAAAGCGCCCCCACGCCCATTTGCGCATCGTCTCGCATGCCGCCCTCGCTTTCTGCGCCCGTTAGTTTCCTGACCTTAAATACGCGCCGCAGCCCGCCGACGCCAGCGCGGGCAGGGAGACGATTGGCTTGCTTTCGCTGCAATCGAAGGCTACGCAAGCCGCAATGTGTCTCATTCTGCCGGGCGGCGTCCTGCGCCTGTCCGGCGCAACCTGAATAAATCTAGCTTGGCGGAGATCGACATGACGGGGCGGGCGTTGCACAATTTTCGTGGTGGCGCGTTCGGGCGGGCCTCTGTGCGGCTCGGAGCCGCCTGCATGCTGGCTCTCTCCCTTTCCGGCTGCCTCGGCTACGACGGCGTCATCAACCGGGGCGCCATCATCGACCAGCGCAAGCTTGCACAGGTGAAGCCCGGCATGATGGCTCCCCAGGTGATGCAGGCGCTGGGGACGCCGTCAACGACCTCCACGGTCGGCGGCGACGCTTGGTACTACGTCAGCCAGCGCGTGGAGCGCTCGCTCGCCTTCATGCCGCAGGAGATCACGGATCAGCACGTCCTCGCGGTCTATTTCGACAAGGGCAAGAAGGTGACGCGCGTCGCCGACTACGGCATGGAAGACGGCAAGCCGATCGACTTCCTGACGCGCACGACCCCCAATGCGGGTCCGGAATATCATCTCCTGCAGAGCATGCTCTCCAAGATTTCTCTCTAAGCCGATTCGCTCTCATAAAAGCCGGGGACCGTCCGGGCTTCATGGCCCAAATGTGTCCCCGTGGGCGGCGCGCCAACCCGCCGCGCCGCTCCTTGCCTGTTTTTCCGGCGATGGCGCGGATCGGCCCCGGTCCCGATTGTGGCGCAGGCGTGACGCCAGCCGTCGATCTTTCGCCCTCCATCGCATTTAACTTCCTGTTTAAGCCGCAAATTGCGGAGCTCAGGGAGCCTTTGAGAGGGAATGTCGGATCTCACGCTGTCCACGACCAATACCGAGCGTAGAATGAGTTTGCGGGCTCGCTGGGCGCAGTTGCGCGCAGATCGGTCCTTCGGCCTTCTTCTCCGCACGCTTTGTGTCGGGGCCGCGTTGTCGATGGTGGCCGCCCTCTGCTTCTCGATCCCCCATGAGGAAGCGCCGCGCAGCGAGAGACTGACGCGTTTCTCGCGCGCAAAGATACCGATGACGCCGCTCGCTCAGCTGGTCAGCGTCAATGCGGACACGGAAGCAGCGCTGGACAGCGATTTCTCGCTGGAGCAGGCGGCGCTCACCTGGTCGCATCGTCTCGGCAAGGACTCAGGGGTCGCCGACGCGCCGGGCGTGATGCGCTTTGGCTCGGTGAAGGTGAACCAGTCGATCGTCGAACGCGTCGTGCAGGCGGCGAACAAGACCGAGATGGACCCGGCGCTGCTGATGGCGATCGCCGAGAAGGAGTCCAACTTCTCCTCAACCGCGAAGGCGAAAACCTCCTCGGCCTCCGGGCTTTTCCAGTTCGTTGAAAAGACCTGGATGCAGGCGCTGAAGGACTTCGGCCATCTCTACGGGCGTCATGAGGAAGCCGAGATCGCCGACGCCTCGACCGCCATCCGCGCCGTCGCGCCGCAGAAGCGGGCGCAGCTTCTCGGCCTGCGCAACGATCCTTATCTCTCTGCGGCGCTCGCGGCCGAGATGCTGAAGAAGGACGGGGCGAAGATCGCGGAAAAGGTGGGCCGCGCGCTCACCGCCGGCGAGACTTATCTGATCCACTTCCTCGGGCCGGAAGACACGTCCCGCTTCATGACGGCGCTGAACGAGAGCCCGAACATGTCGGCCGCCGCGCTTCTGCCAAAGCCCGCCCGCGCCAATCGCCCCATCTTCTACGAGCAGGCCGGCCGCAAGATGCGGGACAAGACCGTCGCCGAAGTTCACGAGGCCTTCGAGTCGATGATGGACAAGCGCACCAGCCGCTATGAGGACGTTGCGCAGAAGATTCCCGCCGGCGCGATGGCTTATACGGAGTAAGGGGGCTCACGCCCCCTTCATCATCAGCTCCAGATTCTGCACGGCGGCGCCCGAGGCGCCCTTGCCGAGATTGTCCAGCCGCGCGACCAGCACCGCATGGCGCCGCGACTCGTTGGCGAAGACGTAAAGCTCCAACTCGTCGCCGCCATTGAGGCCGAGCGCGTCGAGCTTGCCGTTCGCCGGGGCGGGCACGAAGCGCACATGCGGCGCGCCGTCATAATGGCGCCGGTAGGCCGCCTCGAAATCCGCGGCCCTGGGCGTGCCCGGCAGGCTGTCGAGGCCGAGCGGGATCGACACCAGCATGCCCTGCCGGAAATTGCCGACCGACGGCGCGAAGAGCGGCCGCGCGGTCAGCCTGGAATATTCCATGATCTCGGGGATGTGCTTGTGCTCGAGCCCCAGCGCATAGAGCTCGAAGGCCGGCGCTTCGCCCCTCTCGTAGGATTCGATCATCTGCCGCCCGCCGCCGGAATAGCCGGAGACGGCGTTGATGGTCAGATGCTGGCCGGGCTCGATGAGGCCCGCGTCGACGAGCGGCCGCAGCAGCGCGATCGCGCCTGTGGCGTAACAGCCGACATTGGCGACACGCCGCGCCGAGGCGATCGCCTTCGCCTGACCGGCGCAGAGCTCCTGAAAGCCATAGACCCAGCCGGGCGCGACGCGGTGCGCGGTCGAGGCGTCGAGGAGGCGCGGGGCCTTGTCGCCAAGCGCGTCGCAGAGCGCCACGGTCTCCCTGGCGGCGTCGTCCGGCAGGCAGAGGATCGCGACGTCGACCGAGGCGAGGATGTCCCGCTTGGCGGCCGCGTCCTTCCGCTTCTCCGGCGGGATCGCCACGATTTCGATGTCGCCGCGCCCCGCGAGGCGCTCGCGGATTTCAAGGCCTGTGGTGCCGGCGTCGCCGTCGATGAAGATTTTCGTCATGGCTCGCATCTAGCCGATTGGCCGAAAAAGGGAAGGGCGGATTGCGCCGTCTGCTATCATGCGCAGATGACAATCAGGATTTACATCGACGCCGACGCATGCCCGGTGAAGGAGGAAACCTACAAGGTCGCGATGCGCTATGGCTTGCAGACATTCGTCGTCTCCAACAGCTTCATGCAGATCCCCCGTTCGCCGCTGATCGCGCGCATCGTCGTGGGCGCGGGCGCCGACGTCGCGGACGACTGGATCGCGGAGCAGGTTGCAGCGGGCGACGTCGTTGTGACCAACGACATTCCGCTCGCCGCGCGCGCTCTGGAGAAAGGCGCGCACGCCATCGCCCCGCACGGTCGCCCCTTCACGCAGGATTCGATCGGACTTGCGCTGGCGCAACGTTCGCTCATGGAGCACATCCGCTCGACCGGCGAGATCACCGGCGGGCCGCCGCCGTTTTCCGCGAAGAACCGGGCGCAATTCCTGCAGGCGCTGGATCAGGCCGTCGCGCGCGAAATGCGCCGCTGCGAGAGCGACAAGCGCGGATGAGCGACAAGCGTCTTTATTCCGCCGCTGCCGCCCGCAACCGGGGGCCGATCCTCGATGTCCTGCGCAATGTGCTTCCGCCCAAGGGACGCGTGCTGGAGATCGCCAGCGGCTCGGGCGAGCACGCCATACATTTCGCGGCGCATCTGCCGGCGCTGACCTTCGCGCCCTCCGATCCAAACGCTCATGCCCGGGAGAGCGTCGCCGCATGGATCGCTGCCGCCGGGCTGACGAATGTGGCGGCGCCGCTCGCGCTCGACGCCGCCGCGACGCCCTGGCCGATCGACCGCGCCGACGCGCTTCTCTGCATCAACATGATCCATATCTCGCCCTGGGCCGCGACGCAGGGCCTCTTCGCCAACGCAGGCGCCATCCTTCCCACTGGCGCCCCGCTCTATCTTTACGGCCCATATAAGCGCGACGGCGCGCATACGGCGCCGAGCAACGCGCAGTTCGAGGAATGGCTGCATGCTCAGAACCCCGCCTATGGGGTGCGCGATCTCGAAGCCGTCGCCGAACTCGCCGCCGGCGCGGGCTTCGAGGGGCCGCAGATCGTGGAGATGCCGGCCAACAATCTCAGCGTGACCTTCCGCCGCCGCGCGTGACGCGAAGCAAGGGCCTTGTCCCGCCCGGGTTCGCTGCTAGGTGCTATCGAATGCTTCCGATTTTTTTGGAGGACCGCCGACATGGCCAATTTTTCGCACGAGACCGGGGCGCTCAGATCATTCGGGCTGAAGCTGGTCGACTCTCTCTATCATTTGTCATTCTATTCCATCCTCGCCTATAGCGCCGTTATCGTCCTGCTGGCGATCGTCGCCATGGCGGTGGGCTTCAATATTGTCGAGGTGCCGGAATTCCACCCGAAGTAAGCGCGCGCAAACGCCTGCTCATCGTCGCCCATGCGCCTTCGCCCAATGTGCGGCGGATGCTCGAGGCGCTCATTGAAGGCGCGCGCGATCCCGAGGTGGGCGGCGTCGACGTGCAGGCGCTCACGGCGTTCGAGGCGACCCCGGAAACCGTTCTGGCCGCCGATGGCGTCATCCTGCTGACGCCGGAAAACCTCGGCTATATGAGCGGCGCGCTGAAGGACTTTTTCGATCGCTGCTATTATCCCTGCCTGGAGCTTACTCAGGGACGGCCATATGCCCTCGTCATTCGCGCGGGCAGCGACGGCACGGGAACGCGGCGCGGCGTCGAAACCATCGTGACGGGGCTGCGCTGGCGCGCGATCCAGCCGCCGCTCATCTGCCGCGGGGAATGGCGGGACGAGTTTGTGGGTCAATGCCGCGAACTGGGCATGCTGATGGCCGCCGGGCTCGATGCGGGGGCGTTTTGAAGGGTGAATTTCTGGGGCACCCGAGGGGGCTCGCCTTTCTGTTCGGCTCGGAAATGTGGGAGCGCTTTTCCTATTACGGAATGCGCGCGCTGCTCGTCTTCTACTTGGTCGACGAACTGCTGAAGCCGGAGCAAATCGAGACGGTGCTGGGGCTTGGCGCGCTGAAGGGCGCGCTGGAGGCCGTGTCCGGCCCATTGGGCGCGCAGCCATTCGCTTCTCAGATTTACGGGCTCTACACGGGGCTCGTCTATCTCACGCCGATCCTCGGCGGGCTGATCGCCGACCGCTGGCTCGGGCGCAGCAGAACCATCGCGCTCGGCGCCGCGCTGATGGTCGTGGGCCATTTCCTGATGGCCTATGAGCCGCTGTTTCTGCTTGCGCTCGCGCTCATCGCCTTCGGCTGCGGGGCTTACAAGCCAAATATCACCACGCAGGTGGGCGAACTTTACGAGCGCGCCGACCCGCGCCGCGACCGCGCCTATTCCATCTTCTATGTCGGCATCAACATCGGCGCTTTCTTCGCGCCGCTCGTCTGCGGAACGCTCGGCGAGATGATCGGCTGGGCTTATGGCTTCGCCTGCGCGGGCGTCGGCATGGCGGTAGGGCTCGCGACCTATCTGCTGGGCGTCTCGTCTCTGCCGCGCACGCCGCGCGCCGCCGGGCGGGTCGCTCCGAATGAGGAGGGGCGGGGCGAGTTTCGCCGCGCTTTGCTCGGCATTCTTCTGCTCTTCATTCCGTCCGCGCTCTTCTGGGCGGCGTTCGAGCAGCAGGGCAACACAATCGCGCTCTGGGCCGCGCAATCTGCGGATCGCAGCGTCTCGTTCCTGGGGTGGCGCACAGAGATTCCGGTCACCTGGTTCCAGGCGTTCAATCCGCTGATAATCTTTCTCTTCACGCCGCCGCTCGTGAGCTTTTGGGCGGCGCTGGCGCGGCGCGGGCGGGAACCGTCCACCGTCCGCAAATTGACGCTCGGCTGCCTCGGCGTCGCGCTGAGTTACGGCGTCCTGGCGCTCGCCGCGCATTTGAACGGCGGGGCCAGGGCGAGCTGGCTGTGGCTCTTCGTCTTCTTCGCGGTCATCACGCTTGCAGAGCTGCACTTCTCGCCGATCACACTGTCGCTCGTCTCAAATCTCGCGCCGGCAGGTTCGCGCTCGGCGCTGATGGGGGTGTGGTTCACCTCGATGTTTCTTGGAAACCTGCTGGCGGGGTGGCTGGGGAGCTTCTGGTCGGGTATGACGAGCGTGAACTTTTTCATGCTCATGGCCGGATTGGGATTGGCGGGCGCCGCGGTTGTCGAGGGCTCCCGACGAAAGCTGGGCGCTATCATTTAGACGGGAAAAAGAGTGTCACTTCTTCGGCAGCAGGATCACATGCTCCTGCTCGTCGCCGTCGTTGCGCGCGACGATGGCGATGGCGGGCTCGGTCTTGCTCAGATTGGTCGGCTGATGCGGCACGTCGGCGGGGATGTAGATGAAATCGCCCGCGACATTGACGACGCTCTTTTCAAGATGCTCGCCATATTTCGTCTCGACCGTGCCCTGCAGCAGATAGATCGCGGATTCGTAGCCCTTGTGCACATGCGCCTGCGCCGAGGCGCCGGGCGGGATGACGACCTTCAGCAGCGAGAGATTCTTCGCGCCGGCGTTCTTGCCGGACACGCCCGGAAAGAAGGGCAGGGCCTGTTTCGACGTCGACGCCTCGCCGACCCGGACGGTGACGACGTCCTTGCCGTCCTTTGCGCCGATGATCTGGGGTTCGGCGAGTGCGGGGGCGGCGCAAAAAAGGCAGGCGGCGAAGAATGGCGAAGCGCGCATGCGGCTACTCCTGTTGTTGCGTCAGCATATGCCGAAGCAGATAGCCGACGGAATAGGAGAACGCGGCCCCCGCGATCCCGAGGAACGTCGAGTTCACATATTTCGCCTCGAAGCCGTCCGTGAACATCCGCATGATCGACGCGGCGATCAAGAGGACGAAGGGAAGCGCAATCAGAATTCCTACCCAGTAAAGCGCCGTTGCAATCTGTCTGGACATGGCTCGCCTCATTTTCGAAACGCGATCCCCTCGACATGGGCGCGGATCGGCGAATTGCCATGGTCGAGAGGCGCGCGACGGGCGGTAGAACTGATTTTGTCCGGCGATTGGCGAGTTTTGCGCGCAAAATGCAAAAAGCCGGGCGCTTGGCCCGGCTTTTCGATGTCTGTCCTGCGAGTCGCTTAGCGCTTCGAGAACTGGAAGCTGCGGCGAGCCTTGCGCTTGCCGTATTTCTTGCGCTCGACCACGCGGCTGTCGCGGGTGAGGAAGCCTTCCTTCTTGAGAGGGGAGCGCAGCTCCGGCTCATAGTTGGTCAGCGCCTTGGAGAGGCCGTGGCGCACCGCGCCGGCCTGGCCCGAGAGGCCGCCGCCGGCCACCGAGGCGACGATGTCGTACTGGCCGACGCGCTTGGCGACGCCGAAGGGCTGCTGAAGGATCATGCGCAGCACGGGGCGCGCGAAATAGACCTCGACGTCGCGGCCGTTGACGGTGATCTTGCCGGTGCCCGGCTTGATCCACACGCGGGCGACGGCGTTCTTGCGCTTGCCCGTGGCGTAGGCGCGGCCCTGCTTGTCGAGCTTCTGCTCGTAGCGCGGACCTTCTGCGACCGCCGCCTGATTGAGCTCGGAGAGCGAGGAAAGGGTGGTCTCGACCATGATCAGGCGCTCCGGCTATTCTTGACGTTCAGGGCGGCGACGTCGAGCGTCTGCGGGTTCTGCGCCTCGTGCGGATGAGCAGCGCCCTTGTAGACGCGCAGATTGCTGAGTTGCTGGCGGCCGAGCGGGCCGCGCGGCAGCATACGCTGCACGGCCTTCTCGAGCACGCGCTCCGGGAAGCGGCCCTCGAGGATGAACTTGGCCGAGCGCTCCTTGATGCCGCCCGGGAAGCCGGTGTGATGGTAATAGACCTTCTGCTCGCGCTTGCGGCCGGTCAGAACCACCTTGTCGGCGTTGACGACGATAATGTTGTCGCCATCGTCCATATGGGGCGTGAAAGTCGCCTTGTGCTTGCCGCGCAGGCGAAGGGCGATGAGCGAGGCGAGGCGGCCGACGACGAGCCCGGAGGCGTCGATCAGCACCCATTTCTTTTCGATGTCGGCGGGAGTCGCCGAGTAGGTCTTGCCAAACATGGGGTGTGAATTCCGTCTGAACGAACTGTTCGGATGACGGGTGGATAGGGGAAGCGGAGGCGGGGGTCAAGCAAAATCGCGATGTTTGGCCGCCAGCCTTAGAAAAGTAAGGGAGAATCCCGTTACGGTATTTTAATACCATCCGCCCTCAGAGCCTTGGGGATGGCGGATATGCACGGCGATCGCTATTTGATCCGATTAACTGCAGCCAACGTTTTGTCAGAGCTCGTGCGGCTCAGGCAGTTCGGGAAGCGGTTGCCGCGTCTTCAAGCGCCGAAGCTCTGCATAGGCACGTGCGGCACCTTCCAGCCGACCGCCGGCCGCCTTGTTTGGCTTACGCCGGCGTGTTTCGTTCCAGGGATTATTGCCCGCTGCGCCGATACCTTCATACACGGCCAAATAAGCAGCGGTTGCTGCCAGTTCAAGCTCTATTGCATTGATGGTTTTGGCAAATTTCACAAAGGTGGAACGGACAGGTTCCGAAGGAGGGACTTCTCCAACCACTCTGTAAACTGAATAATGCCCGCCCCAGTCAGCCGTGCGCTCTTCTTCCTGAATGGGCCCAAGCGCCGCTGCTATTTCCATAGCTTGAGCAAGGTCCTCGCTGTAAGGACCGTAGTGTTTGTATTCGAAGCAGAAATAGTCTTCGAAGCCAGCTAATTTTAGCAAAAACCCGATTTTTTGGAGTCTGGTACGGCCGACCAGTTCTCCACCCGCATCTTGGACGATGCGCGCCGCAGCGATGTGAGGCTCCTTATTTGCCATCGCCAATCTCCCCAATTTTTGTTCTCAATTCGTTCTCTATCACCGAATCGGCATCCTTGTCGTCCCGAAAGATATATGCCCGGCATACATAAAATGTTTCTGCATGAGCGATGATCGGAGAAATCTCCCCCATATCGCGCGGTGGACCGTCTCCCGTACGTATCAGGATCTGATTGAGCGGCGATTTTGAGTCTTGATACCGCTTGTAGGGGTTGCGAGAATATTGATCGATCAGGAAACGCTCCGTTGGCGCGGAGTCCACATGTTTTTCCTCCTCTTGCGACGGATTTCGCTTCTTCAGAGCTTTTGCAACTTCGTCGCAGATCAACTTTACACGCGCTTGCCAGTGTCTTCTATCTTCATCGCGTTTCAGAGGGAGCGCTGCTTCGACGCGCCGCCGCAGGTCAACGCATTTCGTTAATTGGCGCTCTCGCAACGCGGTGGTCAGCCGTTTGATCTCGGCATCTGACGACTCTGCCAGCATTGGTAGCGCACCCCAAAAGACGGTGTCATCTAGCGCTAAGGCCCGTTGGAGATTTTTCGGATCAGCGATAAATTGAATAATGGGATGGTTATCTGGGAGCCCACTCTTCACTGCTAAACCAGCCCGCTGCAAACGCACAATTCTCTGAATGAGGGCTTTGAAAACCATCTCCGCGCCGCGTGTGGTCTTGTGCAGATAGACGTTCGGATAAAGATGGAAAAGCGCTAAGACGTAGCTTTCCGCCGTTTGGACGGCCTTTGGGCCCAGAACAAGGGTTTCTATTAAGCCTGTGCTTTCCTCGTCTGCCCCAGTCGCAACTTCCGCTACTTCTAAGTTTGCAAGGAGCCACGTGGGATCGACGCTGCTGCTCTGAACTCCTGTCATCAATCGATCACGTTGCATGTAGTCCAAACGATCAGCATCGAACTGACTCGAAACGATCGATCCATAAAGACTGTTAGGGATTTCTTGGGCTATTACGTCTGCCACGTTATCGGCGAAGCCCTTGCCCAGTTCTTTATCGAGGGCCTCGGTGATCTCGCTGTTTCGAATGAGATTCTGGCTAACCGCCTCGTGTCGAGCCATTTGCCAGCTAAACTCTTTGCCGACTGCTTCGAAGGCATGACTGAACATTCCATGGCCGACGTCGTGGAGGAGGGCTGCGGCTAATGTGTGATGAGCCTGCTGGGCTTTGAATTGCTGTTGGTGGGAGTTAACGTAACGCTCAATGACCTTCATAAGAAGACGGGCCATGTGGAATACGCCTACGCTGTGAGCAAATCTCGTATGCGTTGCTCCAGGGAAGACAAATTCCGAAAACCCTAACTGTCTTACTCGCCTGAGACGTTGAAACGGACGGGTCTGAATGACTCTCCATAGAGTGCTTTCAAACTGAGTCGTATCGAATTCGATTAGATTATGCACAGGGTCGCGTATTCGTTGCGGTTTTAATTTTGCCATTACAGGTTTCCGAAAACTGCTTCATCGAATCGTGCCAAGGAAATTATGCCGCATCTAGCGTTCCTGGCCAACCCGAGGGGCTACCTGCTCTAATTAAGCCAAGGCCCTCCCTCCGGTCTCCCGAGGAGAGGGCCTTGCCCCGTTCGTCCCGCTCACTGATGCAGCGCCTCGCCATGCAGGGCGATGTCCAGCCCCTCGCGCTCGTCGTCGTTGTCGACGCGCAGGCCGGTGAAGAGCGACACGACCTTCAGCGAGATCAGCGTGCCGATCACGCACCACACGATCGTCACGCCGACGCCGAGTGCCTGCACCACGAGCTGATGCGCGTCGCCTTCCAGCAGGCCCGCGACGCCGGGGTCGCTGCCCGAGGCGGTGATGGCGCGCGTCGCGAAGACGCCGGCCATCAGCGTGCCCATGATGCCGCCGACGCCGTGGACGCCGAAGACGTCGAGCGTGTCGTCATATTGGAATTTGTGCTTGGCGACCGTGCAGAACCAGTAGCAGACGGCGCCGGCGATCAGCCCGATGACGACGCCATGCCAGGGCAGGATGTAGCCTGAGGCCGGGGTGATGGTGCCCAGCCCCGCGACGGCGCCGGAGATGACGCCGAGCACGGAGGGCTTGCCGCGCTGAACCCACTCCAGCCCGCTCCACATCAACGCGCCCGCGCAGGCGGCGAGATGCGTCGAGACGATTGCGAAGACCGCGCGCGAATTGGCGCCCAGCGCCGAACCGCCGTTGAAGCCGAACCAGCCGACCCAGAGCAGTCCCGTGCCGACGACGGCGAGCGAGAGATCGAAGGGCGAGAGGTTCTCGCGGCCAAAGCCCACGCGGTTGCCCAGCGCCAGTGCGCAGACGAGGCCCGCGACACCGGCGTTGATATGCACCACCGTGCCGCCCGCGAAATCCAGCAGCCCCATCTTCTGCAGGAAGCCGCCGCCCCACACCCAATGCGCGGAGGGCACATAGACGATGAAAAGCCAGACGACGCAAAAGAGGATGAAGGCCGAGAATTTCATGCGCTCGGCCACCGAGCCGCCGACAAGCGCGCAGGTGATGACCGCGAAGGTCATCTGATAGACCATGAACAGCGCTTCGGGGATGGTCTTGGCGAGCGGGCTCACCGTGTCGATCCCGACGCCTGAAAGCAGCACACGCGCCGTGTCGCCGATATAGGCGCCCTCGCCCGAGAAGGCGAGGCTGTAGGCGATGGCGATCCAGAGGAGCGAAACGACGGCCGTCGCGATGAGGCTCTGCGCCATTGTCGCGAGCACATTCTTCTTACGCACCATGCCGCTGTAGAAAAGCGCAAGGCCCGGCAGCGTCATCATCAGCACCAGCGCCGTCGCGACAATCATGAAAGCGGTGTCGGCGCCGTCGATCCTGGGCGCGTCCTGCGCGAAGGCGGGCGTGGCGGCGAGCGCGATCGCAGCCGCGACGAGCGCGCGCAATCCCTTGGAAAAAGGCATTGTTTCCTCTCTTGTAATTTTTGCTTTTTGTCGCTGGATCACAGCGCTTCGTCGTTGGCTTCGCCCGTGCGGATGCGCAAAGCGCGCTCGAGCGGCGTGACGAAAATCTTGCCGTCGCCGATGTGGCCTGTATGGGCGGCGCGCTGTATCGCCTCCACCGTGCGGTCGACGAGATCGTCGCTGACGGCGATCTCGATTTTCACCTTGGGGAGAAAGGAGACGATATATTCGGCCCCGCGATAAATCTCCGTGTGTCCCTTCTGACGTCCGTAGCCCTTCACTTCGGTCGCGGTCATGCCGTGGACATCAAGGGCCATGAGTGCGTCCCGGACTTCGTCGAGTTTGAAGGGTTTGATAATCGCGGCGATGATCTTCATGTGGGCGTTGTGCTTTTGTTGATGGCAGGATGAGTGTTTCGTCAGCAATCTATATGCCAAGCTGCGCAATATGTGTACCGAACGGCGTCCGCGTGGGCGCCTTCCTGAGGCTGATCGCCGAAAAGGCGCCGGTAGCTCAAAAACAATTCAAAATGTGCAAAGTGTAGGCGGTATGGGCGCGCTAACGCGCGGCATGGGCCCGCGCAAGATTGCGGTTGCGCCGCGAGATGCGCCGCCACCGCCGAGCGCCGAGTGTAAAAAAAGCCGGGCAGAGCCCGGCCTTTCGTATGCGGATGCCCGCCTGGCGTCAGCGTTTCGCGGCGCTGCGCTTTGCGCCGCCGGTCTGAATGTCGCGCCACGTGTCGGATTGCGAGATCATCTGGCGGATGGAGGCGACGTTCTGGGCCGCGTCCGCCGGGGGGAGATCGCGCCGCGACCATTCTTCGGCCTCGCCGAATTTCCCCTGAAGGGCGAGCACCAGCGCAAGGTTCTGCCGCACGCGCATGTCAGCTCCAGGCTGGGCGACGGCGATGCGCAGCGTATCCTCGGCGCGCGGCAGGTTGCGCGCCAGCGCGTAGGAGAGGCCGAGGTTCGACAGGACCGACGGCTCGTTGGGCCGGATCTTCAGCGACGTCTCATAGTAACCGCGCGCCGCGTCATGGTCTCCGAGCTGGTCGGCGATGGAACCCTGCGTCGACAGAACGGAGGGGTCGGGGCGCTCGGGCGTATGCGCCTTCTGCAGAACGTCCGACGCCTGCTTGAGGTTGCCGGCGTCGGCGAGCGCCTTGCCATAGGCGCCGAGCACCTTCATATCCTCGGGATAGGTGATGGCGAGCCCCTGCATCACCGCGACGGCCTGCGCGTTCTGGTCGAGGGCGTGAAGAGCCCGCGCATAGGTCATCGCCGTGTTTTTGTCCCTTGGATTGGCGTCGTAGCGATGGCCCCAATCATCCGCAAATCGGCGCAGCGAGGCTTCGTCTCTCGGCAATGCGGTCTGGCCGGAGCCTATCGAGCCCGTAATGTCGTTGAACGAGGTCTTGTTGCAGCCGGAGAGTCCGAGGACCGCAGCCAGAAGGAAGGCGGAGAGCCGGAGCGGTTTGGCGATATGAGTGTGCGCCCTGGTCACGGCGAATCTGTTCCATTTCTGTATTTCGTCTACAAGGCCGAGCAATAAAGCGTTAACTTTAACGGATGCTTAACAAGGGTAAAAAGACGCCTATGACTTTGACGCTCGAAGAATGGTCCAGCGAGGCCGTGGCGATCGATTTTGTGGACAAGGGCGGCTGGCCGCAGGTCAAGGACAGCCTGCCGCCTGTCGTCTCGGCGCTGGCCGCCGCCACAGGCTTCGACGCCAAGGCTGGGAGCCAGCTCATCGTCCCGGCGATGGACGGCGCGCCGGCGCACGTATTCTTCGGCGTCGAAGAGCCGGGCGCAAAGAAGCGCGATCCGTTTCTCGCCGGCAAGCTCGCATCCTTGCCGCCGGGGCTTTACCGACTGGGGGAGGGCGTCGCCGACGCGACAAACGCCGCCCTCGCGTTCCTGCTCGCGAGCTATGCCTTCACGCGCTACGCCGCGCCAAAAGCCGAGAAGCCGCGCCTCTGCGCGCCTGAGGGGATCGGCCGCGCACGCGTCGAGCGCATTGCCGGCGCGGTAGCGCTCGGGCGCGATCTCGTGAACACGCCGGCCAATGACATGGGGCCGGAGGCGCTGGCGGAAGCCGCCCTCGCGCTCGCCGCCAGACATGGCGCGCAGTCGCGCGTGATTGTAGGCGATGCCCTGCTCGCCGAGAACTTCCCGCTCATCCACGCCGTCGGCCGCGCCGCCGCGCAGGCGCCAAGGCTCGTCGAGTTTACGCATGGTCCCGAGGACGGGCTGAAGGTGACGCTGGTCGGCAAGGGCGTCTGCTACGACACCGGCGGCCTCGACATCAAACCTTCTTCAGCAATGGCGCTGATGAAAAAAGACATGGGCGGCGCGGCGGTGACTTTGTCGCTCGCCTCGATGGTCATGGACGGCGCTGTGCCGGTGCGCCTGCGCGTGCTGCTCCCGATCGTTGAGAATTCCATTTCCGCGAACGCCTTCCGCACCGGCGACATCTATCGCAGCCGCAAGGGGCTGACGGTCGAGATCGGCAATACGGACGCCGAGGGGCGGCTCATTCTTGCCGACGCGCTCGCCTACGCCAGCGAAGGCGAGCCCGATCTGCTTTTTAATTTCGCCACGCTCACCGGCGCCGCGCGCGTGGCGCTGGGACCGGAGCTTCCGCCCTTCTACACGGGTGACGATACGCTCGCGCAGGAGATCGCTGCGCATGGGCGCGCCGTGAACGATCCCGTGTGGCGCATGCCGCTTTGGGACAATTACGACAGCGGGCTCGACGGCAAGATTTCCGATCTCAACAGCGTCACGAGCGGCGGCTTCTCCGGCTCCATCGTCGCGGCGCTGTTCCTGCGCCGCTTCGTCTCCGAGCCCGCGCGATGGGCGCATTTCGACGTCTATTGCTGGAACCCGTCAACAAAGCCGGGCCGGCCCGAAGGCGGCGAGGTGCAGAGCGCGCGGTTGCTCTATCAACTTATCGAGGATCGCGCGCTGCGGGGAAAGGCATGACTATAAGTGAGACATTCGACCGCCGGCTGATTCCCGCGCGCCCTGACCTTGCCGCCGCGCATCTCAAGGGGCGCGTGAATGCCGAACGCTTTGTCGAAGGCGCCGTGATGGAGGTCAAGGAGGGCGTCATCGACATGCGCCGCGAGCCGCGCCCGGATTGCGCCATCGACACGCAGGTTCTCTACGGCGAGCGCGTGACGGTCTATGACGAACTCGAAGGCTGGGCCTGGGCGCAGCTTGCGCGCGACGGCTATGTCGGCTGGATCGCCGCCAATGCGCTGTGGAGCCAGTTGAGTTCGCCAACGCATCGCGTCTGCGTGCCGCGCACCTTCGTCTACCCTGCCGCGAGCATAAAGCAGCCGCCGCTCCTCGCCTTGCCGCTGAGCGCGGAGGTGGAGATCGTCGAGGAGCGGGACAATTTCTTCGTCACGCGCGACATGGGCTTCATCTGGAAGCCGCATCTTGCGGCGCTGGAAAAGCCCGCCGAAGATTTCGTCGCCGTCGCCGAGACGCTTTACGGCGCGCCCTATCTGTGGGGCGGCAAGTCGGTGATCGGCGTCGATTGCTCGGGGCTCGTTCAGGTCTCTCTGGCCGCGACCGGTTTCCAGGCGCCGCGCGACAGCGACATGCAGGAGGCGCAGCTTGGCGCGCCCGTGAAGATCGGCGCGCCGTTGCAGCGGGGCGATCTGATCTTCTGGAAGGGCCATGTCGGAGTCATGCGCGATCCGGCGACTCTGCTGCATGCGAACGGCACGCATATGCTCGTCTCGAGCGAGGCGCTTGATCTCGTGCGCGACCGCAACATTCGCGCCGGAGCCGGTGACGTCACCAGCATCCGGCGCCTGTCCGCCTGCGTCTGATCTAAAGAAGGATGCGCCGCCGCGCGCCTGAGCGGGCAGTGGGACAGAGAAGCGCTCAGCGCCCTTTCAGGAAAGCGCGCATAAGCCGTTTGGTCGCGACAACGCCAGCGACCGCGGGGCCACGCGTGAGATCGGCCGTCGGATTTCCGTTCGAGAAGCCGGCGGCGAAATCGGTCACGACGGAGACGCCCGAGAACAGGAAATTGTAACGGCGCGCGAGTATCGCCTCGGGGACGATCCCCCAGCCGACGAGATCGGCGCCGAGCTGACGGGCGATCTTCGCCTCGGCAGGGGTTTCGAAGCTCGGTCCCGAGAACCACATCAATACGCCCTCGTGGACCGCGACGCCGGAAGTCCCGGCGGCGGCCTTCACGCGTCTGAGCAGACGTTTGTCGTAAGCCTCGTTCATATTGATCATCGCCTTGCCGCCAGCCGACGCCCCGATGAGCGGATTGAGGCCTGTGAAATTGACGTGATCCGTCACCAGAACGACGCTGCTGGGAACGAGGTCGGCCTGCACCGAAAGCACGAGGCCGGTGCTGACGATGTTGCGCACGCCCAGAATGGAAAGCGTCTCCATTGCGCTCGTCATGAGGCTGGGGTCGCCGGTCTCATAGAAGGTCGAGCGGCCCTTGAGCATGATCGCGGGAACGCCTTCGACGACGCAGACGATCAACTCGCCGTCTTCGACGCCGGGCGCAACGGGAAAACCGGGCAATTCCGAGTAAGGTATTTTGGCGAGGCGGTCGCCGAGATCGGCTACCCCGAAGAAGGCGCGACCGAGAATGATTGCGGCTTCCACACCGTTAACGTCAGCTCGCGACTGAATGATCGCGGCTGCTTCTTCTGCGGGACTCGTCATTTATGCCTCGGTGCGGTGCAGCGAATCGTAAGCGCTCAGCTTCAGATTTTGCAGGCGGCGAATGTTAAATCAAGGGAAGGTGGTTTCTAAGCATGTTTTCCAATGGCGTTTTTCTAAACATTCTGCGTCTGACCGCGGAACGCAGCTGCGAACAAAGCGCGTGTGTACTCTTGTTGAGGATCGGCAAAAACTTCGGCAGCGGCACCCTCTTCGACAACCTTCCCGTGCCGCATGACGATGAGATGCGCTGCGAGCGCCTTCACGACTCTCAGGTCGTGACTGATGAAAAGATAGGCAAGCGAGCGCCGTCTCTGCAAGTCTCGCAACAGGTCGATGATCTGCGCCTGGACGGACATGTCGAGGGCGGAGGTCGGTTCGTCCAGCACCACGAACTTGGGTTCGAGCACAATGGCGCGGGCGATGGCGATGCGCTGGCGCTGGCCGCCGGAGAACTCATGAGGGTAGCGGTCCATCGTCGCCGGATCGAGACCGGTCTCCTTAAGCGCGCGCGCGACGATTTCGCGGCGTTCGTCGAGGCTGAGTTCCGGACGCTGCACCGTGAGCCCTTCGGCCACGATTTCCGCGACGGACATGCGCGGCGACAGCGAGCCGTAGGGATCCTGAAAGACGATCTGCATATCGCGCCGGAGCGGCCGCATTTCGGCGACGCTTTTGTCGTCGATGCGCGATCCAAGGAACACGATCGGCCCCTCGGAGCGGATGAGGCGCAGGATTGCGAGGGCGAGCGTTGTCTTGCCCGAGCCCGACTCGCCCACGACGCCCACTGTCGCCCCCTCCCGCACCGTTACCGTTACGCCGTCGACCGCCTTTATGTGATCGACCGTGCGCCGCATGAAGCCGCGCTTGATCGGAAACCAGACACGCAGATTCTCCGCGGAGACGACGACCGGCGCGCTCCCGTCCTCGATGATTGGGTCGCCCTTCGGCTCGGCGGTGAGCAGAGCCTGCGTATACGCGTGGCTCGGCGCGGAGAAGACCGTCTGGACGTCTCCGCTCTCGACAATGCGGCCCTTCTGCATGACGCAGACCTCATCCGCGAAGCGGCGCACGAGGTTGAGGTCGTGGGTGATGAACAGGATCGCCATGCCATAAGTCTGCTGCAGGCGCTCCAGCAATGCGATGATCTGCGCCTGCACGGTGACGTCGAGCGCCGTCGTCGGCTCGTCGGCGATGAGGAGATCGGGCTTGTTGGCGAGAGCCATGGCGATCATCACGCGCTGGCGCTGACCTCCCGAAAGCTGATGCGGATAGGCGCCGAGCCGTGCTTCCGGGTTGGGAATGCCGACCTCGGCGAGGAGCTCGATCACCCGCTTGCGCATGGCGTCCTGCCCGCGCATGCCGTGGAGTTCGAGAATCTCGGCGATCTGCTGCTCGATCGAGTGCAGCGGATTGAGCGAGGTCATGGGCTCCTGAAACACCATTGTGATGCGCGCGCCGCGGATGGCGCGCAATTCATCCTCGCCGATCGTGAGCATGTTCGCGCCGCCGAAACGCGCCTCGCCCGTCGCGCTGGCGCCGGGCGGCAGGAGCCTCACGATGGAGAGCGCGCTGATCGATTTGCCGGAGCCCGATTCGCCGACGAGCGCGAGCGTCTTTCCGCGCTCGAGCGAGAAAGAAACGCGGTCGACCGCCACCGTCTCGCGCCCGCCTTGCTGGAAGGAGACGCAGAGATCGCGAACGTCGAGGAGGGGGGAGGAGGTCATTGGCATGTTTTGAGAAGTCTCATGGGCTCCTACGCCTGTCTGGACCACGCGTTCAGGATCAAATCGACCCCAGCTCTGTCTGGATAGACCAGAGACATCCCGCTCGGCGTCTTGATACGCTTGTCACTTGAAAGGAAGTAGGTACAGCCTGACTGAATTGCTGTCACGATATGGATCGCGTCGGGCAGACGATGGGGCGCAGCCTGTCGTAGATCGGCCGTCTCGAGGAGAATATCTCTCGTAACGGGCTTTAGCTCGAAAAGATGACTCCAGACCAGGAGATTCAGATACAGACGTCGTTTGACTGGCAGCGGCAGAGCCCCCTCTCGGGAGACCGGCGCAAGAAGCTCCGCGAGAGCGAGCTCGCTCGTCACAGCCAAACGCGGATTTCCACGAAGCCCTTCCAGCAAATCCCTCACTGGCTTCGCCTGTTCGAGCGGTAATTCGAAGCCTTCGATGAAGACATTCGTGTCGATGTAGATGAGCGGCCCGGGCAAGTTACGGCGCGCCCCACTCGTCTCGGATCGCGTCGATTTGCGCGTTCACCTCTTCTGGCGAGGCATAAACGTCCCGGCGCAGCGCGAACATTTCCTCGAGCGACATGATGCGCTCGGGCTGCTCCTCGGTCTCGACGGTGATCGTGACTTCGGCGTTCGGGTCGATGCCAATTCGCAGCTCTTCCGGCAGCTTCGCCGCAGGATAGTGTTGCCTGACAATTTTGTTCATCGCTCGGCCTCCGGGGCGATCTTAGCACGTCTCACCGGAAGTTCTTTCTCGGATCGAAGGCGTCGCGCACAGCCTCGCCGATGAAGACGAGGAGCGACAGCATCAGCGCGATGATGGCGAAGCCGGTCAGCCCAAGCCAGGGCGCCTGCAGATTGGATTTTCCCTGCAGCAGCAGTTCGCCAAGGGACGGGGAGCCGGGCGGCAGGCCGAAGCCCAGAAAGTCCAGCGCGGTCAGAGTGGTGATCGACGAATTGAGGATGAAGGGCAGGAAGGTCAGCGTCGCGACCGTGGCGTTGGGCAGGAGATGCCGCCAGATGATACGGAAATTCGAGAGCCCCAGCGCGCGCGCGGCGTTTACATATTCGAAATTGCGGGCGCGCAGGAACTCCGCGCGCACGACATGCACGAGCGACACCCATGAGAACAGCAGCAGAATGCCGAGCAGCACGAAGAAGCCCGGCGTGAGGAACGACGAGATGATGATCAGCAGGTAAAGCTGCGGCAGCGACGACCAGACCTCGATGAAGCGCTGGAACACGAGATCGACGCGCCCGCCGAAATAGCCCTGTATCGCCCCCGCCGCGACGCCGACGATGGAGGAGACCGTCGCGAGGATGAGGCCGAAGAGCACCGAAATACGAAAGCCGTAAAGCAGGCGCGCAACCACGTCGCGGCCCTGATCGTCGGTGCCGAGCCAATTCCATTCTATATCGGCGCAGCCATTGTTCGGCTGGCCGGGCCGAATGACCTTCGCCGCCGCGATCCTGCATTGCTCCTGCGTCAGCATCCAGGTCGGCGGAGACGGCGCGGGCGTCGGCAAGGCGAGATTATGCGTATCGTAAGAGTAGCGGACCGGCGGCCAGATCATGAAGCCATTGGCGTTGATCTCGCTCTCGATGACGGGATCGCGATAGTCGGTGCGCGCGAGGAAGCCGCCAAACTTCTCCTCCGGATAGGTGACAAAGGCGGGGAAGAGCGGCTGGCCTTTATACCAGGCGAAAATCGGCCGGTCGTTGGCGAGGATGTTCGAGAGCAGCGACATCACGAAGAGAATCATGAAGAGCCAGAACGACCAGTAGCCGCGCCGGTTCGCCTTGAAATTGGCGAGGCGGCGCTGGTCGAGCGGCGAAAGCCGAAGCAGTCCGTCGCGCAGGACGGGCGGGGCGAGGCGGGCGTCCTCTGTCGTTGCGCTCATGTCAGACCTCCCGCGTCTCGAAATCGATCCGCGGATCGATCCAGGTGTAGGTGAGGTCGGAGATGAGATTCACCACGAGGCCGAGCAGGGCGAAGATATAGAGATTGGCGAAAACCACGGGATAATCGCGGTTCACGATGCTCTCGAAGGAGAGATAGCCGAGGCCGTCGAGCGAGAAGATGGTTTCGATCAGCACCGAGCCTGTCAGAAAGGCGTGGACGAAAGCGCCGGGGAAACCTGCGATGACGATGAGCATGGCGTTGCGGAAGACATGGCCGTAGAGAACGCGGTTCTCGGTGAGACCCTTCATGCGCGCGGTCTGCACGTATTGCTTGCGGATTTCATCTAGGAAGGAGTTCTTCGTCAGGAAGGTCTGCGTCGCGAAGGCGCCGAGCGTCATGGCGCTCACGGGCAGAACGATATGCCACAGATAATCTTTTACTTTGCCGAAGAACGAGAGTTGCGCGAAATCGTCGGAGGTGAGCCCGCGCAGCGGGAAAATCTGCCAGAAGGAGCCGCCGGCGAAGAGCACGATCAGCAGCATCGCGAAAAGGAAACTGGGGATCGCATAGCCGACGATGATGAGGTTCGAGGTCCACATGTCGAACCGCGTTCCGTCCCGCACCGCCTTGGCGATGCCGAGCGGTATCGATATGGAGTAGGAAAGCAGCGTCATCCACAGGCCCAGCGACATGGAGACGGGGAGTTTCTCGCCGATGAGCTTGATGACGCTCTCGTCGCGGAAATAGCTCCGCCCGAAATCGAACATGGCGTAGTTCTTCACCATTAGCAGGAAACGTTGCCACGCCGGCTTGTCGAAGCCGAACTGCTTTTCAAGCTCTGCAATGAATTTGGGGTCGAGGCCCTGCGCGCCGCGATATTTCGAAGCGCTTTCCGCGGCCATCGGCCCGGCCTGGGACGCGCCGCCCTGGCCGACATCGCCGCCTCCGCCCGAGAAGCGGCCCGTGGCGCCGACGTCGAAGCCCTGAAGCTGCGCGATGATGCGCTCG
>PERY01000018.1 GCA_002929055.1 Methylocystis sp. | reverse complement strand
AGGCGGTCGACGAGCGTGGTTTTGCCGTGGTCGACGTGAGCGATGATGGCGATGTTGCGCAGTTGCATGGAACCGGCCGGCTTTCAATAGAAACAGCCGCGACCCGGTCCGTGGGCGGCTTCTGCCCGGACGACGCGGCGGCGACTTTTGTTGCGATGCGGCGGGTTTTAGCCCAAGGCGGGGGAAATTGGAAGGCTGGAGCCATGAGCGCGCTCGCCTTTCCTCAACTCACATAAACCTTGTCCGGCAGCTCATCCCCCTCCGCCCCCGGCGGCGCGACGCGGGCCAGCAGCCGGGCGCATTCCTCTATCGCCGCCACAAACCCCTCCGCGCAGCGGCCCTGCCCCAGACAGGTCAGCAGAGGCTCCAGCGCCGCCGCCCATTCCTCGTCGGAGATTTTCCCGTTCAGCCCCTCGTCGGCGATGATGCGGGCGTAGTGCTCGGCGAAGGAGACAAAGATCAGCACGCCCGTGCGGCCCCTGGTTCCCGCCACGCCGCGCATGAAAAACTGCTCGATGGCGGCGCGTTCGGCGCGGCGTTTCTTCACAAGGCGTGGGGTCAGCGCGAGGCGGATCGGCGCCCACCAGACGATCAGCGCCGTCACCATGAAGACGCCGATCTGGATGGCGTAGATCGCCTTGGCGGAAAGCTGCGTGAACTCCGCCAGCGGCCAGGGCGCGACGAGCGCGAAAAAGGCCGCCCAGAGCGGCGGCACATAGGCGTAATCGGACGAGCGCCGCGCCAGCGCGCAGACGATCTCGCCGGAGGTTTTCGTCTCGGCTTCGCCGATGGCCGCGGCGATGCGGTCGAGGTCTTGATCCGTCAGCCGCATCACCAATCCCCCGAGGCGCCGCCGCCTCCCGACGAGCCGCCGCCGCCGGAGAAACTGTCAAAGCCGCCGCCGCCCCCGCCCCAGGAGGAGCCGCCCGACGAGCCGAAATCGTCCCACCCGCCGCCCGACGGCGGCAGGATGATGACGGGAGGCCCCCCGCGGCGATAGCGGCGGTAGCCCGTCGGCTGCGAGCCGGCGCTGCGCGCCATCATGATGAAGATGAAGATGAACAACGCGAAGATGAGGAAGGGCAGCATCTCCTCGAAAAGCGAGGGCGGCGGCGGGAGCTTCTTCACCCATTCCGATTTGTCGCCGCTGAGAATTTCGACAATGCCGTCGACCCCGCTCTCGACGCCGGCGTTGAAATCGCCGGCCTTGAACTTCGGCGTGACCGCGCTGGCGATGATGACCTTGGACAGCGCGTCGGTGAGCACGCCCTCGAGCCCGTAGCCGACCTCGATACGCATCTTGCGGTCATTGGGCGCGACGAGGAACAGGACGCCGTTGTTCTTCTTCGCCTCGCCCAGTTTCCAGTAGCGGAAGAGGCCGTTGGCGTAGGTCTCGATGTCATAGCCGTCGAGCGACTTGATCGTCGCGACGACGAGCTGGATGCTGGATTTGTCTTCGAGATCGCGCAGCTTCGACTGCAGGCCCGCCTTGGTCGACTCCTGCAGAATGCCCGCCTGATCGACGACGCGGCCGGAGAGCGCCGGATAGTTCGGCGCGGCGAAGGCGAGCGCCGTGGCGAGGGCGAGGACGAAAATGAGAAGCCCGCGCAAGGCGCCGGCGCCCGGGACGGAAACGGCGGCGCGCATCGTCATCCGCCGGCGCAGCGCGCGCAGCGCCCCGCGATCTCCACGACCCGCGTGCGCGCCCTGAAGCCGGCCTCGCCCGTGAGCATGGCGAGTTCGCGCGCGAGGCCCGCGGACGTCGCCTCCTTCACCTCGCCGCACTGCTCGCAGATCAGAAACACGACCGGCTCCTCCGCCCCATGGGCATGGCCGCAGACGACGAAGGCGTTCCTGGATTCAAGCCGGTGCGCGAGGCCGTTGTCGAGCAGAAAGGCGAGCGCGCGATAGACCGAGACCGGCGCGGGCCGCTTGCCGTCGGGGCCGGCCATGAGGTCGATCATCTCATAGGCGCCGACAGGGCGGTTCGCCTGGGTGAGAATGTCGAGCGCGCGGCGGCGCGCCGGAGTGAGCCCGGCTATTTTCGCTGTGTCATGCGGCGGATGGCTGCTCATGCGTTCATTCTAGCGGCGCGGCCGGGGAAAGACGAGGCCACGCCGGCGCCGGTCGTTCTGAAAAAATCGTCCATAAAGACAAAGTCACAGACGCAGGCCCAAAAATCATGAAATGTTCAATATTATTCCGGCCCCTGTTCGGGGTCTGAAAGTAGAAAATACCTATATCGAACATCATCTGCCGCAAGGATGCGTAATTCGCCGTGAAAGCCGGCGTTGCGCAATCGGGAACGCTTTGGAGACATCTCATGACGCCTGAACTCACAGCCTTGATCATGGCCGCACTTTTTCTCCTTGGCGCCGTCATGGTCGTCGCCGGCGGACTCGGTTTCATGCGCAGCAATCTCGTGCTGATGGAGACGCGCTCGCGCCTCGCCCAGGGCGTCGTCTTCGCCGCCGCGGCCTTCATGTTCGTCGCCGGAATCGGCGTGCACTTCACCGGCAGCAGCAACACGGCCTTTCTCAAGGGCCAGATGCAGAGCGCCTCGCAATGCGAACTCGAGGGGGAGGCCGCGCATCCCGACGCCCGCGGCGGCAAGACGGGCGTCATCGGCCGCCATATCGTCTCCTGCATGAGCGCTTCCGGGTTCCAGTGGTCGCAAGACGAAGCGCGCTGCCGGGAGGCCCCGGTCGCGAGCAACGCCTATTGCTATCAGCCAGCGGCCTGGTTCGATCGCGCAATCGTGACGGCGCAACTCGCCTTCGACTGACGCGCTCTCGCGCGGTGCGCGCCGGGGTTGCAGCGAAGGCGGATTCCGCAACCCCAGGGAGGCAGGCGCGCGCGAATCCGGCGAATTTACGCGACATAACCCGTTCCCGCGCTTTCACTTTATGGAACGTAAATCTTTCACGGTCAGCTTTCCCGGAAATTCATTCCCAATCGAGGGTTCCCCATGCTGATCGACGAACAGGGGGCGCTTGAGATGCGCCGCGCCATCTACGCCAAGGGCAAAGCCGCCAAGATCGACCTTGTGCGCGCCATCGACTCGGGCCGCGGGGCAGACGCCTACTCGGACGCCTTCATCGATCTTCTGTCCGAGGTCGCCGCCGACGTTCTCGTCAACGACGTCGAACCGGCGCGCTACATTCAGGCGGCCGACGCCGAATGGCTCGTCACGCGCCTCAACGGGGGTCTCGCCAATCGCGCCGAATACGCCATGCTCACCCATGTCATCGGCCAGGCGGTGTCGGTTCCGCCCGCGCTCGCGGCTTTCGTCGTGGGCGAGATCGAGCGCGGCATCGTCAAGGGCGCGGCGGGCCATCAGGCCGGCGTCGTGACGGACGCCGACCTTCAGTCGTTGCGCACGGTCGTGTACGCCGCGACGGAAGGCAGCTCGCTCCATGTTACGCAGGATTCCGCCGAGGCGCTGTTCCGCATTGCGGACGCATTGGCCGACGGCGCCGAAAACCCCGGCTTCGACGATTTCTTCGCCAAGGCCATCGGCAATTACGTGATGGGGCTCGCGTTCCGCTGGACGCCCTCGGCCTCTGAAAAGAAGCGCGTGGACGCGTGGCTCGACGCGCCGGAGCCTGGCTTTGGCGCGTTTCTGGGCTCCATGCTCGACTTCAGCCGGATCGGCCAGGACGTCGACATCGACGCCGATCAGAACGCGGCCGACGCCCGCGACATGATGCGCGCCGAGGCGATCGACGCGGGCGAGGCCGAATGGCTCGTCTCCCGCCTCACGCGCGACGGCAAGATTTCCTCCGCCGAGCGGCGCCTGCTGCGCTTCCTGAAGGAGGAATCCCCCGCCATCGCCCCGGCGCTGGCCGCGCTGATGGAGAAGGCGGCGTAAGGGCTCACCCCGCCGCAGTTCGGCAGCCGTGACTGAGGGCGGCGCGCTTGCGCGCCGCGTCGGCCCGTTTATAACGGCGCCGACCCAGCCAACAGCCCGAGCCCCGACATGACCAGCGCCAATGGAACCAAGAAGAAAGACATCAAGAAAGTCGTCCTCGCCTATTCCGGCGGCCTCGACACCTCCATCATCCTGAAATGGCTGCAGACGGTCTATGGCGCGGAGGTGATCACCTTCACGGCCGATCTCGGCCAGGGCGAGGAGCTTGGGCCGGCGCGCGAGAAGGCGCTGCTGCTCGGCGTCAAGCCTGAGAACATTTTCATCGAGGATTTGCGTGAAGAATTCGTACGCGACTACGTCTTCCCGATGTTTCGCGCCAACGCCGTCTATGAGGGCCTCTACCTCCTCGGCACCTCCATCGCGCGGCCGCTGATCGCCAGGAAGCAGATCGAGATCGCCAGAAAGATGGGCGCGGACGCCGTCTGCCATGGCGCGACCGGCAAGGGCAATGATCAGGTGCGCTTCGAGCTTGGCTATTACGCGCTGGAGCCCGACATCACCGTCATTGCGCCCTGGCGCGAATGGGATTTCGTCTCGCGCACCGATCTCATCGCTTTCGCGGAAGCCCACCAGATTCCCATCGCCAGGGACAAACGCGGCGAGGCGCCCTTCTCCACGGACGCCAATCTTCTGCACACCTCCTCCGAGGGCAAGGTGCTGGAGGATCCGGCGCAGGAGACGCCCGATTACGTCTATTCGCGCACCGGCCACCCCGAGGACGGGCCGAACGAACCGCAATATGTCACCATCGACTTCGAGAAGGGCGACGCGGTCGCCGTAGATGGCGTGGCGCTCTCGCCTGCGGCGCTGCTCGCCAGGCTCAACGATCTCGGCCGCCTGCATGGCATCGGCCGTCTCGATCTCGTCGAGAACCGCTTCGTCGGCATGAAATCGCGCGGCATGTATGAGACGCCCGGCGGCGAAATCCTGCTCGTCGCGCATCGCGGCATTGAGAGCATCACGCTCGACCGCGGCGCCGCGCATCTGAAAGACGAGCTGATGCCGCGCTATTCGGAACTCATATACAACGGCTTCTGGTTCTCGCCCGAGCGCGAGATGCTGCAGGCCGCGATCGATCACAGCCAGCAGCATGTCACCGGCCGCGTGCGGCTGAAGCTCTACAAGGGCTCGGCGCGGCTCGTAGGCCGCGAAAGCCCCTGGTCGCTCTACGATCAAGACCTCGTGACCTTCGAGGAAGGCGGCGCCTACGACCAGCGCGACGCGCATGGCTTCATCAAGCTCAACGCGCTTCGGCTGCGCACGCTGGCGAAGAGGGCGGCGCGCGGGGCGAAGAAGTAGGACGCAAAGAAACTCCAGGAGCGCGCCTACGGCGCGCTCTACGCCTTCTCCTCCGACGGCCAGAGCACGAGCGAGACCAGCAGCAAGATCACGAGCCCGATCAGAATGCCGGCGAAGCGCTCTGCGCCGGGCCAGATGCTGAGCGGCGGGCCGAAGCCCTGCACCAGCGTCATGATGAAGGCGATGCTGATCTGCGTGCCGACATAGCCCGTTCCGCGCGCGCTCGTCTGAATATGCATGGCGATCCATACGCCGCCGGCGAGCGCCAGCAGCCAGGGCAGAAACGACGTCAATGGAATCATCAGGCAAAACAGCGCCGCCGCCCCGCCGATGAGGCAGCCGACGATTCTGTGGAGCCCGCGCGTGACGACCGTCGAGAGGAGGATCGACGGCGGCGTTCCGAGCGCGGGAACAGCGGACACCACAATCGCCGTAATGCCCATTTGCGCGCCGGACATGGGCAACTCCAGCCAGTCCCAGACGATCGGGATCAGCATGACGCTCAGCGCGCTGCGCGTCGCATGCAGCAGCGCCGCCCGATCCGCGCCGAGAAAGCCCGGGGGCTCCGGCTCGGCGATTTCGTTTTGAGCGTCGTCGGCCAGCGCAAATGCGACCAGCATCGCGACAAATGTGCCGATGGCGACTTCCGCCGTGCGATAGACCGCCGCATGGAGCGTCACCATGGGCTGCTCCAGCGACATCAGAACGATCATGCCGGCGGTGACGGCGGCGAGGAGCCATGCATAGCCGTTGCGCTTCACCTCATATCCAAGCACGCCGACAAGGGTGAAAAAGAAAAGGAACAGATAGCTTGCGACATGGTCATAGGCGATCCAGCGCATCGCAAGGAAGGCCGCCGCGGCGCCGAGAGCCGTTCCGGAAATGCGCTGCAGCCCTTTCTTGAACGACGCCGCGCTCGTCGCCTGGCTGACCATGAAGCCGCTGATGCCCGCCCACCAGGCGTTGTCGAGATGCAGCCACAGGGCGACGGTCACTGAGAGCACGACGGAGAGCGTCGCCGTGAGAGAAGCCCGCGCACGTGGACCCGAGACGCCGAGTTCGCCAAGGTCATCCAAAAGCGCTCTGAAAAGTCCGGGGCGTATGTCGCTTTGCGTGACGACGCTCACGGAAAGACCACCGTGCGCGCGTCGGCGCCCATATAGAGCTTCAGGTCCGCGGGCGGGTCGACGAGCGTGATCGTGACCGGAAAGCGCCGCTGCAGCCGGATCCAGTCTGTCGTCGGCGCGACGTAAGGGAGCAGTTTTTCAGCGCCCGGCTCGCGGCTGACGCCGCGCGCGATGCCCTCGATCTTCGCGCGGCGCCAACGCCAGGGATCTGAGTCGAGCCACACCCACGCGGTCTTGCCGACTTCGAAATCGCGAATGTCGTATTGGAGATAATTGGCGATGATGCGCCAGCCCTCGGCGTCGATGATGCCAATGAGCGGAACATAGGCCGTCGCCGTATCGCCTACGCGCAGGCGCAGATTGTTGATGGCGCCGGGGCGCGGCGCGACGATCTGCGTTTTCGAGAGCCGCCATTCCGCCGTCTCCAGCGCGGATTGCGCCTTCGCCAGCGCCGCCTGATGCATCGCCCTCGCCGAGATGCGCTCGGCGACAGCCGATTGCGCTTTCGCGACGGAGGCGGCGGCCCGCGTGGCCCTGTCGGTCGCCGCGTCCACATCCTCGGGCGAAATGAAATCGCCTTTGCCCAGCGCCACACGCCGCTGCTGCGCGCCCTTGGCGAAGTTGAGCGCCGAGCCCTGCGCGGCGACGACGTCCTGCGCGGCCTTTATCGCAGCCTCATCGGTCGCGATCTGCGCCTGCGCCTCATCGACGGCATGGCGCTGCTCATTCACAGCGAGTTGAAAAGGAGTGGGATCGATCGTCGCCAGCGGATCGCCGACCTTGACCTCCTGATTATCGACCACATGGACCGCGATGATGCGGCCCGTCACCTCGGGCGCGACGGAAACGAGATAGGAGCGGACATAGGCGTCGTCCGTATAGACGACGAAGCGCGACGCTATCTCGTAGAGCGCGAACGCGCCGACAATGCCGCCGGCGACGACGATGATGCGCTTTCGCTGGTCCACGCTCCGCTCCAGATTTCGCAAGCGCCCGGCGGGCGGCTGCGGCCGACTTTACCGAGAAAGGCAGAGCTTTTGAACGGGCCTGGAAAAGGTCAGCGTCTTTCGCGGGCAATCTCCCGCCAGCCGATGTCCCGGCGGCAGAAGCCGCCGGTCCAGTCGATCGCGTCGACCGCCGCATAGGCCCTCGCCTGCGCTTCCGCGACGCTTCCAGCAAGCGCGGTGACGTTGAGCACGCGCCCGCCGGCCGCGAGCAGGCGCCCGCCCTCGTCGCGCGTGCCGGCATGAGTGACGATGACGCCGGCCATCGCCTCCGCACCCGCGACGCCGCGAATCTCCGAGCCGGTCATCGGCGTGCCGGGATAGCCTTTTGCGCAGAGCACGACGGTCAAAGCGCCGTCGTTCGAGAAGCGCGGGGGCGCCTCCGGCAGGGCGCCGCGCGAGGCCGCCAGCAGGATTTCGAGAAGATCGTCCGCAAGTCGCGGCAGAATGACTTGCGCCTCCGGATCGCCGAAGCGGTTATTGTATTCGATGAGCTTGGGGCCGTCCGCCGTCAGCATGAGTCCGGCGTAGAGAACGCCCTTGAAGGGCGCGCCTTTCTCGCGCATGGCGCGCATCGTCGGCTCGATGATCTCGGCCATCACGCGCGCCTCGATCTGCGGCGTCACGACGGAGGCGGGCGAATAGGCGCCCATGCCGCCCGTGTTCGGCCCCGTATCGCCGTCGCCGACGCGTTTGTGATCCTGCGCCGTGGCGAAGGGAACCGCGCGCGTCCCGTCGCAAATGGCGAAGAACGAGGCCTCCTCGCCCTCGAGAAACTCCTCGATGACGACCTCCGCGCCGGAGCCGCCGAAAAGCCCGGCGAACATCGCCTCCACCGCGCGCTCGGCCTCCTCCAGCGTCGCCGCCACGACGACGCCCTTGCCCGCGGCGAGCCCGTCCGCCTTCACGACGATGGGCGCGCCCTTTTCTCGCAGCCAGGCGAGCGCCTTGTCCTTGTCGCAGAAGCGCTCATAGGCGGCGGTCGGGATGCCGTAGTCGCGGCACAGATCCTTGGTGAAGCCCTTGGACCCCTCGAGCTGCGCCGCCGCCTGCGTCGGCCCGAAGGCCAGAATCTGCGCGCGCTCCAGGGCATCGACGAGACCGCCGATCAGCGGCTGCTCCGGCCCCACGACCACGAGCGCGATCCCCATCTCGCGGCAGAAGCGGACGACCGCGCCGTGGTCCCCCGCGTCGAGATCGACATTTTCGGCGACGCGCTCCGTCCCCGGATTGCCCGGCGCAACATAAAGCCTTGTCAGAAGATGGCTTTTCGCTAGCGCATTGGCCATCGCGTGCTCGCGCCCGCCCGATCCGATGAGAAGAATGTTCATGCGCGCTCCGCCGCTGACCCCTGACGCTTGCTTCTAGGACGCCAACCGCGGGCAGCGCAATCAACTCGATGGTCGAGCAGTTCGGCGGCGACAGCCTCGCGCTGGGCTTTTTCGTCGTCCTCAATCTCTCCACCCTGCTGGCGCCCGGCGCGACGCTGATTCTCACGGGAAGCACGCCGAGCGCGACAAGCGCGTTCCCCACCGGGCGGAAATGCTCTAAACACAGCGCCAAATTCTTCTCCAAGCGAGGCAATATGGCGCGCCAGTTCATCTACCACATGCAGGGCCTCACCAAGACCTATCCGGGCGGCAAGAAGGTTCTGGACAATGTCCATCTCTCTTTCTACCCGGACGCCAAGATCGGCGTGCTCGGCGTCAATGGCGCGGGCAAATCGACCCTGCTGCGCATCATGGCCGGCATCGACAAGGAATTCACCGGCGAAGGCTTCGTCGCGGAAGGCGCCCGCGTCGGCTATCTGCCCCAGGAGCCGCATCTGGAGCCCGAACTGAACGTGCGCGAAAACGTCATGCTCGGCGTCGCGACCAAGAAGGCCATTCTCGACCGCTACAACGATCTCGCCATGAACTATTCGGACGAGACGGCCGACGAGATGACCAGGCTCCAGGACGAGATCGAGGCCGCTGGCCTGTGGGATCTCGACAGCCAGGTCGATCAGGCGATGGACGCGCTGGGCTGCCCGCCGGACGACGCCGACGTGACCAAGCTCTCGGGCGGCGAGCGCCGCCGCGTGGCGCTCTGCAAACTGCTGCTGGAGCAGCCGGAAATGCTGCTGCTCGACGAGCCGACCAACCATCTCGACGCCGAGACGGTGAACTGGCTCGAGGGACATCTGCGCGCCTATCCGGGCGCGATTCTGATCGTCACCCACGATCGCTACTTCCTCGACAATGTCACGGGCTGGATTCTGGAGCTCGATCGCGGGCGCGGCATTCCCTATGAAGGCAATTACACGAGCTGGCTGAAGCAGAAGCAGAAGCGCCTCGCGCAGGAATCGAGCGAGGACAAGGCCCGCCAGCGCGCGCTCGAAGCCGAAAGCGAGTGGATCGCGGCCTCGCCCAAGGCGCGTCAGGCCAAGAGCAAGGCGCGCATCCAGCGTTACGAGGAACTCGTCGCCAGGCAGAACGACAAGACGCCGACGACCGCGCAGATCGTCATTCCCGTCGCGGAGCGGCTCGGCGACAATGTCATCGACTTCGAGCACATTGCGAAAGCCTTCGGCGACACGCTGCTCATCGACGATCTCACCTTCAAGCTGCCGCCGGGCGGCATTGTCGGCGTGATCGGCCCGAACGGCGCCGGCAAGACGACGCTCTTCCGCATGATCACGGGGCAGGAGAAGCCCGACGGCGGCACGATCACCATCGGCGACAGCGTGCAGCTCGGCTATGTCGACCAGTCACGCGACGCGTTGCACGCCAACAAGACCGTCTGGGAGGAAGTCTCCGAGGGCAACGAGGTGATCTATCTCGGCAAGCGCGAGATCAATTCGCGCGCCTATTGCTCGGCCTTCAACTTCAAGGGCGCCGACCAGCAGAAGAAGGTCGGCCAGCTCTCGGGCGGCGAGCGCAACCGCGTGCATCTCGCCAAGATGCTCAAGAGCGGGGCGAACGTTCTCCTGCTCGACGAGCCGACCAACGATCTCGACGTCGACACGCTGCGCGCGCTGGAAGACGCGCTCGTGGACTTCGCCGGCTGCGCCGTCATCATCAGCCACGATCGATTTTTCCTGGACCGCATCGCCACGCATATCCTCGCCTATGAAGGCGACAGCCATGTCGAATGGTTCGAAGGAAACTTCGCCGATTACGAGGAAGACAAGAAGCGGCGCCTCGGGACCGACAGCATCATTCCGCACCGGTTGAAATACAAGAAGTTCACGCGGTAAAATCGAGGCGTCGGGCTCGTGCCGTCAGCGAACCGTAACGAAAAAGACCCGGCCGCTCGCGCGGCCGGATCGATTCGCCCCTGAAATCCGGCCCTGAAATCCGGCCCTGAAATCCTGCCCTGAAATTTGCGCCCCCAAGAAAACCCGCCCCAAATCAGCGCCTGAAAACGACTGCACCGAACACGCAGAGAGTGACGCTTTCTTAACGCTTTGTGCGTGCGTTGCCGCACGGGCGTGGAGCGGCGGTCGCCGCTGCCGGGCGCCCCAACGCCACGATTTCGCCACTCCGGCATGGCGATTTGTCAGCCAACAATTTCGCCTGCGCGCTTTGAGGGATCGTTTGATATGAAAACAGCAGCTTGCGCTGTATTGGCCACCCTGGCGCTCGCCGGTTGCGCGCAGACGGGGTCGCCGGTCGCCTCTGCGCCGGAATCCTATGTGAACGAGCCGCGCCCGGAAGCGGCGCCGGCGGGCAAGGAGGCGCTTCATGCGCGCATCGCCCATTTCGCCCGGCTCTACGACATTCCAGAATCGCTCATCCACCGGTCGGTGCGCCGCGAGAGCAATTACAATCCCGGCGCCCGCAACGGACCCTATTGGGGCCTGATGCAGATCCGTCACGACACGGCGAAGGGCATGGGCTATCGCGGCCCGGCGCACGGGCTTCTCGACGCCGACACCAATCTCACCTACGCGGTGCCCTATCTCGCCAACGCCTACAAGCTTTCGGGCGGCAGCGAGGCGCGCGCGATCCAGCTCTACGCCGGCGGCTATTATTACGAGGCGAAGCGCCGCGGCATGCTCGGCGAGTTGCACGCGGGCGCGCTGGAGCCGTAAGCAGCCCTACGGTTTTGCGGAGCCGGGCGTAAAGGTCGAGCGCACGCGCCCGCCCTGCGAACCGCCGCCCTGCACGGTCGCGACGCCGCTCGTCACGTCATAGACCAGCCGCTCGCCCTTCACGACGTTTTCGCCCTGCGTGAGCGTGACGTTGCCGGTGAGATAGACCTTGTTCTCGCCCTTGTCGTAGCTGCCGCGGTCGCCGGTGCCGATCTGGTCTTTCGAGACCAGCGTCACCGGCCCATCGGCGTCGATGTGCCTGACGCGGTCGTTGCTCGTCCCGGCCCCGGCGGCGCCCTTGCCTTCCAGAAAGATGGTGATGCGCGTCGCCTTCAACGTCGAGGGGCCGTTGGTGACGATGACGCTGCCCGAATAGACGAGCTTTTGCTCCTGGTCGAAAAAGTCGAGCTTGCCTGCGTCGATGTTCAGCGGGTCTTTCGCCGTGGCGCCGGGCAGGATGCCGCCGGAGCGGCCCTTGGCCAGGGCGGGGTTGATGGCGGGAGCGGCGGCGAGGAGGAGCGCCGCGAAAACGGCCGTCGGGATGTGTCGGTTCATGGCTTTCTTCATTTCGCCGTGCGCAGTCCCTCGTCGGGCGCGTCGCTCTCGCCATAGAGAACCGAGCGCACGTTGCCCGAGAAGGTCGCGCGACGCTCCTTTTGCGAGAATTCCACCCGATCCGCAACGACCTCGCCGCCGTCGATCTTGAGCGTGGCGGTCTGGTCCGACGTCATGACGCTGGCCTTGAAGTCCATCACGGCCGCCGCCATCCGCAGGTCGAAATTCTTGTCGTCCCGAATGACGACGCCGCCGCTCATGTCGGCGCGGTCGATTTTCGTATTGTAAAGGCCCTTGGGGGCGGTGAGCGTCACCGCGCTCGCGCCTTTTGTCTCGACCCGCACGTCGAGCCCCTCGAGTTCGAAAACATCGGGCCTGGCGATGTCCTGGACGCCGACGCGCGCCCGCACCTCATACGGGCGCCCGTCCTTGCGGTAGCCGACGAGCTTTGGGCTCTCGATGACGATGCGGGTGCCTTTGAGCGCCACGCGGGCGAGGTTGAGGTCGACCGGCAGGAAGCGCAGCGAGCTGATGAGCAGGCCAAGCCCGACGAGCGCCACCGTGCCGCCCGCGCCCCACAGGATTCCTCTGCGCAGACGCGCGACGCGGGCCGTATGGCGCAACGCCTCGGGAAAGGCGCTCTCGCGCGTCGCGGTGAGCCCGGCGAGTCGGTCGCGCCCTGCCGGCGCGTGCGGAGGCTCCGCCCGCCGGCCCTGTGGTTTCGTCGGGGTGGCGGCACTTGCGTCCGCGGCGCCGCCGTCAGTCATGGGGAAATCATCCGACCGCGCAATGGCGAATTCGAGGCGGAGCCAATCAATCGCGCGCGTCACTCATGCGAGAAGATATCCGTCTCGGGCCAGCCCGAGAGGTCGAGGCGCGCCCGCGCCGGCAGAAAGTCGAAGCAGGCTTGCGCCAGATCGGCCCGGCCCTCGCGCGCCAGCATGGCGTCGAGCTTCTCCTTGAGCTGGTGCAGGTAGAGCACGTCGGAGGCTGCGTAGGCCTGCTGGGCGTCGCTGAGCGTCGCCGCGCCCCAGTCCGAAGACTGCTGCTGCTTGGAGATTTCAATCCCTGCAAGTTCGCGCACCAGTTCCTTCAGGCCATGCCGGTCCGTATAGGTGCGGGTGAGCTTGGAGGCGATCTTGGTGCAATAGACCGGCGCCGGCATGACGCCGAAGGTCTTGGCGAGGATCGCAATGTCGAACCGCGCGAAGTGGAATAGTTTCAGTATGTTCGGATCTGTTAAGAGCTTCTCCAGATTGGGCGCGCGCGTCTGCCCGCGCGCGATCTGGACCAGTTCGGCGTCCCCGTTTCCAAAGGAGAGCTGCACCAAACAGAGGCGGTCGCGATGCGGATTGAGGCCCAGGGTTTCCGTGTCGATGGCGACGATCGGTCCGGGGGCGTCTCCGTCAGGGAGATCGCCCTGGTGCAGGCGGATGGTCATGGGACTCGATTCGTTAGGAGGCTTTCCGCTATCCTAACCGAAAAGCGGAAAGCTTGCGAAAACGCGTTTACCGTTTTTTGCCCGGCGGGCGGCCGCGCGGGGCGGGCTGCCCGGAGAAAGGGCGCTCCCCTTCCTGCAGCCGGTCGCCGACAAAGCGCGCCCAGCCGATCAGCAGTTCGCAGACGGAGGAGGTGATCGCGGCGTAGCGGAAATTGCGGTTCGAAGCGAGCGCCCGCAGCGAAAGCCCCAGATAATGGGCCTCTACAAGCGCCTGCTCGAGCCGCGCCGCGTCATTGTCGGGGCTCGGCTCGTTGTGGTCTTCATTCTCGCTCTCGTCGAGGTCGGTCATATGTGATCATTCCCCCAGTCCGGACGCTGCCTTTCAGGCGGCGCCCCGTTTCGACGAAACCGAGAATGTCGTAGCTTCGGCGCAACGGCAGGCACGTACCCGGCGTTAACATGTGACCGTAACGTCCCTGTTCCTCAGGAGCTTAAAATTTGAATGGTTTCATCACCGCGGACTCGCAGTTGAAGCTTTCGGTGCTCGAGGAGTTGCACCGCGCCTTCGACAGCGGTCTCGACGGCGCGAGCGACCGCCAGCGCAGCCTTCTCTCCTATCTCGTGACCGAGGAGCTGGAAGGGCGGGGGGAGCGGCTGAAGGCCTATTCCATTGCGACAGAAGTGTTTGGCCGGCCAAAGGATTTCGACCCGCAACTGGACAGCATCGTCCGCGTCGAGGTGGGGCGGCTGCGGCAGGCCCTCGAACGCTATTACCTCGCCGAGGGCAAGACCGCCCCGATCGTCATCACCATCCCCAAGGGCCAGTACCGCCCCGTTTTCACGGCCGCCGCGCCGCCTCCGCCAGCCTCCGTGGAGGTCCGGCAGGCCCCGCCGGCGACCCCTTACCGGTTGATGGCGGCGTTAACCCTGCTTCTGGCGGCGCTCGTCGGCTTTCTCGCCTGGAAGCAGTTCGCCGCCGCCCCCGCCCCCTCCGCCGCCCGGCGCGGTCCCATTGTCGCCATTCTGCCCTTCGATTTTCATGCGGACAGGGACGGCCTCGACTATGTCGGCGGCGGCCTGCAGGCGGACCTTGCCGATATTCTGTCTGAATACCAATGGCTTACCGTGATCCCCCTTAACGACGAGGCTCAACTTGCGGGCGGGGCGGACCAGATCGCCCGGCCCGACTTCATCGTTCGCGGCTCGCTGCGGCTGATCGGCGACCAGGCCAGGGCGACGGTGCTGCTGCTCGACGGCCAGACGCGCGAAGCGCGCTGGACCAAGTCCTATGATTTTCACCTGCGCGCCGGCGAGATCATGGCCATGCAGCGGGATCTGGTGAGCGCGATCGGCCGCGACGTCGGCAATCCCTTCGGCATTGTTGCCGACATCGCCCACGCCCAGTGGTCCGCGAACGAGACGCCGTCGGACGAGGCTTTCGTCTGCCAGCTTCGCGCCCTGCACTACTGGAAAACCTTGAAGTCACCGGACTACGCGCCGGCCCGCCGTTGTTTCGACGACGCGGCCGCCAAGGGCCCGCTCGACCCGACCAGCCTCGCGATGGACTCGATTCTGACGCTCGACCCCCAGAGCCTGCGCTTTTCCGGACGAACGCTGCCCGAGGCGCGGGCGGAGGCGTCGCAAATGGCGTCGCAGGCCTTCGACCGCAACAGCGTGGAGTTCTTTCCGCGCGCGGCCCGCTACATCACCGCTCTCTGCACCGGGGATCTCGAAACCTTCCGCTCGGTCTCGCGAGAGACGGTGGAGCGCTTCCCCAACAACCCGGTTGCGCTTGCCGACGTCGGCTCGCGATTGATCCTCAGTTCGGGGGACGCGCCCGAAGGCGTCGCGCTCATCGAACGCGCCCGCGCCATCGCCCCCGACCTGACGCCCGTCGACACGATGGCGATCGCCATTGACGCGCTCGGCCGCGGCGATTACGCCAACCGGCCCAGGCTCAAACGCGCCTCCGATCAGACGGACGCGGCCCCCGTGCTGGTGATCGAACTTGCGCTGGCGGCGGCGCGAAACGACCCCGACGAGTCGACGCGGGTGCGAAAGCGGCTGGTCGATCTCGGTTTCACCGATCAAAAGCAGATCGACGCGGCTCTCGACGCGACCTGCTGGTCTCAAAATATTCGCGACCTCGTGAAATCCAGGGTCACGCTCGCCTTCCGCGAGTCGCACGCTCATTAGCCGCGGCCGCTCCGCTTGTCAGCCGCATCGCCGGCGTCCAGTCTAACGCGAGGAATCTGAACGCGTGATCGAGGAACAGGGCAATTTCAACGGCGGCGAGCGCCGCTTCAACGCGCTCTTCATCGAGATGTCGATCCGGCTCTTCGTGATCGGCTTCCTCGCTTACTGGACCTTTGTCATCATCGCGCCCTTCGGGGCGATGATCGTCTGGAGCGTCGTGCTGGCCGTCGCGCTCTATCCGCTCTTCGACAGGCTCTCCCCTCTGCTGGGCCACCGCCCGACGGTCGCGGCGGCGCTCATCACTCTCGCGGCGCTGGTGATCGTCATCGGCCCCGTCACCTGGATGGGCGTCGGCGCCATCGATCCGGTGAAAGGCGTTATCGCCGGCTTCGACAGCGGCGACATCGTCATCCCGCCGCCGCCGGCCTCCGTGAAGGACTGGCCGATCTTTGGCCCGCAGGTCTTCGAATATTGGGAGCTGGCCTCGACCAATCTGCGCAGCGCTTTCTCCCAGTTGCTCCCGCAGCTCAAGCCCGTTGGGGAATACCTCCTCGGAATGGCGCGCAACGCCGGCGTCGGCACGCTGAAATTCCTGCTGTCGGTGATCCTTTCAGGCTTCCTGCTGGCTTACGCCCCTCAGCTCATGATCGGCATGCGGGCCTTGGCGAGGCGCATCGATCCAACAAACGGCGTGAGTTATCTCAACCTCACAGGGGCGACGATCAACGCTGTCTCGCGCGGCGTCGTGGGTCTCTCCGTCATGCAGGCGGTCATCGGAGGGCTTGGCATGTGGCTCGCGGACGTGCCCGGGGCGAATCTGCTCACGATCACGATTCTCGTCCTGGGCATCGTGCAGATCGGACCGCTCATCGTGGTCGCGCCAGTCGTTTTCTGGGCGTGGACGACACTGTCGACGCCTGTCGCCATCGGACTGACGATCTGCATGCTGACCGTGAACTACATGGACAATGTGTTGAAGCCCTTCATCTTTGCGCATGGCCTCTCGACGCCGATCCCGATCATCTTCCTTGGCGTCATTGGCGGCGTCCTGGCGCATGGCGTCGCCGGGCTTTTCGTTGGTCCCGTGGTGCTCGCCGTCGTCTGGGAACTGGGCAACGCATGGATCGCCGAGGAGACGGCCGCCCTCGATCAGGAGGGGGCCGCGGTCACGACGGAACTTCTCGAAACGCCCGGCTCGTCGGAGCTGACGGCGCCGTCGAGCGACTCAGCGTCCGCGTAACGCGTTCAGCACCTTGAGGCTGGCGCGGCCGTTGCGCTGAGGATTAGGCTTTGGTTATGTGGCTAAGATGTGCAGATAGCTGAGAGATGCTCATGGCGTCCGTGTTAAGCGATCTAGCAGACGCTCACAAAATATTGCGAAGTTTTTTCTGCGCGAAATAGGACTATACTCCCAGCCGAGGACGTATTTGGGACCATAAGTTCGTGAGCGCAAACAGATAGGCGCATGATCAGTGCCCGGACGGTATTTTTGCGATAACTTGAAAATTAAAATCCAGTTTGAAATGCTCGGCGGCAGATAGCGGTAAAATAATTCTGGAACATCATTATCTATCCCTTGGAAAACTGCGTTGTACTCGGAAATTGAACGCTCATTAATTTCGCAAAACAATAGGTCGCTAACTGGAAATCTGAGAACTAAAGCAGGTATGCTCTGAATTTTGAATACATTTCCTTGTTTACGCAATGCCTCAGCGCGACTCTTCAAATTCCGCTCATCAAAGGAGAGGGAGTTGGGAAAATACTTGTTAATCCAAGTTGAATGCCAAGCATTTCGACCGTATCCAAGATAGTGAACTTGCGTTTCGAAGAAATCAAGCGGCATCTTACCGTGCCGTTGCAATGCCACAGGCTCAAGTAAATCTAAAGCTACGTTTTGATTCCGCTTGATTATTAGAGTCGTAGCTCTCAACGTCCCCTCAGCGCGTTCAGCACCTTGAGGCTGGCGCGGCCGTTGCGCTGGAGGCCGACGCGGCCCTGATAATCCGCGATGGCTTCCTTCGACTTGGTTCCGATCACGCCGTCGGGATCGCCGACGTCATAGCCGGCGCGGATGAGAAGCGTCTGCAATTCGCGGCGCTCGGCGCGCGAGAGGCCCGGATCGTCCGTCGGCCACGGCGTCTGGATGCCGGGGCGCCCGCGCAGGCGGTCCGACAAAATGCAGATCGCGAGCGCGTAGGATTCGGCGGCGTTATAGGCGTAAATCGCGTCGAAGTTCCTGGTGACGAGAAAGGCCGGGCCGTTGCGGCCCGCAGGCAGCATCAAGCCCGCCGAGCCGCCGCCGAGGCCGCCGCCGTCGAGCCTTGTTATCCCTTGCGATTCCCAGTGCGACATCGGCTGCTTGCGGGTGCGGCCCGAGGGGCCGGAATAGCCGTCCGGCAGCTTGACCTCGAAGCCCCAATGCTCGCCGGAGCGCCAGCCGCTCTTTCTCAGATAATTGGCGGTGGAGCCGAGCGAGTCGGCAGCGGAGCTTGCGATGTTGCGCCGTCCGTCGCCGTCGAGATCGACCGCCGTGCCCAGAAAGGTCGAGGGCATGAATTGCGTATGGCCGAAGGCGCCGGCCCAGGAGCCGAGCATCTCGTCCTTCGCGACGTCGCCGTTGTCGAGAATCTTGAGGGCGGCGATGAATTCCTTGCGCCAGTATTCGTTGCGGCGCGGCGCCTCGCAGGCGAGTGTCGCCAGCGACTGCGGGACGAAGCGTTTGCCGAAGCTTTTTCCGAAATCCGATTCGACGCCCCACACCGCGACGACGGTCGCCGGATCGACGCCGTAGCGCGATTGCGCGGCGCCGAGCGCGCTCCCGTATTTGTGGAGCAGCGTGCGGCCTTCGTCGACGCGTTCCTCGTCGACGAGTCCGGCGACGTAATCCCACACCGGCGTCGTGAATTCCGGCTGCTTGTCCATGAAGGACACGGCGTCATTGGGCTCCATGCCGTCGGTGACGGCGGCGATGGTCTGCTGGCTCACCCCGGCGCCGGCGGCGGCGTGGCGCAAGCCGGACAGGCAGGAGGACCATTCCGCGCGCGCGGGCGTCCCGAGCAGGAGAAGCGCGGCCGAAGCCGTGAGAAAGTGATTCGCCTTCATGCCGGGAGCGTAACGCAAGAATGCGAGATTTTCACGGAAAGAGCGGGGATGGCGCAAAGCAGAAGGGTTTCCTCCTCAAGAAACGCGCCGGCGCGTCGCACAGGAGGCGGAAACCCGTAGCTGGCTGTCGCTCACACCGGCCGGTTCGCATTCCTGTTGCGCACCGGGCCCATTTTCGCGACGCCCTGGGCGTAGCTGATCACGTCGAACCTGGCGTTGAAGCCCAAAGCCGCGTCGGCGATGGCGTCGGTCTTCCCGCCCGTGGAGAACTTCTTCAGATCGCCCTTGTCGAGATAGAGCAACTCCAGAAGCTCGTTATAGACCGTGGCTTCGTCGATCGGCAGCACATTGAAGGTGACGCCGTCGATCTCGACCTCATATTTCGCCAGAAGGTCGATGTTGTTGCAGAAGATGAAATATTTGCCCTCGGGCGTGAACAGGCCCTTCGTCACTTCGGCGAGTTCGGTCAGCCACTCGAAGGAGTGAAGGTAACAGGCGAAGAACGGGATTGTCGGTTCTCCGACATTCGCGATGGCGATCACCTGATCGACGGAGCGCTCCGGCGGACGCTTCTCGTCGGCGAGCTGCTCCTGGAATTTGAGGGCCACTTCGCCGCGAAAGCCAAAGCGGCCGGGCTTTTCGGTCGGCCCCTTGAGGACAGCGTTGAGGAGGCGGCCCTGCTCTTCGAGCGTCTTGAAGGCGGTGTTGGAAATGCTGGTCATGTCGGTTTCTCTTCGCATTGGAATGGGAGCGAAGTGGAAACAGCAACCGATATGCCATTCTGGAACGAAGGATGCGCCGGGCCGCTGCGGCGGTCCGACGCATGCCGGGAAAACGCGCGCGCTTACTCGCAGATGCGGCGGGGGCGCGAGCCGATCACCTCGCCATATTCATCGAAGACGGGACGGCGCTCGACCCAGCAATGCGGCGGCGGCGGCGGCGGCTCGTAATAGACGACCGGCGGAGGGGCGGGCTGGGCCAGCGCGCCGCCCGCGATGGCGCCCAGCGCAAAACCGCCGATGCCAGCGGCGACCGCCGCGCCGGCCGAATCGGCGCGCGCCGGCGCAATCGAGGCAAGCACGAGGGCGCCAGTCGCCACAGCGGCGAGGATGGCGATGGTCTTTCTCATCTTACTCTCCCAAAGGGCGACGGGCCGTCCAAAGGCTCAAGCACGTCGCGACGTTAACCGTCAGAAAGTCGATGAAACGTAAATGAGCGGCGAAAACTTGACGTCTCCGCCGCGCACTTGCGTTCAGAGCGCAGACAGTTTTGCTTTCTGCGAGGGCTTCGCCGAGGAGCGCGGCGCGCCGGCGTTCGGGTCTTTCACAGCCTCCCAGCCGCCCTTGGGCGGCAGAACGTCGTTCGCTTCGCGCATTGGCGCCCGTGCCTGGAAGCTGGTGGCGAGCGTCTTCGCCGCCGCGAGATCCTTGGTGTCGAGCCGCGCGCCGACCTCGTCCCGCTTCTTGGCCGCGTCCGCATCGCCCTGATCGGCGGCGGCGGAAAACCACAGATAGGACTGGGTGAGGCTCTGGGTGACGCCCAGGCCGCGGGCATAGAGGATCGCCAGATTGAACTGGCTGTCGCGCACGCCATAGTCCGCGGCCTTGCGGAACCATTCCGAGGCGGCGGGATAATCCGGCTTGCCGCCGTCGCCGCCCTCGGCGAGCAGCACGGCGAGATTGTGCATGGCGCGGGCGTTGCCGGCGTCGGCGGCGGATTGATACCACTTGCGGGCGCGGGCGTAGTCGCGCTCCACGCCGATGCCCTTTTCATAGAGAGAGCCCAGCCGGTATTGCGCGGGAGCGAGCCCCTTGGCCGCCGCCTTCTCGAACCATTGGGCGGCGGTCTTGGCGTCGCGAACGACGCCGCGGCCATCGGCGTAACGCACGCCGAGTTCGAATTGCGCCGACGGTTCGCCGCGCTCGGCCAGAGACTTGATGACGCCGATCGCCTCCGGGGCCTGAAGGCCGGCGACCTGATTGATGGAGCCGGTGGGCGTCGCGTCCACGGGGGAGGCGTCGACATGCGGCGCCATGGTCCTTGGCGGCATGGTCGCGGGCGGCATGGTCGCGGGCGCCTGCGGACGCGGCGTCGTGAAGGTCGGCGGCGTGATGACGCGCACCGGTTCGTTGGGCGCAGTCGGCGCGGCGACGCGCGGCGTCTCCTTGGTCGGCGTAGCGGCCGGAGCCGGAGCGGGCGTCGCCGGGACCGTAGCGGCCTCAGGCGCGTTGGCTGTCGCCGGGGGGGCGTCGGCTTCCGCGGCGGGAGCGCCGTCGGAATCCCCGGGCGCCGCCTCCGTTTCGTGATGATGGGCGGTCGGGCCGGGCAGTTCGCCGCCCTCGATGCTGACGCGGGCGATCTGATAGGCGCCGATGAGGAGCACCAGCGCGCCGAGACCGAGCAGCAGCGGGCGCTTGCGGTCGTTGATCGCCGAGGCGAGGCCGCCCGCCATGCGCGGGGCGGCGGATGAAGGCGCCTCCGCCTTGAGGCCGGCGGCGCGGCGGCTCTGCTGCGCCTTGGCGGCCACCTCTGCGTCCATCGCCGCCTGCTGGGCGGCGCGGCGCGCCGCAGCGATGAAGTCGCTCTGCACGCCGCCGCGAGCGCGGTCTTCGAACGGCGTCGAGAGCTCGGGCTCACGCCGGCTCGGGACCGGCCCGCCGGGCGGCACGAGGAAATCGGTCAGATCGTCGTCCTCGGTCGTCTCGATCCGGGGAGCGCGCGGCTCGACCGCGGGCTCGGGCGCGCTTGCCGGACGCGGCGCCGGCGCTTCGCGGCGCGGGGCCGGGCCGACAGTCGGGGCGAGTTGGGCGGGCGCGAGATGGGCGGGCGCGAGATGGGTTGGGGCAGTCGTCGATTCGGGCGCGCTGCGGATGTCGCTCAGTTCGTCTTCGAATTGCGCAAGCCGGTCGACGACGCGCTCCAGGGTTTCGTGCACGGCGAGCAGAGTCTCATGGGTGCGCTGACCGCTCTCGTCGTGAATCTTGCGGATGTCGGTGAGTTCCCGGTCGAGCGCTTCGCGCAGCGCGCCCGGCGCCGGGCTGGCCTGCCGAAGCACTTCCGCCGTGGCGCGGCGCACCGCCTCTTCCGCAAGCTGCGTCGTCGACGCCCGGGCGTCCTCCATCTGCGCGACGAGCGCGCCGATGCGCGTTTCGATCGCCGCAAGGGCGGAGCCATTCTGGTCGGAGCGGTCGAGCCGCTGCGACAGCGCGCCGATCTGGCTTTCGAGAGACTTGAGCGCGCTGGCGTCGCCGCGCGGGTCAAGCGCCTGATTCATGCGCGCGGCAAGCTGCTCGACGAGCCCCGCAAGATCGTTGTGGCGCGACTCCGCCCTGGCGCTTTCCTCGGCGCGATGCGTAAGCGCGGACTGCATCCGCTCGAGACGCTGCGTGATGTCGTCGAGCTGAGGGCTGCTCATCGGACGCGCGAGGAAGGCGCCGAGCTTGGGATTGGCGCTCGGATCTTCGAGACGCTCGACCTTGCGCGAAAGCTGCGCAAGCTCGTATTCGATCGACGAGAGATCCGGACCCTTGGCGCCGGCGCCGAGCGCGTTCTCGACCTTCTGATCGAGGCCCCGCACCAGTTCCTCGATGTAGCGCACATCCGCAGCCTGCTCGGGAGAGGAGCCGCTGTCGAGACGCTGCGCCAGCGTCTTGTGGACAAGGTCGATGCGCTGCGCGAGTTCGGTGAACTGCTCGCTCGCGGCGCCGGCAGGCGGATTGGCGAAGCGGGTTTCCAGACGCTCGATCTTGCGGCCGATCTCCTCGAAACCGGCGCCGTGGGGCTTCTGGTCGAGGGCGGAGTCGATCTTCTTCGCGAGCGATGCGATGAGATTTTCGAGCGGAGCGGTTTCGATCGCGCGGGCGCTATTGTCGATCCGCTGCGAAAGCGTCTTGCCGAGCGCGTCGATGCGCTGATCGAGCTCGTCGAAGCGCTTCGCGCCGGAGCGCGCGATCGCATCGTCGAGCTTGCCGGCCAGTTGCTCGAGGCGATGGTTGAAGGTCTCGAAGCTGTTGCCTGTTTCCGCGGTGACGATCGAGCGGATGGACCGCACGAGTTCGCCCATGTCGAGGGCGGCGGCGGCCTTTCCGGCGCCGGGGCTCGCGAGGCCGAGCGCATCGACGCGATGCGTCAGATCGAAGAGGCGCGTCTCTATCTTCTCGAGCGGCAGCGGGCGCGAGGCGAGGGCCGCGAGCTGTTCCTTGATCTCACGCGTCTGCGCGGCGAGCGCCTCTATCGCCGAAGCGTCGGCGCCGCCGGGGGCCTGCATGGCGTCGAGCCGGCGGCCGATCGTCTGCACGTCAGCATGAAGATTGCGAACGATCGGGCTCGGATCGAGATCCTTGATGACCGCGCGCAATTCGCCGGCGATCCGCTCGGCGGGAGCGAGAAGTTCGTCCGCGACGCCGCGATAGCGCTGGGCGTCGACACGATGCGCAAGATCCCGCAGGGCGGTCTCCACCGAGGCGATGGAGGCGCGCGGCGCAAGATCGCCGAGCGCGCGGGACATGTCCTCCATCTCGCGGCGCAGGCCCTCGACCTGGCGCATGACGATCATCTGCTGATCGACGCGCTCGCCCGCGTCCTGGCGGACCGTGTCGAGCTGCTGGGAAAGCGCTTCGAGGGTCTGGTTGAGGGAGGCGAAACGTTTGGCCGGCGGCTCGCCCTCCCAGAGATCATACGCAGGCGGCGGCGCAGGCTCGGGCGCGTCGAGAACACGCTGGCGCTGGGTGATTTCCGCGATGGCGTCGACGAGCGGCCGGCGGGTGGAAGGCTCATGCCGGCGCAGCCCTTCGTCGACAGCGGCGGCGCTGGAGCCATCCATGGTCGCGGCCGCGACCGGCGTGGGAACCGGAGCCGGCGGCGGCGCGGCCACGAGGGTCGCTTCGCGACGGCGCGCGTCGTCTTCGAGCTTCGCCGCAATGTCGGCGAGGCGCTTGTCGAGACCGCTCAGCGCCTGTTCGACATCCTGGGCGCGGTCGTCTCCGGCAAGGCGATCAAGACGCGTTTCGAGCCGCGCCAGAGCCGTGCGGATCGGGCGCACGCTGGAATTGACGGCCGGCTGCTCCGTGAGCCGGCTCTCGATGCGGCCGAGCCGCTCGGCGAGAAAGGCGAGACCCTCTTCCGAAGTCTCGCGGCCGCGCTGCCCATTCTCCAGCAGCCCTGCAATATCATTGAGGGCGCGGGCGGTCTGGCGTTCGCTCTCCTCGGCGCGCTGCGCGAAAGCCTCGACGGCGCGCTTGACCGCCTTGCCCTCGCCCTCGCGCTGGGTCTTCTTGATGAGGCCCGCGAGATTTTGGAAAGCCCGCGCCGTGTGGCGCTCGGTCTCGGAGACGCGGCGCTCGACGATGTCGGCCGCGTCAGCGATGATCGCGTTCGGATCGAAAGGCGGCTCTTCGCGGGAGCGGCGTGGAAATTCCTCGCGCGTCTCACGGCCGCGGTCAGAACGAAAGTCGCGGCCGTTGCGTCCGCGTCGCGCGCGCCTCTGGTCCTCGTCCTCGTCCTCATCGTGCGCGGGACGCGACTGGCCGTAGGCGTCGCGTTGATCTTCAGCTTCGTCGCGCCAGCGGCGGGGCTGATCGTAATCCTCCCGGCGCCCGCGCGGGGCTTGGCTTTCCTGTCGGGAGCGGGCGAGACGGCGCGCGACCGCGTCGATTCGGCCGGCGTCCTCGAACTCCGTCTCTTCGTCGATCGCATTTTCGGCTTTTTCCCGGATGGCGTCGTCGAGCCAATCTCCGAGACTTTTCCCCGAGCGTCGCGCGGCGGCGCGAGCGGCTTCGCGCGGATCGTAATCGAGACCACGTAGATTGCGGGAATGAGCCTTGGTCATGTTTGTGTCCGGCGGATCCGGTGACGGATGGCACGAGGAGAACGAAGGGAACCGACTCTGGACCGCGCGAATCGCGCTACGCTGCCGACGCCGGGGCGCCGTGAACGTGACTTTCCTTCAATCGAGGTAAACAAGCCGTTAAGAGAGATTCAGTTTCGCCTCGATCCGTTCACGATTCTGCACAAATCCTTTAACGGCGGAGCGAATCGCTCTTCCCAAAACAGAACATCGATCAAGATTGCGCTTCAAGGGGTTTTGAGCCGCGTTCACGACCTATTGCACGCCCGGGCAAGCCTCTCTACCTAAGACGCGAACGGCGTCTCTCCGGCTGGCGATTCTGCCGGGAGTCGATCCGCAACGGAGACCGCGATGCCGAGCTACAGAGCGCCCGTCGACGACACGCTTTTCCTCCTGAACGATGTGCTGAAATTCCAGCGCTTCAACAATCTGAAGGGCTTCGCCGACGTCTCGCCCGACGTGATGGCGCAGGTGCTGACCGAGGCGGGCAAGCTCTGCGAGGAGGTGCTGTCGCCGCTCAACCAGTCGGGCGACGCCAATGGCTGCAAGCGCAACCCCGATGCGAGCGTGACGGCTCCGCCCGGCTTCAAGCCGGCCTACAAGGCCTATGCGGAGGGTGGCTGGATCAGCCTGCCCGTTCCCGAGGAATACGGCGGCCAGGGCCTGCCCTACACGCTCTCCATGCCCATGAATGAATTCGCTTCTTCCGCGAACATGGCTTTCGCAATGTATCCGGGGTTGACGCAGGGGGCGCTGGCCGCGCTGCTCACCCACGGGTCCGAGGAGCAAAAGCAGCTCTACGTTCCGAAGATGGCGGAAGGCCGCTGGACTGGCACGATGAACCTCACCGAGCCGCAATGCGGCACGGATCTCGGCCTTCTGACCACCAAGGCGACCCCGCGCGGCGACGGCTCCTATTCCATCACCGGCCAGAAAATTTTCATCTCGGCGGGGGAGCACGACCTCGCTGAGAATATCGTCCACCTGGTGCTGGCCCGTATCGAGGGCGCGCCGGCGGGCGTGAAGGGCATTTCGCTCTTCATCGTTCCGAAGGTCGTGCCGGACGCGGATGGCTCGCTCGGCGCCCGTAACGGCGTCACCTGCGGCTCGATCGAAGAGAAGATGGGCATTCACGGCAACGCCACATGCGTCATGAACTACGACGGCGCGCAGGGTTTCCTCATCGGCGAGGAGAATCGCGGCCTCAACGCCATGTTCGTGATGATGAACGAAGCGCGGCTGGGCGTCGCGGTGCAGGGCCTCGCGCAGTCCGAGATCGCCTATCAGAACGCGCTTTCCTATGCGAAGGACCGCCTGCAGGGCCGCGCCCTCACCGGCCCCAAGGCGCCGGACAAAAAGGCGGACCCGATCATCGTCCATCCGGACGTGCGCCGCATGCTGATGGAGATCAAGGCCTTCAACGAGGCGGCGCGCGGCCTTGCCCTTTCCGCCGCGCTGGACAGCGACATTGCGCACCGGTCTGACGATCCGACCGCGCGCCAGGCGGCGGAGGACCGGCTCGGGCTGCTGACGCCGGTCCTGAAGGGCATGTTCACCGACGTCGGATTCGATAACGCCGTGAAGGCGCAGCAGGTCTTTGGCGGCCACGGCTACGTCCGCGAATGGGGGATGGAGCAGTTCGTGCGAGACGCGCGAATCGCCATGATCTATGAGGGCGCCAACGGCATTCAGGCGCTCGACCTCGTCGGCCGCAAACTGCCGCGCGACGGCGGCCGCGCCATCATGTCCTACTTCAAGGACGGCGCCGAACTTCTCGGCGCCCACGGCGCCAACGAAGCGATGAAGCCCTATGTGGCTCCGGCGCAGGCGGCGCTGGGCGATTTGCAGAAGGCGTCGATGTGGCTGATGCAGAACGCCATGGCGAAGCCCGACAACGCCGGCGCCGCGTCCTATGATTATATGCATCTGCTCGGCCGGGTCGCGCTCGGCCTGATGTGGGTGAAAATCGCCGCCGCCGCTCTGGAGAAGAAGGAGCGCGAACCCGAAACCGCGCCAATCATGGACGCCAAGCTCACAACCGCGCGCTTCTACATGGAGCGCATGCTGCCAGAAACGAGCCTGCGCCTTGCGCGCATCACGACCGGGGCCGACACGATGATGTCACTTGACCCCGAGATGTTCTAGAAGGTCCGCGAATCTGCCCTCTCCCCCCTTGTGGGGGAGAGATGGAGAGGGGGGTCGCCGCAACTTTGCCTTGATTGCGCGACCCCCTCCCCCACCCCTCCCCACAAGGGGGAGGGGAGACCGCAACCGCCCACAATGGTTGCGCGCAAAGAATGAGGAAACGTCATGCCCGAAGCCTATATCTACGACGCGGTCCGCACCCCGCGCGGCCGCGGCAAGCCAGATGGATCGCTGCATGAGGTCTCCTCGCTCGGCCTCGCCAACACTGCGCTTTCCGCGATTCGCTTGCGCAATCGTCTTGAAGGCCCGGAAGTCGATGACGTTATCCTCGGCTGCGTCGATCCTGTCGGAGAAGCGGGCGGCGACATCGCCCGCGCCTCCGCCATCGCCTCCGGCTATTCGTACAAAGTGCCGGGCGTGCAGATCAACCGCTTCTGCGCTTCCGGGCTCGATTCGGTGAATTTCGCCGCGGCCGAGATCATGTCCGGCCAGCACGACCTTGCGATCGGCGGCGGCGTCGAGAGCATGAGCCGCATCGGCATCGGCGCCTCGGGCGGCGCCTGGCCGGTCGATCCGACCATCGCCATCCCCTCATACTTCATGCCGCAGGGCGTCTCGGCTGATCTCATCGCGACCAAATACGGCTTCTCGCGCGACGACGTCGACGCTTACGCCGTCGAATCGCAGAAGCGCGCCGCGACGGCCTGGGAGGAAGGGCGCTTCAACAAGTCCGTCGTGCCGGTCACGGATGTGAACGGCATCACGATTCTGGACCGCGACGAGCATATGCGGCCGTCGACCGACATGCAGTCGCTCGCGAGCCTGAAGCCCTCCTTCGGCTTCTATGCGGAACAGGGCGGCTTCGACGCAGTCGCGATCCAGGCCTATCCCGCGATCGAGAAGCTCAACTATGTGCATCACGCGGGCAATTCTTCGGGAATCGTCGACGGCGCGGCGGCCGTGCTCGTCGGCTCGAAGGAAGCGGGCGAGCGCATTGGCGCGAAGCCGCGCGCGAGGATAAGATCCTTCGCCAATATCGGCTCGGAGCCCGCGATCATGCTGACCGGCCCCGTCGACGTGACGAAGAAAGTGCTGGCGCGCGCCGGCATGTCGACCTCCGACATCGATCTCTTCGAAGTGAACGAGGCTTTCGCCGCCGTCGTGCTGCGCTATCTGCAGGCTTTCGATCTCGACGCCACGAAAGTGAATGTGAACGGCGGCGCCATCGCCATGGGCCACCCGCTTGGCGCCACCGGCGCGATGCTGATGGGAACCGCCATCGACGAACTGGAGCGCACGGGCAAAGGCGTTGCGCTGGTGACGCTGTGCATCGGCGCCGGCATGGGCACGGCGACGATCATCGAGCGGGTGTGAACCAACATGCGCGACCGTCATTGCGAGCGAAGCGAAGCAATCCAGATGCCTGGATTGCTTCGTCGCTATCGCTCCTCGCAGTGACGGGCCGCGAATCAGATTGAGGACGAACCAATGAACCTCGCCAATTTCCGCTATGAGACCGGCGCCGACGGCGTGGCGCTCCTCACCTGGGACATGCCCGGCCGCTCGATGAACGTCATCAATCCCGACGTGATGAGCGAACTCGAACGGGTCATCGACACGGTCGTCGCGGACGGCAATGTCAAAGGCTGTGTCATCTCGTCCGGCAAGAGCGCCTTCTCCGGCGGCGCCGATCTGACCATGCTGCAGCAGGGCGCGGCGCAATACGCCAAGGCGCTGAAGGAGCAGGGCGAGGACGCGGCGAACAGGCTGTTCTTCGAGAATTCGCGCCGTTTGTCGCTGCTCTATCGCAAGCTCGAGACCTGCGGCAAGCCTTTCGCCGTCGCCATTCACGGCGTCTGCCTGGGCGGCGCCTTCGAGCTTGCGCTCGCCTGCCATTATCGCGTGATGGCGGATGATGAGAAAAGCAAGGTCGGCCTGCCTGAAATCAAGGTCGGGCTCTTCCCCGGCGCTGGCGGCACCACGCGCGTCTCGCGCATCATGCAGACCGGCGACGCGCTGCAGTTCCTGTTCCGGGGCGATCAGTTGAAGCCGAAGGCCGCGCTCGGCGCGAAGCTCGTGCACGAAGTCGCGCCGAATTCCGAGATCGTCGAGCGCGCCCGCGCCTGGATCGTCAATGGCGGCAAGGCGCAGGCGCCCTGGGACGGGAAGGACTTCAAGAACCCCTCCGGCAAGGTGTTTTCGCCGACCGGCATGATGATCTGGCCCGCGGCCAACGCCATTCTGCGCCGCGAGACCTACAACAACTACCCGGCCGCCCGCGCCATTCTGCACGCCGCTTACGAGGGCCTGCAACTGCCGATGGATCAGGCGCTCACCGTCGAGTCACGCTGGTTCGCGCATATCCTGCGCTCGAAGGAAGCCGCGGCGATGATCCGCTCGCTCTTCCTCTCCAAGAACGAACTGGACAAGGGCGCGCATCGCCCCGCAGAGGTTCCCCCGACGAATCTCAGGAAGATCGGCATTCTCGGCGCCGGCTTCATGGGCGCGGGCGTCGGTTACGTCTCCGCGCTCAATGGCCTCGAGGTCGTGCTGATCGACCGCGATCAGGAGAGCGCGGACAAGGGCAAGGCGACCATCGACAAGCTGATTTCCGGTTCGGTCTCGAAAGGCCGGGCGACGCAGGCCGACAAGGACGCGCTGCTGGCGCGCGTCAACGCAACCGCCGATTACGCGGCGCTGAAAGGCTGCGATATGGTCCTGGAAGCCGTGTTCGAAGACCGCACGGTGAAGGCCGATGTGACGAAACGCGCGCAGGACGTCGTGGGCGGCGAGGTGATCTTCGCCTCCAACACCTCGACGCTGCCGATCACCTCTCTCGCCGAAACGTCGCAGGTTCCGGAGAACTTCATCGGCATCCACTTCTTCTCGCCCGTCGAGAAGATGCTGCTCGTCGAAGTCATCATGGGCGAAAAGACCGGCGACCGCGCCCTCGCCACCGCGCTCGACTTCATCCGCATCATCAAGAAGACGCCCATCGTCGTGAACGACACGCGCGGCTTCTACGCCAACCGCTGCGTGCTCAATTACGTGCGCGAGGGGCAGATCATGCTGACCGAGGGCGTCCCCGCGGCGATGATCGAGAATGTCGCGCGCATGGCCGGCATGCCGGTTGGCCCGCTCTCGCTCAACGACGAAGTGGCGCTCGATCTGGGGTGGAAAATTCTCAACGCGACGAAAAAGGATCTCGGCGACAAGGCTGTCGATCCGCGGCAGGAGCGCGTGCTGCGCTACATGGTCGAGGAGCAGGGCCGCTTTGGCCGCAAGAACGGCAAAGGCTTCTACGACTATCACCCCGACGGCAGGAAGAGCCTGTGGCCCGGCCTCACTGCCCTCGCCGGAGCGAAGCTCGATCCCGATACGATCGACGTCGAGGAGCTGAAACAGCGCTTCCTCGTGACGCAGGCGGTGGAGGCGGCGCGCACCATCGCCGAGGGCGTCGTCACCGATCCGCGCGAGGCGGATGTGGGATCGATTCTCGGCTTCGGCTTCGCGCCCTTCACCGGCGGCACGCTCAGCTACATCGACGGCATGGGCGCAAGCGCCTTCGTGGCGCTGTGCGACGCTCTGACGGCCAAGTTCGGCCCCCGCTTCGAGCCGCCGCAGCTTTTGCGCGACATGGCCGCCAGGGGCGAGACCTTCTACGGGCGCTTCATGCCGGCCCGGAAGGCTGCATAGGCGGCGCAAGCGGTCCCGCGCGGGTCAAGATGACATCCCCCCCTGCCCCCGCTAAAAGGTTAACGGGGCGCGGGCGGCGAGTCGCGCGCCTGCCCGGACCCTTTTGATGCCCTTCTTTCTCCTCCCGTTTCCGATCATCGACCCTGTCGCCGTCAATCTCGGCCCGCTGCCGCTGCGCTGGTATGCGCTGGCCTATATCGGCGGATTCGTCTTCGGATGGTTCGGCTTGCGCGCGCTGGCGGGCAATGAGGCGCTCTGGGCGCCGGAGCAGCCGCGGCCCACGCGCGACGGGGCGGACGATCTTCTGGTCAACGCCGCGCTCGGCGTCATCATCGGCGGCCGGCTGGGTCATGTGTTTTTCTACGATCCGTCCTTCTATCTGGCCAATCCGCTCGAGATTTTGCAGACGTGGAAAGGCGGCATGGCCTTCCACGGCGGGCTCATCGGCGCGATGGTCGGCATGTGGCTCTTCGCGCGCAGCCATCGCGTGCCGTTCCTCACCGTCACCGACCTTTGCGCGGCGGTGACGCCCGTTGGCTTGTTCTTCGGAAGGCTCGCCAATTTCATCAAGCCGGAGATGTGGGGCCGCGAGACCGACGTGCCCTGGGCCATGGTGTTCCCGCCCGCCGGCCCCGCGCCGCGGCACCCCAGCCAGCTCTATGAAGCCGGGCTGGAGGGCGTCGCGCTTTTCGTTCTGCTGTGGTTCGCGGCGCGCGGCGGCGCGCTGAAACGCCCCGGGCTGGTCACAGGGCTCTTTGGCCTCGGCTATGGCGCCGCGCGCATCTTCTGCGAATTCTTCCGCGAGCCCGACCCTGTGCAGGAGGCTTTGTCGCACGGCCTCACCAAGGGCATGCTGCTCTCGTTCCCGCTCATCGTCGTCGGCGCGGGCGTGGCGCTCCTTTCGCTACGCCGCCGGAGCCTGCCTGCATGACTGCGCTGAAACAGGAAATCGCCGCGACGATCGCCCATGAGGGACCAATGTCTCTCGAGCAATATATGGGTCTGTGCCTCGGGCATCCGCGCTACGGCTATTACATGACGCGCGATCCCTTCGGCGCGGCTGGCGATTTCGTCACCGCGCCGGAGATCAGCCAGATGTTCGGCGAACTCGTCGGCGTCTGGGCGAGCGAAGCATGGCGCATGTCGGGCGCGCCGGCGCCGGCGCGGCTGATCGAACTTGGTCCGGGGCGCGGCACGCTGATGGCGGACATGCTGCGCGTGGCGCGCATCGCGCCGGAGTTTCTCGACGCGATCAGCGTCCATCTCGTGGAGACGAGCCCGACGCTCCGCAACATGCAGCGCCAGACTCTCGCAAGGGCGGCGAAGCAGGCGACCTGGAGCGAGCATGTCTCGCAGACGCCGCCCGGCCCCGCCTTCATCGTCGCCAACGAATTTTTCGACGCCCTGCCCGTGCGCCATTTCGTGAAGACGATGAGCGGATGGCGCGAGCGCCTCGTCGGGCTCGACGCCATGGGCGAACTCGTCTTCGGCCTGTCGCACGCGAGTGAGCCTTCCCTCAATGTCCCCGCGCGCGAAGGCTCGATCATCGAGGTCGGCGCCATCGCGCAGCGCATCGTGGGCGAGATCGCGGCGCGGCTGGTGCGCGAGGGCGGCGCCATGCTCGTCATCGACTACGGCTATCTCGAAACATCCATCGGCGACAGTCTTCAGGCGGTTTCCCGGCACGCCTATGTCGACCCCCTGGCGGAACCCGGCGAAGCCGATCTCACGGCGCATGTGGATTTTGCGGCGCTGGCGCGCGCGGCGAAAGCGCAGGGCGCCAAGATCATGGGCCCGGTCACGCAGTCGCACTTCCTGCTGCAGCTCGGCATCGAGCGACGCGCGCAATCGCTTGTGAAGAAAGCGTCGCCCGAGCAGGCCCAATCCATCGCCGACGCCTTTGACCGTCTTGTCGGAACCGACGATCCGCGCCGTCATATGGGCGCATTGTTCAAGGTAATGGCGGTGACGCATCCGGGCATGCCCGACATGCCGGGCTTCATCGTTTGAGGGAAAGCAGCGTGACTGTGCCGCCCGCGCTCACGGCGCAAAATCTCGGTCTTCCAGGCGTGCGCCACGCCTTCTTCACCCGCGAGGGCGGAGTCTCGGAAGGGGTTTACGGCTCTCTCAACGGCGGCGTCGGCTCGAAGGACGCGCCCGAGCGCGTCGCCGAAAATCGCGCCCGGATGGCGGCCCGCGTCGGCGTGCCGGCAGAGCGGCTGCTGGTGCCGTTCCAGATCCACTCGGCCGACGCGCTCACCGTGGACGCGCCCTGGGCGCCGGACGAGAGGCCGCGCTGCGACGGCCTCGTGACCAGAGAGGTCTCGCTCGCGCTCGGCGTCACCGGCGCCGATTGCGGCATGCTGCTGTTCGCCGACGCCAGGGCGGGCGTTATCGGCGCCTGCCACGCGGGCTGGAAGGGCGCCTTCACCGGCATGATCGAGGCGACCGTCGCGGCGATGGAGGCGCAGGGCGCGCGGCGCGGCGATATTCATATCGCGCTCGGACCCGCCATCGGCGCGCAAAGCTACGAGGTCGGGCCGGAATTTTCGGAGCGCTTCCTGGAGGAAGACAAGGCTTACGCCCGCTTCTTCGCGCCGTCGCCGCGTGACGGGCATGCCATGTTCGACCTGCAGGGCTTCATCGCCCATCGCGCAGAGCGGCTGGAGGTCGCCTCCTTCGAACGGCTCGGCATCGACACTTACGCCGATGAGGCCCGCTGCTACAGCTATCGCCGCTGCACCCATCGCGGCGAGCCCGATTACGGGCGGCTGGTGTCGGCGATCGCTCTGGCCTGACCCTTACTTCGTCGCGTAGCTGAACAGCATCGAATGCGGCAACCCGCGCGGCGGCGCCGGGAAGGGCGCGGCGGCGCGCACGGCCGCGAGCGCGGCGGCGTCGAGATCGGGCAGGCCGCTCGACTTGTAGACCGCCTGATGGGTGAGATTGCCCGCCTCGTCGATGTAGAAGGCCACGACGCCCTTCGACTGCATCTGCAATTCGCGCACGCGCGGCGGGATTCGCATATGCGGCATGATGAGGCCGTAGAGGATCGTCAGGTACGTCGTCTTGGCCTGCCCGCCGCCGACCGGCGAGGGCTTGGGCGGCGCGGCGAGCTTGAAATTCGGCAAGGGCGCGAGCGCCGCCACCTGGTCGGCGATCGTCATCGAATCGCCCTTCCTGGCGGGCTTCGCGTCCTTGGTCTCCGGCTTCTCCGTCGGCGTCGGGACTTTTTCCGCGCGCTCGATGATCTCGGCGTCGGGCTTGTCCTCGACTTCCTTTTCGGGCGACGGCTCGGGCTTCTTGTCGCCGTCGGCGTCGTCCTCGGCGTCCTTCAGCCCCTGCTGCTTGTCGTCCTTGGGGGCGATCTTCTCCGGTTCGTTGCGATTCGTCTTGGCTTCCTTCGCCTCTTCCGGCGCGTTCTGCTCGCTCTTTTCCTTGCTCTCCGCCTTCGGGGCGTCAAAAGCGGGCTTTTCGTCCTCCACCGGCGGCGGGGGCGGGGGCGGCGGCTTTTGCTGTTCCTGCTTTTGTTCCGGGGGCGGCGGCTCGGGCGGCGGCGGCTCCTCCTTCTTCTCCTCGGGAGGCGGCGGCGGCTCGGTGATCACCTCGACGGGAATCTCCTCCGCCACGGGCGGAGGCAGGGATCGGCGGTCCTCCCACAGCAGGAAAGCCAGCAGGGCGAAATGGAGAAAAAGGCCCAGGAGGACGAAAGCCAGAAAGCGCGGGCGCGGCGCCATGCCCCCGCGGCGCGGCTCGAACAGCCGCTCCATGGCGACAGCGGCGAGCGCTGCGCCCCGCGGCTTTTGTCTGACCGTTTCGTTCATCTCTATGGGGGAACCCGTCGCCGCACGGCGCGACCCTAATGCCAAGCTTTGGGGTGTCGTTGGCGGGAATTTGCCACAGCCCGCGCCTGCTTCGCAAACTTTCTCGCAGCAATTGTGGCGCCCGCATGATCCGGCGCGTTTTGCCGCAGCCAATTCCGGCCGGACCGGGCTTATATGAGAGAGAGCTAATTAATACAAAGCGCGCATCAGCCGCGCCAGGGGATAGAGGACATGCGCGACCGTTATGGGCTCACGAGACGCGGCTTTCTCGCGTCGGCGGCCGCGCTGGCGGCGCCATCCTTCGCCTTTGGCGAAAAGGCGCCGCGCGCCGCGACCGAGAGCTTCAATCCCGATGTCGACATTGAACTGGCCTGCAGGCGCGACGCGGTTCAGATACTTTCCGGCAGGCCGACCTCGGTCTGGCGCTACGCGGGCAATCTGCTGAAAGGCCCCGCGCAGACCCTGACCGCCCTGCCCGACTCCTATCTTGGCCCCCTGCTGCGATTCACGAAGGGGCAGAAGATTCGCATCCGCCTGCGCAACGAATTGCCCGAGAAGACGATCGCGCACTGGCATGGGCTGCATGTGCCGATGGACGCTGACGGACACCCCTCCGCAGCGATCGATCCCGGCCAGACCTATGTCTACGAATTCGAAATGCGCAACCGCGCGAGTTTCAATTTCTATCATCCCCATACGCATGAGGCGACAGCGACGCAGGTCTATCATGGACTGGCGGGCGGCATCATCGTGGAAGACGAGGACGAGCGCGCGCTCGGCCTGCCCACCGGCGAATATGAGATTCCTCTCATTCTGCAGGATCGCTCTTTCGATGATGGCAATCAATTCGCCTATTGGGGCGGCATGCATCGCGATATGTTTGGCTTTTATGGCGAACGCATCCTGGTCAATGGACGAGCTGATCACCGGATCGACGTCGCAAGCCGCGCCTATCGCCTGCCCATCCTCAACGCCTCAAACGCGCGCATCTACAAGCTGCAGTGGGACGACGGAACGCCGCTGACGGCCATAGGCGTCGATGGCGGCCTGCTGGAGAAGCCGGAGACGCGCCCCTATGTGATGCTCGCGCCGGCGGAGCGCGTCGATCTATGGGTGGATTTCAGCGGCCGCAAGATCGGCTCGAAGCTCGTCATGCGCAGCGGCGAATTCGACGGACTCGTGCCGCCGATGGCGCAACGCATGGGGGGCGGCGGACTGATCGTCGGCGATGACTATCCCTTGTTCACCGTGACGGTCGCGCGTGAGACGAGCGACAGTCCGAAGCTCCCCCAGAAACTAGCCGCCATCAAACGCCATCGTCCCGAAGACCTCGCCAATCCCGACGATCCGCGGCCTATCGCGATTTCAATGGGGCATATGTCGGTGATGCTGAACGGGCGCGGCTATGAACACGACAATCTGCTTCCGATCGAGCGCGTGCCGGTCGGAACCGTGCAGCTCTTCGAAATCTTCCACGACCATGGCGGCGGCGGGATGAGGATGGGCGGCATGGGGATGGGAATGGGAATGGGCCGCGGGATGGGCATGGGCGGCGGAATGGGCGGCGGGATGGGGATGATGGGCATGATGAACATGGCCCATCCGATCCATCTGCATGGCCAGCCTTTCGAGATCGTCAGCCGCACCTATGAGGGCGAGGACGCGGAGGCCTATTCGACGATCCGCGACGGCCTGATCGACAGCGGTCTGAAGGACACTGTTCTCGTCGCGCCCGGAGAGCGCATCCGCATCGCCAAGCCCTTCGAGGATTTCAAAGGGCGCTTCATGTATCACTGCCACAATCTCGAACACGAGGACATGGGCATGATGCGTGAGTTCTCGGTGGAGTGACGGCGGCCTGTTCCTCCGCGCAAACGGCGTCGGTCTCGCAATGGGCGCCTATCGCGCCGCGTTCGCCCCCGCGCAACCGCAGGAAGGCCAAAGTTCGTTTCGACGGACCTGAGGCCGGCGAAGACCTTCTCCGTAGCAGGTGCATTGCGTGCATCGGCGCCAGAAAAGAAGGCCTCGCATCGCGGATGCGAGGCCTCGCTCTTGCATTCGCAAGAAGGTTCAGTGCTGCATGCCGCCCATGCCGCCCATGCCGCCACCCATCATGCCGCCACCCATCATGCCGCCACCCGTTCCGCCACCCATGGACATGCCGACTTTCATCATGCTGGTCATGGTTTCACTGGCGATCTTTTTCTGATCGTCGGAGAGCGTCGTGAAGAAAGGTTCGATCGCCGCTTTCTGCGCGCGCACGATGTCGAGATGGTCGACCATGTGATTTTCCATCATCGAAAGCTTGCTCAGGACCGCAGGTTTGGAATGGTCCATGGGTTCTTCGGCGGCCGCGCATTTCGCGGAAGCCTTCTGAGCTGCGGCGCGCCAGGCGTCCGCGAAGGAAGTCCAGGCGCCAGCCTGTGCGTCGGTGAGCTTCAGCTCGGCCTTCAGATAGGCGAGGCGGCCTTCGAGATGTTCGGTGAAGCCGCACATCATGCCCTTCATCATGCCCATCATGCCGCCGCCACCTTGCTTGGCGCCGGCCCCGCCATGATCCATCCCGCCGCCGGAGCCGCCGTGGTTCATGCCCGGCATGCCGCCGCCCATTCCACCCATCATGCCGCCCATCATGCCGCCTTTGCCGTGGTCCATGCCCTTCATGTCGCCAGAGCCGCCGCCGCCGTGATGCCCGGCGTGCTCATCCGTCTTACCTGCGTCCGGCGCATTACCGGATTTCGCAGCTTCCGGCGTGGCGGCTGGCGCGGGCTGGGCCTTGCCTGGATCTACCCATTGGGCTGGCGCGCCGGCCCCATGAGCGGAATGATCCATCTTGCTGTGGTCCATGCCTGTATGATCTTGCGCGCGTGCGGCGGAGAGGCTGGCGGCCAGCGCGAGCGCCGCAAAGCTTGTCGTGATGAAGATAGCCCGACCCGTCATGATCCTCTCCCCTGAAAATCGTTTCGTTGTGCCGGTGCGCGGTATGAACCCGCGCGGCCGCCATGTCTGCAACAATGTCACAGTATCGGCCTTCCCGGCGCCCCGCCATTTGTCGCGGGTCAATTCAGACGCGAAACCATGCTGCGATGCGATCGGCCCTCCGGAGTTGGGCACGCGAAACTGTCACGCCGCCTTCTTCTCCGCGATGCCGACGAGCGCGCGCAGGATTCGCCGCGTCCCGGCGAGGCGCTGCTTCATCGTCTCGAATTCGCGGATGAAGACGATGCGCATATCAGGGCGCACCTTGGCCTGATTGCCCTGCTCGGCGACATAGCGCACGAGGCCGGCGGGATCGGCGAAATTGCTTTCGCGGAAGGAAACAATGACGCCCTTCGGCCCCGCGTCCACTTTCTCCACATGGGCGCGGCGGCACATGGCCTTGATTGCGACGATCTCGAAAAGCTGCTCGACTTCCGGTGGAATGGGGCCGAAGCGGTCGATCATCTCCGCGGCGAAAGCCTCGATGTCCTGATCCGTTTCGAGCGTCGAGAGACGGCGGTAGAGCTGCAGGCGCAAGGTGAGGTCCGGGACGTAATCCTCTGGTATCGTAACCGGGGCGCCAATGGCGATCGTCGGCGACCATGCCTCTTCCTGCGGCTCCTCGACGCCCGCCTTCAGCAGCGTGATCGCGTCGGCGAGCATCTGCTGGTAAAGCTCGTAGCCGACTTCCTTGATATGGCCGGACTGTTCGTCGCCGAGCAGATTGCCGGCGCCGCGAATGTCGAGATCGTGGCTCGCGAGCTGGAAGCCTGCGCCGAGCGTGTCGAGCGACTGCAAGACTTCGAGGCGCTTTTGCGCCTGCGGCGTGATGGTGCGGTTTGCAGGCGTCGTGAACAGCGCATAGGCGCGCGTCTTGGAGCGGCCGACGCGTCCGCGGAGCTGATAGAGCTGCGCAAGGCCGAACATGTCCGCACGCCAAACGATGAGCGTATTGGCGGTTGGAATGTCCAGCCCGGATTCGACGATCGTCGTCGAGAGCAGGACGTCGAACTTGCCGTCGTAGAAGGCGGACATTTTGTCTTCGAGTTCGCTCGGACTCATCTGGCCATGCGCGATGACGAATTTCGCTTCCGGCAGGTTCTCGCGCAGAAAGGCCGCGGCTTCTTCCAGATCCTCGATGCGCGGGCAGACGAAGAAAGCCTGCCCGCCGCGATAGCGTTCCCGCAGCAGCGCTTCGCGCACGATCAGCGGATCGAAGGGCGAAATGAAGCTGCGCACGGCGAGGCGATCCACCGGCGGCGTGGTGATGAGCGAGAGTTCGCGCACGCCCGTCATGGCCAGTTGCAGCGTGCGGGGGATCGGCGTCGCCGACAGCGTGAGCACATGCACTTCCGCACGCAGCTCTTTCAGGCGCTCCTTGTGGCCGACGCCGAAATGCTGCTCCTCGTCGATGATGACAAGGCCGAGATCCTTGAAGTTGACGCCCTTGCCGAGAATGGCGTGCGTGCCGATGAGGATTTCGACCTTGCCTTCGCCAAGCTCCTTCTTGGTCTCGCGCGCCTCGGCGGCTCCCACCATCCTCGAGAGCCGGCCGATCTTGATCGGCAGGCCGGCGAAGCGCTCGGAGAATGTCCTGTAATGCTGGCGCGCGAGCAGCGTCGTCGGCGCGACGACGGCGACCTGCCTGCCGTTGATCGCCGTGCAGAAGGCTGCGCGCAAAGCGACTTCGGTCTTGCCGAAACCGACGTCGCCGCAAACGAGGCGATCCATCGGCCGTCCCGAGCCGAGATCGTCCAGCACCGCGTCGATCGCGGCAAGCTGATCTTCCGTCTCGTCGTAAGGAAAGCGCGCGCAGAATTCGTCGTAGAGCCCTTCAGGCGTCACGAGCTTGGGCGCATGCCGGAGCTGGCGCTGCGCGGCGATGGCGATAAGACCCTTCGCCATCTCGCGGATGCGGTTCTTCATCCGCGCCTTGCGCGCCTGCCAGCTGGCGCCGCCCAGCCTGTCGAGCTGCGCCTCGGCGTCCTCGCCGCCGTAGCGCGTCAGAAGTTCGATGTTCTCGACGGGCAGATAGAGCTTCTGCTCCTCCGCATAATGAATTTCGAGATAGTCGCGGCGCACGCCCGCGGTTTCGATCGTGTCGAGGCCGACGAATCGTCCGATGCCGTAGTCGACATGCACGATGAGGTCGCCCGCCGTCAGCGCGGCGACTTCGCCGAGAAGGTTTTCAGTCGCCCTGCGCTTGCGCCGGCGGCGCACGAGGCGGTCGCCCAGAATGTCCTGCTCGCCCACCAGCGCATAAGCGTCGGTCTCGAAGCCATGTTCCACGCCGAGCACGGCGAGCGAGACGCCACCCTGACCTTTCGAAAGCGCGCCGGGAAGCGAAGCGGCGGGCGAAAGATCGTTGAGTCCGTGTTCCTGCAGCACATGGCCAAGACGCTCGCATGAGCCGTCCGACCAGCCGGCGACGATGACGGTCTTGCCGCCGCCGCGCAAAGCCTGCACATGGTCGGCGGCGGCCTGGAAGACATTCACCTCGGGCTCGTTGCGCTCGGGCGCAAAGTCGCGCCCGGGCCGCGCGCCGCAATCGATGGCGTCGCCGCTCTCGGAGGCGAAGGGCGAGAACTGCGCATTGGCGCGCGCATCCAGCGCTGCGCGCCATTCGTCGCGCGTCACGTAAAGCTCGCGCGGCTCCAGCGGCTTGTAATTCGATCCCGCAGGATCGAGATCATGCGACTCCTTGCGCGCGTCGTAATAGTCGGCGATCTGCTTCAGACGCTCGCCCGCCGCATCCTCGACAAGCGCGTCGAGCATCAAAGGCGCATCTCCGAGATAGTCGAAGAGCGTGTCCATGCGCTCGTAGAAAAGGGGCAGCCAATGCTCCATGCCGTGATGGCGCCGGCCTTCGCTCACCGCTTCGTAGAGCGCGTCGCCGCGCGTCTGTCCGCCAAAGCGCGCGGCATAATTCTGGCGGAAGCGCCGCATCGTGTCGGATGTGAGCCGCAATTCGCTCATCGGCGTGAGATCGAGCGCGCGCAACTGCCCCGTGGCGCGCTGCGTCTCGGGGTCGAAAGCGCGGATCGACTCCAGCGTGTCGCCGAAGAAGTCGAGGCGGATCGGCGCTGGAAGCCCCGGCGGGAAGAGGTCGATAAGGCCGCCGCGCTGGGCGTATTCGCCGGTCTCGCGCACGGTGCTGGCGCGCAGGAAGCCGTTGGCCTCGAGCCAATGCGCCAGTTCGTCGAGCTTCACCACATTGCCTGGCGCCGCGGAGAAGCTTTCGGCGGCGACCATCTTCAAGGGCGGCACGCGCTGCAGCAGGCAATCCACGGTCGTCGTCACCGCGCGGGGACGCTCGGCCGAAGAGCTGGCGCGGGCGAGGCGCGAAAGCGCCGTCATGCGCCGGGCGACGATATTCGCATGGGGCGACACGCGGTCGTAGGGTTGGCAGTCCCAGCCGGGGACGTCGAGAATTTCGACGTCGGGATTGGCGAAGCGCAGCGCCTCTCTAAAGGACGCGGAGCGCGCGGCGTCCCTCGCCACATGAACGAAGACGGCCGGTCGGCCCTCAGCCTCGCGCGCGAGCGCGCGGGCGAGATCGGCGCAAAGAAAGGCGTCGAACCCCTCGGGAGCCTGGGAGAAAAGCAGCTTCTCGCCCTTGGCGAGCCGCGCCCGCGCGGATTCGAGCGCCGTTCCTGCGCCTTTGATCTTCACGGCCGCCTTGGTCAATGAATGGGTCCGTCGTGGGTGTGGAAGGCGATGATGGCCTTGAATAGAGCCGTGTCGCGCTCGGGCGGCGGCGGCGCGGAGCCGGAAAGCCAGCTCAGAATCTCGCCGTCGGGGAGGTCGAGCAACTCCTCCATCTCGACGAGTTGAGCCTCGGTGAGCGTTTCAACCCGCGCGTCGACGAAGCCGCCCATCAATATGTCCAGCTCCCGCATCCCGCGCCGCCATGCGCGAATCTTGATGCGGCGGCGGCGGACGTCGGTTTCGTTCAGGTCATTTCTCTCGGGATGCTCGGGCATTTTCCGACTTTCAGGCGGAATCGCTGGCTGGCTGGCGAAGAAATCTACGCCCGCTGACGGGGGGAGGCTTAGACCAGCGCAGGACGAAAGGGAAGCGCCCCCCGCGGTGGGCCGGGCCTTGTGGCAAGCGCCTTGACATCCGAAAGCCGCTGCCCTATCCCGCAGGCCTCGCACGCGAAACGCGCGCCGCGGGGGAGTAGCTCAGTTGGTTAGAGCGCCGGCCTGTCACGCCGGAGGTCGCGGGTTCGAGCCCCGTCTCTCTCGCCATTCTCCCGAAAACTCCCCAAGATAAACGATCCGGGCCGCCCCGCCTATGCGCTCGCCAGAACCTCCTGCAAGGCCTCCAGCCCGGCCGGTTTGGTGATCTGGCGATCAAAGCCGCAGTCGCGCGCCTTGTCCTGGATCTGGTCCTGTCCCCAGCCGGTGAGCGCGACGAGCGTCAGCCCGCGCCCCTCCGGCAGGGCGCGGATGCGGCGCGCCGTTTCATATCCGTCCATCTGCGGCATGCCGAGGTCGAGGAAGACGATGGCGGGCCGGAATGTCTTGACCGATTCCACGCCCTCCGCGCCGCTATAGGCGACGCTCACCTGCGCGCCGAAGGTCTCCAGAAACATGACGAGACTGTCGGCGACGTCGTGATCGTCGTCGATGACCAGAATGCGCCTCGAGGTCGACTCGGCGACCCGCGCCGGTTCCATATGGTCCTCCGCTTCCCTCTCACCCAGCGCCGGAAGGCTCACGACGAAAGCGCTGCCGCGCCCGAGACCGTCGCTGAGAGCCTCCACGGAGCCGCCTTGCAACTGCAGCAGGCTGCGCACCAGCGCGAGGCCGATCCCGAGCCCGCCCTCGGAACGGCCGAGCGACCGATCGACCTGCGTGAAGAGATCGAACACGCGCGGCAACATCTCGGCCGGAATGCCCACTCCGCTGTCCCGAACGGTCACAACCGCCTTGCCGCCTCTGCGTTCCGCACGAATGCTGATCGCGCCGCCATGTGGCGTGTATTTGGCGGCGTTATTGAGGAGATTGGTGAAGACCTGGGTGAGGCGCACGGCGTCGCCCTCGATGAGGAGCGGCTCAGACGGCTTTTCGAAGGCGAGAACATGGCCGCCTTTCTCGATCGTCGGCTGCGCCGTTTCGAGCGCGTGAGAAAGAATGTCGAGAAGGTCGACCCTCGCCATTCTGAGTTCGATCTTGCCGCGAGTGATGCGGGAGACTTCCAGAAGGTCGTCGACGAGGCGGATCAGATGCTCCGTCTGCCGCTCGATCATCGAAAGAAGCGTGAGGTCGCGCTTGTCCGTCTGTGTCGCGAGCGCATTGTGGCGCATCACATGCACCGCGTTACGGATCGGCGCGAGCGGATTGCGCAACTCATGCGCCAGGGTCGCGAGAAATTCGTCCTTGCGGCGGTCGGCGTCTTTCAGCGCTTCCTCCACGCGCTTGCGCTCGGTGATGTCCTGCGCTGCGCCGATCAGGCGCACGGCCCGCCCGCTTTCGCGAAACACATTTCCCGCCGCAGCGATCCAGCGCTCCTCGCGGTCTTCGCCGCGCACGACCCTGTATTCCACATCATAGGCGCCGGAGGCTTCGTGAGGATCCAGCAATCGCTCGATCGTCTCCTCGACGCGCGTGCGATCCTGCGGATGCACGCCGGTGATGAAAGTTTCATAGCTGACCGGCGCGCCAGGCGGCACGCCCCATTGCGCCCGCACCCGATCGTCCCAGATCACCTCCCCCTTGTCGATCCGCCACTCGAAAATGCCGATTTTTCCTCCATCGATGGCGAGCTTCAGGCGCAGCTCGCTTTCTCGCAGCGCGAGTTCGATTTGCTTTCGCTCGTGGATATCCTGCACGAACCCGACGAGGCGGCGCGCCTCTCCTTCGCCTCTCATTTCAGCGCTCGACAACAGCCATCGAACCGAGCCGTCCGAAAGCCGGACGCGATACTCGACCTTGAACGGCGCGCTTGTAGCCAGCGAGATCTCGAGGGCTTCGATCACCCGCTGGCGATCCTTTTCGTGAACCGCGTCGAGCGCGGCTTCGTTGGACAGAACGGCGTCGGCGGAGCAACCATTCAGCATCCTGGCGCGCGCCGACGCGGTGAAAACGCCGGTCGCCGGACGCAGCTCCCAGACACCCGCATTCGCCGCCTGCAGCGCCATCTCCAGCCTGGCTTCGCTTTCGCGCAGGCTTTGCTCGATGCGCTTTTGTGCGCTGATGTCCTGGATGACGGCGACCGTTCTCACGCCAACGCCGTCCGGCGGACCGGTCAGCGTCGCATTGGCGCGTCCCCAGAACTGCGATCCGTCCTTGCGGATGTAGCGCTTCTCGGAATCATACATCTCCGCTTCTGTGCGCAACATGCGACTGAAGCGCTCCCAATCGGCGGCGCGGTCCTCTGGATGAGTGACATCCGTGAACTTCACGCCCACGAGTTCGCTTCGTTCATATCCAAGCATCCGCGCGAATGTCTCGTTGACGCGCAGCAGGCGCCCTGAGAACGGCTCGGCCTGGGCCATGCCAACGCCCGTCAGTTCGAACATGGCGCGAAACTGCATTTCGCTGTCCCGCAAGGAGGCGTCGGCTTTTTTTCGCTCGGTCACATCCGTGAAAAGGACTGCGACCTTATTCCCGTCGGAAGGCCCGACGCGGAAAGCGAAGACGCTGAAATATCTGCCAAGCGCCTGCGAGTATTCCTCGAAGCGCCTTGCGACTCCCGTCGTGGCGATCGCGCCATAGGTCTCGAACCACTTGGGTTCGACATCGGGCTCCAACTCGCGCATCGTCCGCCCGACTGCGTCCTCGAGGCCGGACTGCTTCTCGAAGGCAGGATTGGCTTCGATGAAGCGATAGTCGCAGGCCTTACCCCGCTCGTCGAAAAGCAGCTCAACGATGCAATAGCCTTCATCCATCTTCTCGAAGAGGGTCCGATAGCGCTCCTCGCTTTCGAGAAGCGCGGCTTCGACCTTCCGACGCTCGGTGATCTCTTCGACCACGACGCCAAAGCCGTTGATCTCGCCGTTTCCTCCTCGCACCGGGTACCAGCTTTCACGCCATATGCGGGTTGCGCCCGGCGCAGCCGGCGTCTCGCCGGAAATTTCGTGGTCTATGACGGCCTCGCCGGTCTGCAATATCTTCCCGGTGACCGCCTGCACCGCGGGAACAAGCTGGGGAAGCAAGTCCTGGACGGTCTTGCCGATATGCGCGTCCACCGGCAACCCGTTGATTGCGGCGAGCCGCCGATTGATCCGCAGGTACCGCAGATCCCTGTCGAGGATGCACAGTCCGACCGGCGCGTTTTGATAGACCCAGTCCAGTTCTTCGTGCTGACGCCGGATCGCGGCCTCGCTCTCTCGCACCGCAGCCTCGGCCCGCCTGCGCGCGTCGATGTCGATGTTCATCCCCACCCATTTGAGGATCGAGCCATCGCTTGCGATGATTGGCGTCGCGCGGACGTTCGTCCATCGCCAGCCCTGATCGCGATGCCTGAGCCTGTATTCGGCGTCGAAGCCGCCGCGCGCCGCAACGGCCTCCCGCCATTGCCGCAAGGCGGATTCACGATCGTCCGGATGGAGCGCGTCGATCCAGCCGTGGCCTAGCCCCTCCTCCAGCGTCTGTCCCGTGTAGGCGCGCCACGACGGGCTGTCCTCGACGACGACGCCGTCAGCGTCCGTCTCCCAGACCGCCTGCGCATAGGACTCGACCAGGAGACGGAAGCGCTCTTCATTTTCCCGCAACGCGTCTTCCGTGCGCTTCATCTTCGTGATGTCGACGAAGGCGCCGACGGCGCCGCGCGGATTGCCGGCTTCGTCGTAAAGCGGCATCGCCTTGGCGAACACGGTGACGCGCTCGCCGCGCTCGGTCACTATGTCGAGCGTCTCGCCGCCAACCGCTTCGCCCCGCACCGCGCGCTGCATCGGCATTTCGCCGGCCGTCAGCTCGCGCCCATTCTGAAAAGCGTGAAAGCGAGCCGGCCGCTTCGCCGTTTTCGACAGCTCGCCGCCGGGAGGAAGACCAAACAACTGTTCGCAGGCGCGATTGCCCCTTATGCTCTCGCCGACGCGATCGACGGCGATCGCAAGCCCGATCGGCGCTGTGTCGAAAATCGCCCGCAACTCGGCGGCTCGGCGCCGCTCCCTCTGCTCGCTTTCCCGCAGGGCCGATTCCGCAAGAGCGCGCTTTACTGTCTCCCAGGTGCGGCGCGCGACCTCGACAATGAGACCGACTTCCTCCTCGCGCCATTCGCGTCGGCGCGACGAGACGACATTGAGCGTCCAGACCAGCCTGCCGCCGGCAAGAAGCGGCGCAGCCGCGAGCGCGCCGATCCCGAGCGCACGATAGCTCTCCATCAATTTTTTCGGATGGACGCTCGCATCCTGCGTATCCTGGATGACGAGAGCCCGCCCGGTCTTGAGCGCCTCGAAGGCCTCGGGGAAGGTCGCCAGGCGATAGTGGCCGGAGATGCTGTCCAGACCTTCACGAAAGTAGTCCGGTCGAATGATCGCGAGATCCTGATCCTCATAGACGTCGCCGTAATAAACGCGGTCGGCGTCCAGATGCGCGCCGAGAAGACGGCAGGCCGCGCCCTGTATCTCGAAGGCGTCGGTGAAGGAGCGCAGCCTGTCTCCAAGTTCCACGAGAAACTTTTCTCTCGCAGCGCGGTCGCGTAGCGCAAGCTCCGCCCGCTTGCGCTCGGTCGTCTCCTCGACAACGACGCCAAAGCCGACGACCTCGCCTTCGGCGCCCAGGTGAGGATGCCAGCTCGTGTTCCAGAACCGCCTGATCCCGGGAGCCGCCGGCGTTTCCCCCCAGAATTCCACGTCCAGCACGGCCTGCTTCGTCTCCCGGACGCGCTGCGTGATCGCCTCGATCCTCGGCGCGAACGCCGGCAGAATGTCCTGGACCCGACGGCCCAGATGGGCTTCGACCGGATGGCCGTTCAATTCGCTGAGCCGTTGATTCATCCTCATATAGCGCAGATCGAGATCCAGCAGGGCGAGGCCGATCGGCGCGTTCCGGTAGAGCCAATCGAGTTCGTCTCGCTGGCGGCGCAGCGACTCCTCTGCGCGCTTGCGGTCCGTGACGTTCTGGGCGAGGCCGATGAGGCGCAAGGGGTTTCCGGCGGCGTCGCGCTCCACGCGGCCTTTTTCTGCCAGCCAGACAGTCTCCCGATCCGGTCGCGCAAGACGATATTCGCATTCATAGTGGCCGCTGTCGCTCTCCATCGCCGCGCGCACGCAGCGTCTGAAATGCTCGCGATCTTCCGGAAGCACCTTTTGGCATACGCCCTCGAAGGTGTCCGGCGCCTCCTCCGGAGTGACTGGCAAATCCTCACAGATCGAGACGAATCTGCGCGCCTCGTCGCGCTGTATGTCCCACTCGAAGGAAAGCGCGAAAGACGCATCCAGCGCCAGCTTCAGACGCAGCGCGTCGCGTCGCGCGCGCTCCTCGGCTTCCCGTCTCGCGGTGATTTCGTCGCGCGACAGGATCGCGCCGCCGCGCTCGAATGGCGCCCGCGACGCGCGCAACAAGAACCACCGCCGGACCTCGCCGCTTCCGCAGGGATACTCGATTTCAAAGCCCTCGAGCGCTCCGGCGAGAACGGCCTCGAGGCCATCGACGATCCGTCGCGCATAATCATTGCCGGCAAGCGCCGACCGCCGCGCCGAGTCGAGAAGGCTCGAGTCGAGCGCGATGTCGGCGGAGTCGAAAAAGCCGATCGTCTGATCCGCATTGAGCCAGCGCTCATTGGCGGCGACGACAAACCCCTTGTTATCGAGCACGGCGACCTCATGCGGCAGCGCGTCGATCACCGCGCGCAGATAGGCTTCGCCGTCGCCGATGCTCCTGCTGGTTTTCGTCTCGACAATCACATTGCGCTCCGGCCGCGCCAAGTCGGCGCACTCCGCTTTCCCTGGTAGCGAAATATTCCCATCTTGCCGTCAAAGCAAAGCGTAGCCTAGACAAAATTTGAATCGTCACGCTCGAGAAAATAAGTATTTCTCCTGAGTTACGTATCAGCGACGCTGCTGTATCAACACTGTTCCGACGTGGACACGTGCCTTGCGGCTAGCGCGCATCCATGTCGCCGTTCGTGCGAGCGTTTGGGAGCGGGAGTGAGTTTCGATGATTATCCGTTCGAATGAACCGCATTTCATGTTTCGCGAGCTGCGGATACAACGCCGCCAATCAACCAATTAGACGCGCGTCAGACCGACCGCTTTTCACCCTGCCGCCCATTAAGGCGGCGGGCGAACGGCGGAGGCGATGGACTGTGCGACTGCGTGTCAGTTTGCGCCGGCAGCAGCTGAAAACGCGGCATGATGGCGACCTTCTGCGCGAGAGCGGGGATCAAATTGCAGGCTCTCCCTTACAATCCGGCTCGCCGTTTGGCGTCTCACGAGCGTGACTGTGCCACAGGCCGCGAGTTTGATAAAGCTGCGCAGAGCGCCGATATTCGCTGCGGCCCAGGCGCCGCCGGAATTGCGAAGAAGGCGATCAACAATTCTGGCTTTCCGCCGAAGGGCGCGATCGCCGCGGAGGCCGCCTATGACATCACTGTCCCGGATAATGACGTCAGCAAGCCTGGCGTCTGCACCGCAGCGACGGCGGCGCCAGTGAGCATGTCTGCCGAACTCGCCAACGTCGCCCTGGCTACGCCGGGGGTTCTCGGCTCGTTCTTCCTGGGGCCCGAAGGACGTGTGACCTATCGCTACGTTTCGCCAAGATCTGAATTGGTGTTTGGGATCGAGGCGCAAGCGATCTGCGCGGATGCAGGCGTCTTTTTCAAACGGCTCCACCCGGGCGATCTCGACGCGCTGAACGCCCGGCTCTTCGAGTCGGCGCGCGCCATGACGCCATACATCGTGGAGTTTCGCTTCAACCACCCGGACAAGGGCCTGATCTGGCTTGAAGCTCAGGCTGCGCCTCTCGCAGACGCTGCGACGGGCATTTTGTGGTACGGCTACGCATCGGACATCACAGCCCGGAAGCGATCGGAACTCGCGCTTGCGGAAACCGCCGCGCAACTCCAGGCGACGATTGACGGGGCTCAGGACGCGATTCTGACAACCGACGCGATGGGGCGCATAAAATCCGTCAACCGGGCCGGCGCCGCCATGTTCGGCTATGAAGCCGACGCAATGATCGGCTTGACGATCGACAGCCTGGTGGACAGCGCGGGTTTGCCTGTGTTTGCAGGAGCGACCGCCACCGCCGGCTCCAGCGGCGAGGACGGGGAAGACGCGCGTGGCATTCGCAGGGACAAGGTCTCCTTTCCTGTCGAGATCACTCTTACCGAGGCAAAGCTCGACCATATCCGGCTCAATGTCGTCTTCATCAAGAACCTGTCCCGTCAGCGCATGATGGAGAGTCGAGTGGAGGATTTGCTGCGCAACCGGCTCGACGCCATGGGCGCGATGACCGCGACGCTCGCGCATGAGGTCAATCAACCGCTCGCGGCCACTGCCACCTATCTCAAGGTTGCGCGCCGAATGCTGGAGAAAGTCCTGCAATCGAACCACCAGGACGTCCTGGACGTCCTGGATAAGGCGGCGGCGCAGATCATGCGCGCAGGGCGCATCGTGACGAGCTTCAGGGGGCTTGTGCAGCGTGAGGAGCCGGACAAAACACTCATCAGCATGCATGCGCTGATCGCCGAGGTTTACGACGCGTTTCGCAGAGAGGAGATAGCCTCGGGCGTCTACCTCGGGTTTGCATATCGGGCTTCGAGGGATCAGGTCATCGCCGACGGCGGCCAATTGCGTCGGGTTCTGGCCAATATTATCCGAAACGCATTGGAAGCGATGCGCAACACGGAAATTCGCGAACTTCTCATCTCGACAAGCAATCCCGACGATGAAACCATAAGGGTGGATGTTAGCGATACAGGGCGGGGCATCGGTGTGCTGGAAGACAAATGTTTCGAGCCTTTTACGACGACGAAGGAAAAGGGCATGGGCATGGGCCTTTCCATGTCGCGCTCCATCATAGAAGCCCATTACGGGCGCATCTGGGCAAAGCCGAATGCGAATGGCGGAACCGCATTCAGCTTCACATTGCCTCTGAATGACTTGGGCGTGGAGCAATGAAAGAACACAAGGTCGTCCATGTCGTCGATGACGACACAGCCGTACGCGACGCCGTCGGTCTGCTGTTGAGCACAGAAGGTTTCGACGTGCATACATACCCTTCGGCGCCAGCTTTTCTAAAGGCGATAGCGACCCATCATCAGGGCTGCGTCGTGACCGACGTCCGCATGCCGGAAATGAATGGAATCGCCCTCATCGCCAAGATGAGGGAGGAGCGCATCGCCATGCCGGTAATCGTCCTGACGGCGCATGCCGACGTGCCACTCGCCGTCGAAGCAATGAAGCTCGGCGCGGTCGACCTTCTCGAAAAGCCTTTCGAGGACGACGCGCTGCTCATGGCGGTCGACGCAGCGCTGGAGCGTCGCAATGTGGAGGAATCACGAAGCCGGGAATCCCTGGCGATCAGGAGCCGTCTCGCGACCCTGACGCGCCGAGAGAACGAGATATTGGCGGGCCTCCTGCGCGGCCTTTCCAACAAGGTGATCGCGCACGATCTTGGCATCAGCATACGCACCGCCGAGGTGCATCGCGCCAACATCATGGCGAAGATGCGCGCAGGCAATCTGGCCGAACTGGTGAAGATGGCGCTGGCCACCGGCAGCAGGGAAGAGCAGAGCCCCGAATAGAGGCCCTCCTCTTCCTGTTTCCGGTCTAGGCGCCGCCTTCGCCGACTTCGGCGCCGGTCCTCGGGTCTGACAGAGGATTGGACATGGTCCTGGCGGCGAAACTCGAAAGATCGCTGCGCTCGGAAGCTGTAAGACCAACGCTCGCGTCACCCTCTCCGCCATCGAGCGGAATTGCGCCGATCACGTCATCCATGCGGCGCCATTGGTCACCCGTGTTCCACGGGCCCTCCCCGTCGCCCTCGCCCTGCGACGTATTGACGTAGAGGTCGGCGTATTCGGGCATGCCGTGGAGCTTGCCGGGCGGAAAGTTGCCGTCGATCGAATAAAGCGCTTTCTCGAAGGATTTCTGGTGCGCGATTTCGCGCGTCATCAGAAAGCCCAAAGCTTCCTTGACGCCGGCGTCGTCGGTCACGTTGATGAGCCGCTCATAGACGATCTTCGCGCGCGCTTCAGCCGCAATATTCGATCTGAGATCGCAGACAGGGTCGCCGATCGTGTCGATATAAGCTGCGGTCCAGGGCACCCCCGACGAATTGGTGAGCGCAGGTCCACCGCCGTAGAGAATGGCTTGCGTGTGACTGTCGCCGCCCTGCGTCAGGGAGCGGTAAAGATCCGCCTCTGATTGGGTCGCCTCGGCCAGTTCGCCTTTCACGCCTTTATTGAGCATGGCGACAATGCTGCCGATGACCTCGAGGTGGCTCAGTTCCTCAGTGGCGATGTCGAGGAGCATGTCCTTGCGGCCGGGATCGTCCTCGGCCAAAGCCTGCGTGAAATAGCGCATGGCCGCTGCAAGCTCGCCCTGTGGTCCGCCGAATTGTTCCAGTATCAGGCTCGCGAGGACGGGATTGGGCTCGGACACGCGGACCGTATACTGAAGCTTCTTGTTGTGGGTGAACATCGCCAACTCCTGTCTCGGGCGCGAGAGCCTTTTGTTGAACGCATCTCGACGAGCGAAAGTTCCGCCGCTTCTAACCCGGAAACGCGAGGCCCCTTGCGGTTGTCGCGGCTTTCCAGTCGTGCTCGTTTTCGCGAAAGAACCGTTCAATTGCATTGTCGAGCGAAGGCAGAAGCATGCCTCTGGCGCTGCCAAGCGCCGTGTTTCGCTCGATGCGCGCGACGGGCTTCACGAGGCGTCTTGTGAAGTTTGCGGATGCAGCGAGGCGCAGCGCAAAATCATGCCAGCTCACCTCTCCTGCATTGGCGAGATGCCAGACGCCAGTCTCTCCGTCGATCAACAAATCCAGCGCGGCCTGAACGAGATCCGGCGTATAGGTCGGCGCCACTATTTCGTCGGCGCTGGCCTCGACGCCGAGTCCGCTGTCCAGCCGGCGGAGCACGCGATAAGCAAAATTCGTTCTGTCCCACGGGCAGAAGAATGCGCTCGTGCGCAGAACAAGCGCTTCCGGAAACATCTCCTGAACGCGCTGCTCAGCCTGAAATTTGCTGCGCCCGTAAATGCATGCAGGCGCCGGTTCATCGTCTTCGACATAGGCGCGGCCGAGACGCCCGTTGAAAACGAGGTCCGACGAGAAGGTGACGAAGGAGACGCCTCGCTGCGCGCAGGCGGCTGCGAGAACTTCGGGCCCGAGAGCGTTGACGCGCATGCAGCGCTCATACTCCGCCTCTGCGTCGGCCAGGCGCACGAATCCCGCAGCGTTCACCACCGCCCAAGGCCGCAATTCGTCTAGCGCACATTCGACCTGTTTCGCATCGGCGATGTCCAGCCGGCTCCGCGAGAGAGCGACATGATCGAGCCCACGCAAGCGGCAAATGCGCGCCAAAGCCTGCCCCAGCAAACCATTGGCGCCGGTGATCAGCAGGCGCCGCCGTGGCGCGGTGGAAGAGCGGGGAAGGGAACGCGACGATGGAGAGAGAAAGAAGCGATTGTCTCGCCGCCACCAGCCGGGACTGTCGAGAGCGGGGTGGTCATAGTCGCGCCCGCTCGCCAGCGCCTCTACTGCGTGCCCCACAGCCGTGCGGCGCGGCGGATCGCTGCGGATGTCGAAGGCTCCCGGCTCATAATGCCCCCGCTTGCGGGTGAGCAGGCTGCTCCAGTCCATCGAGCCGAACATGGCCCAGGACGTCACGGCCCTTATGTCGACTCCCGTCGCTTTCAGATCATGGGCTGCGTCCCAGATTTCCGCGAACCATCGCAGCTGTTCGTCTCGTGAACAACCATGATGGGCCTCCGTCACCGCGACGGGAAGCCGGTATCTCTCCCACGCTTCGCGAAGCCGCGGCGCCGGACCGGTGGCGCCGTCGGGCAGGTCGACGCGCACGGCGTCGACGTCTGCGTATCTGTGATGCTGGTTGCCGCCGTGAAATTCCTTCGGATATAGCGGCAGACGTTCATCAAGGAAGCGGTCGCTCGTGAGATAGTGATCGATCCCGACGACGTCGGGCGCGCACGGCTCCTCGAGAAAGGCGGCGAGCTCGCGTTCACCCACGCCATTTGCGATGAAACTTTCCCACCATGGATGCCGACGGTCTACTTTACCACACAGCAGATCGAAGGAAAGCCATCGGCGCTCGTTCTCCAGCTCGGCCTGATAGGCGAGTCGTTCCGTACTGAAGATGCGACCAAGATCTTCGGTCTGAACAAGCTGCGCTTGCGGATTGACGCGACGTATCGAGCGCATCGACAGTCGAATGCCCGAACATTGATTGATCAGCGCGCGAAGAAAAGCGCGATCGTTGCGCTCGTGCGGGTACCAGTGGCCATAGAGGGCGCTGAAGCGCGCCGTGGTCAAAGGTTCGTTGACCGGCGTGTAACGTTCGATCCAGGGGTAACGTTGCGCAGTCTTCTCCGCATAAGCTGCAAGCAGCTCTGGAAATTTCACATCCAGCAGATTGGTGTAGCGAGGCCCGCTCCCGTGGTGCAACAGGCCCGCGATCGGCGACAATCCCAGTTGTCGCAATCGTGGTAGCCGCTCATCGAGCCAGCGCCAGTCGCATTCATCCGGATGCAAAGGCGCGACCGTCTCCCATAATGCCGGATACCGCACCGTCTTCACGCCCAGCGACGCCACAAGCTCCAGATCGGCAAGTCTGGCGTCATGCCCGGTCTCCGATCCCTCGCTTCGAAAATCGTCGCCGATGCGCGCAACCGTGCATTCGTGACCGCCCCAGATTTCGATCGTGGCGTCGCGCCGCTTCATGGCCGGCTCCTCTTGTTGCGTTGCCTACTCCGCGGCGATTTGCGCGGGCAGGAATCGGCCGTCGGCGACGGGGACGCTCTGATTGATGCGCCGGAAGGTCGCAAGCGCCTGACCGACGACCTGATCCATATTGTAGTATCTGTAAGTTGCGAGACGCCCGACGAACCAGACATTGCGCTGATCGAGCGAGAGCGCCTCGTACCGTTTGTAGATCTCCATGTTCTCGGGCCGGGGTACCGGGTAGTACGGATCGCCGGCATCGGACGGGTACTCATAGGTCAGGCTGGTCTTCGAATGCTCCTGACCTGTGAGGTGTTTGTATTCAGTTATGCGGGTGTAATCTTGCGTCTGCGGATAGTTGACGACCGCGGTGGGCTGCCGAAAGGGCTGGTCCAGGGTCACATGGCGGAACTGCAGAGAACGGTAGGGAAGCTTGCCGAAGCGAAAGTCGAAATATTCGTCGATAGGCCCGGTGTAGATCAGCCGCCGGTAGCTCACTTCGCTGCGGATTTCCTCGAAGCTCGTCTGTAGCATGACCTTGATGTTGGGATGCGCGAGAATGCGCTCGAACATGCGCGTGTAGCCGCCCTCCGGCATAAACTGATAGGCGTCGCTGAAGTAGCGGTCATCATCGTTTACCCGCGTCGGCACGCGCGCGGTCACAGATTTGTCGAGTTGCGACGGCTCGACGCCCCACTGCTTCTTTGTGTAGCCGCGGAAGAACTTCTCGTAGAGTTCGCGCCCGATGGCGCTGACGACCACATCCTCGGATGTTCGAATTTCTTCCCTTGGCTCCGCCCGCTCGGCAAACCAGGAGACAAGGTCGCGCGAGCTGAGCTCGAGCCCGAAGAGACGATTCACCGTCGTGCGGTTGATCGGGATCGGCAACAGCATGCCGTCGACTTCCGCGAGGACGCGATGCTCATAGGGACGCCAGGAGGTGAAGTTCGACAGATAGTCGAAGACGGACTGTGCGTTTGTATGGAAAATATGCGGCCCGTATCGGTGGACGAGAATTCCCGCTGCGTCGTAATGGTCGTAGGCGTTGCCGGCGATATGCGGCCTTTTGTCCACGATGAGAACGCTTTCACCGCGCTGAGTTGCGATGCGTTCGGCGAGCACACTTCCTGCGAAGCCGGCGCCAACGATGAGCCAGTCAAACACGCTGCGCCTCCCGGATGTGATTTGCTGCAACCATTTCCATGCGCTGCTGCATGCCGTTCCATGTTTCGTCCCAGGACATGGCGGCGATATGCTTGTCGACGGCGGCGAGCCAGGGCTCTCTGGGACGCGCCATCAACTCTTCCGCGCGCGCGACGAAGCCTTCGGCGTCCGACGCTATCGCGACATGTCCGGCGGCGCCATAAGGCTGCACAACGTCTGCGATTGGCGTCGAGATGACCGGAATGCCGGCGGCCAGAAACTCGGGCGTCTTCGTCGGGCTGATGAATCGCGTCGCTTCATTGATCGCGAAGGGCATGACGCCAACATCCCAACCGGCGAGATAGCGCGGCAGATCAACGTATGGCTTGCACCCGAGCCAGTGGATATTTGGGGCGCGCGGAAGCGCAGCCTCATCTATCTTCGCCGTAGGGCCGATCATCACAAAATGCCATTGCGGACGCAGCTCGGCCATTCGTGCGACGACGCCGAGGTCCATTCGTTCGTCAATGACGCCGAAGAACCCCAGGCGAGGGCCGGGAATGGCAGCCTGGTCGGCGGGCTCAGCTACAACCGCGCGCGCCGCCTGAAAGTGGGAAGCGTCGACGCTGCTGGGAAAAACATGGATGTCGTGGTGACGATCTTTTTTCGCGGCATAGAGACTGTGGCCGCCGACGTAAACGACGTCGCACTTTGCAAGAAGACGATCTTCGTAATCGAGAAGTCCAGGCGGCGCCCCGGCGAAGCTCGATAGCTCGTCCATATTGTCGTAGACGCAGCAGTCCGGCATGAGCTCGTCGGCGAACTGCAACGCCAGCGGCGTGTAGTACCATGCAACGAGCCGGCGGGGCTGGACTTTAGAGAGAAGCACCGCCAGCAGCATGCGCAGGGAATCATTGATCCGATCGGTGTCGAGACCTTTTGGAAGCAGTGGCGTAACCACGCGCACGCCGCATTCCTGCATTTCAATTCGCACGTCGCCGTCGCCGTCGATGAATTCAGGCTCTTCGAAAAACCAGACGGTATACGCCCTGGCGGCGCGGCTCATGAGATGCTGAGGACGTTGATAAACAAAATTCCATCTAAGGTGCGAGAAGCAAAAGAGGTGAGCCGAACAATCCGATATTGTTCCTGCAACGCTTTGCGCCATTCGCTTGCTCCTTTACGCAACAGGACTGCACGAGAACGCTTCGTCCATGTTCGTAACGGGAATTGAAGCGCCTTTGTTCCAACCGTTGCTTGGGAGGGCGCTGCACCACAAAACCTGCCTCGGGCATGCTTGCGTGCAAGAGGGCAAAGTGCTCCGCCGCGCTCGAGCGTCAGCCTGGAACACGAGCTCGAGGCTGCCGCGCGCTCAATCGAAGACGGGGTCCGGGTCGCCGGTTCCGCGAAGGATTTCTTCAACGACGCCGTCGGAGACATCCGCCAATGTAGCAGGGCGCCAGAGGGGGCTTCGGTCCTTTTCGACGATCGCCGCACGAATGCCTTCGTAGAGGTCATGGCCTTTCAGAAGGCCGCAGGCGGCGCGATACTCGTTGAGGAGACAGGTCTCCAGCCTGTCCGTCATCAGCGCACGCTTCAACAAGGCGTGCGTGACCTTGACGCTTGTCGGCGACTTGCGCCGGATTTCAGCGGCCGCGTTGCGCGCGAAGACTGAACCGCAAGCGTCGAGAGCGCAGAGCACGTCCTCGATCCGGTCGCCCGCAAGCGCGCGATCGAGACTTTCCTTGTGCCGCTCAAGTTCGCCCTCATCCGGCGCAACGGCAAGGTCGCGCAAAATTTCGTCGACGTCCTGCGCCGCGCTGATCGCCGCGAGCCTGTCGATGAAATCCGGAATGCGCGCGGAGGCGATCATCGCGTTGGCAAGGCCGGCATGCAGCGCGTCGGCCGCGGAAACGGCGACGCCAGAGAGCGCCATGTACAAGCCGACGCCATCCCTGCGCGTGAGAAGCCATGTCCCGCCGACATCAGGAATGAAGCCGATCCCTGTCTCCGGCATGGCGAGTCTGGTGCGTTCGGTGACGACGCGGCGGTTTCCGTGCGCCGAGACTCCCACGCCGCCGCCCATCACAAATCCGTCCATGAGCGCGACATAGGGCTTGCGGAAGGCCGCGATCCTGGCGTTGAGGCGATATTCCTCCCGCCAGAACTCCTTGTAAGCGCTCTTGTCGGAATTCTGCGCGTCGTAGAGCGCACGAATGTCGCCACCGGCGCAGAAGGCGCGGGCGCCCTCTCCCGTCACCAGCACGGCCGCAGTATCCGCATCCTTGTCGAAGCTATCCAGCGCCAGCGTAAAGGCGCGGACCATCTCAAGGGTCAGGCTGTTCAGCGCTTCGGGGCGGTTCAGCCGGATACGCCCTAGCCGTCCCTCGCGCGAAACGAGAAGCTCCTGATGGTCCATTTACGCGCCGCTCTCGTTAGGTCTCGGGACTTATTTGTCGCACCGCGGCCCGCTGACAATGCCCTGCCTTCGCTGGGGCGCCGGCAAAAAGAAAGGGCGCGAGATTTCTCTCGCGCCCGGAAACTTTTCCATAGCGCGCAGATGCGCGCCAGAGCCCTTTGTCAGCGCTTGCGCTTCTTGCCGCCAGCGGCCGCTAGGCCCATTTCGGCGCGGCAGTCGGGGCTCAGGCTGCCGGCGCTGGCGCGCAGACAATTCTCGATCGCGACTACATCCGGGATTTGCGCCTGGCAAAGGCGTTTGGCGTCGTCCTCACAGGAGGCGCGCTGGGAGGCGGTTCCTTGAGCCAGAGCAGGCGCGGCCACGAACAACGCCAGCAGAGCCGAGAGCCGGATAAAAATGCGCATACACACGTCCCTTCGTGAGTGTTTTCAAGTTCCCGCGAGACCCAAGCCGCAGGGCCGGGGCCGATCATACGCGTTCGGATCAAGCTAAGGAACCGTCTTGGCGGCCGCGGGCGCCCAAACTGGCGGCGCGGCGGCTCTCGCGGCGTGGCTTTTCCACAGCTTCCGAGAAAAAAGAGCCGCTGGAACGCCAGCGGCCCAAGTTCAGGGAGGAATGCCCAAGGAGAGCACGCGACCATCCGAACGCCGGCCTGTGGCGAAACTGTGTTCATCCGGGGCTGGAGAGCCGAAAAGCGAGGTTTGTGGCCGAACTGCAACAAGCCTCAGCGGGGCTTGTTGCCCTCGATCGAGCGCAGTTCAGCCGTGGAGGGCGCCTTGATGCTGGCGTTGAGCTTACGCAGCATCGTCAGGCACAGCTCCTTCACCGCCTCGTCCTGGACCGTCTCGGTGAGGCGGGCGACATGGTAGAAGGCCATCGCCCGCTGCGAGACGAGATCCTCGTAGCTGAACGGGTCGGATAGACCATCCATATCGTCGTGGGTGTTGTCAGTCATGGAAACCGGCCGCCTTGCTTCTAAAACCGGCATATGGGGGCACGCGGGACAAAAATCAAAGGCCTCGAGCGCCCGCCCCCAACGGCATCGCTCCCGGCGGCGGGCGGGCCTCTCAGCGCTGCGCCTCGATCTGCTCGACGATGCACTTCTTCGTGTAGCCGGCACGAGCCTTGCCGGTCAGGCCGCGTTCCGTGGCGACGACGCCGCAGACATGCTCAGCCGCGGTCCGGTTGCACTTTTCCATGAAGGCGTCAAAGGCCGGGCCGTGGGGGACGAAACGCTCCTGCGCGTCGGCGGCGCAGGCCGCGAAGGGATTGAGGCCCCCATTCTCAAAGGCGACCGGAACCGGGACCGGCGCAGCCGCCATATAGGCGTAAGCCGTGCCAGAGGCGCAGGCGACGAAGGCCGCTCCTGCCAGAAACTCCTTAACCATGCGCCACTCCCAGGATACGCAACCCGAAACAAGCGCTACCATTAACGATTGATTAACGGCTGGCAAGAAGTTGTCTCGATTTTGGATAACGCGGGCGCGCCGGCCCATCGTCCGTCACACGGAGCGTCTCGCACGAACGCCATTCGCAGAGCGATTACAGCTCTCTAGCTAGGCCAGGCGCAATCGCCCCGTTCACGCCGAGGCGACGGGCTCCAGCGTCAGGTTCACGAGCGGGGCGCTGAAATCTCCCGCTCTGCGAATGAGGCGATGCCCGCCATCCTGCGCCATCGCTTCGGCCGGCATCGGGTGACCAAGAAAGCCGACAGGACTCGCCGAAAGCCCGTAGGCGCCCGACTGCAGCACGGCGACGATGTCGCCCGCGACGAGTTGCGGGAGAGCGGTCTGGCGGCCCAGCGTGTCGAGCGGCGTGCACAGCGGTCCCACGAGCTGGGTGTCGCCCAGCAGCGGCGCGTCGAGCCGCGTTGCGGCGACGATCGGGTAATCGCGCTTGATGATCTGGCCGAGGTTGCCGGAAGCCGCCAGCTGGTGGTGCATGCCGCCATCGGCCACGATGAATCGCTGGCCGCGCGAGAGCTTTACGTTGCGCACGCGCATAAGGTAGACGCCGGCCGGCCCCGCGAGGTAGCGGCCGGGCTCGATGACGATTTCGGCGGATCGCAACAGCGGGTCCGCGGCTCGCTCGCCTATCAGCCGTCGCACGCCCTGCGAGACCGCCGCAAGATCGAGCGCGCCGTCGCCTTGATGGTAAGGAATCCCGAGGCCGCCGCCCAGATCGATCCGCCGCAACGGCCGCCCGATCAAGCCGCCGAGCCGAACCGCCAGCCCCAGCCCATAGGCCCATTGCGCCAGCAACACTTTGGCGTCGAGTATCTGCGTGCCGGCGAAGAGATGAAGGCCGCTCAGATCGAGCGCGGCGTGTCGCGTGACGGCGCAAACGACCTCGTCCAGAATTTCCTCGTCGAAGCCGAAGGCGAGCGGCTTGCCGCCCATACGCATCGCGCCGCCCTGGGCGCCGGGACCCGGGTTGACGCGTATCGCGACGGGAACCCGGCGTCCGAGCCGGGCCGCAAGACGGGCGACAATCTCGATCTCCTCGAAACATTCGAGATGAATTTCGCCGATGCCTCCGGCGATGGCGAGATCGAGCTCTTTGGCGGATTTGCCTGGTCCGGCGAAAAGAATGGACTCCGGTTCGGCCCCGGCTGCGCGCGCCTGAAGATATTCCGCGCCCGAGGCGACTTCGAGGCCGGCGCCCTCCTCGACGAACACCCGGGCGACCGCGGGGTTGGCTTTGATCGAGTAAAAGACCCTGGCGAATCCGTCCACCGCAGCCTTGAGCGCGCGGAAGCGCCGGCGCATCACGCCTTCGTCATAGACGTAGAGAGGCGAGCCATAAGCCTCGACCAGAGCCCGCGCGCCGACGCCGCCGATGACAAGCTCGCCATTATCGACGCCGAATGATTCCGCGACGAGCGCCATCGCGAGCGAACGCGCGTCGCTCATGCGCTGCGCTCGGCGACGAGGCGTTTGTAATCGACCTTGCCGTTGGGCGTGGTCGGGAGAGCGTCGACGAGATCAATGCGGCTCGGGACCATATGGGTGGGAAGACGCTCCGCGACCGCGGCCGTCACGGCTGCGAGGTCGACGTCGTCACGATCGGGGACCGCCACGGCGCAAAGTTTCTGCCCGAGCCATTCATCGGGAAGGCCGATGGCCGCAACCTGCCGAAACGCGCCGGCCGCCATCAACGCGTCTTCGACCTCGGTCGGGCTGATGCGAAAGCCGGCCGACTTGATCATGGCGTCGCGACGCCCGACAAAGAAGAAAAAGCCGTCTTCATCCTCGACGACGAGATCGCCCGACCAGCAGACGATTTCGCCGCCCTCCGTCTGGGCGCGCAGGGGATTTGGGCGCAGGACCCTGGCCGTCTCTTCGGGACGCCGCCAATAGCCCATGGACACGGTCGGACCGCGATGGACAAGGATGCCGGGCTCGCCCGGCGCGGACCGACGGCCGTCGTCCGTCAGCGCAAACACCTCGCATTCGGGAATGGCCCTGCCAATCGAGGTGGGCCGCCGTTCAATCTCCTCGGGAGGCAGATAGGTCGAACGAAAGGCCTCGGTGAGCCCGTACATGAGATAGATGCGGGTCTGGGGCAAGAGGCGGCGCAGCGACCTGACCGTCGCCTCGGGCACCGCGCCGCCGGAGTTGGTGATGTAGCGCAGGTGCGGAAGTTCCGTTTTCGCAAGACTGGGCGCGGCCTTCGTCAGGAGCGCCCAGATGGTCGGCACCCCGGCGAGCCCGGTGATGCGATGGCGTGCGAGCGCCTTGACGATCTGATCGCCGAGCTGGAATCGGCAGAGCGCCAGCACAGCCCCCTGTTCGACGGCCGTCAGAAGCTGGTTGAGGCCGTAATCGAAGCTGAAGGGGAGGATCGAAAGGATGCGGTCGTTTGCGTCGATCTCCAGGTAAGTCCGAACGATCCGCGCCCCCGCCAGCAAATTCGTGTGGCTGAGCATCACGCCTTTGGGCGCGCCCGTCGACCCTGACGTGTAAAGGATGGCGGCAAGATCCTGCCCGATGTTACGCGCGGCGGGCCACTCGTCTTCTCCCCCCGGCGCGTCGTCGACTGAAAGGACGCCAAGGCCCGGCAGATCGGAAAGCGTGCCCTTCAGCTGCGTCAGCAGCGCCTGCGAACTGATCAGCGCGCGCGCGCCGCTGTCGACGAGAATGTGGCCGATCTGCGCAGGCTTGAGCGTCGGATTGATCGGGATGAACACGCCGTCCGCCGCGCTGACCGCGAAAATGGCGGCGCATTCGTCGAAGCTCTTATGCAGGAGAACGCCAACGCGATCGCCACGCGCGACGCCGGCGCGTTTCAGCGCGTGGGCCAGCGTTAACGCGCGCGCGCGCAGCGCGCCGTAGGACCATTCCCGGTCGTCATCGACAATCGCGACGCGGTCGGCGTCCTGCGCCGAATGGCGCAGCAGGTCATGCAGAAGGAGCGGAGTCATTCCCGGCCGATCGTTTGCGCGCCACAAGAGCGAGAAGCGCGCCGACGGTGGCGAAATTCTCCTCCGAAAAATCCTCATCGCCGATCTCGACGCCAAGCTCCTCGGCGAGGAAAGCGACGAGATGAAGAATGCCGAGCGAGTCGAGGAGGCCTGAGGCCAGCAACTGCGTCTGCGCGCTCACCGGCTGCGCAGCCGCAGCGGGAATGTGCTGTTGCAGAAAGCGCTTGAGCGCCTCCAGCGTCTGGGGATCCTGTTGTGTGATCGCCTCGTCGTGCGCGTGAATCTGGCGCGCATCCGCGTCTATGCCGGCGGTCATTCTATCGCTCTCCTATATTCCGAAAAGCAGCCGTTCTGATCCGAGGATTTCCGTTCGATCGGAGAAGTCGCCGCCCTTCGCGTACCAGACGCCTTGCGGCGCAAAGATCGATCCGAATCCAACCTTGGCGTCGCGCGCCGGCGTGCGCATGAACATGCAGCCGCAGCGCAGGAAATAGGCAGAGAGGCGGCCAATCGCAGGACGCAGCCGCTCGTGGCTCTCGACGTAGACGAGTTTCGCGACGCGCAATCCGTTCCGCCGGAGGATTTTATAGACGATCCGCGTAGAGCCGGCGGGGCCTTCGACAATCAGCGGGACGCAATCGAGCGCCCGATGCTGCTCGATCAGCGACCAGTCGGGGCCATCTGTCGATCCCCACCGAGGCTCGTCCGCCGGGCTCACGACGCCTGAACGCCCGCCCGCAAGCGCAAGGACAGGCAAGAAAGAAAGCTCGACGCCGGCGTTGATCGGGACGAAGCCCAGCGCCGGCAGCATCTGGCGCACGCGCTCAGTCGGCGTCAGGTCGAGATAGGTCGCCTCGGGGTCGGCCATGACCAACTTCATCATCAGCCCGCAGCGCCAGCGATGCGACGGGCGAACATACCAGCTGGAAAGGTTGACGATGCGTTGCGGCGGCCCCTCGGCGCGCCGCCGCAGGCTCGTTGGGGTGAGGATGACGCCGACGGGTTCGCCCTTGGCCACCAGCAAGTGGCCAAACGGATAGTCCGCGGCGCTAAAGCGCTCCAAGGTCGCGAGCGCTGTCGTCCAGAACGAACGGTTGCGATCAGGGAAACCCTCGACAAGAAGATCCACGGCGATATCGAAATGCGCAGCGGATAGGCGCTCCAGCATCGGTATCTCCGATATGCTTTCATCGGACAGAGATAATTTCGAATGCTTTCGACTGCGTTAAAGATTGAGGCTTATTCGAGAACCGCTACAGGCGACCCCGTTTTGGGCGCGATCTGCACCGCGCCCCGGATCGCCTGCGGCCGATAGACCGCTCCGGAGAACCGTCCAGTGATCGTCAGACTCGCCGCCCTTGCAGAGCGTTTTGGCGTTGGCGCCTCCCTCCTTGGCGCGCTGTTCTCCCTGTCGGCGAAGGTGTTGGGCTCAGTCCTCGGCCTGCTCGCTTTCGCCATCGCGACCCGCAGCATGCCGGCAAGCGATTTCGGCGTGGTGGCCATCACTTTCAACATCGCCTCTTTTCTCGCCACCGTCGGCGTCCTCGGCCAGGACGCTCTCATCATCCGCAACTGGGCCGAGACAAGGGCCGAGAAGGACGACGGCGCGAGCCGAGGCGCGCTGATCTTCGGCGCCGGCGTGACGCTGCTCTCCAGTCTCGCCGCCGCGCTCGCCTTCGTCCTGCTCTGCCGCGCCAATGCGGCGGCCCACGGCATATGGAACTTGCCCCTGCCCGGCGGCGCCGACGTCATCGCGTCCGCAGCGGTCTTTCTGATTGGTCAAGCGCTGCTCCATTTCGTCTCGCACGCGGCGAGGGCGATCTGCGGCGTGGCTGTGTCCGAACCGCACAGCGAGGTCACCTGGCGCCTCGTGCTTGTGATCTGCTTTTCCGTTGCGACCTTCCTTGGCTACGAGAGGGGCGCAACGATCTTCTTTTCCGCTGCCGCGCTCGGCTGTTTCGTGGCCGTGGCCGTTCAGAGCACGGCGATCCTGCGCCGCCTCGACGCCACGGTCCGCGCCGCCGCGCCCGTGATGCGCGTGCGCGCATGGGCGCGGCGCAGCGCGTCGATCCTCTCAGCCGTCACCGCCGAGGCCGCGAGCCAATATGCGGAAGTCGTCGTCATCGGCCTTGTTTCCTCCTCGACGGTTTCGGCCGCATATTTCGTCGTTGCGCGCATCGCGGGAGTGTTTCCCATGATCGCCGCCGGCTTTCATGGCTATCTATCGTCGCGTTTCGCCAATCTATTCTACGCCCGCCGGCAGGAGGAGGCGCAGCGTCTGATTGGCAAGGTGATGATGCTGGCTGCACTCGTCGTCTGCGTCCTGGGCTTGTTGCTCGTGGCTTTCGGCGATCGCCTGCTCGGGCTTTTCGGCGCTTCCTATGCAGCCGAGCGCCTGCCGCTGCTGGCGCTGTCATGCGGCCTGGCGTTTTCCACGCTGATGGGGCCGGGCGCGGGCGTGCTCCTGGCGACCGGACACGAGCTATTTTACTCGCGCCTCCTGATCGTCTCGATTCTGGCGCGCACGCTCGGTCTGGCGCTGTTGACGCCAACCTATGGGCTGTTGGGCGCGGCCGCCGTCATCGGCCTTGTCGTGGCGTCGCTCTCCGCCAGTATCGCATATTATTGCCGCAAGCGGGTCGGCATTGACCCATCCATCGTCGGGTTCTTTCTGTCGCCGAGATGACTGTCGTCTCGCGCGATCAAGCGCTTAATGGTGGGCGATGCAGGGATTGAACCTGCGACCCCTCCC
>PERY01000017.1 GCA_002929055.1 Methylocystis sp. | reverse complement strand
CACCTGCCCCATGCTGAAATGCAGCTTGTGCGCCCCGGCATTTTTCAACGCTGCAATATGCCCGTTTTCTCCGGGGTTTGCGGCCAGTATGGCAGTTTTTTGCCCCGCGCCGGCAACCACGATGTTGCGGCGCAGCAACACCACCGGCCGGGATAGGTTGGTCAATCCTGGTCCCAGGGCCTGACGCCGGCCGCCTCGACCGTCTCGCGGGCGGCCGCGACCGGTTCCCCGTCGAGCACCAGATCGGGGGCGATCTCGGCCAGCGGGAGGAGAACGAAGCCCCGCCGGAACAACTCCTTGTGCGGCAGGGTCAGTTCCGGGTCGTCCAGCGTGCAGTCGCCCAGAAAAAGTATGTCCACATCGATGAGACGCGGCCCCCAGCGCCGGCTGGGCTCCCGCCCCATATCCGCCTCGACTTTCTTGACGGCGGCAAGAAGTTCGTAGGGCGACAGCGTGGTTTCGCCGATGGCGCAGGCGTTGGCGAAATCCCCCTGATCGACGTCGCCCCAGGGCGGGGTCCGGTAGATCCGCGAGATCGCCGTGAGGCGGGCGATTCCCCGCGTCTCCACAAGGCGGAGCGCCTTGCGGATGTTGCCGGGCTTGTCGCCGATGTTGCTGCCAAATCCAAATCCCGCCCGCATGCCTCACCCCTGCTCTCGTCCCTGCGCCGGCGCGCGGCGCAGCGCCGTAAAGACCTCGAAGGCCGCGCGGTGATCGGCGACGTCGTGCACCCGGAACATCTGCGCGCCGTCGCCCGCGGCGATCAGATTCGCCGCAAGGGTGCCAATGAGGCGGCCCTCGATCAGCCCGTCTGGAAGGCCCTTGAAAAGCGATTTCCGTGAAACGCCGATCAGCAGCGGAAAACCCAGCTTCAGGAGCCGCGGAACCGCCTTCAGGGCCTCGTAATTCTGCTGGCGGCTCTTGCCGAAGCCGATCCCCGGGTCCAGCGCCACATGGGATTCCGGCACGCCCGCCCTGCGCGCGATGTCGAGGGAGCGCTCGAAAAACACCAGCATGTCCGAGACGATGTCGACGTCCGGGTTGGCGGCCTCGCGATTGTGCATGACGACGACGCCCGCCCCCGCCTCTGCGATCGCTGGCGCCATGTCGGGATCGCGCTGCAGCCCCCAGACGTCATTCACCACGGCCACGCCCACGGCGAGGGCGCGGCGGGCGGTGGTGGCCTTGTAGGTGTCGATGGAGACGGGAACGCCCGCCTCCTGAACCAGCGCGGCGAGCAGGGGTTCGAGCCGGGCCCACTCCTCTTGCGCCGGGACGGGCGTGTGGCAGGGGCGCGTCGACTCGGCGCCGACGTCCAAAATGTCCGCGCCGTCGGCCGCCAGCTTCTTCGCCTGCGCGAGCGCCGCCTCGCGCGAGGCGAACAGCCCCCCGTCCGAGAAGGAGTCCGGCGTGACGTTGACGATGCCCATGATGACCGGGCGCTGGCCGGTGGGCGCAAAAAACCGGTCCCGGGCGGCGGCGATGGCCGCCCGGTCGAAGGAAGGCGACTCAGTCATATTTGATGTAGGCGAAGCGCTGGTCCGTCTCTGGCGTGCCTTCGAGCGGCCCGCCCTCCTTGCCGGGACGCCAGCAGACGACGTCCTCGATCTTTCTGGCGAGGACGAAATCCTTGTCCGTGACGCCCTTCGCCGTGTGGGTCATGAGCTTGACCTCGACCCAGGCGTATGAGGCGGCGATGTCGGGATGGTGCCAGGCGGCCTCCGACAGATGGCCGACGGTGTTGATCACCATCAGCGTGCCCTTCCAGCCATGGGTCTTGTATTTGCGGCGTATCCAGCCATTTTCGTAACGCCAGTGCGGCAACTCCCTGGCGAGCCGCTCGACGACTTCGTTTTCAGGCAGGGCCGTTTCTTCCTTGGTCATCTTTTTCTCCCCGTTCGGTCCTCTTTGCGCCTGCCCCCCGTGGGCGTCGGACGCAACTTCTTTCGCCTGAGGCAGATATAGCCTAAACGGACGCCAAGTCTTGCACGTTTGGCTTGCTCGATTGGCAAGCTTGGATCGATCATCGATAAGGGAGCGGCATGTCGGCACGGGTGAGCGTCGCGGCGACGGCGCGGCTGCATCTTGGTTTTCTGGACATGAACGGCGGGCTCGGGCGCAAGTTCGGCGGGCTGGGCCTCTCGCTGGACGCGCCCGTGACGCGGCTGACGCTGGCGCGGGCCGCGCAGAATGGCGTTTCAGGCGCGGAGAGCGCCCGCGCCGCCCAGTTGCTCGAGAAAGCGCAGGCGGTGCTTGCGCCGGGCTCGGCGCACGCCCTCACGATTCACGAGGCGATCCCGGCGCATTCGGGATTTGGCTCCGGCACGCAGCTCGCCCTGGCCGTGACCGCTGCGCTGCGGCGGCTGGAGGATCTGCCCCATGAACCGGCAGCCGACGCCGCCATGATGTCGCGCGGCGCCCGCTCGGGACTGGGCGCCGGCCTTTTCGCCACGGGCGGCCTCGTGGTCGACGGCGGCCGGGGCGCACAGACGCAAACGCCTCCGGTCATTGCGCGGGCCGCGTTTCCGGAGGCGTGGCGGGTGTTGCTCGTGTCCGACCCCGCGGCCGTCGGCCTTCACGGCGCGGACGAGCGCGAGGCCTTCGTCGCCCTGCCCCCTTCGCGGCCTGATGAGAGCGGCGAACTCTGCCGGCTGGTGCTGATGCAGGCTTTGCCTGCTCTCGCCGAAACGGACCTCGCGGCTTTCGGCGCGGCGGTGACGCGCATTCAGGAGATCGTGGGCGACTATTTCGCGCCGCGGCAGGGCGGGAGGCGCTTCACCAGCGCGAAGGTGGAGGCCGCCGTGGCCAAACTGCTGCGCGAGGGCGCGACGGGCGGCGGCCAGACATCCTGGGGTCCGACCGGCTTCGCCTTCGCCGAGAGCGAGGCGGCGGCGCAGACGATGCTTGCGCGTGTGGGACCGCAAGCGCGCGCGGAGGGGCTGGAGATTTCCATCCGCAAAGGGCTCAATCGCGGCGCGAAAATCGACGCGGTCTATGCGCGGATGGCGTGAGCGCGCGCATTCGTTAGCCGCCTCTCGACATCCCGCGCATCAACCCCCGCATCGGCTGGAACGTGAACCGCACCTCGTGCCGCCCTTCCGGAATCGCCACGGCGCGGAACAGCACATTGGCGCGCAGCACCGGGGCCTCCTCGCCGTCCAGCGTCGCAAACCACCAGGGGTGGAAGACGTCGTTGAGGATCAGCCAGCCGCCGCCGGGCGGCGCATTCGTCTCCGCCACGACCTCCGTATTGGCGTAGGACAGGATGCGCGCGCGCGGCGCGTCTGCGGGCTGGTCCTTGCGCGTGTGGCAGATCGGCGGTTCTTCGAGCAGCACGGTCTCGCGGTAATCCGCCTCCGGCCATTCTCCCGTCGCGACCATGCGCGAGAAGTCGACATGCATGGCGCAAGTCGCGACCATCACGCGGGGATAGGCGCTCTTGTTTTCATAGAGGTGCACATTGCCGATTTGCGCGATTTTCTCGAAGTCGCCCGGCTTGTATCCTTCGTCGATTTCTTCAATCGGAACGCCGGTCGCGACATAGCGCAGGCCCAGCATATCGGTGAAGGGCGAGCGGTATTTGGGGTAGAGCTTCGAGAACTCGCGCTGCTCGGGCAGAGCGAGATGGTCGCCCGCGCCGGTCCCATCCTCGAATATCTTGAGGCGGATCGGGTTGTAGCCGAGATCGTGATCGAGCCCGTGGACGAGCGAGGCGTTCGGCCAGTGAAAGTCGATCGCCGCCAGCTCCACGCGGTCGCGCCGGTCGGGCGCGGCGTTCTCGGCAAGCTTCTGCTTGAGAAAGGCGATGACGGGGTCTTTCGAGCCCGCGCGCAGCACGTCGAATTGTTCGGGCGGCAGGGCGGTGGATTCGTTGGGGCCGTTGCCGAAGGCGAGATCGGCGGTCGTCAGCGCCGCAACGGCGCCGATCAGCATAGCGCCGGACAGCTTCCCCGAGCCCGCCGCCAGCACGATGGCGACCGCCGCGGCCGCAAAGGCTGCGCTGATCGCGAGCGGCGTGAGCGCTTGCGTCAGATGGTCCCTCGCGGCGGCATGGGCGGCGGCGAAAACGAAAAGTGCGATGAAGACGCCAATGAGCGCGAGCGCGCGCGGCTTCGCCTCGCCGCGCGTGATCAAGGTGAGGCCGTAACCGGCGAGAATCGCCAGCGCGAAACCGAAGAGGAACGTCGCATCCGCCGGGCGCCGCCACAGATCGGCGCCGGGAAGATGATAGAAGAGCGCAAAGGCGGGCGTGTAGCGGCCAAGCGCATAAAGCGCGAAGAGGACGAGGGCGGCAGCGAAGAAGCGCGCCTCCCTGTCCGCAAGGAAGCGGCGCCCCAGCGCGGCGGCGAGCGCGACGAGCGTCAAGGCTCCCGCGTAGACATCCGTCATGTTGCGCGCGAGAAAAAGATCCTTCTCGCCGACAGGCGGCCCCCAGAAATCCTTCAGCGGCCCATCCGTGCCGAAGATGTTGGCGCTGACGAGCGTGAGGAAGGAGGCGGGCGGCAATGATCCCTTATGCGCCCCGTCGAGATCGATCGCCGGCCGGTTGGAATTGGCGGCGAGCTCCAGCGTGAAGGCGAGAGGGACAGCGATGATGGCCGCCCCCGCGAGCGCGCCGAAAAGGAGCGGCGCAAGCGCGCTGACGGCGGGCGCTTCGTCTGTCGCGACGCGATGGAGCGCATAGGCCGCCAGCGTCAGCACGCCGAGATACGCGACCTGATCGCGCCCCAGCACCATGAAGGCGGCTACCGCCCCCGCCGCCGCGCCGTAAGGGGCGGAGCGGCGGTCGAGCGCGCGGGCCAGCAGCCAAAGCGTCACGGGCAGCCAGGCGAGGCTCATGATCTGGCCCGTGTGCTGGATGCGCCAGGCCGCCGAGCCGCCGAAAGCGAAGGCGAGCGCCGCCAGCAGCGCGCCCGCCGCGCTCCATCCACGATCGCGGAAATAGGCCATGAGCGCGAGACCGCCCATCGCCAGCATGGCGAAGACGATCGCGTCCTCCAGCACGAAGGAGGGCTCGGGAACCAGCGCCGCCGCGACGAGGAAGAAGGGCGAGAAGATCAGCGATTGCGGATCCGCGATTTGCGGCATGCCGGCGAAGACATTGGGCGTCCAGAAGGGCGATTGGCCCGAGTGCAGCGCATGGGCGAGAAAGGCGAATTGCGGCTGGAAATGCGCCTTGGCGTCCCAGGGAATCGTGACGCGTCCCGACAGCCACGGAAAGGCGAGCGCGAGGGCGCAGAGAAGGAAGAGGAGGCCTGCGAGCGCATAGGGCTCGTCCTGCGGCCGCGATGTCTGGACGGGCGTCGTCATGGGCGGCTTTTAGCGCCTTCGCGCCGCAGCGCAAAATCAGCGGCTGATCGCGAAAAGGCTGGCGCCTGTCGTGACCACGAGTTGGACCCATTCGCGCGGATCGACCGGATAGCCGCCGGTGAATTCCCCGAAGGCGGGCGCCACCACCTCCCGGCCGCGCAGGCAGAAGCAGGGGAGCCGCATCCTGTCGCGCCCCGGCCCGGATAGACGCGCGACCGGGTGGATATGGCCCGAGAGAAGGAGCGGGCCGGCGTCCTCTTGCTGCTTCTCCAAGTGGTGCCAGCCCTCCACGCCATCTTGCGCGAAGGGCTCGTCGACGCTCCGGAAGCCGCAGTCGTCCGGCGCGTCGCCGGCGCGGGCGTCGTGATTGCCGCGCACGACCACGCATTCCAGATCGCGACGCGCGGCGCGCCATTCATGCAAAGCCGCGAAAAGCTCCGGCGAGCGCCCGGTTTTCGCATGCAGGAAGTCGCCGAGCACCACCAGTCGCCGCACCTGATGCGCCTCGATGAGCGCGCCGAGGCGGGCGAGGTTTTCCTGCGTCGTGCCGCGCGGCACGGGCTGGCCGAGCGCGCGAAAGCTCGCCGCCTTGCCGAGGTGCAGATCGGCGATCCAGAGCGTGCGGGCGGCGGCCTGCCAGACGGCGCGCTGCGGCAGCAGTGTGAGCCCGCGATAATCGAAAGACGCCGCGCCAGCGCTCATCGGTCGGCGGCGCCGTTGAGCTGCGCCAGCAGGCGCTCGATGCGCGCGTTGAAGCTCTCCGTGGAAAGGCTCTCGCGGAAGCGCTCGGCCACGAGCGGAAAGGCGAGCGGCGAGCAACGCGCGAGCGCGACAAGATCGAGTCGACGGCCGTTCATGCGCGTCAGCGCTTCATGCAACCGCATCACGTCCAGTTCATCCTCCAGAAGCTCCCGCTCAGCCTGCTGCAGCAGGCCGTTGCCGGGATCATATTTGCGGAAGACGTCGTAGAACAGGCTGGCGGAGGCTTGCAACTGGCGCGCGCTCTTGCGCTCGCCCGGATATCCGTTGACGACGAGGCCCGCGATATGAGCGATGTCCCGGAAACGGCGCCGCGCCAGTTCGCCGGCGTTGAGGCTTTCGAGCACGTCGTCGCGCGTGTCGTCGAGGCTTTTCGCCGCGATGAGGCGCGGAAGATCGGCGGCCCAATCGCGCGGGCCGCCGCTCAGCACTTCGAAGCCGTAGTCGTTCACGGCGATCGAAAACGTTCCCGGCGCGATCTGCGCCGCGCGCCAGGCGATGAGGCTCGCAAGGCCAAGATGCGCATTGCGGCCCGCGAAGGGATAAACAAAAAGATGCCAGCCCTCGCGCGACTTCAGCGTCTCCGCGAGAAGCGTCTGCGGGGTTGGCAGAGCGGACCAGCGCTGCTGCACCTGCAGGAGCGGCTTCGCAGCGCGCATTTCGGGAGAATCGAAGTCGCCTTGCGCGGCGCGGGCGAGCGTTTCCACCATTTCGTCGGCGAGCGTCGTGGAAAGCGGCATACGCCCGCCCATCCAGCGGGGCGTCGCGCCGGCGCCGGCGCCCTTCTTCACGAAAGCGGTAAGGTCGCGAACGCTCACAAGCTCCAGCAGCCGTCCCGCGAACCAGAATTTGTCGCCGGGCTTCATACGCGCGACGAAGCTTTCCTCGACGGCCCCGAGCTTCTGACCACGAGGGAAATACTGCACCATCACGCTGGCGTCGGCGACGATGGCGCCGATGTTGAGCCGGTGTCGCAAGGCGAGCCGCTTGTCGGCGACGCGCCACACGCCGTCCGGCCCCGGGATCACGCGGCGATAGTCGGGATAGGCGCGCAGCGTCGGCCCGCCCTGCCGCACGAAGTCAAGACCCCAGCGCCAGTTCTCATCCGTCAGATTTTCGTAAGCCACGGTCTCCCGCACTTCGGCGAAGAGTTCATCCGGCAGGAAGCCGCCGCCAAGGCCGATCGTGACGAGATGCTGCGCCAGCACGTCGAGCGGCGCGACGGGCGACGCGCGGCTTTCGATGCGACCCTTGCGGATCGCGGTCTGAACGGCCGCGGACTCGACAAGCTCCAGACTGTGGCTCGGCACCAGAGTCACGCGCGAGGCGCGGCCCGGCGCGTGGCCGCTGCGGCCCGCGCGCTGCACAAGGCGCGCGACGCCCTTGGGCGAACCGATCTGCAGCACGCGCTCGACGGGGAGAAAATCGACGCCGAGATCGAGGCTCGATGTGCAGACGACCGCCTTCAGGGCGCCGTCCTTCAATCCCCGCTCGACCGCGTCGCGCTCCTCCTGCGCGAGCGAGCCGTGGTGAATCGCGACGACACCCGCCCAATCGGGACGTAGTCGCAAGAGCTGCTGATGCCACAGCTCCGCCTGCGAACGCGTATTGGTGAAGAGCAGCGTGCTGTTGTGCTCTTCGATTTCCGCGACGACCTGGCCCGCCATTTTCAGCCCGAGATGGCCGGCCCACGGAAAGCGCTCGGGCGTATCGGGAATGAGCGTGTCGATGACAAGCTTCTTCTTTAAGCGCGCCTCGACCATCGCACCCTCGCCGCTCGGCCCGAGCAAGGCGCGCTTCGCCGCCGCAAGATCGCCGAGCGTCGCCGACATGCCCCACGTCATGAGTTCGGGGCGCCACCGGCGCAGCCGCTCCAGCGCAAGCTGGGTCTGCACGCCGCGCTTGTTGCCGATGAGTTCATGCCACTCGTCCACGACGACGCAGCGCAGCTCCGCAAAGAAGTCACGCGCATTCTCGCGCGAGAGCAGCAACGAGAGACTTTCGGGCGTCGTGACGAGCAGCGTCGGCGGCTTGCGGCTTTGCGACGCCCGCTGGCTGGACGAGGTGTCGCCGGTGCGCAGGCCGAGCGACCATTGCGGCGCGCTCCTGTCCTGCGCCTGCACGCCGGCAAGCGCGTCCGCGAGGGCGCGCGCGGTGTCGGCGGCGAGGGCGCGCATGGGCGTCACCCACAGAACCATGAGCCCCTGCGGCGCCTCGCAGCGCAGGGCCTGCCAGGCGCCGAACGCCACGGCGAGCGTCTTGCCGGAGCCGGTCGTCGCGTGCAGCAGGCCGCTTTCGCCCGCCGCCATGCGCGCCCAGACCTCCTTCTGGAAGTCGAAAGGCTTGAAGCCCTTCTCGGCAAACCAGCGCGCGACGGCGCTGTCTCTCTTCACACGCTCAAGCATGAGGGGCCGGGAGAAGTTCGCGCAAGGCCTGTAACGTGTCGGCTTCCGCAACCGGCTTGTCGATCCGCCAGCGCAACATGCGCGGGAAGCGCACGGCGACGCCGCTCTTGTGCCGCTTGCTCTCCGCGATCCCCTCGAAGCCAAGTTCGAAGACAAGCGTCGGCGTCACGCTGCGCACGGGGCCGAATGTCTCGACCGTCGTCTTGCGGATAATGGCGTCGACCGCGCGCATCTCTTCGTCCGTCAGGCCGGAATAGGCCTTGGCGAAAGGCACGAGCGCGCGGGCGGGCGCCTCCGGCGGATCGCTCCACACGGCGAAAGTGTAATCGCTATAGACGCCGGAACGACGCCCGTGGCCGCGCTGCGCGTAGATGAGCACTGCGTCGACGCTCATCGGATCGAGCTTCCATTTCCACCAGACGTTTTCGCGGTCCGAGCCCTTGCGCCGCCCGACGCCATAGGCGCCGGCGCGCGCCTTCAGGATCATGCCCTCGACGCCGAGCGCGCGCGCCTCCTCGCGCTTGGCGTAGAGCGACGGCCAGTCCGGCGCGGTGAGAAGCGGGCTCAGACGCAGGGGCAGCGTCACGCCGAAATCGCGCGCGCGCAACGTCGCATCCACGACGAGCGCCTCTAGCGCGCCCCGCCGTTCCTCCTGCGGCGCTTCGCGCAGATCGCGCCCGTCCTGCTCCAGCAGATCGTAAGCGATGAAGACGACCGGCAGATCGCGCAGTATTTTCGCGCTGACGACCTTGCGGCCCAAACGCTGCTGCAAGAGCGCGAAAGGCTGCAGGCCGGATAAGTCCTGCGGCGCGGCGTAGTCATCGTCGCGCAGCACGACAAGTTCGCCGTCGAGCGCGACGCCCTCGGGAAGCCAGCGCTGCAACTCCGCAAGCTCGGGATAGGAGTCCGTCACCAGTTCCTCGCCGCGCGACCAGAGCTGAAATTGCCCGCCGCGCTGGACATATTGCGCTCGGATGCCGTCGAACTTCCATTCGACGATCCAGTCGCCGACCGCACCGAGCGCCTCGGCCATCTTCTCGACCGGCTGCTGGAAGGGATGCGCAAGATAGAAGGGATAGGGCTGGCCTTCCTTCAGCGCCTCGTCTTCATCCGCGCTCGCCGGCGCGGTTAGCGCGGCGAAATCGGTGGCGGTCGGAACGCGTCCTGCCTGCGTATAGCCCATCATGCGCTGCGCCATGCGTTTGGCGTCGACGCCCGCCGCCAGCGCCAGAGCCTGCGCGACCTGCAGCCGCGAGACGCCGACGCGCAACTCGCCGGTGATCATCTTGAAGAAGACGAGCCGCTGCGATTGCGGAAGTTTGTGCGCCCATCCGCAGAGCGACTTGTATTTCGCTTCCTCGGGGGCCGCGCGCAGCGGCAGCAGACGCTCGCGCATCCATTGATCGAGCGTCGCCTCCTCCGTCTCGTCGACAATCGGCAGGAGGAGCGCCAAAGTCTCGGCGAGATCGCCGACGGTGGAATAGCATTCCTCGAACAGCCATTCGGGAAGCCGCGCTTCCTCCAGCGCGAGACGGCGCAGCAGCTTCGTGGGAGCGAGCTGACGCGGCTTGCCGCCGGCCAGGAAATAGACGGCCCAGGCGGCGCTCGCATGTCGCGCGGGATCATCCATCGCCGCGCGCAGATATTCCACGAGCGCCTTCTGCTTGCGCTTGATGGCGGTCGCCGCGTCGAGTTCGCGGTAGAGCGCGGCGAAGGCCTTCACGGCGCCTCCGGCTCCTGTGCGCCGCTCTCGGCTTCCTCCTCGCCATATTCGGTGCGCATCTCGCGCGCGTCGAGACCGCTCTCGCTGAGATAGCGCGTCAGCGCGCCGACGGAGCCATGGGTGACGAAGACGCGCTCGGCGCCCGTCGCGTGGATCGCCTCGAGCAGACCCGGCCAGTCCGCGTGGTCGGAGATGGCGAAGCCCTGATCGAAGCCGCGCCGGCGTCGATTGCCGCGTATCTGCATCCAGCCGCTGGCGAAGGCGTCGGAATATTCGCCGAAGCGGCGCATCCAGGGGCTCGCCGCGGCAGAGGGCGGCGCGAAGACCAACGCCCCGGCGAAGGCGTTTTTCCCCACGGCCTCCGCCACGAGCCTTGTCGCCGGCAAAGCCACGCCCTGCGCCCGATAGATGTCATTGATCGGCTCGATTGCGCCGTGGCAGTAGATCGGCCCGATCGACGCGTCGACATTCGCAAGCAGCCGCTGCGCCTTGCCGAGCCCATAGGCGAAGAGCGCACTGGCGCGGCCCTCAGCGGCGTTCCTGCGCCACCACTGGTTCACATCTTCCATGATGTCGGCTTGCGGACGCCAGCGATACACCGGCAGGCCAAACGTCGACTCACTGATGAAGGCGTTGCACCGCACCGGCTCGAATGGCGCGCTCACGCCATCGCGCTCCAGCTTGTAGTCGCCGGAGGCCGCCCAGACTTCGCCGCGATATTCGACGCGGATTTGCGCCGAACCCAGCACATGCCCCGCCGGATGCAGCGAGACGCTCACGCCGTTGACGTCAAGCCGCTCACCATAGTCGAGCGCTTGAATCGACACGTCGCCCAAGCGCTTTCGCAGAATTGGCGCGCAATCGCGCTGGCAGAGATAGGCGGCGGAACCCCATCGCGCATGATCCGAGTGTCCATGCGTAATGACAGCGCGCGACACCGGGCGCCAGGGGTCGATGTGGAAATCCCCCGCGGAACAATAAAGCCCCTGCGGCGTCGCCTTGATGAGATCCATTCCGCCGATCCGATGATGAAAATCAGAGATGGGCGCAGGCAGCGGGCGCGGCAAGGCGCCGTCAGAGTTGAGACGCGTGTGGCGAATCAAATTTGCGCGAATTCGCCTGATTGCTGGCGCCGCCTTTGCGAGGCGCAAGCCGGAAGAGACGCTAAAAACGGAATTGCAACCGCCATGGATATTTTTCGCGAAGCGGAAGGGGTGGATTTTGGAACCCTGCCCGGCCCCGTCGACACATTGCTCCAGCAGGGCGTCGTCGCCTATCGCAGCGACAAGGCGCGCGCCGACCGCCTGTTCCGGCAGGCGCTGGACCTCGCGCCGGAGGCGCTGGCCGCCTATTTCTGCCTCTATAAAATACACACCTACATGGGCAATCTCGACGTCGCCAAAATTGCCGCTCTCGACGGCATCAGAGAGGCCGCGCGGCAGGCGGGCTGGGCCGCCGATCCCGCGCTCTGGCCAAAGAACCAGTCCCTCGCGGACGGCCCGGCGCGCTTCGCACTCTTCACGCTCAAGGCGCTGAGCTTCATCGAATTGAAACGCGGGGACCGCGAGGCGACGGATGCGAATCTGCGCATTCTGGCGGAGGTCGACCCTTCCGGCAGCGTCGGCTGGCCCGTGATTGCAGCGCTGGCGGAGGCGGCCGAGTGAGGAAATGGCCGTTCCGGCGGCGTGATTGTCGCAAATGCGACGGTCCAAACGAGACGCTTTCGCCTATATGATGGAAGCGGCCGTCTCACGGCGGCCGCCATCAAGGCAAAGGCCCCCGCTTGACCGCTTCCACAGTCGAAGACGCCTCCACGCTCGACGCTAGGACACCCGCCCCGCTGCTCCGCGTCGTGAATCTGCAGAAATCCTATGCAACGCCACAGGGGCCGCTGCCTGTGCTGCACGGCGTCGACCTCTCGCTGGCCGCCGGCGCCACGCTGGCGCTGATGGGCGAATCGGGCAGCGGCAAGAGCACGCTGCTTCATCTTGTCGGCGCGCTCGACCACGCGGACGGCGGCAATATCTTCCTCGACGGCGTGGACATCGCCCGCCTGTCCGAAAACGACCGCGCGGCGCTCCGGCGCCAGACGATCGGCGTCGTTTTCCAGCAGTTCAATCTCATCGCGAGCCTCACCGTCGCTGAAAACCTCGCCTTTCAGGCGCGGCTCGCAGGGCGGCTCGACCCGGCCTGGCAGGCGCGGCTCACGCATCGCCTCGGGCTGGAGGCGCTCGTCGCGCGTTATCCAGAACAACTTTCAGGCGGCCAGCAGCAGCGCGTCGCCGTGGGCCGCGCCCTCGCCGTGCGGCCGAAGTTGCTGCTCGCGGACGAACCCACCGGCAATCTCGACGAGGCGGCGGGCGACGCCGTCATGGCGCTGACGCTGGAGCTGGTGGCGGAAACCGGTTGCGCCTTTCTCATGGTGACGCATAGCGCGCGGCTCGCGGCGCGGCTGCAGCGCCGAGAGACGCTGGAAGCGGGAGCGCTTGCACGGTCATGAGGCAGACGCTCTGGACCCTCGCCGCGCTGCTGAGCCACTGGCGCCGCCACCCGGCCAATCTCGCCACGCTCGTCCTCGGCCTCGCCATCGCCACGGCGCTGTGGAGCGGCGTGCAGGCGCTAAACGCGCAGGCGCGCAAAAGCTATGACAGCGCCGCCGCCGTCTTCACGGGCGGAACGGCGCAGACTCTCGTCGCCGCGCGCGGCGGGCTTTTTTCGCAGGAGCTTTTCGTCAGATTGCGGCGCGCGGGCGTGAAGGTTTCTCCCGCGCTGGAGGGCGTGGCGCGCATCGGCAAAAATGATGCAGGCGAAAAGAATGTGCGCCTCATTGGCGTCGAACCGCTCACGCTGCCCCGCGCCTCGACGCTCGCGGCCCTGAGCGAGACGAAAGAGGCGACGAATATTCTGACGGGCGCAGGCCGCAGTTTCGCCGCGCCGCAAACGTTGCACGATCTCGGGCTCGCCGAAGGGGCGCGGGCGAAGACGGAACGCGGCTTCGCGCTGCCGCCGCTCGTCGCCACAGAGGACGCGCCGCCGGGCGCCGTGATTGTCGACATCGGCGTCGCGCAAAAGGCGCTGGACAAGCCGCAGCGTCTCTCGCGGCTGATCGTCGCCGGCGACGCGCGCGTCGAGGCGGCGCAGATCGCCGCTGTCGCGGGGGATGAAATGCGTCTGGTCGAGGCTGACGAAGAGAGCGATCTCTCACGCCTCACCGACAGTTTCCATCTCAATCTCACCGCCTTCGGCCTTCTGGCCTTCCTTGTCGGCTTCTTCATCGTCAACGCCTCCTTCGGCCTCGCTTTCGAGCAGCGTCTGCCGATGGTGCGCACGCTGCGCGCCCTCGGCGTCTCGGCGCGCGCGCTCGTCGCTGCGATCGGCGTCGAGCTTCTGGCGTTCACGCTGGTCGCGGGCGGCCTCGGCGTCCTTGGCGGCTATCTGATCGCCGCGGCGCTGCTGCCAGACGTCGCCGCAAGCCTTGAAGGGCTCTACGGCGCGCAGCTTTCGGGACGCCTTTCGCTCGACGCGAGCTGGTGGCTCTCGGGCTTCGCGATGGCCGGCGCGGGCGCGCTGCTCGCGGCGGGAAGCGGGGTGACGAAGACGTTGCGCCTGCCGGTGCTCTCAGTGGCGCGTCCCATCGCCTGGCGCGAGGCGCATCAGCGCTATCTCAAGCGGCAGGGGGCGCTCGCCGCGTTGGCGCTTCTGGGCTCGGCGATCGCCTATCGTCTGGCCGATGGCCTCGTCAGCGGCTTCATGGTCATCGCGCTCGCCTTGCTCGGCGCCGCGCTGCTGCTGCCGGTGGCGCTCGCGGCGACGCTGCGTTTGGGAGAAAGCCTCGCGCGCGGGCCGCTCTCGCGCTGGTTCTTCGCGGATGGACGGCAGGAGATCGCCGGGCTCTCTCTTGCGCTGATGGCGCTTCTGCTCGCGCTTTCGACCAACATCGGCGTCGGCGGCATGGTGGAGGGTTTTCGCCAGACCTTCCTGCACTGGCTCGACGAGCGGCTGGCGGCGGAAGTCTATTACGAAGCCGCGACGCCGAAAGACGCGCGCGAAATCGAAGACTGGGCGAAAGGCGACCCGCGCATATCCGCCGTGCTGCCGATCTGGCGCGCGAGGACGCGCATTTCAGACTGGCCCGTCGAGATCGTCGGCATGACCCGGCATGAGACCTATTCGGCGCATTTCACCTTGCTCGAAGCCAGGCCGGATGTCTGGCGCGCGCTCTTTGAAGAAGACGTTGTGCTCGTCAGTGAGCAGCTTGCGCGGCGCTTGAAGCTTTCGCTGGGCGATGCGCTCGACATTCCCGCGACGAGCGACGTCTGGCGCGCGAGGATCGTCGGAATCTTCCCGGACTATGGCAATCCGAAAGGACAGCTGCGCTTCGATCACGCCAAACTGGCGCAGCATTTCAGCGACGCCTCCGGCGTGCATTACGCGCTGCGCGTCGCGCCGGCGGACGTGGCGTCGGTGATGGAGGAGCTGCAACGCCGCTATGGCGCAAGGATCGCGCGGCTGATCGACAACAGCGGCGTGAAAAAGATTTCCACCGAGATATTCGAGCGGACCTTCACCGTCACGACCGCGCTCAATACGCTCATGCTCATCGTCTCCGCCATCGCGCTGTTCGCGAGCCTGCTCACGCTGAGCAGCCTGCGCATCGCCCATATCGCGCCGGTCTGGGCGGTGGGCGTCGCGCGCAAACGTCTCGCCGGGCTCGAGCTCGCGCGCATTCTCCTGTTCTCGGCGGGCGCGGCGACGCTTGCGATTCCGCTCGGCGTCTTCGTGACATGGGGGCTCGTCGCCATCGTCAATGTCGTCGCCTTCGGCTGGCGCCTGCCGATGCAGGTCTTTCCGGCGCAATGGGCGCAGGTCTTCATCGTCGCGCTCGTCACCGCGCTTGTCGCCGCCATCGTTCCCGCCCTGCGGCTTGCACGCAGCGCGCCGGTCGATCTGCTGAAGGTCTTCGCCAATGAAAGGTAAGGCGCTGGCGCTTCACTTGACGCTTCTCCCGGCGATTCTCTTGGCGCTCTTCGCGGGCGCCGCCTGCGCGCAAGGCTTCGGCGGCCTCGGCTCCGACGCGCCGGGCTTCGAGACGCCCAAACCCGGCGCGCCTGTTCTTTTCCCGAAGGACCACGGGGCGCATGAGGCGTTCCGCACCGAGTGGTGGTACGTCACCGCAAATCTGAAAGGCGCGGATGGCGAATCCTACGGTGTGCAATGGACGCTGTTTCGCCATGCGCTGGAGCCGAAGTCCGGCGCGGGCTGGGACGACCGCAACATCTTCATGGCGCATGCCGCCGCGACGAGCGCGAAGGAGCATCTCTTCGCGCAGGCGCTCGCGCGCGGCGGCGTGGGGCAGGCGGGCGTCGAGTCGGCGCCCTTCAAGGCATGGATCGACGACTGGCGCTTCGAAGCGAGCGACAATGGCTTCACCAAGGCCCGCATCAGCGCGAAAGACGCGCGCTTTTCTTACGATCTGACGCTCACGCGCGACGCGCCCTTCGTGCTTCAGGGCGAGGCGGGCTTCAGCCGCAAGGCCGAGACGGGGCAGGCCTCGCATTACTACAGCCAGCCTTTCTTCACAGTCGATGGAACGCTCGTCCTGCACGGGCGCGCGGTGAAGGTTGCGGGCCGCGCCTGGATGGACCGCGAATGGAGCAGCCAGCCGCTGGCGCCGGACCAGAAGGGCTGGGACTGGTTCTCTCTGCATCTTTCCGGCGGCGAAAAGCTGATGCTCTTTCGCCTGCGCGGCGCGCGCGATTATCTTTCCGGCAACTGGATCGCGCCCGACGGCGCGACGCGCCTCCTGGCGCCGGGCGACATCGCGCTCGAGCCGCTGTCGCAAAGCGCAGTCGGAGGGCATTATATTCCCACGCGCTGGCGCGTGCAGGTGAAGAGCCGCAGCCTCGACATCGTGACGGCGCCGCTCAATCCCGCAAGCTGGAACGGCGGGACATCCGCCTATTGGGAGGGGCCGATCTCCTTTTCCGGCTCGCAGAACGGCGAAGGCTATCTGGAAATGACCGGCTATTGAGAGAGGGGAGGCGCCTCTCTTCGCGCCGACAGTCGCCCATCCCGCGGCCGCGCTTGCGTCCGTACCCGGCGTCTTACGGTAAATGTCAATTAAGAACTCGAATGTAGACCTTTCAGGCACGTTGTTGAGATAGTAGCCTAGAGGTGTTCGGTTGCTTCGTATCCCGATTTCTCCCGAATTCAGAACGAAGGAGGCCCTGGAGCGCGGCCGGATTACGCCGGCCTCCCAGCTTATCGCCGCCGCGCGGGCGAAATCCCGCCGGGCGAGTCAGATGAGGACTTTCGCCAGCGCCTTCGCTTTCATCGCCGCGCCGCTGCTCGCCTACAACGCCAATTGGCGCGCGCCGGCCACCTCGGCCCCGCCGGCTCCCATTCAGATGGCGAGGCCGGCGCAGCCCCGCGCTGCGGACTTGATCGTCGCACGCCCCGCAGCGCCCGCGCGTGCGCCGATGGAGAACAGGATCGCGCGCGAAGGCATCGACTTCACCGCGACCAGCGCGACTTGCGGGAGTCGAGGCTCCGGCGGCGCCTGCGCAATCGACGCCGGTAATTCGGCAAAGTCCGCGCAGAAGAAAAAGAAGTCGGCCCGGAAACGCTGAACCGAACCCCGGGAGAAGACGGCCGGTCGCTTGTTGGCGTATCCTGGCGCTCTTGGCCACACGTGGAGCTAGCGCCATGTCCGGGAAAGTTCTCACCTCCTGCACGGATGGCGTGCTGCATCTCGTCTTCAATCGAGAAGAGCGCAAGAACGCGCTCGATCGCGAGACCTATCTCGCGCTGATCGAGGCGCTCCACGCCGCGTGCGGGGATGACGCCGTTCGGGCTGTTCTCTTCTCCGGGGCGGGCGCCGATTTCACAGCCGGCAACGATCTCGCCGATTTCCGCGATTTCGCACAGAACATCGAGACGTTTCCTGCTCTCGCTTTCGTGCGGGCCGTCGCGGCTTTCGTAAAGCCGATGGTCGCCGCGGTTCGGGGCGACGCGATCGGCGTGGGAACCACGCTGCTCTTCCACTGCGATCTCGTCTACGCAGAGCCACAGGCGCGGCTGCGCATGCCTTTCATCGACCTCGGCCTTGTGCCGGAGGCCGGCGCGAGTCTGCTCGTTCCCAGCCGCTTCGGCATGGCGCGCGCGTCGCAATATCTGCTGCTCGGCGAGGGCTTTTCCGGAGAGGACGCGCTGCAGCTTGGCCTCGTCAACGGCCTTGGCGCGGGGGAAGCGGTGCTGGAGGCTGCGATGGACGCCGCCCGCAAACTCGCCGCCAAGCCCGCCGGGGCGCTGCGCGCCTCGCGGCGGCTGTTGCGCGGCGACCCCGCCGAAATCCTGGCGCGGATCGACGAGGAAGCGGCGCTCTTTGCAAAGGCCCTTGCGACGCCGGAGGCGCGGGAGCGTTTCGCGGCCTTTTTTGCGCGCGGCAAATAGAGCGCGTTCAGCCTTCGAGGTTGGCGTAGTTCACGAGGCGCGAGGCGCGGATCAGAATGATGCGCATTTTTTCACCCGCGCGCGTGCATGTCGAGGTCACGCGATCCATATCCTGAGGAACGCCGTCGCGAAACTGCCGGCGCACCGAGGCGACGCTGGCGAGCGCGATGACATCCAGTTCGGCGACGAAAGTCTCGAAACGGCGGCGGAACGAGGGGCTGAGCTGTTCATAGGCGGCGAGCGCCGAATGGCGTCCCGGAAGCTGGGACTTGCGGAAATATTCCTGATAGCTGACAGGCCGCCAGGCGCATAAATCCTCGAGCAGTTCCGGCATTTGCGGAATCTGCTCGAGCATCATGACAAGCTCGTTGAAAAGGTTCAGATAATCATTGGCGAGGCCGGAAACGGGATTGACGAGGGTCTTGGATTGCAACTCCTCGACCGCCCTTTGGCGCGTTTCGCTCGGCTCGATCAGCTGCACGTCCAAGTTCATAAGCCTCACCAATGCGCTCGCGGACACTCTGACGCCAATCTGATAATAATTTCTTGCCCTGCAACCCGCCGCGGCCAAGGCAGTTCGGGAAAATATCCTTGCTGGCGCGTGCTTGGCGGTTCAGCGGGAACAAGCGAGACAGTCGCCCATGTGCGGACGCTATGCGCTCACCTCAGCGCCGGAAGCCCTGAAGCAGCTCTTCCGTTACCCGGAAACGCCCAATTTCCCGCCGCGTTACAACATCGCGCCGACGCAGCCCATCGCCATCGTCACCCAGGGGCGCGGACCCGGCGGCGCCCCGGCGCGCCGCTTCATGCTGGCGCGTTGGGGCTTTCTGCCGGGATTTGCTAAGGAGCCCGGCGACTTTCCGTTAATCATCAACGCAAGATCGGAAACCGCCTGCGACAAGGCGAGCTTCCGCAACGCCATGAAACGGCGCCGCTGCCTTGTGCCGGCCGACGCCTATTACGAATGGCTGAAGCTCGGCGCCGGGGGCCGCAAGATCCTGCGCAAGCCCTATCTCTTCCGCCGCCGGGACGGCGCGCCCCTTGGCTTCGCCGGGCTGTGGGAGACCTATGCCGGCGCCGACGGCTCGGAGATCGACACGGCCTGCATTCTGACGACCGAGGCCAACGCCGCGACCGTCGCCGTGCACGACCGCATGCCGGCGATTCTGGAGCCAGACGACTTCGCCGCCTGGCTAGACTGCGACGAGGTTCCGGCCGGCGAGGCCGCGGCGCTGCTGAAGCCGGCCGCCGATGACACGCTCGAATTTTTCGAGATCGGTCCGGACATAAACAAGGCGACGAATATGGGACCGCGGTTGCAGGAACCCGTCGCGCCGACGCTCCTTTAGCGTCAGAGCAGCTTGCCGGGGTTGAGCACGCCGTTTGGATCGAGCGTCTTCTTGAGCGCGCGCATCACGTCGAGCGCCACCTTGTCCTTCGTCTTTGCAAGCAGGTCGCGCTTCAACTGGCCGATGCCGTGTTCGGCGGAGATGGAGCCGCAAAATTCATGCACGAGGCCGTGGACGACCTCGTTCATTTCGCCCCACTGCGCCAGAAAAACCGCCTTGTCCGCATCGACGGGCTGCGAAACATTGTAGTGGATATTGCCGTCGCCCATGTGGCCGAAGGGAACGGGGCGCGCATCCGGAAAGCGCGCGGCGACGCGCCGGCCCGCCTCGGCGATGAATTCCGGGATGCGCTCGACGGGCACGGAAATGTCGTGCTTGATCGAACCGCCCTCGCGCTTTTGCGCCTCCGAGAGGCTTTCGCGCAGACGCCAAAGCGCCGCCACCTGATCGAGCGACCGGGCGATGGCCGCATCGCGCGCGGCGCCCGCTTCCAGCGCATGGGACAGGGCCGAAGCCGCGACGCGCTCCGCCTCGCCCTCGTTGAAGCCCGCGATTTCGACGAGCGCATACCAGGGGTGGACGGCGCGGAGCGGATCACGCGCGCCCGGAATATGGCGAATGACCAGTTCCATCCCGATTCGCGGCACGAGCTCGAAAGCCTGCAGGGCTGGTCCCGCGCGGTCCTTGACGACATTGAGGAGCGCCAGCGCCTGCCCCGGATCGTCGAGACCGAGAAACGCCACGGCGCGCGAGCGCGGGCGCGGGAAGAGCTTCAGCGTCGCGGCGGTGATGACGCCGAGCGTCCCTTCCGAGCCGACGAAAAGCTGGGTGAGATTGTAGCCTGTGTTGTCCTTGCGCAGTTTACCGAGCGTCGAGAGCAAACGGCCGTCAGCGAGCGCGACTTCGAGGCCCAGCACAAGATCGCGCGCGGCGCCATAGGCCAGGACATGCACGCCGCCGGCGTTTGTCGCGAGATTGCCGCCGATGGTGCAACTGCCTTCCGAGGCCAGCGAAAGCGGGAAATAGCGGTCGGCGGATTCAGCGATCTCCTGCGCGCGCGCCAGCGTCACGCCGGCCTCGAGCGTCATGGCGTCGGATGCGGGATCGACCTCGCGGACGCGATCCAGTCTTTGGAGGGAGAGAACGATCTGCCGGCCGCTCGCATCCGGCGTCTGACCGCCGACGAGCCCGGTGTTGCCGCCCTGCGGCGCAACGGCGACGCCGCGCTCGTTGCAAAGCGCGAGCACCTTGGCGACTTCGCTTGCGTCTTTGGGTTTGACGATGCAAAGGGCGCGGCCGCGATACAGGTCGCGCGGTTCGGACAAATAGCCGTCCATCTCCGCCGCTTCCGTCGTTACGGCGGGAGTTCCCACGACCGCCGTCAGGCGATCGTAGAGATCGGGCGCATCAAGCCAAGCACTCTGAGACAGAGACAGCGCCCTCTTTCAAGAAGCCGGAGCCCTCAGTAGTAATTGCGACGACGATGGGCTCGAGCGTCTTTCTTGCGGGCGTAGACGTAAGCGCGCGCTGCAGCGGGCGCGCTTGCGAGGACGACACTGCACAATGCTGCGGCGATAAGCGCATTCATCATGACCATCTCCTTCCAGTTATCGGGAACTGTTCACAGTTCCCGCCTACACCGGACCATCTCGCAAATCCTATGCCCGTTTTTTTTGTTGGGCAACCGGCTTCACAATTGGCCTCACCAAATCAGTCTCTTTTCCCTCCGATGAGACATTCTCGTCACAGGAACATTACCTAAAAATTAAGGGATTCACCCTAGAAGAGCCCGTTTTGGCCGTTTTCGCCCGTCTCCCCGAGAAAAATGAGCGACAATTTCGACATGGGGTGAGTGGCGGAATTGATCAATGGGAACGATTTCCCCCATTGAATAGCCGCCTGTGAGCAAAATTGCGGCGTCCCGCGCGAAACTTTGTGCACTGCAAGACACCGCCACGACCACCCCGACCTCTGACTTAGCGATTTCAGTCACTTGCGCCAGCGCCCCGGCACGTGGCGGGTCGAAGACAAGCGCCTCGAAAGGGGCAAGCTCCTTCGCCGAGAGCGGCCGCGCGAAAAGATCGCGCGCCCCGCCGTCCATCGGCTTGAGCCCCGCGGCGGCGCGGGCGCCGGAGAACATCGCCTCGACCGCCTCAGCGGAAGAGTCATAAGCGGAGACCCGGGCGTTTGCGGCGAGGCGCAGGGCGAAGGCGCCGACGCCGCAGAAAAGGTCGGCGACGCGTTTTGCGGCGCCCACCGCCTCCAGCACTCGCGCGGCGATCGCCTCTTCGCCGGCCTGCGTCGCCTGCAGGAACGAGCCCGGCGGCACGGGCACGCGCGCAGAGCCCACATGCACGAGCGGCGCACGCCGCAGCGCGACGAGACGGCCGTGATTGGAGAGGCGCGCCAGACCATGCGCCTGCGCCGCCTTCACGAGCGCGCCCGCCTCATGGTCCTCGAGCGGACCCGGCCCCCGAATATCGACATCCATCCCTTCGAGCGTCGCGGTGAACGAAAGATCGAGCGGCTTTCCGCGAGAGGCGAGGATTTGCGCAAGCGCCCGCGCGGCTACCAACGCGCCGGAGAGTTCGGGAACGAGCAGCGGGCACGCGTCGATTTCAACGATGTCATGCGAACGCGCAGCCATGAAGCCGACGCGCGCAACGCCTCTCTCCATGCGCGCATGGAACGTCACGCGCCGGCGCCCCGCTCCATGCGCATCGACGAGAGGCGCGACATCGGCCGGAAGACCGGCGTTGCGCAGCGCGGCGACGACGAGGCCGCGCTTCCACTCCTTATATGCGTCGTCGCGCAGCGCCTGCACCGCGCAGCCGCCGCAACGGGCGTAATGCGGGCAGAAGGGCGCGATGCGGTCGGGCGCGGCGTCGACGATGCCGATGAGACGCGCGTGATCGCCCTCGATCTCGGCGTTCACCGTCTCGCCGGGCAGCGCATAAGGAACGTAGACGCGCTTGTCGCCGTCAGTCGCGATCCCTTCGCCGCGCGCGCCGAGGCGTTCGATCTGAAGGCGCTTCATGACCTGTCCGCGCGAATGAGGAATTCCCTGTTGCCGTCGCCGCCGCAGATAGGCGAGGGCGTCACGCCGCAAACGCGCCAGCCCTGCGTTTCTATATCCGCACGCGCCTTCTCGCAGACGTCGGCATGAATCTTCTCGTCGCGTACGACGCCCTTTTTCGTCGCCGCGCGGCCGGCCTCGAATTGCGGCTTGATGAGCGCGACAAGCTCCGCCTGCGAAGCTGCGAGCGAGAGCACATTGGGCAGCAGCGCCGCAAGCGAAATGAAGCTCGCGTCCATGACGATGAGCGTCGGCGCCTCGCCAAGCTGCGCCTGCGTCAATGTGCGCGCGTCCTGACCTTCCATCGAGGTGACGCGCGCATCGCCGCGCAGCTTTTCGTGCAATTGACCGTGACCCACATCCACCGCCATCACATGCCGCGCGCCGCGCGCGAGCAGAACGTCCGTGAATCCGCCCGTCGAGGCGCCGACGTCGAGGCAGAAGCGCCCCGCAGGATCGACGCCGAAAACGTCGAGCGCATGGGCGAGCTTCACCCCGCCGCGCGACACCCAAGGATAGGGCGCGGAGGCGAGGATCTGCGCGCCTTCCGCAATCGGCGTCGCGGGCTTTGTCACGAGTCGGCCGTCGACGGTGACAAGCCCCGCCTCGATCGCCTCGCGCGCCTTGGCGCGGCTTTCGAAAAAGCCCCGTTCATGCAACGCCGCATCGGCCCGCTTCGCGCCCATCACTCGCCCGTCTGCAAGAGCGTGCCGGCGACGCGCGCGCTTTTCAACAGGCGGCTGAACCAGAACGCCGCCAGCGTAAACAACACGAGGTCGAGAACGAAGCCCTGCGCGAGCAGATCCCATCGCACGACGTGGTCCAGCACGACGCCGCGCAAACCTTCGAACACATAGGTCGGGGGCAACGACCAGGAGACAACTTGCAGCCAGCCGGGCAGCACCGAGACGGGATAAAAGACCGCGCCAAGCGGCTGGATCGCGAACATCAGCGCCCAGACGAGGCTCTCCGCGCCCATGCCGTAGCGCAGCAGCAGGCCGCAGATGAAGAGTCCGACGCACCAGGCGAAGATCAAGAGCAGCGCGAAGAAGGCGCCGGTCGCGAGCCCGAGCGACCACATGTTGAAGTCGAAGACATAGATAGCGACGATAGACACCGGCACGGTCGCAATAGCGAGGCGCACGAAGCTCATCGTCATCAATGCGACGGCGAATTCGCTCATGCGCAGCGGGCTCATCAGCAGATTGGCCATGTTGCGCGACCACATCTCCTCCAGAAAAGAGAAGGAGAAGCCCTGCTGCGCACGCAAAAGAATATCGAGGAAGAGCACGCCGCCGACGAGAACGCCGGCCGCGAAACGCGGCCCGCTGACAGCAGCCGCGCCCGTGGCGAGCTGCGCCTTCATCAGATAGGTCTGCAGAAAGCCCCAGGTGAAGAGCTGGATCACCGGCCAGTAGATGATCTCGAGCAGACGAAAGCCCGAGGAGCGCAAAACATAGGTGTAGCGCAGCATCATCGCGTAGAGGCGCCGGAAGGAAAAACTCATGCGGCGGCTCCGCGCCCGCGCGCGACATCGAGGAAGACCTCCTCCAGATTGGCGCGGCCGTAGCGCGCGAGCAGCCCCGATGGAGAGGAGTCGTCGATGATCGCGCCCTCCTTCAGCATGAGCACGCGATCGCACAGGCGCTCCACCTCGCCCATATTGTGCGAAGCGAGCAGGATCGCGCAATTATGCGTGGCGCGATGCGCTTCCAGCCGTCCGCGAACCCAGTCCGCCGTGTCGGGGTCCAGCGAAGCGGTCGGTTCGTCGAGCAGGAGCAACTGCGGATCGTTGACGAGCGCCTTGGCGATGGCGACGCGCGTCTTCTGGCCGGCGGAGAGACGCCCCGTCGGGCGGTCGAGAAAGTCGCGCAGGGCGAAGGCGTCGGCAAGCTCCTCGATCTTAGCCCTCGCGTCGGCGAGGCCATAGAGCAGCGCGAAGACATGGAGGTTCTGCCGCACGGTGAGACGGTGGGGGAGGTCGACATAGGGGCTCTCGAAATTCATGCGGCCGAGCACGGCGTGGCGGTCGCGCAGAAAATCCTGGCCGAAGACGCGGATCGAGCCCGCGGTCGGCTCGATGAGCCCCATGACCATGCCGATGGTCGTGGTCTTGCCGGCGCCGTTGCCGCCGAGCAGCCCCGTCACGGAGCCCGGCGCGAGCCCAAAATCGAGCGGGCCGACGACGCTCTGCCTGGCGTAGGTCTTGGAAAGGCCGTGAACGGCGAGCGCGGGCTCGGGAACGGGGGAGGACATGCGCAGTTTATGGCGTGGCCCGACTGCCCCGGCAAGGGCTGCCGCTCAGATCACTTCTGGCACTGCGGACAATAGAAAGTGGAGCGGCCGGACTGCACGGCGCGCGCCACAGTCCCCTTGCAGCCGGGCGTCGGGCAGGCGGCGCCCTCACGGTCGTAGACCCGGAAACTGTGCTGGAAATAACCGAGCGAGCCGTCAGCCTGCCGATGATCGCGCAGCGAGGAGCCGCCGGCGGCGAGCGCATCCGCCAGCACCTCCTTGATCGCCTGCGGCAGGCGCGCCAGCAGGGCGCCGGGCCTGCCTGCGGCGGTGACGAGCTTGCCCCCGGCGCGCAGCGGCGAAATCCCGCAGCGGTGCAGCGCTTCGCAAACGTAGATATTGCCGAGCCCCGCAATCACGCGCTGGTCCAGAAGCAGCGCCTTGGCGGGCGCGGCGCGGCCGCGAAAGGCGTGGGCGAGGAAGCTTGCGTCCAGCGCCTCGTCCAGCGGCTCGACGCCGAGGCCCTGAAACAGCTTGTGCGCGTCGAGCCCGTTCGATTGAACCAGCAGCATGAAGCCAAAGCGGCGCGGGTCATTATAGGTGACGCGCCCGCCATTCTCCATGTGCAGCACGACATGGTCATGCGCCGCGCTCTTGTCACGCGGATGGTGGAACGCGCCCTGAATGTCGCCATCGACGCGAAAGGAGCCGCTCATGCCAAGATGCATGACGAGCGTTTCGCCGCCATCGAGATCGGCCAGTAGATATTTCGCGCGCCGCCGAAGGCCAAGGATGCGCCGGCCAGCCAGCCGCGCGGCGAAATTGTCCGGGAAAGGAAAACGCAGATCGGGGCGCCGCTGCTCGGCCCGCAGGATGCGCGCGCCGACGAGCGCGGGGGCGAGGCCGCGGCGGACGGTTTCGACTTCGGGCAGCTCGGGCATGTTCTTCTTTTAACCCCGTTCGGGCGCGTCGTCTGCGCCCATAGCCATCACGCCCCGGAGCGGCTATACCCTCCCCGTCTTTCCATGTCAGGCGAGCGTTCGATGACCGATTCCCGTTCCGACCGAGAGGGTTCCACCCATTTCGGCTATTCCGAAGTGCCTCTGTCCGAGAAGCAGCATCTCGTGGACGACGTCTTCCACAAGGTCGCCCGCCGCTATGACGTGATGAACGATCTGATGTCTGCCGGCCTCCACCGCCTGTGGAAAGACACGCTGACGGCCAAGATCAACGCCCGCAACCGCCAGGGCTTCCGGCATCTCGACGTCGCGGGCGGCACGGGCGACGTCGCCTTCCGCATCGCCAGGGCGTCGCCGCCGGACGCCGAGGTCGTCGTGCTCGACATCAACGGCGACATGCTGGAAGTCGGCCGCGACCGCGCCCGAGAGAAGGGCATCGGCGAGAAGCTCGACTTCGTGCAGGCCAACGCGGAGTCGCTGCCATTCCCGGACAATCATTTCGACTCCTATACGATCGCCTTCGGCATTCGCAACGTGCCGCGTATTCAGGTCGGGCTGGAAGAAGCCTGGCGCGTGCTGAAGCCGGGCGGACGCTTCCTGTGCCTGGAATTCTCGCAGGTGAACGTGCCGGGCCTCGACAAGATTTATGAGGCCTACTCCTTCAACGTCATTCCCGCCGTCGGCAAACTGGTCGCGGGCGACGGCGAGCCCTATCGTTATCTAGTGGAATCCATCCGCAAGTTCCCGGCCGCCGACGAGTTCGAGCGCATGATCCGCAAGGCGGGCTTCCGGCGCACGGGTTTCGAGCGCCTCACGGGTGGCTTGGTCGCGATCCATTCCGGCTGGAAGCTCTAAGGAAAGCCGTGCTCCTGCAAACCGGTAATTTCCTGAGACTGGCGCGCGCCGGCTACATCATGGCGCGCGAGGGCGTCTTCACGGGCCTCGACGTCAATCTGCTGCCGCCCGCCGCCGCGCCTCTGGTGCGGCTCGCAAATCTTTTCGCCAGGGATCAGCGCGGGAACCCCGGCAAGGCGCTGGTGCGCGCGCTCTCGCAGATCGGCCCCTCCTATGTGAAGCTCGGGCAGTTTCTCGCGACGCGGCCCGACGTCGTCGGCGGCGAAATCGCGGATGCGCTCACCGAGCTGCAGGATCGCATGGCGCCCTTCGGCCGCGAAAAGGCGGTCGCGATTGTCGAGAAATCTCTCGGCCGGAAAATCGACGAGGCCTACGTCACCTTCGGCGAACCTGTGGCCGCGGCCTCCGTCGCGCAGGTGCACATGGCGACCGCGCTTTATGACGGCAAGGCGCGCAAGGTCGCGGTGAAGGTGTTGCGCCCCGGCGTCGAGGGCCAGTTCGCCCGCGATCTGCGCGACATGTATATGGTCGCGCGCATCGCCGAGCGCTGGTCGTCGGAAGGCCGCCGCCTGCGCATGATCGAGGTCGTCGACACGCTCGCGCGGACCGTGAAACTGGAGACGGACTTCCGGCTGGAAGCCGCGGCGGCCTCCGAATTCGCGGAGAATGTCGCGAAAGACCCCGACATCAAAGTGCCGCATGTCGATTGGGATCGCACAGCGCGCGAGGTGCTGACGCTCGAATGGATCGACGGCGCGCCGCTCTCCGATCTCGAGCGCGTCGCGGCGGAAGGCCATGACCTCAAGGCGCTCGGCGCCCATGTGCTGCAGTCCTTCCTGCGCCACGCGATGCGCGACGGTTTCTTCCACGCCGACATGCATCAGGGCAATCTCTTCGTCGACAAGAATGGACGTCTGGTCGCCATCGACTTCGGCATCATGGGCCGGCTGGGCGAGAAGGAACGGCGCTTTCTGGCCGAGATACTCTACGGCTTTATCGTGCGCGACTACCGCCGCGTGGCCGAGGTGCATTTCGAAGCGGGCTATGTGCCAGCCAAGCATTCCATCGAGGAATTCTCGCAGGCGCTGCGCGCGATCGGCGAACCGCTGCACACGATCAACGCCTCCGACATTTCGATGGCGCGCCTGCTGACGCTGCTCTTCGAAGTCACCGCTCTTTTCGACATGCGCACACGCACCGAGCTGGTGCTGCTGCAAAAGACCATGGTCGTCGCGGAAGGCGTCGCGCGCACGCTCGATCCCAGGCTCGACATCTGGAAGACCTGCGATCCCGTCGTGCGAGGCTGGATCGAGGAAAATCTGGGCGTGAAAGGCAAGATCGAGGATGTCGGGCGCAGCGTGAACGAACTCGCGCGCCTCGCCACGCATCTGCCCAGGACTCTCGCTGACGCCGAGACCGCAATCGCGCGCGTCTCGCGCATGGCGGAAACAGGCGTCGATCTCTCGCCTCAGGCGCTGGAAGCCATGGCCGAGAACCGCAGGCGTTCGGATATGCGGCTGCTCATCGGCGTCGCCGCCTTGCTCATGTTCGGCGCCTGGCTGTTCGGATGAGCCGCAGATGAAAAGAGGGACGCAGAAGCGCCCCTCTTTCAATTCCCCTCGACCGCCGCGTCACGCCTCGCGCGTCACGCCTCGCTTCGCCCGCGCCCGTTCGTCAACGCGCCGACGAGCCGCGACGCCACCATCAGTCCAAGGCCCGCGCCAAGCAACAGCGGCAGATTGCGCGGCGCGGCGCGCAAGGCGGCGCCCGCAACGTTTTTTGCCGCCCCGGGCGCCATGCTCCGCGCCATGTCGAACAATGTCTGCATGACATTTGGCGACTGGAAGGCGTTCGACAGCAGGGCGAAGGGGGACTCGCTGCGCAACGCAGCGAGTTCCTCGCTCGCCTGCGCCTGCCGCTTCGCCTCCCGGTTCCGCGCATAGGCGAAGGCGAAGACCGAGATGGCGAGGAAAACGCCCGCGATCGCGAGGTTTCCGACGAGCGGTCCGAGCGATTCATTTGCCCAATAGGCGGCCGCCGCAGTCGCAAATCCAAGTGCGATCAACAACAGCGCGGCGGCGATCGCATTGCCGGAGACGCGGGTTATCGTCGTGGAGACGGCGGTTTCCGCCCTCTTGATCATCGGCTCGAACATGAAAGTCGCCCCACGAAAGGAGGGTCAACGGCTGCTGCCGCCCATCCGCCAGACGGCGCCGAACAGGAAGCCGGCCAGCGCCGCGAGCGCCACCGTCGTTCCCGGCTGCGAGCGCGCCGAGGTTTCGATCGCCGAACGGAAATTGCCGAGAACCTCTCCGGTGCGCTGCGCCGCCTGGCCGCTACGCTCCGTCACTGCGGAAAGCGCCGCATTGGCGCGACCCACGCCCTGCTGCACGACGCGCCCCATCTGATCCGTGGCCGCGGACGCCTGCTCGGCTATCGCGCCGCCGACTTCGGCGCCGCTCTGCCGCGCGCCATGACCATTGTGCTGAATGTTGCGTTCGTCCGCCATTGCCGCCTCCGGGCTATCTTTCCTCTGGTGGGGCATAACGCGACTCGCTGCGCGTTGTTCCTAGCCAGGCGGCAGGCTGGAAAGATGAAATGCGCGCGAGCCTTCGCCGGTCAGGCGCCGCGCACCATGCCAAGAAATTCGTCGCGCGTGCGGGCGTCATCTCGCATCACGCCCAGCAGCTTGCTCGTCGTCAGCGACGAGCCTGGCGTGTTCACGCCCCGAAGCGTCATGCAATTATGCTCGGCCTCGATCACCACGCCGACGCCCTGCGGCTGCAATATGTCCTGGATCGCCTCGGCGATTTCGGCCGTGAGCTTTTCCTGAATTTGCAGCCGCCGTGCGAAGCCATGCACGACGCGCGCGAGCTTGGAGATGCCCACGACGCGGTTTGTCGGCAGATAGCCGACATGGGCGCGGCCGAGCACGGGCAGCATGTGATGCTCGCAAAAACTGACGACGCGGATGTTTTTGAGAACGACGAGTTCGTCATAGCCGCCGACCTCTTCGAAGGTGCGCTTGAGATAATCGCGCGGGTCGATCTCATAGCCCGAGAAGAGTTCGCGATAGGAGCGCGCCACGCGGGCGGGCGTGTCGAGAAGTCCCTCGCGCTCGGGATCGTCTCCTGCCCATTCGATGAGAACGCGCACGGCCGCTTCTGCGTCGGCCTGGCTTGGCTTGCCCATTCTTTTTTTCTCCGCAGACCCTGCTTCGTCGGGCGCACGTAAGGAAACGCCCCGTCGCATCAGATTGCGACGGGGCGAAGCTTTTTGCAAACGGCGACGGCTTAGGGAATCACGCTGCGAATCGTGGTGCCGACCGAATTGACCGTGCGCTTCATGAAGCCCAGCGCGCCGTCGCTCTGGGGCGGCGGCGGGGGCGGCGGCTCAGGCGCCGCCGCGGCGGCGACGGGCGCCGGCGGCTCGACGGGCGCGGCGCTCGGCGCGGGCTTCGCGGCGCGAGGCTTGGCGACGGCCTGGGTCGGTTTCGCCTTGGGCTTCGCCGTCCTGGCCGGCGCAGGCTTGCGTGGCGCGGGAGCGGCCTCAGACGTTTCGGTCACGGGAGCCAGCGTGCGCGTGGGCGATTGCAGAGAGGCGGTGGCCGGCGAGGTGGGAGCCGGAGACAGGGGCGACGCGGCGGGCAGTTGCGGCGCGACCGCAGTTGCGGCCGGACGCGAGGGCGCAGGCGCAGGGACGGCGGCAGGCGCGGCGATGGCGGCGGGAGCCGTTACCGCGGTTGCGGCCGCCGGCGCCTCTGGAATGGCGGGCGTGTCGGTCGCGGGCGCCGCCTCGGCGGGCCTATCGGCGGGAGCGGCCGCGGTTTCGACAGGGGCTGGAGCCTCGGCTGCAGCCGCAGGATCCTTCGCCGCATCGGCCGGCTCCTCGACAGCCGCGGCTTCTGCGGGTGGGGCGACGGCCTCCTGCGACGGCGCGACATCGGCGATGGCGGCGTCCTCGGACGGCGCGCGCCATTTGGACAGCGTCCATCCAAGACCGGAAAGGCCAGCGACGATGATCGCGACCGAGAGGTAAATCAGTTTGCGGCGGCCGCTCTGCGTATGCGCGTCCTCAGAAAGCGTTTCGTCATCCGCCGCAGCGGCGTAACGGCCCTCGTCGGCGACATTCACTTCCAGGAGGCGCGGCGCGATCTGGGAGGGCGCGCCCGTGGTCCTTAGGTCGGCTTGGGCGCCGGCAGCGAAATAGCCCGGCGCCGGATCGAGGGCGGCCGCGGCCTGGAATTCCGGAGCGGCTGAGGCCTGCTGATCCGCCGCGAAAAAGCCGGCAGCTGGCCGCAGCCCAGGATCCCCGCCAAAGAAGCCGGGGGCCGGCTCGAACGAAGGCGCCTGTCCCGGGGCAGTCGCCGCTTCAGGCTCGAGGCGCACTGCGGGAGCGGCCGAGGGCGCGTCGGCCTTGGGCTCGACTTCTCGCCGCAGAAGTTCCTTGAACTCCGCAAAAGCGGCCATCAGTTCCTTATCTTCGGCTTTCTGCGTCATGCCTTCTCGCTTACCTGGCGCCTGCCGCCGCTTGCGGCGGTAGACTTGTTCGCTTGGCCCCCTTAGCCAGCTCGCCGGTCATAGTCAGCGATAGTAAAACCGGAAATTGTGGCGGTTATTCGCCCGCTCGCGCGCCGCTTTCGCCGGAACATGCAAAGGAACGCCGCGTTCTGGATGCATGCGAGCGCGCCTTGCTGCGCTCGCCGTAGGATACGGAGACGAAAAATGGACTGGAATCGAGTGGAAGGGAACTGGAAGCAGTTCAAAGGCTTGATCAAGGAAAAGTGGGCCGATCTGACCGACGACGACATCGACAAGATGGAAGGCGGCCGGGAGCAGTTCGAGGGCAAGATCCAGGAGAAATACGGGATCGGCAAAGACCAGGCGAAGCAGAACATCGACGACTGGCTGAAGACCCTGCAATAGGCTCATGAGTTCGGACAGGCGGCTTTACAGGCCGCCTGCTCTCTTGATCGATGTGACAATGCGCGCGGGCTTGCTTGGAAGGAATGTAAGGAAGGCGAATTGACCGGCGAGGCAGGCGGTTTCTAGAATCCCCTCAAGAGCCGCCCTGGATTCGAGCCTGGATGTTCCGTCTTTCGTTTCTGCCACGCGCTGTGAGCCGCGCCGTCGCGTGGTGCTTCCTGCTGGCTGCTTTTCCAGCCCTTGCGCTCGACACGCCTATGGCGCCGAACGAAGCGGGGCTCACGCCGATAGAGCGGCTCGGCAAGCGCATCTTCGAAGACAAGACCTTGTCGAGTCCAGCCGGCGTCTCCTGCGCTTCTTGCCACGACGCCGCGACCGCCTTTCAGGGCGTAAACGGCTCGCCCGTCCCTGCGGTCGCGCTTGGTTCGAAGCCCCAATCGCTCGGCAGGCGCAATACGCCGACGATCATGTATTCGTCCTTCGCACCCCCCTTCGGCTTCATCGACGACAAGGACGAGGACACCGGCAAAGTCGAGAAGGTTCCAGCCGGCGGGCAATTCCTCGACGGGCGCGCGAACGATCTTCTCGCCCAGTTCGAAGGACCGTTGCTCGATCCTCTGGAGATGAATGCGCCGTCGAAGCGCTTCGCCGTGGAGGCCGTGCGCGACGGCGCCTACGCCGCCCTTGCGAAAGAGGTTTACGGCGAGAAGGTATTCGACGATCGAGACAAGGCTTTCGAGAGGCTGGCGCAGGCGGTCGTCGCCTTCGAGTCGAGCGCGCGCTTTCATCCTTTCGCGTCGAAATTCGATGAGTATCTGCGCGGAAACGCGCAACTGACGGCGCAGGAGAAGAAAGGTTTCGCTCTCTTTACGGACCCCAGGAAGGGCAATTGCATCGCCTGCCACGTCGGCAAGGAAGATTCGCACAACCCGCAGGACTGGCTCTTCACCGACTTCACATATGACGCGCTTGGCGGGCCTAGGAATACGGCGATCGCTGCAACCGCAACCGCGCCAGATCTCGGCCTGTGCAAACGTCCGGGCCTCGACAAGGCGGCGCCCAAGGGCTTCGAGATCGACAGCGTCTGCGGCGCCTTCAAGGTGCCAACGCTGCGCAATGTCGCCGTCACCGGCCCCTGGCTGCACAATGGCGTCTTCACGAAGCTGCGCGACGTCGTCGCCTTCTACGCCACGCGCGATACGGACCCGGCCCGCTGGTATCCAAAGAACGAAAAGGGGAAGACCGAAAAGTTCGACGATCTGCCCGCGAATTATCGCGAGAACGTCAACAGGGATGAAATTCCCTACGACCGTAAACCGGGGCAGAAGCCGCGGCTCTCGGAGAGGGACATCGACGCAATCACCGCGTTTCTAGAGACGCTGACCGACCGGCCTCAACCGGCGACGAGTCCGTAGCGCGAGAGAGTCGCGCGTAATTGCGCGTCGGGCCGGGCGCCGCTCGTGAAGACGGCGCGCGCCTGCCCTGTCCCGGCGAAAGCTTCCTCGAAGCCGCGCTCGCGCAGCAACTGATCCACGCGCCGCGCGATCGCGGGCGCAGGATCGATCCAGTCCACGGGCCAGGGCGCGAGGCGGCGGAAATCCTCGACGAGCAGCGGATAATGCGTGCAGGCGAGCACGACGGCGTCGGTGCGCGCGCCATTCTCTTGCTTGAAGCACGGCGCGATTTCCGCGGCGATGTCCTCGTCGCAGACGCCCTGCCCGTGCATCTGCGCTTCCGCAAGGCGCGCAAGCGCGGCGGAGCCCACGAGAGTCACGCGGCAATGCGCGGCGAATTGCGCGATGAGGTTCTGCGTATAGTCGCGCTTCACCGTGCCGGGCGTGCCGAGCACGGAAATCAGATGCGAGCGCGAGCGCTCGGCCGCGGGCTTGATCGCCGGCACCGTGCCGACGAAGGGAATCTGCGGCCAGTGGACCCTCAGAAAGGGCAGCACGATGGTCGAGGCCGTGTTGCAGGCGATGACAACCATGTCCGGCGCATGTTCGGCGATGAGCTTTTCCATCACCTGCACGACGCGCTCGACGAGTTCCGGCTCTTTCCAGTCGCCATAGGGAAAACCGGCGTCGTCGGCGCAATAGACGTAATCGGCGCCGGGCCGCAGCTTGATGACTTCGGCGAAGACCGTGAGGCCGCCGAGGCCGGAGTCGAAGACGAGGATTTTGGGCGGACGGGTCATTGGCGAGCAACTTCAGGCGGCGCGAATCGCTCGCGCCGCTCCATCATATGGCGCAGCGTTAAAGGAATCAGAACGGCAAGTTGAAGACCCGGGACGGCTCCAGCGCCCCTTCCACCACTTCGCCGAATGCGATCGGCACGCCGCCGCAGGCCGCATAGGCGACGCCGCCCGCCGGGGCGTCGCGGCCGCGCAGGATGACCGAGCCGCCGCGCCGCAGACGCGCCGCCGTGTCGCGATCGACGACGACGCAGGGCAGTTCCGTCAGACCCGCCTCGACCGAAAGCAGCGCCTCCGCCGCCATGTTCTGCGTCTCGATCTCATCGAGCGTAAAAGAGTCGTCCTCGACGAACGGCCCGACCCGGGTGCGCCGCAGGGCGGTCACATGGCCGTAGCAGCCCATCAGCCGTCCAAGGTCGCGCGCGATCGCGCGGACATAGGCGCCCTTGCCGCATTCCATGAAGAACTGCGTTTCGTCTGGCGTGCTGCTTTCGATCGACAGAGAATGGATCGTCACCGCGCGGGCCTTCAGCTCCACAACCTCGCCTTCGCGCGCGAGATCATAGGCGCGTTCGCCTGCAATCTTGATCGCGGAGAATTGCGGCGGCGTCTGAAGAATGTCGCCGATAAACTGCGGCAGCAGGGTTTCGATCTCGGCGCGCGCGGGCCGCGCGTCGCTCGTGTGCGCCACCTGGCCGTCGGAGTCGTCGGTATTCGTCTCTGCGCCCCAGCGCACGGTGAAGCGATAGGCCTTCTCGCCGTCCTGCACGAAAGGCACGGTCTTGGTCGCTTCGCCGAAGGCGACCGGCAGAATTCCCGAGGCCAGCGGATCGAGCGTGCCGGCGTGGCCGGCCTTTTGAGCGTTGTAGATGCGCTTGAGGCGCGAGACGGCCTGAGTCGATGTCAGGCCGACCGGCTTGTCGAGCACCAGCCATCCGTCGACAACGGCGCGATTGGACTTTTTCTTGCTCATACGCTCTCTCAGGCGTTGTCTCGCGCGTCATCTTGCGCGCCGTCTTCCGCTGCGTCCTGCGCGTCGCCGGAAGGCGTTTCGAGGTCGCGCTTCACGCGCTCGGAATTGAGGATCGCGTCGATGCGCGAGACGTTGTCGAAGCTGTCGTCGATGCGAAAACGCACTTCCGGGGCGAACTTCAGATTGACGTCGTGCGCGATCTCTCCGCGCATGAACTTCTTGTGCCGGTCGAGCGCGGCGATCACTTCGGGCTCGTCCTTGCCGCCGAGCGGCACAACGTAGATCGTCGCGAGCTTCAGGTCGGGGCTCATCTTAACGCGCGAGACCGTGACCACGTGCTTTTCGAGCACAGGATCGCTGATGTCGCCGCGCGAGAGAAGCTGGGCGACGGCATGTCGCACGAGTTCTGCGACGCGCAACATGCGCTGCGACGGCACGGAGCCGGCGGAATGATGGGATCGGGACATCGTTCAGTCAACTGCTGCTGAAACGCGACATGCCCGCGCGCGCGTCGCGGGCATTGCGTCTTGAAGAATCGGGTCTGCGGCGACGGCCGGGACAAGCCCGGCCATGACGATCACAGGGTCCGCGCGATGCTCTCGACGCGGTAGCACTCAATGACGTCGCCGGCGCGCATGTCCTGATAGTTCTCGAACGCCATGCCGCATTCCTGACCGGCGGTGACCTCCTTGACCTCGTCCTTGAAGCGCTTGAGCGTCGAGAGCTTGCCCTCGTGCACAACCACATTGTCGCGGATGAGGCGGACATTGGCGCCGCGTTCGACATTGCCGTCTGTGACGCGGCAGCCCGCAACCTTGCCGACCTTGGAGATGTCGAAGACTTCGAGAATCTGCGCATTGCCGAGCATGGTCTCGCGCAGGGTCGGCGACAACAGGCCCGACATCGCCGCCTTCACATCGTCCACGAGGTTGTAGATGATGTTGTAGTAGCGGATTTCGATGCCGGAGCGCTCGGCCAATTCGCGCGCTTCCTTGTGGGCGCGCACGTTGAAGCCAATGACGGCCGCGCCGGAGGCTTCCGCCAGCGCAATGTCGGACTCGGAGATGCCGCCGACGCCGGCGTGCACCATACGCGCGCCGACTTCGTCCGTGCCGAGCTTTTCGAGCGCGGCGGCGATGGCTTCGACCGAGCCCTGAACGTCGCCCTTGATGACGAGCGGGAACTCCTTGCGGCCAGCGGTCTTGAGCTGGCTCATCATGTCGGAGAGCGAGCCGCGCGCCGAGCCGCCGCGGGCGGCGAGCTTGTCGCGCTTCATGCGCTCGCGATATTCGGTGATCTCGCGGGCGCGCGCTTCCGACTCGACCACCGCGACGCGGTCGCCGGCCTCCGGCGTGCCGCTGAAGCCGAGTATCTCGACCGGGAACGACGGCGGAGCCTCGGGACGGGTGACGCCCTTGTCGTCGAGCAGCGCGCGAACGCGGCCCCATTGCGTTCCTGCCACGATAATGTCGCCGACGCGCAGCGTGCCGCGCTGGACGAGCATGGTCGCGACCGGACCACGGCCCTTGTCGAGCCGCGCCTCGATGACCGTGCCCTCGGCGGGACGATCGGCGTTGGCCTTGAGGTCCAGCACTTCGGACTGAAGCGCGATCGCCTCGAGCAGCTTGTCCAGATTGGTCTTCTGCTTGGCGGAAACCTCGACCTCGAGAGTCTCGCCGCCCATGCTTTCGACCTGCACCTCGTGCTGCAGCAATTCCGTGCGCACGCGCTCCGGCTTGGCGTCCGGCTTGTCGACCTTGTTGATCGCCACGATCAGCGGCACGCCAGCGGCGCGCGCGTGATTGATGGCCTCGATCGTCTGGGGCATGACGCCGTCATCGGCCGCCACCACGAGAACCACGATGTCCGTCACCTTGGCGCCGCGGGCGCGCATGGCGGTGAAGGCCGCGTGGCCGGGGGTGTCGATGAAGGTGACCGGAAGCCCGTTGGGCGCGGTGACCTGATAGGCGCCGATGTGCTGCGTGATGCCGCCCGCCTCGCCGGAGACCACATTGGCCTGGCGGATCGCGTCGAGCAGCGAGGTCTTGCCGTGGTCGACATGGCCCATGATGGTGACGACCGGCGGACGCCCCTCGAGATCACCCTCGATGTCGGGCGTGTCGAACAGGCCCTCCTCGACGTCGGACTCGGCGACGCGCTTGACCGTGTGGCCCATCTCTTCGGCCACGAGCTGCGCCGTGTCGGCGTCGATGACGTCGTTGATCTTGTGCATCTCGCCCTGCTTCATCAGCAGGCGGATGACATCGACCGCGCGCTCCGACATGCGGTTGGCGAGTTCCTGAATGGTGATCGTCTCGGGGAGGATCACCTCGCGCAGAACCTTTTCCTTCTGCTCCACATGGCCGCGGAAGAGGCGCTGCTGACGGCGCTTGAAGGAGGCGACGGAGCGCGTGCGCTCCTCGTCCGTGCCCGCAGTCGCGGTGGAGACGGTCAGTCGGCCGCGATCCTTCATGCCGCCGCTGCGCGACGGCGCCGGACGCGGCGGCTGAGGGGGCGTGAAGCCGCCGATGGTGCGGACGGGCGCACGACGCACGTCGGTCGCGCCAGGCGCCGGCGACGCGGGACGGGCGCCAGGGGCGGCCGCCGGGCGCGGGGGAGCGGAACGCGGCGCGGACGGCGGCGGCGAGGCTCCGGCCTCTCCGGGGAGACGGCGGCGGGCTTCTTCTTCCGCGCGGCGCTTGGATTCCGCTTCGCGGCTGAGGCGATCTTCTTCCTCGCGCTTGCGCGCTTCGGCGGCGGCGCGTTCGGCGCGCTCCCGGTCTTCGCGCTCGGAGCGGATCTTTGCGTCTATCTCGGCCTGGCGGCGGTCGTCTTCTTCCCGCGAACGGGCATGGACCAGGGCGCGGGCGCGTGCCTCGCGCTCCTCGTCCGTCAAGGCGCGCAACACCATGCCTGAACCCGAACGGGGGGCGGCGGGCGCCTGACGCGTCGTCTCCGGCTTCGGCGCCGGGGCGGCTGGCGCGGCAGCCGGGGCCGCCGCCGGCGCGGCGGCGACGGGCGCGGCTGCAGGTTTCGCGGGTTCATGACCCGGCGCGCGGCGCTTCACCTTCTCGACCACGACCACTTTCGAGCGGCCATGGGAGAAGCTCTGGCGCACCATTCCCTGTTCGCCCGCCGGGCGCTGCTTCAAATGCAACGTCTTCGTCGGCGCGACAGTCAGGGTTTTGTCGCTGTTCTCGCTCTCACTCATTCAGCTTCCGATCCTCGGCCGCTAACGACCCGCTTAATTCCACTGTGTCTTCCGGCCGCCCGCCAGCGTCCGGCGCTTCGTCCCGCATCACCTGCGCTACAAGGGGCGCGCCGTCGAGCGCCACCCCCCGATACGCCGCCAGCCTCTGGCAGCGCGAAAGAAAACTGTCCGCCGGCCCGCCATAGCCGAGCGCTGCATGTATCACATTTGTGCGTCCTAAAGCCAAATCCAATTGGCTGGACGTAAATAAGCCTACGATGGGCGGAAGGCCATCGTTTTCATCGCCCTTGGTGGACGCGGCGCGGCGCGCGGTCTGACCAAGCTTGCGTTTTCCGTCCGCGCCGCCGTCGCTGGCCGCGACCAGCAGCTTCGGCGCGCCTTTCCCGATCGCATCGGCCACTTTATTGAAGCCCGTGACGACGGCCCCGGCCTTGTTGGCGAGCGCCAGCATCTGGAGGCAATCGGCCTCCAGGAGACGGTCGACGTCCTGCGCGAGTTGCGGCGGCGTCTCGACCTGCTCCTTGAGGCTTTTCGCGAAAATGCGCTTGCGGGCGGCTTCGGCGACGAGTTCGGCGCGGCCCGCGACCCAGACGCCCCGTCCCGGCAGGCGCGCGCGGATGTCCGGCGCGATAACCCCGTCGGGTCCGCGCACGAAGCGTATCATCCCCTCGGGCGGCTCGCGCCGCCGCGTGACGATGCAGGTCCGCTCGGATTCGCGCTCTTTCGTCTGCGCCGCCGCCACCTGTCTATTCGCCCTCCGCCGGAACGTCCGTCTCGGCCGCCAGCGCGGCTTCCTCGATCCAGCCGGCGCGCACGCGGGCCGACATGATCATCGCCTCGGCCTCTTCGCGCGAGAGCTCGAGGCCCTCGAAGAAACCTTCGTGCTTCTTGGTCTCGCCGTCCTTCTTCTCCGTCCAGCCGACGAGATCGTCCGGCACGCAGCCGGCAAAATCCTCCATCGACTTGACGTCGTTTTCGCCGAGCCGGACCATCATCGCGGAGGTGAGGCCGTCGATCTCGCGCAATTCGTCGGAGACGCCGAGCTCGATGCGGCGGGCTTCGTTCTCCGCCTCCACGCGCTCGAGATAATTGCGCGCGCGGTTCTGGATTTCGCCCGCTGTCTCCTCGTCGAAGGCTTCGATCGAAGCGAGTTCGGAGAGCTCGACATAGGCGAGTTCCTCGACCGAACGAAAGCCCTCCGAGGCGAGCAGGCGCCCGACCACCTCGTCTACGTCGATCGCCGACATGAAGACCCGCGTGCGCTCGTCGAATTCCTTCTGACGGCGCTCCGATTCCTCGGCCTCGGTCAGAATGTCGATGTCCCAGCCGGTGAGTTGCGAGGCAAGACGCACATTCTGGCCGCGGCGGCCGATGGCCAGCGAGAGCTGGTCGTCCGGCACCACGACTTCGATTCGCGCGCTGTCTTCGTCGAGCACGACCTTCACGACTTCAGCCGGCTGCAGCGCGTTGACGATGAAGGTGGCGGCGTCCGCCGACCAGGGGATGATGTCGATGCGCTCGCCCTGAAGCTCCTGCACGACGGCCTGCACGCGCGAGCCGCGCATGCCGACGCAGGCGCCGACCGGGTCGATGGAGGAATCGCGCGAGACGACTGCGATCTTGGCGCGGGAGCCCGGATCGCGCGCGACGGACTTCACCTCGATCACGCCGTCATAGATTTCCGGCACTTCCTGCTTGAAGAGCTTGGACATGAACTGCGGATGGGTGCGCGACAGGAAAATCTGCGGGCCGCGCTGTTCGCGGCGCACGTCATAGACATAGGCGCGGGCGCGATCGCCGGGGCGGAACATTTCGCGCGGGATCATCTCGTCGCGGCGGATGACGCCCTCGCCGCGGCCAAGATCGATAATGACATTGCCATATTCGACGCGCTTGACGACGCCGTTCACGATCTCGCCGATACGGTCCTTGTATTCGTCATACTGGCGGTCGCGCTCGGCCTCGCGCACTTTCTGCACGATGATCTGCTTGGCGGACTGCGCCGCGATGCGGCCGAAATCGAAGGGCGGCAGCGTTTCGGAAATCCAGTCGCCAGCCTGCGCGGCGGGATTTTTCCGGCGCGCTTCCTCGAGCGAAACCTGCGTCGCGTCGTTGTCGACAAGATCGACGACCAGCAGCAGGCGCGAAAAGCGCACTTCGCCGGTCTTGGGATTGATCTCGGCGCGCACTTCGGTTTCCTGTCCGTAGCGCGAGCGGGCCGCCTTTTGCAGCGCGTCCTCCATCGAGGCGATGACGATCGAGCGGTCGATCGACTTCTCGCGCGCAACGGCGTCGGCAATCTGCAAAATTTCGAGTCTATTGGCGCTGACGGCCATGGCTCAGTCTCCCTTGGAGCGGGCGGCCGGGGGCTTCATCGACCCCGGGCCTTTCTTGAAATGCGTCTGAACGCCTGCTGGAATCAGCGGCTTCGCCTTGTTGTTCTGCGGGCCGCGGAAACGTCCGGGTCCGCGTCGCGGGCGCTCGTCGTCCTGGGGAGCGGCGCCCTCTTCGTCCGGCGCTTCCTGCTGAAGCTTGCCGGCGCGCAGCGACTCGCGGATCAGCGCCTCGGTCAGCATCAGCTTGGCTTCGTCGAGATCGCGCAGCGGGACGACGACCAGCGTCTCCTCGTCGGCGCGCGCGTCGTTGCGCTCGAGCGAAAGCTTTGAGTCAGGGCCGTGGCCCTCAATGCCCTGGATGAGCCCGCGAAAGCGCTTGCGGCCGGATTCCACCGGATGCGTCAGTTCGACGCGCGCCTCATGGCCCACCGCGCGCAGGAAATCGGAGACGCGCACGAGCGGGCGGTCGACGCCGGGGGACGACACTTCCAGCCGGTATTCGCCGGAGATGACGTCGGCGACGTCGAGTTCGGGAGAGAGCGCGGTGCTCGCCGCCTCGCAATCGTCGATGGTCATGATCCCGTCGGGCCGCTCGGCCATGATCTGCAGGATCTGGGCGTTCTGCTGCATGAGCTTCACGCGCACGAGCCGGTAGCCGAGCTGCGCCAGCACCGGCGTCGCGAGATGCGCCACGCGCGCGGCGACGCCCGTCTCGGAAACGAGGCGGGGCTCGTCGAGAGGAGCGTCGATGATCGGGGCGGCGTCTTGCGTCAAGCTTTGGTCCTGTGGGCGGTTTTGCGTCTCGCGAAACAAAAAAGAGCGGGTCCCCGGCGGGGCCCCACCCTCAACTGCGACCATCGCGAGAATGATCGTTATGAGACGGAATTTGACGCCTTATACACGAGACGAGCGGGGGAGGGCAAGGGAAGAACAGGGCGGGTGACCAGACGGATTATCCCATCCATCTAAGCAATCCTCAGTCGAACAAATCTGCTGAAGTGTGTACGCATTTCTTTGATTTCTTGCCGCTCAAGCTGGCGACCAATCGCATCTCTGCAAGTTGGCAAGAGCTTTCGATCGAGATCGGCGGGGACGCCTCTGTCGACCTCCCAAAACTGGACTATGCCCTCGATGTCGGAAGGCTCTAGGTTTTCGACAAATTTCCGCACAGCTTCTTCAATCAAAGAGAACGGGGCGATGCTTGCCGCTGTTCCGTTTGCTTGTGAGGCAATATGAGTGACCGCTTCGTCAGAAGCTACAGGAGCAAGAACCATTTCCCGTAGGGACAAAAAACATTCGACTTCGGCGGAGCTCCATTCTGTAGTGGTATCAGCTTCGCGGAGGAGTTGAGGCGACTGTGAGCCACGAGAGGGGTGGAGCCCCAACAGGTGAACTCGAACACCGTAATTCTGTGCAATTTGGACCCCAATTCGAACATCTTCGTCACCAGACAACAGCAATGCGTCAGAAATCGACTTAAGCCTTGCTAATTCAATCAGATCCGTGACAATTAGCGAGTCAACGCCCTTCTGTTGACCGCTATTGTTGACTGCGCCAAGCCTGAGTTTGACGTCGTCAAGGTGGGCAAGAGTTGCTTGGTCTGTGGTAAGACCTGATCCAGCAAGGGCTCCATCATACCAATATATCCTCAGAAGCCTGCAGCCGTCTGCCTTTTGTTCGGCCAATCGTTTTAATTTTTCAACCGCCTTTGAGGCATCGAAGCTGAGGGCGCTCCGAGCAATCTTACTCCCAGCGAGGGCGGTACTGCCTTGCGCAAAAAGGTAGCCAGCATCTACAAAAATCGCCACTCTATCCATTTAATAGGCCCAAAAATAGCAAGGGCTCCCGCAGGAGCCCTTTTATGCCAATGCCGCCAAGGATAGGTATGCGGCCGCACTGGAGTAGCTGATTTATGGCACCAAAAGTGCCAATTGACAAGAGGGAACTGAGACACCCCCATTGAGATGCGAACTTCGACAGTTACGAATAAGTTACCTTCAGAGGTAAGGTCACCTCATCTCAGTATCATATAAATCAATGTGATATAAACCTGAACGGCTCCGCCCCCACAAATTTCCCCGACACTTCCCCCGACAGCATCGGCCGCTCGCCCAGATCGAGCTTCATCGGCTTGCCGCCCGCGGCCGGCAGGACTTTCTCGAGGTCCACCCAGAAGATCGCCGGGTTGTAGGCGCTTTCGAAATAATAGCGCTTCGCCTGCAGGTCGGCGACCGTGCGCCACACCGTCGCGGCGATGTTGGGCTGCTTGGGATCGGCGATTCCGAGGGGCACGGAGACCGCCCGGATCAGCGAGAAGGTCGTCGCCGTCGCGAGGCGCGGGTCAGTCTCCTTCGCCGCGGCGTTCAGATTCCAGCTGATGCGCGCGAAGCGGTCGGCGGCGCGGGCCGTGCCGGGCAGGAACTGCAGGCCGCCCACCGTGTTCCAATAAGTGTTGATCGCAAGCTGCTGGTCGTAGCTCGGCGAGTTGGTCATGACCCGATATTGCGCGCCATGATGGATGACGAGCTTGCCGCCGATATATTCGAAGATGGCGCTGTCGCCGGAGGAGTCGGCGATGGCCATGTGGCCGGTCGCCTTGTGTCCGTCCGGCATATCCGGCGCGACGATGGCGAAGGGCTCCTTTTGCAGCGCCGCCACCGCCTCCGCAACCGTGCCGAAATTGTCGAGCACATATTGCGCCCAGGCGCCGACCGAGAGTTTGGGCTTCTTGCTCGCGGCCGGATCGCCGTAATCGCTCTCGACGAGATAAAGGACATTCGCCACGAGGCCGGCGTCATTCGTGCCGTCGACGGTGGCGAGATTATAGAAGGAGCTGATCACCGAGCCGTGTTTCGCGGTCCATTTGATCGCGCCCGGGACGGCGCCGTCGCGCGCCATGCCTTTGGGGAACGCCCAGAGATCGCTCTTGGGATCGACCATCCAGTCCATCGTACGGCCGACCATATAGGACTTGGCGCCGGTCTCGTAGATGAGGCGCGTGCAGGCGTCGGCGGGGAGGCTGGCGCTGGAAAGAGCGGCGCTGAAGGCGAGATTGAAAAGCGCTTTTTTCACGGGCGGCGTCCTTCTGGAGTGCGTGAGGGACGCCACTGTGGCACGAATCCTCACGGGAACAATGACGCGGCCTGCGCCAGGTCGAAATCAATCCTGACCGGCCCTTGCGCGGCGAGCGCGAAATGAAACTTTTCCTTGCGCCAATGCGCGGCGCTCCACGCCTGCGCCGGGTCGTCCAGCATGGTCACGCGCGGGGGATCGAGCGAAACGGCGAAACTGTCGAGCGCGCGCGAAAGCCCCTGCCCGGTCGCCTTCACCACCGCTTCTTTCAACGTCCAGATGGCGAAGAACATGTCGCGGCGCGCCTCGCCCTCGACCGTGCGCAGCAGCGTGACTTCTTCAGGCGCGAAGAAGCGCTCGGCGAGCTTCATGCTCTCGGCGCGCCGATCCGACGGCTCGACATCGACGCCAATGTCCACGCCCTCGCAAATCGCGACGGCCACCATGCCGCGCGTGTGCGAAAGGCTGAAGCGCATGTCGCGCGGGGCGTCGATGAGAAAAGGCTTGCCATGCGCCGCGGCGGCGAAGCGCCAGTCCTGCGGCGGAAGCCCTGCGCGCTTCGAGAGCTCCGCGCGCAGCAACGCATGGGCGGCGATGTAAGAGTTTCGGTCTTCCCCGAAAGCGAAGCGCGCGGCGCGGGCGCGCTCCTCCTCGTTCAGCAGGCTGACGAGCGCGTCCCAGGACTCCGGCGGGAGCTTCGAGAGATCGAGCGCCCGGACCGCGACGTCCAAGTCAGGAGACGCCGAGCTTCTTTTGCAGATTGGTCGAGGATGTCGTGTATTGGAATAGCAGCTTCTTGTCCGGGAAGATGTAGCGATGCGCCTTCTGCGCCGCGAGCGCGCCCTCGTGGAAGCCCGAAAGGATGAGCTTCAGCTTGCCAGGATAATAGTTGATGTCGCCGACCGCGAAGATGCCCGGATGGCTCGTCTCGAACTTCTCGGTGTCGACCGGAATGAGATTCTCGTTGAGCTGCAGGCCCCATTCGGCGACGGGCCCCAGCTTCATGGTGAGGCCGAAGAACGGCATCAGCCGATGGCAGGAAATTTTCTCCTCCACGCCGTCATTGCCCTTCAGAGTCGCGTGGGAAAGCTGGCCGTCGGCGCCCTCGATCGTCGTGATCTGGCCGAGACGGAAGGAGATCTTGCCCGCCTTCACCAGATCCTGCATCGCCGAGACCGAATGCGGCGCGGCGCGGAAGGCGTCGCGGCGGTGAACCAGCGTGAGGCTTTTGGCGATGGGCTGCAGATTCAGCGTCCAGTCCAGCGCGGAATCGCCGCCGCCGACGATGACGACGTCTCTGTCGCGAAAGTCCTCCATGCGGCGCACGGCGTAGAAAACCGACTTGCCTTCATATTGCTCGATCGTCGGGATCGGCGGCTTCTTGGGCTGGAAGGAGCCGCCGCCAGCCGCGATGAAGACGACCCTGGCGTGAAACACCTTGCCGGCGTCCGTCGTCAGGCGGAAGGAGGGCTTCTCGGCCGTGCCGAGAGAGGTGAGAGACTCGACCATTTCATTGAAATGGAAGGTCGGGTGAAAAGGCTCGATCTGCTTGAGCAGACTGTCGGTCAGGCCCTGGCCGGTGACCTCCGGGATGCCGGGAATGTCATAAATCGGCTTCTCGGGATAGAGTTCCGAGCACTGGCCGCCGGCGCGGGGCAGAATGTCGATGACATGGCACTTGATGTCGAGGAGGCCCAGTTCGAACACCGCAAAGAGACCGGCCGGGCCGGCGCCGACGATGACGACATCGGTTTCGATTGCGGCTTCGTTGAGCTGGTTCATGTCCTTGATCCCTGGCGACTGTCAAAATGCGCGGCGCGCCCGTCTCGGGTGGGGAAACGCCCTCGACCCTGCACAGGCGACCATAGGCGGCGAGCGGAAGAAACCGGGGAGAGATTTCTCGAATGCGCGGCCCGCCGGCTGGCGGAGGCGCAATCCGCCGCCGCTCGCGCTCGTCTATAGCATTTGCCCGGCGATGCAAGACGATTGTGCTGCGGCGAGGCGCCGCCGGAACGCCCGCTCTCCCGCGTCAGCCCTGCTGGGCCGGGGTCTGGACCACGAGACCGTCGAGTTCCGGCCGCACGGTGATCTGGCAGCACAGGCGCGAATTCGGCTTCACGTCGAAGGCGAAATCGAGCATGTCCTCTTCCATCTGGGAGGCCTTGCCCGCCTTCTCCGTCCACTTTTCGTCGACATAGACATGGCAGGTGGCGCAGGCGCAGGCGCCGCCGCATTCCGCCGCGATCTGCGGGATGTCGTTGCGGCGCGCTGTCTCCATGACCGTGGACCCGACTTCGCCCTCGACCGTGCGGGCCTGACCGCTGGAATCGACGAAGGTGATTTTGACCTTGGTCGGCGCGCCGCCGCCCGGTTCGGCGCCGTAGCGTACGGCTGTGTCGTCGAAGCTCATTTTCACCATGGCGCGCGTCTCTTCCCCTGCTCGCGGCAGCGGCGGCCGCTCGAGATTCGTCCGCGGCGGCCGACCCATACCCTTCGTTCGGCCGGGCCGAACATTTCGCATTTGCTGCGCTCGATTAGCACCCGCCCGGGCGCCGCGCTAGCCCCCTCTTTTCCAAGGCGCCAAACATGATCACGCGCGGCCGCGCGTCCACGCGGCAAGCCGGGAGAGCGCCTCCCTCGCAGCTTGCGTAAGCGCATAAACCGCCGGCGCGCCGGTGTGCTCGGGCGCGGGAACCTCGGCGGCGAATCGCTGGGCGGCGCGCGTCGTCCCGCTCGCCTCGTCCAGGATGCGCGCCTCGATCTCCACCACCGCGACATTGCGCGCCACGTCGATCTCGAAGCGGCGAATATCGGTCGCGAGGGCGCGATTGGCGCCCGCCGTGACCTTGCCGGCCGAGACGCCCGCGCGCTGCAGCACGCCGATCATGCGGTTCTGGATCAGACGAGGCAGACGCTCGGACCATTGCACGCCGGGGAGAATCGAGACGCTGCCGTCGGCGGCCCGCACAACGACGCGGTCCGTGCTCGTGGGCGCGACTGCGGCGGGCTCCCGCACGCTCAGCGGCGCGCCCCCGGCTGTCGCCGCATGGGGGGCCGGCAGGCTCGCAAGGTCGAAGGTCTCACGGGAGGGCTGCGCGCAACTTGAAAGGGACAGCGCCGCTGCGGTGAGAAGAAAGGCGAACGAGACTCTCCGCCGCGCGCCGCTGCGCCCCTTCGACATGCCCCGCCACCGTCAAGAATGAAAAGCCCCGCCCGCGCCCTTCTACTCGATTGCGCGCTCGCCTCAAAGCTTTAGCGTCACTGCCCGCGGTATTCCGGCGCCGTCTGGGACGGACCCCAGAGCACCTGTGAGGGGTCGCGCTCGATGGTGCGGATCGCCTGCTCGAGCGTGTCGACAGCCTTGCGGGCGTCTATGGCGAGCTGCTCGTATTGACGCAGCCCCGTCGCCGAGAATTTCTTCAGATTGGTGGTCGCCCCGGCCATGTCGCCCGTGATGGTCTTGAGCTTTTTGGGGTCGATCGCCTTGATCGTCTGCTCGCCGGCCGCCAGCACCTTGTCCAGCCGCCCGGCGACCGGCTTGAGCGAATGGGCGACGTCGGACGCGTCCTTTATGAAAGAGGAGATTTGCGCAGAATTGTCGGCGAGCGACTTGGTGAAGGCCTCGGCGTTCTTCAGCGTGCCATTGATCGTGCCCTGGTTGTCGTCGAGGAGCTTGTCGATCTTGACGAGCACCTCCGCCGCCTTGGTCGAAAGCGACTGCACATTGCCGAGCAGATTCTGGATTTCGGATCGCTCAGCCTGAATCTGTGGATATTTCTCTCCCGGCCCGGCGACAAGATCGGGCGCGCCGGGCGTGCCGCCAACGAGCAGCACATCTGCGACGCCCGTGAAGCCACGCGTCTCCAGCCGGGCGCGCGTGTTGGTCTTCACCGGCGTGCGCTCGTCGATCTTGATGAGCACGTCGACCTTGCTCGGATCCTTCTCGGAAATGGCGAGATGCGTCACCTCGCCAACCTTCACGCCATTGAAGAGCACCGAGGAGCCCCGCGACAGCCCGGAGACCGAACCAGAAAACACGATCTGGAATATCTGCTGACGGCCGCTCTGGACCGGACCGGAGAACCAGTAGACGAAGCCGAAGGCCGCGAAGATCATCGCCAGAGTAAAGGCGCCGATGAGCGCGTAATTGGCGCGGGTTTCCATGCTTCGTCCTCTTACTCGGGGATGACGGCGGCGAGCCGGCCGCCGCGAACCCCGTGGAAATAGGCCCTGAGCCAGGGGTGGTCGGAGGCCAGCAGCGTCCCGAGCGGGCCCTCGGCGATGACCTTGCCGTCGGCGAGCGCCGCGATCCGGTCGCAAATCGAATAAAGACTGTCGAGGTCGTGGGTCACCATGAAGACCGTCAGGCCCAACGTCTCCTGCAGGGTGGCGATGAGATCGTCGAATTCGGCGGCGCCAATGGGGTCGAGCCCCGACGTCGGCTCGTCAAGAAACACGAGCTCCGGATCGAGCGCAAGCGCCCGGGCGAGCGCGGCCCGCTTGATCATGCCGCCCGACAATTCGGACGGAAATTTGTCGGCCGCGTCGGGCTTCAGGCCCACGAGCTCGATCTTCAGCATGGCGAGTTCGTCCATCAGCCGGGGCGATATGTCGCGCGTCTCGCGCATGGGCATCTGGATATTCTGCTTCACCGTGAGGCCGGAAAAGAGCGCGCCGTTCTGGAAGAGCACGCCCCAGCGCTGCTCCAGCGCCTTGCGCTCGGGAGCGGGCAGCTTGTCGCGCTGCTGGCCAAAAATGCGGATCGTTCCGCCGCGCGTCGGCACGAGGCCGAGAATGGCGCGCGTCAACACCGACTTGCCCTGCCCCGAACCGCCGACGAAACCCAGCACCTCGCCGCGATAAACGTCGAGATCGAGTCCCTTCATCACGAGCTTGTCGCCGAAGCCGACGAAAAGGTCGCGCACGCTGATGATGACGTCGCCCACGGGCTTCCCGCCGGATCCGTGTTTCGCGTGGGAGGTCATCGGCGCCCTCAATAGTCGATCGCCGCAAAGAAAATGGCGAAGAGGCCGTCGAGCACGATCACCATGAAGATCGATTTGACGACAGAGGACGTGACCTGCCGGCCGAGCGATTCGGCCGAGCCCTGCGTCGCGAGCCCGTCCATCGCCGCGATCAGACCAATGACCAGCGCCATGAACGGCGCCTTGATCACGCCCACGAGGAAAGTGTGCAGCGCGATCGCCTCCTTGAGAAGGGAGAGGAAGGCCGCCGGGCTGATGCCGCCGTAGCCCCAGGAGACCAGCATGCCGCCAAAAAGCGCCGCTATATCCGCGATGAAGGTGAGAATCGGCAGGGAAATGACCAGCGCGAGAACGCGCGGGGCGATGAGCACTTCGATGGGATCGAGGCCCATGACGCGCAGCGCGTCGATTTCCTCGCGCATTTTCATGGAGCCGATCTCCGCCGTGATCGCGGAGCCTGATCGGCCGGCGATCATGATGGAGGTGAGCAGCACGCCGAGTTCACGGAGCACGAGAATGCCGATGAGGCTGACCGTATAGCTGGAGGCGCCGAACCTCAGCAGCTGGAAGATGCCCTGCTGGGCGACGATGCCGCCGACGAGAATATTGATGAGAATGATGATCGGCGCGCTGCGCAGGCCGATCGCCTCCATGTGCACGACGAGCGACGTCAGCCGGAAATGGCGCGGATGCGTCGCGACATAGGCCATAGCGGCCATGAACTCGCCGAGAAACGAGACGCCGCGGTAGAATTCTCCGAGCCCGTCGGCCACGGCGCGACCGAGGTCAGCCAGGAGCTGGACGACGACGGGAACGCGGCGCGGGGCGGGCGCCTCGAAATCGCGATAGGCGGCCTCCTCCAGCATGATGCCGTGCTCGGGACGCGCATGTTCGAGCGCGACTCCGACCCGCTCCCCCGCGAGATTGCGCCGCGCCCGGTTGATGAGCCAGGCGCCCGCCGTGTCGAGATGAGACACGCCCGAGAGGTCGATGGTCACGAACTCCCTGCGCTTGCCGAGGTCGACGATCTGCTGCGATTTGTCCTCCAGCCGGCGCGACGCGGCCAGCGTCCAGTCCCCGACCAGCGCGAGGCGGGCGCCGCCCTCGGCGGGCGACACGTCAGGCGGGTTCGAGGCGGCGGCGGCCATGCGGCTGTGCGGTTCCTTTGGAGAAGCTTGCAAAAGGTCTTAGCTTCGTGACATGCGGTCGACAAGCGCGTCGCCGCACATACCACGTAAGCCCCCCAATCGGAGCCCCCCGCCGTGAAAATCGAGATGACGCTTGCGATTGAGGCGTACCCCATCGCGGGCCGATTCGTCATTTCGCGCGGGGCCAAGACCGAGGCGCGGGTCGTAACGGCCACGCTGCGGGCCGGCGACGCCTGCGGCCGCGGCGAATGCGTGCCCTACGCGCGCTATGGGGAGAGCGTCGAGAGCGTCGCGGCGGCGATCGAAGCGGTGCGCGGCGCGATTGAGGCAGGAGCCGATCGCGCGGCGCTGCAGCGCCTCCTGCCGGCCGGCGCGGCGCGCAACGCCGTCGACTGCGCCATGTGGGATCTCGAAGCCAAACTCAGCGGAAAACGCGCCTTCGCCGCCGCCGGCTTCGCCCGCCTCTCGCCGCTGGTGACCGCCTATACGCTTTCGGTCGGAACGCCCGAGGAGATGCGCGCCGCAGCGGTGAAGGCCGCCGACCGGCCTCTCCTCAAGATCAAGCTCGCCGGAGAGGGGGACGAGGAGCGTCTCGCCGCGGTCCGCGCCGGCGCGCCTCACGCGAGGCTGATCGTCGACGCCAACGAGGCCTGGCGCGAGGAGACCCTCGTCGCCCAGCTTGCGGCCTGCGCCCGCTTCGATGTGGCGCTCGTGGAGCAGCCCCTACCCGCCGGCAGGGACGAGATGCTCGCCTCCATCGCCCGCCCGATTCCGATCTGCGCCGACGAGAGCGCGCATGAGACCGCCTCGCTCGACGCGCTGCGGGGACGTTATGACGCCGTCAACATCAAGCTCGACAAGACCGGCGGCCTCACCGAAGCGATGGCCATGGCCGAGGCCGCCCGGAGAATGGGCTTCGAGATCATGGCGGGCTGCATGGTGGGGACGTCGCTGGCCATGGCGCCGGCCTCATTCATCGGGCAGATGGCGACCTTTGTGGATCTCGACGGGCCGCTGCTGCTCGCGCGGGACAGGGAGCCGGGCCTCGTCTACGAGGGCTCGACGATGATGCCGCCGCCCGCCGCTCTCTGGGGCTGACCGGCGCGGACGCCCTATGATCCCTGCTCGACCGGCTCGCCGGCGTTGAGCCAGGCGAGAATGCCGCCGCCGAAATGGGTGTCGGCGTCCCGCCGGCCGGCGAGGCGGGCCTGCTCCATCGCGGTCACAGAGCGCCGGCCCGAGCGGCAATAGATGACGACCTTCTGGCCCTCGGCCGCGACCGGGAGCTTTGACGGGTCGAAGCGCGACAGCGGGTTGAAAAGCGCGCCCTTGATGTGGCCGGCGGAAAATTCATCCGCCTCGCGCACGTCGACGAGGAGGACGGAGCCGTCGGCGAGACCCGCCTTGAGGGCTTCGAGGCTGATGTCGTTGAAGCTCATGCGCGCTATCTCCGCAATATATTTTTCCACAGCGTCTTTCGCACGCCGCCCGCCCTCCGTCCAGACGGAAGAATAGGCTGATATTACTCGCGAAACTCGGCTTCGGTCCAAAGACTTGCCGCCGTGCTGCGAAAAAATGCGTCCGGCGCGGCGCAAATGCGAAACGCGCCATTTACATTTACGGGCGAAATTGGCGTTCCGAATTCAGCGCTGAAGGGTCGGCTGTAATGCAATTGCGCCACATCGCAAACCGAGGTGCGGAAGCGCCGGTGGCGACTATTCGTTCATCACTCCTCAGAGCGCCCCTGACGCCCCCGCCCGCGCAGGCCCCTGCGGAGGAGCCTGCGCCCGAGACGCCCATCGGACCCGACCCCCGCCAGATTCTCTCCTCCATCGGCGAGGTGGTGTATCACTGGGATCTTGCCACCGACCGCCTGACCTGGGGCCCCAATCTGGAGGAAGCCCTGGGCGCGATCGCCAGCAGCGACCTCGGCACCGGCCTGGCCTATGGCGAACGCGTTGCGCGAGAAGGCGGCGCCTCCCGTTACGACGCCATCTTCCAGGCCAATGCGAGCGACAGCGGCGACGGCGTTCCCTTTCAGGTCGTCTACGGACTCGCCCAGGCGCGCGAATTCGGCCACTCCCCCATCGTCTGGGTCGAGGACACGGGCCGCTGGTTCGCCGACGCCGAGGGCAAGCCCGCAAGCGCCCACGGCGTCGTGCGCGTCGTCACCGAGCGTCACGAGATGGAGCGCAAGCTCGCGCTCGGCTCGCAGATCGATCCGCTGACCGGCGTGCTCAACCGCGCCCAGCTCTCCGAACATGTCGGCCGCTTCCTCCTTCAGGCGGAGCGCGACCGCAAGCCCTTCGCGGTGCTGCTCGTCGCCCTCGAGAGCCTGTTCGCGCTCAACCGCACCTATGGCTATGACGCCGGCGACGAAGTCCTCGCCGGCCTCGCCAGGCGTCTGCGCGAAAATGTGCGTCCCTGCGACGTGGTCGCCCGTCACGCGGGCAATAAATTCGCGCTGGTGCTCGAAAATTGCGACACGGAGCAGGTGCTCTCCGTCGCCAATCGCCTGCTCGACCTCGTGAAGGACGCGCCCTTCGAGACCTCGGCCGGCGCCATTCCCGCCACCATCCGCATCGGCGGCGTCATCGGTCCGCGCGAGGGCCGCGTCCCGCAGGTGCTGTTCCAGCACGCCGAAGAGGCTCTCGACGTCGCGCGGCAGGGCAATGGCAAGCGTTTCGTCGCCTATACGGCGTCGCTCGCGCGCGAAGATTCTCGGCTGCGCGCCCTGCAGGTCGCCGACAGCATCGTCTCTGCGCTCAACGACCGCCGCGTCGATCTCGCCTTCCAGCCCATCGTCCACGCGTCGAGCGGCGAACTCGCCTTCCACGAGGCGCTGCTGCGCGTGAAGCTCGCCGACGGCTCGGAAGTGTCGCCGGGCGCCATCCTGCCGATCGCCGAGAAGGCCGGCCTCGTGCGCCTTCTCGATCAGCGGGTGATGGAGCTGGCGCTGGAGAAGCTCGCCGAGCGGCCGGAGCTGCATGTCTCCGTCAACTGCTCGATCGCCTCCATTCTCGATCCGGAATGGCCCGATCGCCTCGGCACCGCCATCTCCATCAATCCGGGCATTGCGGCGCGGCTGATCATCGAGATCACCGAATCCAGCATGATCGAGGATTTCGACACGGTCAAAAACCTGATCGCCGCCTGCAAACGCCTCGGCGTGAAGGTCGCGATGGACGATTTCGGCGCGGGCCACACTTCTTTCCGCAACCTGCGCGACCTCGCCTTCGACATTGTGAAGATCGACGGCGCCTTCATCCAGAACATCGTCAATTCCGCCGACGACCGCTTCTTCGTGCGCACGCTGATCGATCTCGCGCGCCATTTGTCGCTCAAGGTCGTCGCCGAATGGGTGGAGGATGAGGAGACGGCCCGCATCCTGCGCGAATGGGGCGTCGATTACTTCCAGGGCGCGCTTTATGGACGCGCAGCCGCGCAGCCGACGACGGCGGGCGCGGAGAAGCGTCGGCTCGCCGGCTCCTTCATGTGAGCGAGCTGCGAGATCAATAAAAAAAGGCGCGCCCCAAAGGCGCGCCTTTTTCCTTTGCCGCCCGCAGCCCGCTCAGCCCGTATTGCGCAGGCCCGCCGAGACGCCGTTGATCGACATCAGAATGCCCTCGCGGATTTCCTGATCGGTCATGCCGGCGCGATGGCGGCGGATGAGCTCGACCTGAAGATAATTGAGCGGCGCGATATAGGGGAAGCGGTGCTTGATCGAGCGCGCGAGCGTCGGATTGTCGGCGAGCCGCTCCTTCGAGCCCAATATCTTCTCCAGCGCCTCGATCGAGCGCCTATGCTCCGCCTCGATCATCGCGAAGATGCGCGCGGCGAGCGCGCGGTCTTCGACAAGCCCCGCATAATTGCGCGCGATGGCGAGATCGGTCTTCGAGAGGATCATGTCGAGATTGGAGAGGAGCGAGCGGAAGAAGGGCCACTCATGCGCCATGCGGCGCAGAAGCTCGAGCCGCGCCTTCTGATCCTTCTCGAGATAGCCCGCGATCGCCGAGCCGAAGCCGAACCAGCCCGGCAGCGCGACGCGCGCCTGCGCCCAGGAGAAGCTCCAGGGAATCGCGCGCAGATCCTCGATCGCGCGCGAGGGTTTGCGCGAGGCCGGGCGCGACCCGATGTTGAGCGAGGCGATTTCGGTGATTGGCGTCGCCGAGAAGAAATAGTCGACGAATCCGTCTGTTTCGTAGACGAGGCCGCGATAGGCGGCCATGCCGGCCTGCGAGAGTTCTTCCGCGACCTCCAGAAATTCCGGCGGCGGCGCCTTGTGCTGGGAGAGCAGCGTCGCCTCCAGAGTCGCGGCGACGAGAAGCTCGAGGTTCACATGGCCGATCTGCGGATTTGAATATTTGGCTGCGATCACCTCTCCCTGTTCGGTGAGGCGGATCTGGCCGTTCACCGTGCCCGGCGGCTGCGCGAGAATGGCGTCATAGCTCGGTCCGCCGCCGCGCCCCACCGTGCCGCCGCGGCCATGAAAGAGTCGCATGACGATATTGGGCATGGAGGAGAAGAATTCCGCGAGCGCGGTCGAGGCGCGATACAGCTCCCAGATGCTGGTGAGAATGCCGCCGTCCTTGTTGGAGTCCGAATAGCCCAGCATGATGTCCTGCTGGGCGCCGGAATTGACGACGAGCCGCTGAATGCCCGGCAGCGCATAGAAGGCGCGCATGATCGGCGCGGCGTTGCGCAGGTCGCCGATGGTTTCAAAGAGCGGCACGATGATGAGATCGGCGGTGACGCTCTCCGCGTCGCGCGGATCGAGCGTGCCGCGCATCAGCCCGCATTCCTTCTGCAGCAGCAGCACTTCCAGAAGGTCGCTCACCGTCTCCGTATGGCTGACGATGTAATGGCGGATCGACTCGTCGCCGTAGGTCCGGCGCATTTCAATCGCGCGCTCGAAAATGTCGAGCTCGCTCATCGCGCGGTCGCTGTAGGTCTTGTCCGCAAGGCGCACGGGACGCGGATCGGAGAGGAGCCGCATGAGAAGCTGCTGCTTCTCCATCTCGGAGAGGGCGGCGTAGTCGTCGCTCACGCGCGCGGCGGCGAGGAGTTCGGCGATGGTCTCCTCATGCCGGTCGGAGCTCTGGCGCAGATCGAGCGTCGCGAGATGGAAGCCGAAGACCTCCACCGCGCGGATGAGCGGTTCGAGACGCTGCGTGGCGATGACCTCGCTGTGGTGGACGCGCAGGCTTTCGTCGATCGTGACGAGATCGGCGAGCAGCGCCCAGCTGTTGGCGTAGGGCTCGCCCGGCGCCAGCGCATGACGCACCGCCTGGCCGCCGGTAAGCTTTTCGAGCGTGCCGGCGAGACGCGAGTAAACGCCGATGAGCGCGCGGCGGTAGGGCTCGTTGTCGCGATGCGGATTGTCGTCGCCCGAGCGCGCCGCGAGGTCTTCGAGCGCCTTGGTGGCGCCGGCGTAGCGGCGGGAGATTGACAGCTCCGCCCCGAGTTCATGCACCTCGACGAGATAATAGCGCAGCGCCGTCTCGCATTGCATGCGCATGGCGGTCGCGAGCGACTCGGCGGTCACGTTGGGATTGCCGTCGCGGTCGCCGCCGACCCAGGCGCCCATGCGCAGGAAAGGCGGCACGCGCAGCCCCTCGAGCTTTCCCTCGATCTCCGCGTAGAGCCTCGGAATCTCGCGCAGGAAGGTGGAGCGGTAATAAGAGAGCGAATTTTCGATTTCGTCGCGCACGGTGAGGCGCGATTCGCGCAGCAGTTCCGTCTGCCAGAGCTGCGCGACGCGGGCGCGCAATTGCATCTCGTTCTGGACGCGCTCGGCCTTGTTCTTGAGATGGTCGCGGGCGGCGAGCAGCGTAAAGATCGCGCGCTCCGTGTCGAGCAGGCTCTTGCGGCGCACTTCCGTCGGATGGGCGGTGAGAACGGGGGAAATCCAGCCGCGCGAAAGCGCCGCCGCGATCTTCCCCGCGCCGACCGCCGATTTGTGGAGATGCTTGAAGGAGCGCGACAGGCTCGGCTCGTCGAGGACGCCGCCTTCGGCGAGCGCCCGCGCGCGCTCTTTGAGGGGATGCAGATCCTCGGCGATATTCGCGAGATGGGAGAAATAGCTAAAGGCGCGGATGACCGCCGTCGCCTCCTTGGCGGTCAGGGCGCGCAGCAACTGGTCGAGCTTGGCGGCGGCGTCCGCGTCATTGTTGCGGCTCGCGGCGACGGAGAGGCGGCGGATCGTCTCGATGCGCTCATAGGCCTCGGCCCCTTCGTGCTCGCGCACCGCATCGCCCAGCAGCCGGCCGAGGAGGCGGATGTCCTCGTTGAGCGGCAGGTCGCTGCGCGCCTCCGGCTCGGCCGAAGCCGGAGCCGGCGCTTCCCTGGTCTGTGCGTCGAGCTGCATGATGAACCCTTGAAAACGAAAGCCCCGCCCCGGGGCGCTTCAAGAGGCTATAGCAGGCTTGGGGCCAGTTTTCGACGCGGGCTCAAAAAACTCAGACGAGCGTGATCTCGGGCGCCTCTTTCAGCGCGCGGGAGACGGCGGCGAAGACCCGCTCGGCGAGCGCCTTCCCCTGCGCGCCCTTCAGCCATTGGCCCGGCGAAAAGATCGGGCGTTCGTGCGAGACGCTGACGACCCATTCGGGCCGCCCCTCCGCCGGCGCCTCCTCATCGTCGTCGGCATGGCTGACGCAGACCCAGATCGTGCAGGGATCGTTCAGCCAGAAGCCCCAGCCATAGTCTTCCTGAGAGGGTTCGCCGCAGGAAAACCCCGCCCGCTCCGCCGCCGCGCGCAGCCACGCCGCCGCCGCCGAGCCCGGCGCGCCATTGTTGAAGTCGAGATCGCCCTCGGGCGCGGTCGGAAACAGAGCGGTCTGAAAGGATTGTTGCAGCATGAAAGGCCTTTCGCGGCGCCCGCTCAGAACAAGGCGAAAGGATCGGCCGACTTGCGGTGGTATTTGCGGAAATCCGTCGGCGTCAGTTCCGCCCGGCAGGCCCTGGTGAGATGGCGCATGTGGCGCTTGAGGCAGTTCTCCATCTCGAAGATGAAGATCGTGTTCCCCCCGCAGAAGCGATAGGCGTCGCCCCAGCAGGCCTCCTGCTCCTCGGACATGTCCGAAGACGTGTTGCCGGCCCAGGTGTTCACGGCGAGGGCCGGAGCGCTCCAGCCGATCATAAATGCGATGCCAAGCGCGGCGATTCTGGTCAAGGCGGCCTCGCGTCAGGTAAGCAGGCGCAACATCCGCGCTCTGCCTAGCCAAAATTGCGGCAAGCCCGACGATTTGACAAGGCCGGTCAGGAGGGCCGGCGCCCGCGACGACGCCCCTTGTTCGAAGCCGCCGCCGCGCTTATAGACCTTCCCGCGGCCAAAAATCGTCACCCTCCGCGCGCTTTCGCGGATTCAGGCAGACCGGAGCCATGCTCGACACTTTTGAAATCGCCCTCTTCGCGGGGCTTGGCGTTCTCTTCGCGATCGGCCTCATCGTGCTGGCGCGCTGGTCGAAGACCCGCCCCGCGCTGCTCGCGGCCTATGCGCTCATCGCCATCTCCTTCCTCTATGTGGGCTTCGCGATCCGCGCTGAAGATTCCGAGACCTGGATCGGCTTCGAGATGACCGCCGTCGCCTTCTTCGGCACCCTCGCCGGCATGTCGATCGTCGGCTCGCCCTGGTTCGTCGTGGCGGGCCTGCTGCTGCATGCCGCCTGGACGCTCTATGAACATTATTTGGGCGCCGGTCAGGCCTTTGCGCCCGCGCCCGCCGTCATGGCTACTGTCGGCTTCGACGTGGTGGTGGCGCTCTATGTGGCCTTCATGACCTTCCGCGCGAAAAACGAGAATGCGGAAGCCTCCGCCCCGGATCGCAAGCTCGCCGCGCGCTCCCAGAACCGCAAGGGAGCCGCCCGATGAACGCGCCCGCAGATTTCAACATCCGCCACGACTGGACCATCGACGAGATCGTCGCAATCCACAATCTCCCGCTGCTCGACCTCGTCGCGCAGGCGAACGCCGTGCATCGCCGCTACCACGACGTCAACGACGTGCAAAAGGCGGCTCTCCTGTCCATCAAGACCGGCGGCTGCCCGGAAGACTGCTCCTATTGCCCCCAATCCGCCCATCACCGCGAGGTGAAGCTCGATCGCATCGACCTTCTGTCGACCGACGACGTCCTCGGCGCCGCGCGCGCGGCGAAGGACGCCGGCGCCGACCGCTTCTGCATGGGCGCCGCCTGGCGCTCCGCCCCCAAGGACAAGCGCTTCGACGCGGTTGTCGAGATGGTGCGCGGCGTGCGGGAACTGGGCATGGAGGCTTGCGTCACGCTCGGCATGATCGACGCGTCGCAGGCGGAGCGCCTCTGCGAGGCGGGCCTGACGGCCTATAACCATAATCTCGACACCGGGCCGGAATTCTACGGCGACATCATCACCACCCGCACCTATCAGGATCGCCTCGATACGCTGAAGGCGGTGCGCGGCGCGGGTCTCGAAATGTGCTGCGGCGGCATCATCGGCATGGGAGAAGGCGTGCGCGACCGCGCCGGCATGCTGCAGGTTCTCGCCAGCTTCGATCCGCATCCCGAGAGCGTGCCGATCAATACGCTGGTTCCTGTCGAGGGCACGCCGCTCGCCGATCAGCAAAGAGTCGATCCGCTCGATCTCGTCCGCATGATCGCGACGACGCGCATCGTCATGCCGCGCGCGCGGGTGCGTCTCTCCGCCGGACGGTCCTTCCTCACCCAGGAAGCGCAGATCCTTTGCCTCGTCGCCGGCGCCAACTCGATCTTCTACGGCGAGAAGCTGCTGACGACCGGCAACAATGGCGTGAACGAGGACGACGCGCTGTTCACCGCCCTCGCGTCGCGCTGAAGTCGAGCGGCCGCCCCGTCGGCTGGCGGCGCCGAAATTTATGCGTGTCGAGGCCTGCGGCTTCGGCCGCATTGACGATGAGGGGATCGAGGAGATCGCGCTCGGCCTCTTCCAGGAAGCCGCCGCCGGTCTCCGCGTCGATCCGCATCAGATCGTCATAAAGGGCGGATATGGCGGCGATGATGGCCTCGTCTTCCGGCGCGGCGGGCAAGGCCTTCAACGCTTCGAAATAGGCGTGAATGCGGGCGTCGACCCGGTCGGTCGCCTCTTTGGTGGCGCCGGCGACCCCGGTGTCGAGGCAGCGCTCCCAATGCGCGGCGATGGAATGTTCGGCGTCCGCGAGGAGCCGCGCCAACCGTCCGTTTCTGACCGCATCCATTCAGAATTTCCCCCGCTTCATGCTCCGGTTCAGATTGATGTATGTTAACGACATCCAAAATCCAGCCAAGGACCAAGCCGCCGCGCCGCGCGCGCCGCAGGGACTCTTCATGACCAGACATCCAAACTACGTGCTCGCCGGCGTCATGGGCTGGCCGATCTCCCATTCGCGCAGCCCCAGGATCCACAATCACTGGTTCACCGAGCACGCAATAGCCGGGGCCTATGTTCCGCTCGCCGTTGAACCGGGAAAGTTGGAGACCGCCCTGCGCGCTCTGCCGGCGCTTGGCTTTGCCGGCTGCAATCTCACCATTCCGCACAAGGAGACGGCGCTGCGCTGCCTCGACCATGTCGATCCGGCCGCCGCGCGCATCGGCGCGGTGAACTGCGTCGTCGTCGGCAAGGATGGTTCTCTCACCGGCAAGAACTACGACGGCTACGGATTCGTCGCCTCGCTGCATGAAGGCGCGCCTGGCTGGAAGGCGTCGGACGGCCCCTGCATCGTCATTGGCGCAGGCGGCGGCGCCCGCGCCATCGTTTCGGGCCTCATCGACGCGGGGGCGATGGAAATCCGCATCTACAACCGCACGCTGGATCGCGCGCAGAAGATCGTCGCAGACTTCGGCCCCGCGGTCTGCGCCTATCCCTGGGACAGCCGGCACGACGGGCTCGCGGGCGCAGGGCTTCTCGTGAATACGACGAGTCAGGGGATGGTCGGGCAGGAGCCGCTCGACCTCTCGCTCGCGGCGCTTCCCCGAACGGCTGTCGTCGCCGACATCGTCTATGCGCCGCTGGAGACGAAGCTCCTCGCCGATGCGCGCCGCAAGGGGGCGACGGCGGTGGACGGGCTCGGCATGCTGCTGCATCAGGCCCGCCCGGCCTTCCGCGACTGGACCGGCCTCATGCCGGAGGTGACGCCGCAACTGCGGCGGCTCATCGAAGCGACGCTCTGAGTCAAAAATGGCGCCGGCGTCTCTTGGCCGCCAGCGCCAGGATGAAGCGACCGATTTCTGTCAGGCGGCTTTGCGGACCTCGCACAGCGGCGCCGCCGACAGAGTCGCGGCGCTCTGCGCGAGACCCATCAACTCCTTCGACTGGCGCACGAAGGCCTCGAAACGGTCGTTGGCGAAACGCGACTGAAGGTCGACGACCTCCTCGAAGGTCTGCGCCCTGGCGATCTTCTCCGCCAGATCGAAGAAGGCCGCGGCGTTCTCGGCCCACAGTTGGAAGGATTTCTTCGACCAGAGCGAGGCGTCGAAATCGAAGGAGGCGGAAAAGGCCTCCGTCGTCTTCTCGAAGGTCTGCTCGACCACGGCAAGCGACGTCTGCACGACTTCAGCGACCGGGGTCACGGTCTCCAGCACGACCGGTTCGGCCGCTGCTTCCACGTCCTGCGCCTCGACGGCGACCGCCGTTAACGACGGCGCTTCGGCGTCGGGCGGAGTCGTGGCGAACGCCGTATCCTCCGGCGGCAGGGCGGATGTGTCCCGCGCCGCGTCGGCGGATTTGCTTTGCTTTCCAGCTTTGCTGCTATGCGTCGCCATCTGGCCGCTCCTTCTGATTCTATCGGGTCAGCTTCAGGACTTGGTGGTGGACCGCTGGAAGGCGGCGCCAAGCTCCTTGGTCTGTTCCTGGATCGCCGCAAGCTGGCTCTTCACGAACTCCGCCTGGAGCTGGAAAACTTCCTGCGGATCCTTGGCCTTCACCAGCTTCTGGGCGAGGTCGAAGGCCGCGTTGACGTTGGCTTCCGCGTAGGACAGCGCCTTCGTGCCGACATCCTTGGCGCCCGGCGCCATCGGCAGCTCGGGGGTCGAGCTCAGCGCCTTCTGCGCCGCGCCGGCGAAGCCTTCAAAAGCCTTGCGCGCCTGCTCGACGCTCTTCTCGGCGAAATCGCGCACCTCGGTCGGCACCTGATAAATCGGATCAATCATCGAGTTCTCCTGTTTCGAAACGCGGCCGGACAATGCCCGAAACTGTGCTGCGATGCAACATTTTTTGTGCAACGCAAAAGGGCCACCCGACCTGACGAGAATTACGGAAGAAAACACCAAAAATACGATGGACCGTGATGGACCCGAAGGATTTGAACGATTAAGTTTACGTTAAGGCGCGTCCGCGAACCGCCAGCCCAGTCGCAGGGGCGGGCGCGGATGAGGCGAGTTTCCGTCGTCGGGGCGGCAGGCGTATGAGCGGTTCGCAGGTTGAGCTCGATGGGAGCAGTCTGGCCGCGGCCCGGATCGCGGCGGACCCTGCTTTTTCTGCGCTCGACGCCTCCGGAGCGCCTCTCCTTGCAGCAAGCGGCGAACCGCTGCGCATCGTCTATCTCAACCCCTCCGCCCGCGCGGTTTTCGGAGAAGATGTCGAGCGCCTCGCCGAGCAACTGTTCTTCTCGACCGAGCCCGGCGCCAGGCGCCTCGCCCAACTGGTGGAATCGGTGCGGCACGGCGCGGCGCTTCGCCTCGAGCGCCTGCGCTTCGATCTCGCCGATGCGCCGCAGACCGTCACCATTCTCTGCCGCAAGCTGACCGGCGAAGAGGGAGCGCCCTGCTTCGTCATCGCCGCTCTCGGCGTGCGCCCCGCTACGGCGCCTGACGCTGAACCGCCCTCGCGCCCCGTTTCGGTCGAAGAGACCGGGGCCGCCCGCACCCGCGCCTTGCGCGAACGCCTCGCCGAGCGCCACGGCGCGCTGTCCCCCCGCTTTCTGTGGAAGACCGACGCCGCAGGACGCTTCGTCGACGTGACCCAGGCGCTCGCCGACGTGGCGGGCGCGGCGCGGGCCGACATCCTTGGCCGCACGGTCGGCGACGTCGTGCGGGAACTGCGGCTGGACCCCTCCTTCGCCCGCGCCATCGAGTCGCAGAAATCCTGGAGCGGGATCGAGGTCGACTGGCCGCTCGATGACGGCGCGCGCGCGCCGGTGACCCTCGGCGCCTTGCCGACAAGCGGCGCCGACCGGCGCTTCGCCGGCTTCCAGGGCTATGGCGTCATGCATCTCTCCCGCGCCTATCAGGGCGCCGCTCCCTCGAGCGCGCCCGCCGCGCCGCCGCCGCCTTCGCCGCAGCCGGGGCCGGCCTATGAGGAATTCGGCTTCAGCGCCCCCAATGTGGTGCAGTTGCGCCCCCCGGCTCCGCGCCAGGAGGCTCAGGAGCCGGAAGCCGAACCCGACGCTCCGGCGCCCGCCGTCGCCGAGCCTTTGACCACCGACGAGCGGATGAATTTCGAGGAGATCGCAAGGGCGCTGCGCGCCGGCGAAATCGCGCCGGTGGAAGACGCGCCGCCGCCTGCGTCGCAGACCGAGACCGAAGCCGAAGTTCCGCCCGCCGAGACGCAGGAAGATGAGCCCCCCGCCGAGGCTGCGACGCTCGACGAGATCGCCGCCCGGCTCGCCGAAGTCACCGCCCCGGCCCCGCTATCCGCGCCTGCGCCCCCCCCCGCCGCAGCGCCGGCGCTGAACGGCGCCCCGCTCACGCCGCTCCTCGACTGCCTGCCGGTCGGCGTGCTGGTCGCGCGCGGCGCGCAGACGCTCTTCGCCAACCGCACGCTGCTCGACTATCTTGGCTACAGGGACAGCCGGGATTTCGAGGCCGACGGCGGGCTTGCGCGCATGTTCTTCGGCCGCCCGCCCGCGGACGCCGGCGCCCGCGCCGCCGCGATCCAGTCGAGCGAGGGCGAGGCGCTCGATGTGGACCTGCATCTTCAATCCGTCGATTGGGACGGCGCGCCGGCGACGCTGGTGACGCTGCGCCGCAATCGCAGCCGCCCGCCGGGACCGGAAGAAAGCGCGCTGGCGCTGGCGCGCGAACGCGACGAGAAGCTCGCCCGCGCGCGCGCTGACAACAGCCTGTTGCGCGCGATACTGGAGACGAGCGGCGAGACGGTCGCCGTCGTCGACGACGACGGGCGCATCGAGAGCGCCACGGGCGCCTTCGCGGCGCTCTTTGGCGCCGAGAAAGGCGCCTTCGACGGCCTGCCGCTCACCTCGCTCTTTTCCGCCGACGAGGGGCGCCTGCTCGCGGCGCGGATCGCGCGGATCGCTCTGGCGGCCGATGCGCCGCTGCGGCTCACCGCCCGCGTCGGCGGCAAAGCCTTCGACGCGACGCTGCGCCGGCTAGGCCCCGCGCAGAAACTTTGCGTGAGCCTGCGCGAGGCCGGCGCGCTGGAGCGCAACGACGAACTCGCCGCCGCGCGCGACGCCGCCGAACAGGCGAACGCCGCAAAGTCGGATTTCCTCGCGCGCATCAGCCATGAAATCCGCACGCCGCTCAACGCCATCATCGGCTTCGCCGAGGTGATGATGGAGGAGCGCTTCGGCCCCATCGGCTCGGAGCGCTACAAGGATTATCTGAAGGACGTGCACGCCTCCGGCGCGCTTGTGCTCTCGCTCGTCAACGACCTGCTCGATCTCTCCAAGATCGAGGCCGGGAAGCTGGAGCTCGAATTCGACCGCGTCGACGCCAACGCCGTCATCGCGGAATGCGCCTCGATCATGCAGACGCAGGCCAATCAGGAAAAGATCCTGATGCGCCTCGCGCTCGCCGACCGCCTGCCGCCGATCCGCGCCGACCGGCGCTCATTGAAGCAGATTTTGCTGAACCTGCTTTCTAACGCCATGAAGTTCAACGAGCCCGGCGGGCAGGTGATCGTCTCATCGGCGCTGACCGATGCGGGCTATGTGGTGATCCGCGTGAAGGACACCGGCATCGGCATGTCGGACGACGAAGTGCTGACGGCGCTGGAGCCCTTCAAGCAGATCGCGACGGCGCACAAGAAGCCCGGCACGGGATTGGGCCTGCCGCTGACCAAGGCGCTGATCGAGGCGAACCAGGCGAGCTTCACGATCAAGAGCCGCAAGAAGGAAGGCACGCTGATCGAGATCGCCTTCCCGCCGCCGCAGGTGCTGGCGGCGGAGTGAGGGGAGGCAGTCTCTGATGAAACGTATATCGCTGGCAGTCGTGACGATGTTGTCGTTCGATGCGCATTTTTGCTTGGCAGCCGAAAAGTTGTTCGTTCTACCGGGCGACGCGGCGGTGAAATGGCTGCCCGCCCCAAAAACTCTGGTTCCCGGCATCCAGATTGCGCGAATAACTGGCGACCCAGACGTTGCGGGCCCCTTCGTTCTACGTCTGAAATTTCCGGCAAACTCGTTTGTCGCGCCCCATCATCACGCAACGGCGGAAAGCGTCACGGTGTTGTCGGGCGCTCTTTTCCACGCGACCGGCGACTCGTTCGACAAGAGTCGAGGCGAGGAAGTGAAAGCCGGAGGATTCTTCTTTCTTCCGGAGAAAATGAGCCACTATCTCTGGACGACCACCGAGACGATCATACAGGTCGAAGGCGTCGGACCGTTCGGGGTGGAGTATGCTTCTCCCGCCGATGATCCCAGCAAACACGAGTAAGAATTTACGCTGTCAGATCGTTCGATCAAAATAAAAACAAGGCTCACACCAGCCGACTCTGCGCCTTCGCCGCCGCGATAAAACTCGCAAACAGCGGATGCGGCTCGAAGGGCCGCGACTTCAGCTCCGGGTGATATTGCACGCCGATGAACCACGGGTGGTCCGGGATCTCGACCGTCTCGGGCAGCAGGCCGTCGGGCGAGGTTCCGGCGAAGGACAGGCCCTTCTCCTCCAGCCGCTCGCGATAGGCGAAATTCACCTCATAGCGGTGGCGGTGGCGTTCGGAGACGTCGCTCTTGCCGTAAATCTGCGCGATGCGCGAGCCCGGCTTCAGCAAGGCGGGATAGGCGCCAAGGCGCATGGTGCCGCCCAGCCCCTCGCCGACGCCGCGCTTTTCGAGTTCGTTGCCCTTCAGCCATTCGGTCATGAGGCCGACGACGGGCTCGCCGCAGGGGCCGAACTCCGTGGAATTGGCGGTCTCTATGCCCGCGAGGGCGCGCGCCGCCTCGATCACCGCCATCTGCATGCCGAAGCAGATGCCGAAATAGGGCACGCCGCGCTCGCGCGCGAAGCGGGCCGCGAGAATCTTGCCCTCGGCGCCGCGCTGGCCGAAGCCGCCGGGCACGAGGATGCCATGCACATGTTCGAGATGCGCGGCCGGGTCGCCGCCTTCGAAAATCTCGGACTCGATCCAGTCGAGATTGACCTTCACGCGATTGGCGATGCCGCCATGCGCCAGCGCCTCGATGAGGCTCTTATAGGCGTCCTTCATCTCGGTGTATTTGCCCACCACCGCGATGGTGACTTCGCCTTCCGGATTCATGATCCGCTGCGTCACCGCGTTCCAGCGGCTCATGTCGGGCTTGGGCGCGGGCTCGATGCCGAAGGCGGCGAGCACCTGCGCGTCCAGCCCCGCCGCGTGATAGGCGCGCGGCACGTCGTAGATGTTGGCGGCGTCGCGCGCCTCGATCACCGCCTGTTCGCGCACGTTGCAGAAAAGGCCGAGCTTGCGGCGCTCCTCGCGCGGAATCTCGCGGTCCGTGCGGCAGAGGAGAATATCGGGCTGAATGCCGATGGAGCGCAGCTCCTTCACCGAATGCTGCGTCGGCTTGGTCTTC
>PERY01000016.1 GCA_002929055.1 Methylocystis sp. | reverse complement strand
TTCGGCCCCGCGCTGGCGATGGCGATGCGGTCGCGCAGCAGCGGATCGAGCACGAAGCTCTGGATGTCGGCGAGCGCGAGATGGCGGTAGCGCGGGACCGCGGACATGGCCAGCACGATCTGCCCCACGGCGAGATGCAGCCGCTGGCGGATTTCCGCAAACCTGTTTGCCCATCTCCGCCTTTTGGGCGTCGGTGAGTTGCGGCGGCGCCTCCTGCTTGACGGGGTCGGTCTCCCCCGGAGCCTCCGGCGGCGGCGCGCCCTTCGCGTCCGCGCCGTTCCTTCTTGAAAATCCCAGGCATCATCGACCTGAATCAATCCTCGCAAAAACCAATCATGTCCTTAATGCCGTGGGTTTAATGGAATTGCAATGCGAAGCGGCATGGCCGTGACGTGGCGCTGATCGCGGAACCGCCGGTCGAACAGGAAGCTGGAGCGTCGCTGACCCCTTCCCCCTGACGCGCCTTCCCTCTAGTTTGCGACCAGTCTGGGAAGGGACACGCAATTGGTCGGAGCGGGAACGGATCACACGAAGCAGGCGCTCACGGGCGGGCCGGCGATCATTCTGGTGCGCCCGCAGCTTGCCGTGAATATCGGCATGTGCGCGCGCGCCATGGCGAATTTCGGCCTCTCGGACCTGCGGCTCGTGTCCCCGCGCGAGGGCTGGCCGCGCACGGGCGCCTATCGCAAGGGCGCCTACGCCGCCGCCGCCGGCGCGACGCATCTTCTGGAGAGCGCCAAAGTCTACGACAGCGTGCGCGAGGCCATCGCGGACCTCAATTACGTCTACGCCACCACGGCGCGCGGGCGCGGGCAGATGAAGCCGGTGCTGACGCCCGCCGAGGCGATGCCGGACACGGCGGCGCGCCACAAGGCGGGCGAGACGCATGGCTTTCTCTTCGGCCCCGAGCGCACCGGCCTCGACAATGACGACGTGGCGCTCGCCGACGCGATCATGACCTTTCCGGTCAATCCCGCCTACGCCTCGCTCAACCTCGCGCAGTCGGTGCTGCTCGTCGGCTATGAATGGTTCCGCTCCGCGCATGGCGACGTGCTGCCCTATGACCTCGAAGAGCGTTCGCCGCCGGCGACGCGCGAAATGACGCTCGCCTTTTTCGACTTTCTGGAGGAAGAACTCGACAAGCGCGGCTTCTTCCGCCCGCTCGACAAAAAGCCCGTTATGGCGCGCAATTTGCGCAACATGTTCCACCGCATGGGCCTCACCCAGCAGGATGTGCGAACCCTGTGGGGCATGGTGGTGCGGCTTGTGGAGGGCCCGCGGCGCGAGGCCAAGAAGCCGTGGCGGCGCACAAAGATCGAACCGACCGAAGCGGAGTGAGGCCCCCGAATTCTTCCTCGGGGGAAACTGTGCTAAAAATCCGGGTGAAGGGCAGGCAGAGCAGCCGACGCCCCAAAGGGAGGCTCCAGATGCGTTACGTTCTTGCAGCGATCCTTGTGTGCGCGATCGGCGCGCCCGCGGCCTATGCGCTGCCCACCGCCGGCGCAAACGCCGTTTCCATCTCGACGGCCGCCCCCATCGTGCAGACCGGCGCAAAGCGAAAGGCGCCGCCGCCCGCGCCCGCCAAGAGCAGCAAGAAGAGCGGCGGCTCGAGCAACGCCAGCAGCGGCATCCATCCGCTCGTCGGCAGCGGCGAATACTGACCGACGACGAAGGTTGAGGCGCGCGGTCTCCCGCGCCCTCCACTTAATGAAACGACCGCTTCGCTTCCGCCTTCGCGGGCGGCGGCGGCGCAAGCGGGCTCGCCTGATGGTGCAGCAGCCGCCATTCGCTGTCGATGAGGCGAAACCAGTTCGTCGCGAGCAGCAGTCCGCCGCCGACCTCCTCCACGCAGAACACCCGCCCATCGGCGCCCGCGATCAGCGTCCGCTCCTCCCGCGCCGTCACAGCCTCCTGCGACGGATTGCGGAAGATGTCGCGGTAGGAGCCCAGAACCGGGGCGCGGCCGATGAGCGCCGGCCAGCCGGGATGCACGCAGGTGACGCCCTCATCCGCCCAGATCGCCTCCATGGCGGCGAGGTCGCGCGCGGCGAAGGCGCGGTAATAGGCGGCGTTGGCGGCGATGAGAGCGTCTTCGTCCATAATCCGAGACTCGGCGATTGGCACGACAAATGCAACCGCGGGCGGGGGAACCAATAATGGATGCGCTGACACTATTCGGCCTTGTCTCTGCAAGCGCCATGCTGATCACCTATGCGCTGGAAGAGCGCAGCCATTGGTTCGTTCTGGGCTTCGCCGGCTCCTGCGCGCTCGGTTCGGCCTATGCCTTTCTTCAGGGCGCCTGGCCTTTCGGCATCGTCGAGGCCGTCTTCACTGTCGTGGCGTTGCGGCGGTGGAATGCGCGCCGAAGGGGTATTTCGCTCGCGGAATAAACGCTTAAGTAGAAAAGCGCCGCATAGCGCCGGCAGCCGAAACTGTGCTAGATCACTCTCCCATTCCCCCGGCCTTGAACCGGGGTGCAGGAGGCCTGAAAATGTTTATCCAGACCGAAGCCACGCCTAATCCCGCCACGCTGAAGTTCCTGCCCGGCCAGAGCGTTCTCGGACAGGGCGCGATGGAGTTCCGCTCGCCCGAAGCCGCCGCGAGCGCGCCGCTGGCGCAGGCGCTGCTCGCCATCGACGGCGTCGAGGCGGTGATGTACGGCGGCGACTTCGTCTCCGTGACCAAGGACGCGACCGACTGGGCGCATCTCAAGCCCGCGATTCTCGGCACCATCATGGAGCACTTCGCCTCCGGGGCGCCGCTGCTCACCGAGGGCGCTTCGGCGACAACCGACCACGACGGCGAATTCTATGAGGAATCCGACGCCGAACTCGTCGCGACGATCAAGGAGCTGATCGAGACGCGCGTGCGTCCAGCGGTTGCTGGAGACGGCGGCGACATTGTCTTCCGCGGCTTCCGCGACGGGATCGTCTATCTCGGCATGAAGGGGGCCTGCTCGGGCTGCCCCTCCTCCACCGCGACCTTGAGAAATGGCATCGAGAACCTGCTTCGCCACTTCGTTCCGCAGGTAAAATCGGTGGAACCGGCGCAACTTTGAGCCTTTTCCGGGCCTCTTTGTTGATCGCGCCCGCAAAAGGGTCATAATCCCCGCATGCGAATCCTTGCGATTGACACCGCCCTTCCCGCCGTTTCGGCCTGCGTCCTCGACCATGACGCGGAGGAGCCCGTTGCGTCCGAGACCCTCGCCATGGAGCGCGGGCATGCGGAAGCGATCATGCCGCTGATCGAGCGCGTCATGAACAAGGTGGAGGGCGGCTTCTCGACGATCGACCGTGTCGCGGTCGCGGTCGGGCCGGGTTCGTTCACCGGCATCCGCATCGGACTCGCCGCCGGACAGGCCATCGCGCTCGCCTGCAAGGCGGAGATCGTCGGCGTCTCGACGCTGTCGGCGCTCGCCGCGCCGCTGATCCTCGAAGAATCGGACGGCGTTGTCGCGGCGGCGATCGACGCCCGCCACGGCAAGGTCTATGTGGCGGCGTTCGGACCGGACGGACGCGCCCTGCTCTCGCCCCGCCGGATGGGCGCGCATGAGGCGCTGCGCGCCCTCGGGGACGGCCCGCTGCTGCTGATCGGCTCCGGCGCGGAACTGCTCGCCAGGGAGGCGCGCGCGCGGGGCGTGCCGGTCACCATCGTCAATGAGCAGCCCTCGCCGGACATCGCTTTCGTCGCGCGGCTCGGCCTCGCCGCCCGGCCGGAAAACGCGCCCGCAAAGCCGCTTTACCTGAAGGAGCCGGACGTCACAGTCGCAGGCAAGCCCCAGGATGCCGCGACTCCGCAGTCGGACCCTGAGCCGGCGCCGACCGAAGAAACCCGCCACGCCGAACCGGTAGAGCACGCTTCCGCTCCGGCTCAGGCCTGAGACCCTGGGCCATGAGCCTCCTCGCCGGATTTTTCGCCAAACCGACATTCGTGGTGCGCCCCATCGGGGCCGAGCGCGCGGAAGAATGCGAGACGCTGCATGGCGCCTCCTTCGCCTTCGGCTGGTCGAAGATCGATTTCGAAAGCTATCTGACTGACCCGCATGTGATCGCCGACGGCGCCGTGACCGAAGGCGCGCGCGGCAAGCTCGGGGGCTTCATCCTCTCCCGCCTGCTGCCGCCCGACTCAGAGGTGCTGACCTTCGCCGTCGACCCGGCCCGCCGCGGCGCGGGACTCGGCCGGATGATCATCGAGAGACATCTGGAAAATCTGGAGCGCGGCGGCGCTCGGCTGGTTTTTCTGGAGGTCGCGGATGACAATGATGCGGCCCTCAAACTTTACGGCCGTGTGGGCTTCAAGGAGATCGGCCGGCGCGAAAATTACTATCTGCGCGCCGACGGCGCAAAGCGGGCCGCCGTAAATCTGCGCCTTGAGATGTGAGCGCGCCGAACGCGCCTCATCCGCAGTCCCAATTATAGGCCACTTGGGAAAAGTCTCGCCGCGCCAATGCCTTCTCGTCCATGAGGAACTGGGCTACCCCGGTGTCGCCCCACATGATTCCGTCCGTGGTGTCGATCGTCAGAAGGGTGAAATCGCCCAAATTGGGCTGGTATTCGCGCGGGTCGCTTTGCGTGAAGCTCGGATAGCCGCCAAGACGTATCGCGGCTGAGGCGCACCAGTCGAAATAGAGGTCGAGAAGATCGTCGTTTCCGGCGATTTCGGGCAGCATCTCTTCAAATCGGTAATCCCCCGGATCGATCGTCATCGTATCCAGCGAAAACGCGAGCCCGCGCCCGTCGAACGGCTCGAACGTTGGCAGTATGGGCTTCTCCTCGAGGGCTTGGAGAAACGAGAAATCCCCAACCGCCGGCTGTGTCAGGTCGCTGTGGAAATGATAGGCGACGCCCGGGCTGGCGAGGGGATCGTCGAAGTCGGCGCCGTATATCCCGTCAAAACCGTCGATGAAAATCTGTAGCAGTCCCTCGCCCGGAAAAGGCGCAAGCCGCGGAGTCTCGCTGAAATCAATCTGGAAAAGTAGAAAAAGCGGCTGCCCTTTGGGGTTCGTTGGATAGCGACTGCTTGTCGGCCACCAGGGCGTTCCCCCGAGCTGGCTCATTACGCGCTTTTGCGTGAAGTCGGCGGCGAGGATGGGCTTCCGTGTGGTTTCAATACGGGCCGCAAAGGGCCGCAGCGCTTCAGGCACGGGCGTCATGGAAGGCAGACTATAGCTTTGGCGCAAGGATCGCCAGAAAAATGCTCGATCAGCGGCGTGGCGGTGCGAATCGGAATATTCGAGTCGGCGCGGCTGGCAAAAGCCCCTATAATGATTTCAGGACTGATCGCGCTGCCGAGTCGCGCCTCCAGGCTTGAAGGAGCAGGCAAGATTTCCACCCCGGTTTCGAACGCGGCTAAGGCGCTTCAGGAAGCCCCCGGAACGGCCCCGCAAGGCGGGGAGAGCGTGGGCGGCAAGGTCTTGATCAAGTCCTACGGCTGCCAGATGAACGTCTATGACGCGACGCGCATGACGGACCTGCTTGGCCGGGAAGGCTACGCCGAGACCGCTGAAGACTCTGACGCGGATCTCGTTATCCTCAACACCTGCCACATCCGCGAGAGGGCAGCCGAGAAAATCTATTCCGAGCTCGGCAAGCTCGCTTTGGAAAAGCGCGCGCGCGAGGCCGAGGGCCGCGAGATGAAGATCGTCGTCGCCGGCTGCGTCGCGCAGGCCGAAGGCGAGGAGGTGCTGAAGCGCCAGCGCGCCGTCGATCTCGTCGTCGGCCCGCAGAGCTACCACCGCCTTCCGGACCTGCTGAAGCGCGCAAAGAACGGCGCCCGTCTCACCGATACGGACTTCGCGGTCGAAGACAAATTCGACACCCTGCCCCAGCCGAGCCGCGCGCAAATTCGCGCCCGCGGCGTCTCGGCTTTCGTCACAGTGCAGGAAGGCTGCGACAAATTCTGCTCCTTCTGTGTCGTCCCCTACACACGCGGCGCGGAAGTCTCGCGGCCCGTCGCGGACGTCGTCGCCGAGACGCAGCGCCTCGTCGATGCGGGCGTGCGCGAGATCACGCTCATCGGCCAGAACGTCAACGCCTATCGCGGCGCCGGCGAGAACGGGCAGGAATGGGGCCTCGCGCGGCTTCTGGCGCATCTGGCGGAGATGGATGGCGTTGCGCGGCTGCGTTACACCACCAGTCATCCGGTCGACATGGCGCCGGATCTTATTGACGCGCACGAGTCGATTCAAAAGCTCATGCCCTATGTCCATCTGCCCGTGCAATCGGGATCGGACCGCATCCTGAAGGCCATGAACCGCAAGCACACGGCTGCGGACTATCTCGACATCATCCAGCGGCTGCGCAGGGCGCGGCCGGATGTGGCGCTGTCGTCGGATTTCATCGTGGGCTTTCCCGGCGAAACCGACGCGGATTTCGAAGACACGATGGCGCTCATCCGCGCCGTCGGCTTCGCGTCGAGCTTCTCCTTCAAATATTCGTCCCGCCCCGGCACGCCCGGAGCCGAACGCGACGATCAGATCGACGAAGAGATCAAGCGCGCGCGCCTCGCCGCGCTACAGACCCTGCTCGAGGAGCAGCGTCAGTCTTTCAACAGCGCGACCGTCGGCAAGACGATTGACGTGCTGTTTGAAAAACCCGGTCGCCACGAGGGTCAAATCGGTGGCAAGAGCCCCTATATGCAGGCAGTGCACGTCAGCGGTCCCGCTGACATGATCGGCAGCGTGGGACGCGTCGCGATCGTCGCGGCGGGCTCCAATTCGCTGGCGGGCCGGCTGTTGGGCGCGGGCGAGGAGGCGAAGGCTTGACGACGATCGACGATGTGAGGCTCGCACGCCGGGACGAGGCGGCCGAGCCGGACGCGGAAATCACTTTGGCCTTCGAAAACAACAAATATGCGTCGCTCGTCTTCGGGCATTACGACCAGAACCTCGCCAAAATCGAACGACGACTGAAGATCGCCTCCTTCGCAAACGGCAATCACGTCACGCTGAAGGGAAAGTCCGAGGCCTGCGAGCACGCCCGCCGCGTCCTCGAGGCGCTCTATGAGCGCATATCGAAGGGTCAGACCATCGCGATCGGAGACGTCGACGGCGCGATCGAGGAAGCCGCACGCCAGCGCAGCCTTTTCCCCGACGCCGAGCCGGCCCGCGGCGCCTTCGAGCAACTCATTACGCGCAAGCGCGGCCTGGTGCGCGCGCGCAACGCCGCGCAGGACCAGTATCTGCGCGCGCTGAAGCGCTACGAACTCGTCTTTGGCGAAGGCCCTGCCGGCACCGGCAAGACCTGGCTCGCCGTCGGCCACGCCGTGCAGCTCATGGAGCAAGGCGCCGTCGAACGTCTCATTCTCTCGCGCCCCGCGGTCGAAGCCGGCGAGCGCCTCGGCTTCCTTCCCGGCGACATGCGCGAAAAGGTCGATCCCTATCTGCGCCCGATCTACGACGCGCTGCACGACTTCATGGATTCGCGCATGGTGGAGCGCGGGATGCAGACAGGCCTCATCGAGGTCGCTCCGCTCGCCTTCATGCGCGGGCGCACGCTCACGCGCGCCTGCGTGCTGCTTGATGAGGCTCAGAACGCGACCTCCATGCAGATGAAGATGTTCCTCACGCGCCTCGGCGAAGGTTCGCGCATGATCGTGACCGGCGATCCATCTCAGACCGACCTTCCGCCCGGCCAGACCTCCGGCCTGTCGGAGGCCGTCTCGCTCCTCTCGGAGATCGACACGGTCGGCCGCGTCAGATTCTCGGAAGCCGACGTCGTGCGCCACGATCTCGTGCGCCAGATCGTCGGGGCCTATGACCGAGCCGCCCGCGCCAAGACGAAGCTCCGCGGCGATCCATGAACGTCGATGTCGATATGATCGTCGCCGCCGAGGCCTGGGAAGGTTTCGACGGACTGGAGACGCTGACGCGCGCCTGCGTCGATGCGAGCCTCTCCGAGAGCGGCGCGGCGCTCGCCGACGGGTGTGAAATGAGCGTCACCTTCTGCGCTGACGATGAAATCCGGGAACTCAACGCCCAGTGGCGGGGCAAGGACGCGCCCACGAATGTCCTCTCCTTTCCCACGCCCGGCCCCGTCGCCGCCCGGCCGCTGCTTGGCGACATTGTCGTCGCCTACGAAACCGTCGCGCGCGAAGCGGCCGAGCAGGAGAAAACATTACGCGAACACACAGCGCATATGGTCATCCATGGATTTCTCCACCTGATCGGTTATGATCACGAGACCGCCGCCGAGGCCGAAGAGATGGAGAGCCTCGAAAGACGCATAGCGTCGCGGTTGGGCTTGCGCGACCCATACGCCGGGGAGACGGCCGGCGAAGTGGATGAAGCGGGCGAACTGAACGAAGGTCATGTCGACACGATCTGAAAATGCCGAGGAGCCATTAAGACGCGGGCACGAGCCGCGCGTCACCCTCCTTGATCGCCTGCGCGGCCTGCTCGGCCTGTCGCCAGCCTCCGTGCGCGAGGACATCGAGGACGCTCTCGAGGAAACCGCCGGGGATGTGACCCCGCACGAGCGCGCGCTCCTCAAGAACGTGCTGGGTCTGCACGACCTGCGTGTCGAAGACGCGATGATTCCCCGCGCCGACATCATCGCGATTTCGCTCGAAGCATCGCTGCGCGAGGCGCTGACGGTGTTTCGGGACGCGGGCCATTCGCGCCTCCCCGTGTATTCAGAGACGCTCGACGATCCGCGCGGCATGGTGCACATCCGCGACTTCGTGAATCATTTCGCGCTCTGCGCGGACAAGTCGGCCGAGTCGGAGTCTGCTCGCGAGGCGAAGAAAGTCGACTTCGACATGTCGTTGTCGCAAGCCAATCTTCTCAAGCCGGTGCTCTTCGTGCCGCGCTCCATGCCCGCGCTGGACCTGCTCATCCGAATGCAGACTTCGCATACGCATCTTGCTCTCGTCATCGACGAATATGGCGGCACGGACGGGCTCGTCACCATCGAAGACATCATGGAAATGATTGTCGGCGACATCGAGGACGAGCATGACGTCGCCGAGCCGCCGGAGATCGTGGAACTCGACGATGGCGATTATCTCGTCGATGCGCGCGCCGACCTCGATGAGGTGACCGGGCGGCTCGGCGTCGACTTCCGCCTCGAGGACACGCCGGCTGAAGTCACGACCATCGGGGGCCTCGTCGCATGGCTCGCCGGGCGCGTCCCCATGCGCGGCGAGATCATCGCCACGCCGGTGGAGACGCATGAATTCGAGATCGTCGACGCAGACCCCCGCCGCGTCGGGAAACTGCGCGTCAGGGCGCGGCGTCACCCCTGAGAAGGGCGGAGGCCTCGGGCTTTGCGCTTGGCGGAAAGTGACTAGAGTCAATCCGCCGATTCGCACGGGATCCCATGACAGATGGCGCAAACTGCCGAACTGACCGGCGCGCGGGCGGGACTATCGTCCCTTCCGCAGCGCGTTATCCTCGCCGACGGCTGGACGCGCCGCGCCATCGCCTTTGGTGCCGGGGCGGCCGGCGCGCTCGCGCTGCCTCCGTTCGATTTCGCCCCGGCCATGGCCATTCCGCTGACGGTCGCCGTCTGGCTGATCGACGGGTCCGCTGTGCGCGGCGCCCGCTTCAGCCTGGCGCCGATCCGCGCCGCCGCGAGCGCGGGCTGGTGGCTCGGTTTCGGCTATTTCCTCGCCGGGCTGTGGTGGCTCGGCGCGGCGATGCTCGTCGAGGCGGATCAGTTCGCCTGGGCCTTGCCGCTCGCCGTCATCGGCCTGCCCGCGCTTCTGGCCTTCTTTCCGGCGCTGGGTTTTGCGCTCTCGCGCCTGCTGTGGTCATCCGGGAGCCTGCGGATTTTCGCCCTCGCCGCGGGCCTCGGCGCGTCGGAATGGCTACGCGGCCATGTGCTCACGGGCTTTCCCTGGAACGACTTCGGCATGGCGCTCGCCAATGCCGGCCCGCTGGGTCAGATCGCGTCGGTTATCGGCCTCCACGGGCTCGACCTCGCGGCGATCGTCATCTTCGCGGCGCCAGCGACAATCGTCGACCGCAAGCCCGGACAACGCTTTCTGTCGAACGCCGCCGCCTGGGGCGCCGCGCTGCTGCTCGTTTCGTTCGCCCTTTTCGGCGCTTTGAGGCTCGTGGCGAACGGCACGGAATATGTCGAGGGCGTGAAACTGCGGCTGATGCAGCCCAACCTCCCGCAGGACGCCAAATTCAAGCCGGAGAACGGGCAGGAAATCCTGCGCAGCTACCTGACTCTCTCCGATCGCGCGACCGGCCCCAACCGAACCGGGATCTCCGACGTCACGCATCTCATCTGGCCGGAATCCGCTTTCCCCTACATTCTCTCGCGCGAGCCGCAGGCGCTGGCCTCGATAGCGCGCGCCCTGCAGGGCAAGATTCTTATCTCCGGCGCGGCGCGCATCGAGGGCGAAGGCGGCGGCCGGCGGGGCAAGATCTTCAACTCGGTCGAAGTTCTTCAGGGCGACAAGATCCTGTCCTTCTATGACAAGACGCATCTCGTCCCCTTCGGCGAATATCTTCCGCTCGACGGCCTTCTGCGTCCGCTCGGCTTCAGCCATCTCGTGCCCGGAACGTGGGATCAGGGGCAGGGTCCGCGCGCGCTCTCGGCGCCCGGCCTGCCGCCGATGTCCCCGCTCATCTGCTACGAAGCCATATTCCCGGGCGAGGCCGCCCCCGCCGGCCCGGACGGCAAGCGCCCAAAATTTCTGCTCAATCTAACGAACGACGGCTGGTTCGGACGCACGCCCGGCCCCTATCAGCACTTCGCCCAGGCCCGACTGCGGGCCATTGAAGAAGGGCTGCCCCTGATCCGCGTCGCCAACACCGGCATTTCCGCCATAGTCGACGCTTACGGTCGAATCGTCGACTCGCTTCCGCTCGGCGAGGAGGGCGTGATAGACGGCCGTCTTCCCAAGCCGGCGCCCGATACGAATTTTTCTCGCAGGGGGGCATGGGTCTTCCCCGCGCTTTGGGTCTTATTGCTCGCGGTGGCCGCGGCGGGTCGCTGGCGAGGGTAAAAGCCGAAATTAAGTTATCATCTTAAGCAAAATTCTCCCTGGATTTTTTCGTCTGAAGCATCCGGCAAGACGATTTGACGAAAGTCAGACAATCGGCTGCGATCAATGAAGAACAGCGCCTCGTACAAGAGCGAACGTATTTTTGTGGAATTTCATAGGTCTAACAATTTCGGTAGTTTGCATTCGTTCAGCTTTCGGTTACAACACGGCAGGAGGTTGTTGAACGTGAAGAAGACGCCAGACCCGATCGACCGGCACGTCGGCAGCCGTGTGCGTATGCAGCGCATTCTGATGAAAATGAGTCAGGAGAAGCTTGGCGAAGCTTTGGGGCTGACGTTTCAACAGGTGCAGAAATACGAGAAGGGTCTGAACAGGATCGGCGCGAGCCGCCTCCAACAGATTTCCAAGACGCTCAGTGTTCCGCCGTCCTTTTTCTTCGATGGCGCGCCTACGCTCGGCGTTGCTGACGGCAATGGTTTCGCCGAGGAGTCCTCCTCGCAATATGTGGTCGATTTCCTGTCGACGGCCGAGGGCCTGCACCTCAATCGCGCCTTTGCCCGCATCAAGGATCCCAAGGTCCGCAAACGCGTCCTGGATCTCGTGACGACGCTCGCGGAGCCGGACGAGAACTGACCAGTAAAGTTCTCTATAACGAACGCTTTGCGCCGTTTCGGCTTGACCTGCCGAACGCCCGCTGGCAGATGACGGGCGCGAGCGTCGCAGAATGGGGCTTACCGCCCCGGCGGCATTGGGAGATTCCGAAGTGACCCGGAAGAATTATCTTTTCACCAGTGAGTCCGTTTCCGAAGGCCACCCCGACAAGGTGAGCGACCGTATCTCCGACGAGATCGTCGATGAGTTTTTCCGCGAAGGCGCCAAGGCTGGCATCGACCCCTACGCCATCCGCGTCGCCGCCGAGACTCTCTGCACGACGAACCGCGTCGTGATCGCGGGCGAAGTGCGCGGCCCGCATATTTCCTTCGATCGCATCATCGAGATCGCGCGCAACGCGATCCGCGCCATCGGGTACGAGCAGCGCGGCTTCCACTGGAACACCGCCAACATCGAAGTCCTGCTCCATGAGCAATCCGTCGACATCGCGCAGGGCGTCGACGCCGCCGGCAACAAGGACGAAGGCGCCGGCGACCAGGGCATCATGTTCGGCTATGCGACCAACGAGACGCCGGCCCTCATGCCCGCGCCGCTCTATTATTCGCACAAAATTCTCGAGCTGCTCGCCAATGCGCGCCACTCCGGTAAGGAGAAGGGCCTCGGCCCCGACGCCAAGAGCCAGGTGACCGTGCGCTACGTCGACGGCAAGCCCGTCGAGGCCACGCAGATCGTCCTCTCGCACCAGCATGTCGATGAGAGCCTTTCGCCCGCCGACATCCGCCGCATCGCCGAGCCTTATATCCGCGAGGCGCTGCCGAAGGACTGGATCACCGACAAAACCGTTTGGCACATCAACCCGACCGGCAAGTTCTTTATCGGCGGCCCCGACGGCGACACCGGCCTCACCGGCCGCAAGATCATCGTCGACACCTACGGCGGCGCGGCTCCGCACGGCGGCGGCGCCTTCTCCGGCAAGGATCCGACCAAGGTCGACCGCTCGGCCGCCTACGCCGCGCGCTATCTCGCCAAGAACGTCGTCGCGGCCGGCCTCGCCGACCGCTGCACGATCCAGCTTTCCTACGCCATCGGCGTCGCCGAGCCGCTGTCGATCTACGTCGACCTGCACGGCACCGGGAAGGTTGCGGAGGACAAGATCGAGGCGGTGATTCCGCAGATCATGCGCCTGACCCCGCGCGGCATTCGCGAGCATCTCCAGCTCAACCGCCCGATCTACGCCCGCACCTCCTCCTACGGCCACTTCGGCCGGGCGCCGGAAACGGACGGCGGCTTCTCCTGGGAGAAGACGGACCTCGTCGAAACGCTAAAGTCGCACTGCGCCTGATCGGCCGCGGGCAGATGCTATGGCCGGGCATGTCCCGGCCATAACGCGTTCCAAGATGGAAAATGACTGAAGCGGCTCACCCCACCCGCCGCCTTTATGGCCGTTCCAAAGGCAAGGCGCTGCGCCCCCATCAGACCGAGTTGATGGCGGAGCTTCTCCCCCGGCTCGCGCTCGACCTGTCGGCGCCCCTGCCCTTGCGCCCGGAGCGCGAAACGCGCCTCGAGATCGGCTTTGGCGGCGGCGAACATCTCATCGAGGCGGCGGCGGGCGAGCCCGAGGCGGACTACTTCGGATGCGAGCCTTTCGTCAACGGCATGGCCAAGCTGCTCTCCCGCATCGAAGCGCGCGGGCTTTCCAACATCCGCCTTTATCGCGGCGACGCTGCCGAAGTGCTCGACCGCCTGCCGGACGCGAGCCTATCGCGAGTCTATCTCTTTTATCCCGACCCATGGCCCAAGCGCCGCCATCGCAAGCGGCGCTTCGTCTCGCCGGAAAACCTGAAGCGTCTCGCGCGTGTGATGCAGTCGGGCGCCGAACTGAGGTTCGCAACGGATATCGACGACTACGCCGCCTGGACGCTGGCGCGGCTGCGCGCGAGCGACGCCTTCCTTTGGCCGGCCTCGACCGCCGCAGATTGGCGCACCCCCTGGGAGGGGTGGACGCAGACCAAATATGAGGCCAAAGCGATGGCGGAAGGCCGCAGACCGGTCTATCTGACCTTCATAAGGCGGGCCGGCTGAGAGCGGGAGGGAGCGGCGATGACCGATTTGGGGAACACTGCGGATGCGGCGGCGCCGGTCGAGACGACGGTCGCGCGCTTCCGGGCGGACGTTCTCGACCCGTCCATGCGGCAGTTGGTGCTGGTCGATTTCTGGGCGCCCTGGTGCGGCCCCTGCAAGCAACTCGCGCCCGTCATCGAACGGCTTGTGGCCGCGACCGGCGGCAAGGCCAGGCTGGTGAAGATGAACATCGACGCCGAGCCCGAGATCGCCGACCAGCTTGGCGTCAAATCCATCCCCGCCGTCGTCGCCTTCCAGCGCGGGCGCCCTGTGGACGGCTTCGTCGGTGCGCTGCCCGAAAGCCAGATCAAGGGTTTCCTGGAGCGTCTTGTCGGACCCATCGAAGACGCGAGCGACGCCCTGGAGGCCGCTCAGGCGATGATCGAGACGGGCGACCTCGAGGGCGCCCACGCGCTTCTTTCCGAACTGGCGAGCGCGGAGCCCGTCGAGCCTAAAGCCGTCGCCATGCTGGCGCGTCTTTACATCGGCGTCGGGCAGATCGACGCCGCGCGCGCGCTGCTTGAAAGCCTGCCCGAGAGCGCCCTGAAAAGCCCGGAGGCCGCAGCGGCCCTCGCCGCCATCGAAAACGCCGAAGCCGCCCAGGATCTCGGCGAGATCGACGAACTCCGGAAGCGCATTAATTCCGACCCCGACGACATGAAGGCCTATTTCGACCTGGCGCTCGCGCTGAACGCCAAGGACATGCGCGAAGAAGCGGCGAACGCGCTTCTTGAAATCATCCGGCGCGACCGTAGTTGGAATGAGGACGGAGCCAGAAAGCAGCTCGTCCAGTTTTTTGAGGCGTGGGGACCGGTGGACAAGGCCGCCGTGGCGGCGCGCCGCCGGCTCTCCACGCTCCTGTTCTCGTAAAGGGAGAGGCGCGACCGCCAGCCGCCATGAGCCTGAACCACCCCTACGCGGAACTAAGCGAACTTCCCGACGTCATTCCGCTTTTTCCGCTGGCGGGCGCGGTTCTGCTCCCGCGCGGGGAGCTGCCGCTCAACATTTTCGAACCCCGCTATGTCGCGATGCTCGATGCGGCGGTCGCGAGCGACCGGCTGATCGGCGTCATCCAGCCGCTCCCGGGCGCCAATGGCGCCGCGCCGCAACTCTTCCAGATCGGCTGCGTCGGACGGATCACCCGCTTCGCGGAGACGGGCGACGGCCGCTATCTGATCACGCTGACCGGCGTGGCGCGCTTTCACGTCGTCCGCGAACTCGATGTCGATACCCCGTACAGGCAGTTTCGGGTCCGCTACGACGGATTCGACGCCGACCTCGAGCCCGGCGCGGGGGAAGACGCAGTGGACCGCGAAAGCATGGTGTCGATGTTGCGGACCTTCGCGGAATATTCGAAACTCGAAGTCGATTGGGCGAGCATCGACGCGGCGCCGACAGAAACGCTGGTCAACGCGCTCGCCATGATGTCGCCCTTCGGCGCGAACGAAAAACAGGCGCTCGTCGAAGCCATCGACCTGAAGACGCGGGCAGAGACTCTGGTCGCCCTCGCCAAGCTCGACATGGCGCAGCGCGACGGCGACCGCCAGCAATACCATTAACTGCAACAAGGACATTCATTATGAGCGATGGCATCGGAACCGGCGACAACGTTGACGCGGACGGCCAGGAGGGAACGAAAGTCGATCCCCGCCTTCTGGAAATCCTAGTATGTCCGCTGACGAAGACGACGTTGGAATATGATCGCGCCCGTCAGGAGTTGATTTCCCGTTCCGCGCGCCTCGCCTATCCCATTCGTGACGGCATCCCCATCATGCTGCCGGAAGAGGCGCGCCAGATCGATTGATCGCATGGACACGCCCGCAGGCGACCTGATCGCGCTTCTCGATCTCCAACAAACGGGAGAGAGCGCCTTTCGCGGCCACAGTCCGGCCTCTGCGGGCAAACATCTTTACGGCGGGCAGGTCGTTGCGCAGGCGCTGGTGGCGGCCACGCGCACCGTGCCCGCCGACCGGCCCGCCCATTCGCTGCATGCCTATTTCGTGCTCGCCGGCGACCCGCAGACGCCAATCGACTTCAATGTGGAGCGCATCCGCGACGGCAGGAGTTTCACGACGCGGCGCTGCGTCGCCACCCAGCAAGGGCGGACCATCTTCTCCATGGAGGCGTCCTTCCACGTCCTCGAGGAGGGTTTGGAGCATTCCCGCGACATGCCGACCGCGCCGGCGCCGGAAAGCCTCGAGCGCATCGATGCGCTGGTCGATCGTTTCCGCGCTTTTTTGCCCGCGCCCGCCGAAAACTGGATGAAGCGCGCTTGCGCCCTGGACATGCGCATCGTCGCGCCAGAAACGCTGCTGACCGCCAACCACGCCGGCCAGATGATCTGGTTTCGCGTCCAGGGCCCCTTGCCCGACGAGCCAGCGCTTCACAACGCCCTGCTCGCCTATCTTTCCGACATGACGCTGCTGAACACGGCGCTCGTCGCTCACGGCCGCAACATCTTCGATCCGGCGATCCAGGTCGCGAGCCTCGACCACGCGCTGTGGCTCCACAGGAGCCTGCGCGTCGACGACTGGCTCCTCTATGTGCAGGAGAGTCCGAACGCCGGTCACGCCCGTGGCCTGACTCGCGGCCAGATTTACGCCCGCGATGGGCAGCTTCTGGCCTCGGTCGCGCAGGAAGGCCTGATCCGCATGCGCACCAATATCTAGGCGCCTGTCTATCTTTTAGGCGCCGATGGCGTTCCCGCTCCTCGCGCCGATCAACCCCCGCTTCGCGCAGACAATTCAGGTAATCCCTAGCCTTTCCTTGGCTGCGGGAAGCCTGAGCCAAAGCGTCTGCATATTTGAGCCGGCGCCAACCATTGCTGAAAGCGCCGCGTTTGCAGGACTCCCGGTCGCTGGCACGGCATTTGAAAGCGCAGTGTCCGGGCGCGCCAGCGCTCTCTCTAGCGACCGCGCCGCTGCGGCGTCCCGCTTCAACCGGCGGCGTCCGTCCAAGGGGTCGATAACAAACAGGATTGGCAGATGAAAATCGTGACAGCGATCATCAAGCCGTTCAAGCTCGACGAGGTCCGCGATGCGCTGACCAACATCGGCGTGCACGGCCTTACGGTGACGGAAGTCAAGGGCTACGGACGACAGAAGGGTCACACTGAAATCTATCGCGGCGCGGAATACGCCATAAGCTTCCTCCCGAAGCTAAAGATCGAAGTCGCAGTCGCGTCGGAGCTTGTCGACAAGGTCGTCGAAGCGATTACCTCCACCGCCCGCACGGGGCAGATCGGCGACGGCAAGATCTTCGTCAGCCCGCTCGAGCGCGCCATCCGCATCCGCACCGGCGAATCCGACGCCGACGCGCTCTGATCGCACAACTCCCCGAAACTTCCAGGAGCTTCCCCACATGAAACTTCCTTCGCTTCGGAGCGCGTTCGCGGCTTCGATCCTCGCGGGAGCGATGGCGGCGGGACCGGCCTTCGCCGGCAACGACCCGACCCCCAATCCCGGCGACGTCGCATGGATGCTGACGTCGGCGCTTCTCGTGCTGATGATGTCGATCCCCGGGCTGGCGCTGTTTTACGGCGGCCTCGTGCGCACCAAGAACATGCTGTCGCTGCTCACGCAGACTTTTGCGATCGTTTCGCTCGTAGGCGTCATCTGGGCTATCTACGGCTATTCCCTCGCCTTCGGCGACGGCGGCTCGCTCAATCACTATATGGGCGGCTTGAACAAGCTGTTCCTCAAGGGCGTGACCGCGGCCAACAACGCCCCGACCTTCACGCCCGGCCATGTCATTCCGGAATACGTGTTCTTCGTCTTCCAGATGACCTTCGCCATGATCACCCCGGCCCTCATCGTCGGCGCCTATGCCGAGCGCATGAAGTTCTCGGCGGTGATGCTCTTCACGACGCTCTGGGTCACCTTCATCTACTTCCCAGTCGCCCACTGGGTGTGGGGCACCGCTGACCCCAACGCCATCGTCGATGCGGCGACGCAACTCGCCGCCGCTTCCACCGAGGAGGCGAAAGCCGCCGCGCAGGCGAAGATCGACGAAATCGTCGGCAACGTCGGCTGGCTCGCTGGCAAGGGTGCGCTGGATTTTGCGGGCGGCACTGTCGTCCACATCAACGCAGGCATCGCGGGCCTCGTCGGCGCCATCATGGTCGGCAAGCGCATCGGATATGGCAAGGAAGTGCTTGCGCCGCATTCGCTCACCATGTCGATGATCGGCGCCTCGCTGCTGTGGGTGGGCTGGTTCGGCTTCAACGCCGGCTCCAACCTCGAAGCCAACGCCACCACGGCGCTCGCCTTCGTCAACACCATGGTCGCGACCGCCGCGGCGGGACTGTCGTGGATGATCGTTGAGTGGCTGGTGAAGGGCAAGCCTTCGCTGCTCGGCCTCATCACCGGCGCGGTCGCTGGCCTCGTCGCCGTGACGCCGGCATCCGGCTTCGCGGGTCCGATGGGTTCGATCGTGCTCGGCCTCGCCGTCTCGCCGATCTGCCTCTTCTTCGTCGACGTGATCAAGAAGAAGGTCGGCTACGACGATGCTCTGGACGTCTTCGGCGTGCACTGCATCGGCGGCATCACCGGCGCTCTGGCGACGGGTCTGCTGGTCAACCCCGACTTCGGCGGCACCGGCATCACCGATTACACCAATCTCGAGGGTTTCACGGGCACGTATGACATGATGGCCCAGATGAAGGCGCAGGGCACCGCCGTTGTCGCGACGCTGCTCTTCTCCGGCATCGGGTCGGCGATCCTCTACAAGGTCGTCGACATCGTCATCGGTCTGCGTCCGGCGCCCGATCAGGAGCGCGAAGGCCTCGACATCTCCGATCACGGCGAACGCGCCTACAACTACTGAGCCGGTTTTCTCCCCCAACTCCAAGCGGCGCCCACGGGCGCCGTTTTCTTTTGTGCGCAGCCACACCTCCATCTGTCGGCTGCTGGCGCGTTCGCGTCAGGCCGAGGAAGCAGGCCGGGCGAGCCGCTCACGCAGTTCGGCTTGCGCCCGGCGCAGATTTGCAAGCGCAGGCTCGAGCCAGAGCGCGCGCGTTTCGGGAAGCCGGTAGAGCGACTCCCCGCCGCCAAGAAAGCTCTCGAGCATCTGCACGCGGCCCAGGTAGAAGGCGCGTTCGGGAACCCAGCCATATTCGAAATGGATGTCGTCGAGATTTCGTTCGAAGATCGCCCATGACGCCGCGAGCGACGACAGGTCGAGGTCGAGGAAGAAATCGAGATCGCGCGCAAAGCCCGGGTAATGTTCCGTGGTCGCCTTCGCCTTCATGTGGCTCGCGGTCGCCATGATCATGTCGTGGATGGACTGCGCTTCCACCGCGTCGAAACGGGAATGGCGTTCGAAGAGCGCCGCGCTCGCGCGCACGTTTTCAGGATCGGTGCGCGGGCGCCCGTCCGGATCGCGCGTGAGATAAACCGAGTCGTGCCAGAAAATCGCTGCCGCGACGAGGTCTGGGCGAGTTGCAAGGCTCCCCAGCGCATCGAGTTTCGTCAGCAGATCGACGATATGGCCCCAGGCGTGATAGGCGCGCTGCGGCTCGCGATAGGCCGCGTCCAGCGTCTGAAACGCGTCGGCGTCGTGCCGGTCAGCAAGGAGGGTCCAATATTGGTTTACGATGGCTTCGGTCATGCGCTGAGCGGCGGTCCTGAAGAAAGGTCGGTGAAAGTCGCGCCAGAGCGCAAGGCGGAAACGGTCATTTACCGGTGAGATTCCATATAGACGACCAGCCTTGTTGCAAGCCTTCCCGGGCCAGCGCCGAATATCGTTTCTCCAACGTCACATAGAGCGCAGGCCACGCGCCGGGGAGTATCCCCGCGAGGCTGGAAGCGCGCGCAGCGGCGTCTTCGAATCGGGCCGCCTCATATTCAGCCAGCATGGCTTCATGCGCTGTGCGCCAACGCACATACTCATCCGACAGGCTGTAGGCCTTGTCTCCGGCCAACGCAAAAATCCGGGTCGGCTCGGTGCGCCCGACCACCACGATTCGCCCTAAACTGAGCCAGGCCATGTCTGGCGCGGCGTCGCGAACTGCCTTCGAAGCAATGATATCCGTCGCGAACGCCTTGCTCGCGCCCTCGAGGCGCGAGGCCAGATTCACATTGTCGCCGAGGATGGAATAGTCGAAGCGGCGGATCGACCCCATGTTGCCCACGTTGCAGGGACCGAGGTTCAGGCCCAGCCCCATCGCCGCCTCTATATGCGGACGCCCCGCCGCCTGCGCCGCCTGCGCGCGCTGCTCGTTGAACGTCAACAGCGCGGCGCGCATGACGAGCGCCGCCTGCACCGCCTTGCGTGGATGATCGGCGATGTTGAGCGGCGCGTTCCAGAAGGCGAGAATGGCGTCGCCCATGTATTTGTCGACCGTGCCGTCGCATTCGAGGATCGCGTCGGTCATGGGCGTCAGATAAGCATTCATGAACTGCGTGAGTTCACGCGCGCTCATGCCCTCGGAAATGCCTGAGAAGTTGCGAAGATCCGAAAAGAGCACGGTGAGTTCGCGCGTCTCGCCGCCGAGCACCAGACGCTCCGGATGCTCCGCAAGCCGGTCGACGACCGCGGGCGCAACGAACTTGCCGAAGGCGCGGCGCACCTGACGACGCGCAAGCGTTTCGGCGCGCCAGAGCGTGACGGCCCCGACAATGTAGGAGCCGATGACGACAAGGCTGGGATAGGCGGGATCGAGCAACAGTCCCTGTCGCTCGAAAAGGTAGAAGGATCCGCCAAACAGCACGGCCACCGCGAGGGGCGCGAAAGCCGCCGAGACGAAGGGCGGCGCGATGAAGAGAAGCGGCATCGTCAGCACGAAGGCGACGAGCGCGACCAGGAGCTCCAGCCCGACGGCCCAGTCCGGCCGGGACAGGAGCGCGCCCGAAGTCAACGACTCGACGATCTGCGCATGCACCTCGACGCCCGGGACAATCGGCTCGAGCGGCGTCGCCCGTACATCGCCAAGGCCAACGGCCAGCGCGCCGACGAAAATGATCCGGCCCTCGATCTCGCCGCGCGGCGTCTGCCCCTGCAGCACCGCCTTGGCGGAAATATCGCGCGCGGGATCGGTGTAACTGTATCGCGGGCGCACATCCGCAGACGATCCCGTCTTGATCTCGAATCCGCCAACCTTGACCGCGTTTACGCCGGTCTGAGCGCCATAGGCCGTCTCACCGCTGGCGTTGGAGGAACGGATGACGATGCTCGAGGCGCCTTGAGCCACGCGCAACGCTTCCAGCGCGAGCGAGGGGGCGAGCGATAGCCCGACGCGTGTCAGCAGCGGCACGCGCCGCACGACAAGATCGCGGTCCGGCGCCCAGTTCGTCGCGCCGAGGCCCTGTGCATCCTTGAGAAAAATCGGCACGGGCAGCACCACGGCCGGGAACGACAAGATGAAGGCCGCGGGATCGTCGCCCGCCGTCACGAAACCGGCTTTCGCCGGGAAAGCCTTCGCGCCCTCGGTTGCGAGCGTCGCGCCGAGAACGACCGGCGCCTGTGCGATGGCTCCGGCGAAGATCGTATCGCTGTCGGGAGCCCTGGCGAGGAGGCGGGCGAGTTCGGCGCGCAGCTTGGCGTCGGTCGCGGTTTCGAGAAGCGTGCGCGTCCCGGCGCGGTCGGCCTCGGCGAACATGAAGTCGAAGGCGATCGCAGCGGCGCCCAGCTCCTTCAGCCGGCTGACGAGTTCGGCGATGCGCGTTCGCGGCCAGGGCCATTGCCCGTAGGTTTTGAGACTTTCCTCGTCTATGCCCACGACGCGCGTCGGCGTCTCGGGATCATAGGCGCGCGGCGACAGGCGCTGGAAATTGTCGAAGACGACGTTACGCAAATCCTCGAGCGCGCGCGGCTGGAGAAATCCCCAGGGCAGGACCAGTGCAGCCGCCGCGAGGGTCGCGAGCAGCAGGATGCGCCAGCGACTCTTCATCCGTTGAGCTGCGCCTGCGCGCGGCAGCGATCACTGTGCCGTCGTCGGAACGCGCAACGGCGCGCCTTGCAGGCGATCAATCGTAGTAGCCGTAGCCGCCGGTGGGGCCATAGCCGTTATAATAGTAGTGATAGTGTTCGCTGTGTCGCTCCTCGGTCGCCGGAGGCGACGGCTGGTTCTGTGAATTGGCCTGGCTCTGCACGAGCGCATTGCCCGCCCAGACCGGAATGAGCGCGTCGAGGCCGGGCGGCGGATCGACATAGGGCGGTCGGTCGTTGCCGAGGCCCAGATTCGCCTCCTGATTGGTCGGCTTCCTCCTGGCGCCGCCCGACTGGCCGGCCTGGCTTTCAAGCTGCGCGATCAGCGCCGCTATCGTCTCCGGCGGCACGCGGAAGGGCTCCGACACGCCGCTCTCCGTCACGCAGACGCCAAAGCCCGCGCGGTTCAGCGTCTCGGAGCCGCCGCCGGCGCCAGAGACTTCGGCCACGCCATATTGATGCACGACGAGCGTGCCGCACGGACCGCCGACGCGCACCAGCACGGCGCCGCCGCGGACTCCGATCGAGGCTGTGGGCGTCTTGAGATTGGCGCCCGAGCTATGGCTCACGCCGCCGCCCACGAAGCGCAGCACGCCCTTGGCGACCGAGACGCCCTGAGCGCCGCCGCCGCCACGGTAGACGAAGTCGTCGATGACGACCGAGCTGTTGCGCCCAACTGTCATGGTCGACGTGTCGTTGAAGACGATCTGCGCGCTGCCGTCTGCGGTCGTTTCAACGCGCTCGCGTTTTTCGACGCCAAGGCCCACGGAAAGCGCGCGCTTTGCGCCGCCGGGCGGCGTGCCATGCGCCGAGACATTTACGGCGCCGACATTGCCGACCTTCTCGGCCTGCGCGGCAAGGGGCGACAAAACCAAGGCGGCCGCGAGGGCGAGAGCGGAAATTCTGGTCATCATGGCGCTCGCGTCCTTTAAAACTTAGCCGTGGGGCCGAAAGAGACAGACACGTTCTGCATCTTGAAGTTCTGCAGATTGGAGTCGTTGCGCGCGAACTCCAGATTGCCTGCGAAGCCGAATATATCCGTGACCGGCGCATCGAGCATCATGCCGTAGGTCCATGCCACGTCCCGGCGCGCGACGAACGGATTCACCAGCGGATTAGCTTTGTCAAAAGTGAGATTGGTGAATCGTGCATAGGGCGCAATCGTCCAGCGGCGCGCGATGATCGGGAGCGGAGGATCGACTTCCAGCCGCAGCATCGCCTGCACGTCGACCTGATCCGAACTCTGCGCTGCGAAGCCGGCGTTGGCCCGCGAATAGGCGACGCGGCCGTCGAGCCGCACGCCGTCGAGCAGGCGGTAGGAGCCGCTGAGATAGCCCGTCACCGCATCGCCCGTCGCAAGGGTCGAGAGCGTGGCGTAGGGCGACACCCCGAAAAAACCTCTGCCGGGATCGACCCAGAGGCTGCGCCACTCGGCCCCCGGCTCGAGCCAGATTTCCGGAGCGAATTCCGCCCGGACGCTGGCGCCCGCGCCGCCGGTGTTGAGATAATTATTCGAGCCGAGCATCGACACCGCGCCCGTCAGATAGGGACGCACGGAAAGGCTGTGGAACATGGTCTGCGGAACGAAGAAACGCGGCCCGATCGTGCCCGCAAACAACGCGACGCTATATTGGGGCAGATTGAACTGCTGCGTCGCATAGCCCGTGAGGCGCGTCTCGAGCCGGTCGCCGCGCTGATTGCCGAACTCGTAATCATGCGCGGCCTGGATCAACTGAAACGAGTTGACGTCGCCCTGCTTTCCGTTGGGTGACGCGAGCCCGATGCCGCCGACCTGGAAGAGGTTGTTGGCGGGAAAATAATTGGCGTTGGACTGCGCGCGCAGGCCGACATGCATGCGCACGTTGAGACGGTTCGTCTGGGTGCGCTTCTCGATATCGGGCAGTTGCGCGTCGACCTGCGCCATCTGCACCGGATCAAGATCGCCCGCCGCCTTTACGGCGCGCAGATGCTGTGCCGCCATCTCCCAGGCGCCGAGCCGCGCATAAAGGAAACCCAGTTCCTTGCGGGCGCGCGTCAGCTTGGGATTGAACATCAGCAGCCGCTCGAGCGCGCCGATCCCGGCTTCGTAATCGCGCAGCTCCGTCGTCACCCGCACATAGCGGTATGTCGACTCATAATCCTCGGGATGCAGCTGGATATGCGTCGCCAGCTGAGACTTTTCGGCTTCGATGTCCTGGGTCAGCACATCCTGACCGTAAGACGTCCCTATCGCCGACATAAAAAGAATGGCGCCTAGCGCAATCGCCCGCTTCTCGCAAAATCCAAACAAAGCCTGCCCCTAAACTCAAACGGCCCCGATAAAGCGAAGCTGACTCAAACCCCTCATCCTCGCAACCCTATGACGCAGCGGCGGAATTGACGCCGTGTCATTTGTAAGCATTTGTAAATGAATGGTCTGGAGCCACTGACTGCGCCGATTCGCTCCGGTCGGCCCCTACGCGGAAACGCCAAAGATTAGTCCTGTGTGGCGCCTAAACAACAGATTCACAGCGATTATCGGGAGAACTGCGCCACGCGATCACCTGAGCTTCCACCCCACGCGCGGGCGTCGCGTCGAGAGTCGGAAGGCCGGGAAGGCGAACTGAAACGCGCCGCCGTCGTGCGCAGGGGCCGCCAACGCGCGTCGTGGCGCCCTCCTCCGCCAGAAGCTGGCGAAGCACGATCAGGAGATCCGCCGCGCGGCCCGCGGCGCCTCTGCGCATGGCGGCCCGCATATCTGCGACTATCCGGGCGCGTGTCAGAGCCTGGGATCGCGCACGCCGGTACCTTGCTAGCATGCGCTCATGTTGCTTGCCGGGGCTCACGCCAAGGACGATCTCATGGGCCGCGAGGCCCGCGAGTTCGGCGCATCTGAAAATCGGCGTCAATCGAGGGTTCATCTGCCTCTCCTCCGTCGCTGACGCTCGTCGGACCCAAGAGCCCTTCATCGAGCGTCATCAACCTAGGAGATCGCCGGCTCAGCGTTTGTGCGCTGAAGCACGCGTCATTCCGCCTCGTTCATTGCGTCCCGGACACGCTTCTGGAGCACGCCCGGCTGCGGCAGGACAAGGCCGCCGCGGATTTTTTCGGCCAGGCCCTCCTCCACCATCGCGCCAAGCTCGCGGCTGACCTGCTCGCGCCGGCAGCCGATGCGGGAAGCGAGATCGTGCTGGAAGGGCGGCGGCGAGACAATGGCCTGACCATCGTGTCCCTTGCGGGGCGCCGACATGCGCAAAAGCTCAGAATAGAGGCGATGGCGCAGATCGAGCACGGAACGCTCGAAGAGGCGGATGTTGAGTTCGCGCACGCGCGCGGTCAGCAGTCGCAGCAGCCTCTCGGCGATGTCGGGCGCATGAAGCACGATCTCCCGAAAGGCCCCCGGCGGGACGATCAGGAGTTCCGCATTGGTCAGGGCGGTGACGTTGGCGGAGCGCTTGGCGCCGTCGATGGCCGCCATCTCGCCGAAGAACTTCCCCGGCCCGAAATCGCCGAAGATCATCTCCTTGCCGGCGGCGGTGCGGATCAGCACCCGCACGTCGCCGCTGACGATGAAGTAAACGTCGGTCGAGTGGTCGTCGAAGTCGAGAACAAGTTCCTCTTCTGCGTAGCGCTTGCGCGCGCATTGACGCGCAAAGCTCTCGGCGCGGATGGGGTCCAGCCCCGCAAAAAATGGAATGCCGTCGAAAACGGACACTGAGAGCTTCTCCAGAAAAGTAGAGGGGCAATATTGACGCTAAACTTGGCCGCCGTCGAGTGGCTAATCTCCAATTCTTTCGCTTGGTAAAGGATCGCCCCCAACCGAAAGCGCCGCCATTTGGGGGCACTGGCGCTCTGCGCCCCGCCGCGCAAGTATCGGTCGATGGAATTGCGGGTCGCGACCTTCAATCTGGAAAATCTCGACTGGGCGGCGTCGCATCAGGCCGACTTCGCGCGCCGCCGCGCGATTCTTCTGCCGCTACTGGAAGCGCTGCGCGCCGATGTGCTTTGCCTGCAGGAGATCGGCGCGCAAAAGGCCCATAAGCATGCCCCTCGCGAATATCTCGCGCTCGACCGGCTGCTCGCCGGCACGCCCTACGCCGGCTTTGCGCGCGCGACGAGCGTGCGCCCCGGCGGCGATGCGCCAGCCGATGTGCATAATCTTGCGATCCTCAGCCGCTGGCCGATCCGCGAGGCGCGGCAGATCCATCACGAACTTGTCCCGCGCTGGAGCTGGCCGCCGCCGCGTGACGGGGACACGCAGCCCAAACCAATCCTGATCGAATGGGATCGCCCGCTGCTCTACGCCGCGATCGAGCTGCCGTCGGGCGCCCTGCTCCACGCGCTGAATCTCCATCTGCGCGCGCCCCGGCCGGCGCCTGTCCCCACCGCGCGCGGCGAGGGCTCGAGCAAATCGCAGATCGAGGGCCAGTTCGTCGCCGCGCAAAAGCGCGAGGGACAGGCGCTGGAGGCGCGGCTTTTCATTGAGACGCTGTTCGACTCGGAGCCCGATGCGCGCATCGCCGTCTGCGGCGACTTCAACGCCGACGAACATGATGCGCCGACGCGTCTGCTGCGCGGGGGCGACAACGAGCTTCAGCAAGGCCCGCGCGCGCTGGCGCCGCTCGAGGAGCGGGTCGAAGCGGCCCGGCGTTATACGGTGCTGCATGCGGGGCGGCAGAAGCTCATCGATCACATCCTCGCTTCGCCCGCCTTGTCTTCAACATGGCGCGAGAGTGAGATATTGAACGGCGGACTCCCGGACGAGGTCTATGCGCAGGAGCCCATCCTTGGCTCTCTGCACGCGCCGGTCGCCGCAGCTTTTGAGATTTGAGTCCTAGAGCCGCGCGCCGTCCATGCCGATCCTGTGCATCAGATAGCACAGGCAATCCTGCTTCACGGCCCGCGGATCGACAGTGAGCATGGCGGGGATCGCGGGGCGCGCGAGGGTGATTTTCCCGCCCGCATAGCTGAAATATTCGCCGGGCGCGTGGTCGTCGCCGTCGCCTGGAAGCATCTCCAGCTTCATGCCCGGCCGCGCGGAGCCGAAGCTGGCGCCGCTCGCCAATTCGCTGAAGTTCTGACGGTCGATGTCTGCGCGGAACATGAAATCCGCCGGCGTCCCGTCGAAGGAAAAACTGGAATCCTCCGGCGGCTTCACAATGGCGTAGGTGCGCAGGAGATCGACGTCATGCGGCGCCGGCGCGTGGTCCGGCAGATGGGCGATGGAGAGCGCAGCCTCGACGAGTTCGATTGCGTGCTCCGTGGCGGAACCCGCGCCCGCCTTGCCGCATTCGACCGTGATCGACGGGCACAGATTGGCGAAAGCCGCCGCATGCGTGCCGACCGGGCGCTGGAAATGCACGACGACGCGCGAGAAAAGCTGCGCAAGCGCGATGAACTTCGGCTCCAGTTTCGTCACGCAGCTATAGTGCGGATTGAAGCCGGTGTTGTTGTGGATGTCGATGCTGGCGAAGAGCCCGCGCCGCGCCGCGTAGTCATAGACCCAACGCGCCATCTCGGCCTGAGGTTCGTCGGAGTAGAGCGTGCCGGGCCAGACGCGGTTGTAGTCGCGCTCGCCGGGCAGCGTGCGCAGGTTTGCAGCCGCCGCGCGGATATTGCCGACGAAGAACAGCAAGGAACGTGGCAATCCGCGCGCGGCGTGGCGGCGCAGCACCGCCTGCATGGCGTCGAGCCCGCTATATTCGTTCCCGTGCAGCAGCGTCGAGACGAAAAGCGGATCGGGATCGCGCCCCGGCAGATCGAACAGTGTGGGGCCAGGAAGTAGATCGACGAGCTTGTCGGCGGGGCAACCTAGAAAACCTTCGGGCAATCTGTTCATCACGGCGCAAGGCGCGTCGGTCACTTCCATTCTCACACTTCCCATTCATGCACGGGCGCGCCGCTGCGCTGCCCCTCGCAATAGGCCGCCATCAGCGCGTAGAGGTCGCCGCCGCGCGCCGCAAGAACCTTGCGCTGCCAGGCGGCGCCGGTCTGCCCGCTGCGCACGCGCGCTTCGATGACGTCGAGGTAGCCGCGCGGGTCGACGACGCCGAAATCGGCGAGCCCCTCGCGGGCCACCGGCAGCAGGCGCTCCAGCAAGAGCCGTTCCGCGCCGATCTCGCCGACCCCGGGCCAATAGAGCGTCGCCTCCAGCCCCATGCGCGCGGCAGAGTAGAAATTGCGCGAGGCTTCGTCGAAAGGGAGGCCGCCGGTCCCGTCGCCGGTCCCCAGCGCCAGCGCCCGCGCAAGGCCAAGATAGAGCGCGGCGTTGGCCATCATGTCCACGAAGGTCGGCCCCGCCGGCAGGATGCGATGCTCGACGCGCAGATGCGGCGCGCCGTCGTCGTCGAAACCGACGAGCGGCCGGTTCCAGCGCCAGATGACGCCATTGTGCAGGCGCATGTGGCGCAGGGCCTTTGGGGCGTCGTCGAAGGCGATGGGCAGCAGCGCGTCGTAATCGCGCAGGTTTTCCTCGAACACTTCGAGCAGGGATTGCGAAGCGAATCCCGAGCCCATGCAGACGCGCGCTGGGCCGGGCACATTCACCGCCTGCTCGAAAAGCGGAATGCGCGTTTCCTCCCACAGCGATTTGCCGAAGAGGAAGGGCGCATTGGCGCAGGCTGCGAGGACCGGCCCCGATGCGGCGATGGAGGCGTTGTAATAGCGGTGGGCGAGGTCAGCCGGCGCCTTGAGATGAATCTGAAAAGAGGTCGTCGCCGCCTCCAGCATCACGTCCCTGTGCTCCGAGACGAGATGGTCGCGCCCAAAAATGTCGACGCGAAGGGGTCGCCCGCCGCGCAGGCGCAGCACCTCGGCGTTCAGCGCGTAATAGCGATTGAGCGGCGACATGTTCGCCAGCGAGAGATCCTCGTCGCGGATCGTCGGCAGCGTGCCGATCATCACGAGATTGGCGTCGAGCCGATGCGCCGTCTCGTTGCAGTCGGCCCAGACTTTGGTCAGCGCGTCAAAGGCGCGCCCGAGCGCATCGCCTTCGAGCGGCAGCGGATCGCAGTTGAGCTCGAGATTGAAGCGCGACAGCTCCGGCACCACGAGCGGATTGTCCATCGCTTCGAGAAGCTGCTGATTGATCGAGGCAGGGAAATAATTGTGGTCGACGATCCAGGTCTCGATCTCAAAGCCGATCATGTGTCCGGCGCGCGAGAATTTGTCACCGGAAAAGAGCGCCCGGGCGAGGTCCGTCTCCCGCGAGAGGCGCTCCGCGAATCGCGCCTTGTCCTCGCTCGTGAAGCCCGTGGTGTGGATTTCCTCGCCCATGACGCTCCCGACCCCTGTGCGCTGCCCGTTATATTACGCAGGCGCGGCAAGGCGACGAAGAGGCTTCGCGCAGCTAAACCATCGCTCTGGCGAAGACGCTTTGTCGTAGCCTTTGCGCGATAAGCTTTTCTCTTTCCGCTACAAATGCCGCCAGCTCTGTCACCGAATATAGATCCTCCCGCTCTGGGATTAGATGCCTCCTCAAAAAATCTTTGTCCCGCGTTTTTATCCACTCGGAAAATGGCCTGTTGTTCTTTTCTAAGTTCTCATAGCCTTGGAGCAACTGTAGGTTACCTAGGCGATTCACCGCATTCTCAATTCGCTGAATCAAACTTTCTGAGACATTCGCCGCCATCAACGCTTTTCGGTCCGCTAGCGATCTAGGGATTATGTGATCGATATGGTAACTCGTAAGGCCCCAGTTTGTGGTGTCGTAAAGCAAAGACAGAGCTAGAAAACAGACACGCTTTCCGTAGCCAATCTCAAAAAAACTCTCCATATTACTCTCATTGAACTCAGTGAGACGACCCTTCAAGGCAAGGCCGTCGACAAGGTCGCGGTATGGAAAGTCGGAGTTGGCTCTGAGGTTATCTTTTATGATCGAGCGTGCCGCGCCTAGCGTCGCATCGGAGGTTCCGCCGAAGACGCCGTTTAGAAGGCTCCCGATGAGCCATCGCTGGATCAGCAATGTGTTCTTTGCGTTCTCACTCGTCGAACCGGACAAGTCACCCTGCTCAGTCTTGAAGAGATAGTACGCTATTGGCAGGATCGCGTTTCCTGAAGTGAGAGTCTCCTGATCAATTCCCAAGCGATTGACCAGTCGAAAGGTCGCTTCCAGCGAGCACTTTATGCGAGGCCAATGGCCCTCAATTATGGAGAGATTTCTGGAAGTAAAGTTACCTACTTTATAAGTTTGATCGAGATCGCTTAGTACTAGACACGCCTTCATAATCAAATCTTTGTCAACACCGTTTCGGCCTTCAAGCCCTGAGTTGAGATGCTCAACAAAATTATAAATCTCTTCGCGCGCACTCACTCCCTGCCATTTCGAGGTGATCATTGACAACAGCAGGTCGGACTTACTTAGCTTTGTTCCACCGTCATTCGCTCGGATAAATATATCAAGAACTCGGTCATAGGATTGATCAGTTTCCGTAAAATACGATACGACCTCATCCTTCCAGACAACCCGATAGAGCCGACTCAGATTATCCTGAAGTATCCGTCCCTGAGCGCGCGTTGAGCTATCAGGGAGCAGGTCTAGAAGTTCGTTGCGAAGCTTGTCGAAGGCATCGTCACTGGTGCAGTCCAATATACGGCCCACCTTAAACCACATCTGCGCAGGACCGTTCATTGGCAGGTGCGGCGCGAACTTAAAACCATACGTAACACCGAGCTCGGCTTCATCAACTACGGCGTTCTCAATGTCATCTTTAATTTTGAGCAAATCTATGTAGAGGCGCTGACGAACCCAGTTATCAGGACTGCCGCGCCTGGCATACTTTGGCCTAATCGTATAGCTCCCCTGCAGGCCGATGACGAACGAGGTCAGTCGCTGCTGACCATCGAGGACAAGAATGACATCCCTTCCGTCCGTTTCGGCCATCTCATTATGAACGTCTCCATGTCGGAAATTTTCCATGAACTTATAGATATCCCAGTCGTGCCGCCGATCGGGCGCCACTTCCCAGAACAGGAAGGAACTTATGGGATAGCCTTTCATGAGTGAATCGAAGAGGGCTATGATTTGCTCTGGCTGCCAAACATAGGGCCGCTGGATGGCAGGCAAGAAATAGCTTCGATTGATTTGGCTGATTACACGGGCAATTGTAGTTGAAGAGTACGCCATCGACCGAACGTCTCCGAATTTTGGAAGCCGCGTTCTGCACGCATGGAGGAATCGCGGGTGTTGATAACAATCTTGTTTCACCCGCGCCTTGTTTAAGGTCAAGTTAGGCGTGATTCACCATGATCGTAATCGAACAATCCCCTTGCTCTCTTGCGCGCGCGGAGCCCCGCCCTTGTCCGACATCGCCTATGTCAACGGCGCCTATACGCCGCTCGTCGACGCCAGGATATCCATTCTCGACCGCGGCTTCCTCTTCGCGGACGGCGTTTATGAGGTCGCCGCGGTGATCGACGGCAAGCTCATCGATAATGAGGCGCATATCGCGCGGCTGGAGCGCTCGCTGAGAGAGTTGCGGCTCGAAAGTCCCGTATCAATGACGGAGATCGTCGAGATCGAGCGCGCGCTCGTTTCCCGCAACGGCGTTCAGGAAGGCATGGTCTATCTGCAGGTCACGCGCGGCGCGGCGGAGCGGGATTTCTCCTTTCCGAAAGGCGTAAAAGCGACGCTGGTCGGCTTCGCGCAAAAGAAGAACATCCTCGCATCCCCCTATGCGGAAAAGGGCGTCAAAGTCGTGACCGTCCCGGACCTGCGCTGGGGGCGGCGCGACATCAAGAGCGTCGCGCTGCTGGCGCAGGTGCTGGCCAAGCAGGCGGCGACGGAGGCGGGTTGCCAGGAAGCCTGGATGGTGGACGCGGACGGCTTCGTCACCGAAGGCTCCTCCTCCACCGCCTTCATCGTCACGAAGAGCGGGGCGATTGTCACGCGACCCAATTCCGAGGCGATCCTGCCCGGCTGCACCCGCCGCTCGGTGCTGGCGCTGGCGGCCGAAGCGGGGCTGACGCTGGGGGAGCGCGCCTTCACCGTCGCCGAAGCCTGTGAGGCGGCGGAGGCCTTTCTGACCTCCGCCTCCAATCTCGTCCTGCCCATCGTCTCAATCGACGGGCGAGCGCTGGGCGGCGGCGCCCCCGGCCCGCACGCGAAAAGGCTGCGCGCGCTCTATCTGGCTTTCGCCCGCGCGACCGCGACCTGAAAGATCGCGCGCCGCCCCGCCCCCGCCGGAACACCGGCGGCTAACGTGCGTTCTGCCCGCGAGTGACATTCATCACGGAGGTCCAACATGGGCAGCCTGCTGCACTATGCGATACTGTTTCTGATCGTCGCAATCATCGCGGCGTTTTTCGGCTTTGGCGGCGTCGCGGGCACAGCGATGGAAGGGGCGCGAATTCTGTTCTGGGTTGCGCTCGTTCTGTTCGTCGTCTCGGCCGTCGCGGGGTTCCTGCGCAGAGCCTGACGCGGCGATTGGCGGTCTTCTCCCCGACTGGACCGGCGTTAGCCGGTCCTTTTTTATGGGATGTCGTCCAGCGCAGAAAGCCACGCATCGGGGGAAGAATCGCTCGGCGCGCGCCAGTCGCCGCGGGGCGACAGCGAGCCTCCCGAACTCACCTTCGGCCCATTGGGCAGCGCCGAGCGCTTGAACTGGCTCGTGGCGAAGAAGCGCCGCAGGAAGACAGTGAGCCAGCGCTTGATCTCCGGTAGATCGTAGGCCACGCGATCCTTTTGCGAAATGACCGAAGGCCAGCCGCCCAGCCCCGCGTCACGCCACGCGCGCCAGGAAAGAAACGCGACCTTGGCGGGGCCAAAGCCATAGCGCGTCGTGTAGAAGAGGTTGAAGTCCTGCAACGCATACGGGCCTACGAAGGCTTCCGTGCGCTGCGCCGCATCGCCCGGGATCAGTTCGGGCGAAATCTCCGTCGCGAGAACATCCGCCAGCACCGCGATCGTATCCGTCCCGAAGCGCGCGTCGCGCGCGCACCAGCGGATGAGATGCTGGATGAGCGTCTTCGGCACGGAGGCGTTGACGTTGTAATGCGCCATTTGATCGCCGACGCCATAGGTGCACCATCCGAGCGCGAGCTCCGACAAGTCCCCGGTGCCGACGACGATGCCGTTGTGGAGATTGGCGAGGCGGAAGAGAAGCGAGGTGCGAGCGCCCGCCTGCACATTCTCGTACGTTGCGTCATACACCGCTTCGCCGCGCGCGGCGGGGTGGCCGATGTCTTCGAGCATCTGCTTGCAGGCGGCGGAGACGTCGATCTCCTGCGCGCTCACGCCGAGTGCGCGCATCAGCTTCCAGGCGCTGCTTTTGGTTCGGTCGCTCGTCGCGAAGGCAGGCAGTGTATAGGCGAGAATATTCGCGCGCGGCAACCCCAGCGCATCCATCGCCGTCACCGCGACCAGCAGCGCCTGAGTGGAGTCGAGACCGCCCGAGACGCCGATCACGACCTTTCCCAACCCGGCCGAGCGCAGCCGCTGCTCCAACCCGTGCGACTGGATGTTAAAGGCCTCGAAGCAGAGCTCCGCGAGCCGCGCCTCGTCGTCGGGAACGAAGGGGAAGCGTGGCACATTGCGCAGCAGGCCAAGATCGACGTCGCGAGGCGCATCTAGTTCGAATGCGACTCTCCGATACTGTGTGGCGCCCGCCTCGACGTCGGCGCAGTCGCCGAAAGTGCCCTGGCGCGTCCGCTCGGCGGCAAGGCGCCCCAGATCGATGTCGGCCAGAACGAGCTGCGGCTCGTCGGAAAAACGGGGCGCCTTGGCGAGAAGGTCGCCGCTCTCGTAGATCATCGCCTCGCCGTCCCAGGCGAGATCGGTCGTCGATTCCCCCTGCCCCGCGGCGGAATAGAGATAGGCGGCGAGGCAGCGCGCCGAATGCGCCGCACACAATGTCTGCCGGTAGTCCGACTTCCCGACGATGGCGTTGGAGGCCGAAAGGTTGAGCAGCACGGTCGCGCCCGCGAGCGCCGCGCGCGACGAGGGCGGGATCGGAACCCACACATCCTCGCAGACTTCCATGTGGATCGCGAGGCCTTGGAAATCCGACGCCTCCAGCAGCACATCCGAGCCGAAGGGCGCGATCTGCCCCGCGACAACAATCTCCTCGCCGGCGACATGGGCGCCGGAAGCAAAGTGACGCTTCTCGTAAAACTCCCGGTAGTTCGGAAGATAGGTCTTGGGCGTCACCGCGAGCACGCGCCCGCGCAGGATCGCGACGGCGCAATTGTAGAGCCGCCCGCGATGGCGCAGCGGCGCCCCGGCGACGATAATGGGGCGAATGGCGCGCGAGGCCTCGATCAGCGCACCGAGCGCACGCTCCACCGCCGACAGCAGCGCCGCCTGCTGCAACAAATCATCGATGGCGTAGGCCGAGACTCCCAATTCCGGAAAGAGGACCACAGACGCCCCTTTTTCATGCGCTTCCTGAGCCAGCTCGATCGTGCGGGCGACATTGAAGGCCGGATCGGCGACCCGCAGCCGCGGACAGGCGACTGCGGCGCGGATGAATCCGTGGGTATGCAATGAGAAAAAGGGGTGAGTCATTTCTGCCCGGATGAGGCCGCGGACGGCGCGCTTGAGGGGCCGATAATGCAGAAAGCCGGACCCAAATGCCAATGCCGTCGCGTGCAGGCTTGGCGCCTATTCGACAAGCAAGCGGGCCAAGGGGCCAATGCATCGCTTTCACCTATGGTTGAAATTCAGTTTTTCTATGCCTCACGGGAGCTTCCGGCCGGTAAATTCCTTTTTTGAAAAGTTCTAAAGCACGGGCTATAAGGTCACGATCGGCGCTCGCCTTAGAAAAAAGCGCAAGCATTAGGCAGGCGCCCGAAGTTGCGGAGGAAAGGAATTCCGAATGTGGTCCGAAATTCGCGGATTGAAGGACGACGTTGACTACGGCACCCCGCCGCGCGACGGGGCCCCGGTCACATTGGAGATAGATGGCGTCACCGTCACCGTGCCTGCCGGCAGCTCGCTGATGCTGGCTGCGGCGAGCGCCGGACGCCCCATCCCCAAGCTCTGCGCGACCGACATGCTCGAGGCTTTCGGGAGCTGCCGCGTCTGCCTTGTCGAGATCGAGGGCCGCGGCGGCTTTCCCGCGAGTTGCACGACGCTCGTCGCCGAGGGCATGAAGGTCAAGACGCAGTCGGAGACGCTCTCGCGCCTGCGCAAGGGAGTTCTGGAGCTTTACCTTTCGGACTTCCCGGAAAGCGAGATCGCTGACGGCTGGAGCGAGTTCCACGACACGCTTAAGGCCGAAGGCGTTGCGTCGCATCCGTACGGCGCGGGCGGCTTCAACCACTTCGAGGCGCCGGTCGACGCCTCCAACCCCTACTTCCTGTTCGATCCGGCGAAATGCATCGTCTGCAGCCGCTGTGTGCGCGCCTGCGCCGAAGTGCAGGGCACCTTCGCCATCACCATCGCCGGGAGAAGCTTCGACTCCAAAGTCGTCGCCAGCCAAGATCAGCCATTCTTCGAATCGGAGTGCGTGAGTTGCGGCGCCTGCGTTCAGGCCTGCCCGAGCCACGCCCTGGTCGAAAAGAGTCTCTTTGAGGGAGAATACGTCCATGCCGAATCCGCTGAAGCCTGAGAAATCAGTCGTTACGACCTGTGCCTATTGTGGCGTCGGCTGCGGCTTCAAGGCCGAGACGCGCGGCGGCAAGATCGTGCGCATGACGCCCTGGAAAGAGGGCAAGGCCAACCACGGCCATAGCTGCATCAAGGGCCGCTTCGCCTACGACTATTACAACGCGCCCGACCGCGTCCGCACGCCGCTGATCCGCGCATCGATCGACGATCCGTGGACGCCCGTGAGTTGGGACGAGGCCTTTGCCTACGCGGCGAAGGAGTTCAAGCGAATCCAGGCGAAATATGGCGTGAAGTCGGTCGGCGCCGTTTCCAGCTCGCGCTGCACGAATGAGGAAATCTTCCTCACGCAGAAATTCGCGCGCGCCGTGCTGGGCAACAACAACATCGACAATTGCGCTCGCATCTGCCACTCGCCGACGCAGTTCGGTCTGACGAACACTGTCGGCGCGGGCGCGGCGAGCCAGCACTTCGACTCGATTTTGCAGGCCGACGTCATCATGGTCGTCGGCGCCAATCCGACGGAGGGCCATCCGGTGTTCGGCTCGCTGATGAAGCGTCGCATCCGTCAGGGCGCGAAGCTCATCGTCATCGACCCGCGCAAGACCGAGACGGTGGAATCGGCGCACTGCAAGGCGGATGTGCATCTCGCCATCCGCCCCGGAACCAATGTCGCCATCCTGGACAGCATCGCGCATGTCGTGGTGCGCGAGAAGCTCTACAATGAAGAGTTCGTCCGCGCGCGCTGCGAGGTGAACGAGTTCGAGAACTGGAAGGCGCTTGTCGGCTCCGACAATTATGCGCCCGAGGTGATCGGCCCGCTCGCGGGCGTCGACCCGGACGACATCCGCAAGGCGGCGCGCATTTATGCCAGCGGCCCGAACAGCGCGATCTATTACGGCCTCGGCGTCACCGAGCATTCGCAGGGCTCGACGGGCGTGATGTGCCTTGGCAATCTCGGCCTCTCCTGCGGCATGCTGGGGCGCGAGGGCGTCGGCGTGAACCCGCTGCGCGGCCAGGGCAATGTGCAGGGCGGAAGCTGCCTCGGCAGCTGGCCGCATGTCTTCAGCGGCTATCGCTTCGTGACCGATTACGAGACCCGTTCGAGCTTCGAGGCAGAATGGGGCGTGCCGCTCGACGCGGAGCCCGGCCTTCGCCTCCCCAACATGCTCGACGCCGCCGTCGCGGGATCGTTCAAGGGCATGTACATCATGGGCGAAGACCCGGTGCAGAGCGATCCGAACCAGCACCATGTCATCGCCGCGATGAGGAACATGGAATGCGTCGTGCTCCATGACCTTTTCCTCAACGAGACGTCGAAATACGCCCACATCTTCTTCCCCGGCTCATCGTCGCTGGAGAAGGACGGCACCTTCACCAACGCCGAGCGGCGCGTCTCGCGCGTGCGCAAGGTGATCGAGCCGCTCGCCGGCCTCGAGGACTGGCAGATCACTGTAAAGCTCATGAACGCCATGGGTTACAATGTGAATTACACCAGCGCTGGCGAAGTGCTGGACGAGATCGCGCGACTGTCGCCCAACTATCGTGGCATAAGCTTCGCGCTCGTGGACCGCATCGGGTCGGCGCAGTGGCCCTGCAACGAGGACGCGCCCGAGGGCACGGAGGTGCTGCACCGCGAGAAATTCCCGCGGGCGAATGGACTCGGCACCTTCATGCTCACGGAATATGTGCCGACCGCGGAGCGCACCAACGACAAATACCCGTTGCTGCTCACGACCGGCCGCATCCTGTCGCAATACAATGTCGGCACCCAGACGCGGCGCACGCCGAACTCCATGTGGCATTCCGAGGACGTGCTCGAAATCAACGAGCAGGACTCCATTTCGCGCGGCGTGAAGGACGGCGACTGGGTGAAGGTGTCGAGTCGCTTCGGAGAGATCGAGGTGCGCGCGAGAATATCGGAGCGCGTCAATCCGGGCGTTGTCTACACAACGTTCCATCACGCCAAATCGAAGGCCAACGCTGTTACGTCGGACCTGTCCGATTGGGCGACAAACTGCCCTGAATATAAAGTGACGGCCGTGGATGTGGTGCGCACGAACGGTCCCGCCGCCGATGCCGCGCGTGATGCAGCAACGCCGAGAATCGCGGAAATGGAGCCCGCAGAATGAGCATGACGCAGCAACAGGCGGATGGGGCCATCCCCGTCATGGCGCTGGACCGCATCGTCCTCATGGCCAACCAGATCGGCGATTTCTTTGCACCATACCCGCCGGAGCGGCGTGCGGAGGGCATACGCAACCATCTGCGCACCTATTGGGATCCGCGCATGCGCGAAGAATTGCTGGCGCTGATCGAACAGGGCGGCGGCGCCGGACTTGCACCGCATGTCATGGAAGGCGCGAAGCTCCTCCGCGAGGAGACGCACGCCAAGCCGGGCTACTACGGCCCGCCGAAGGCATAAAGCAGCGCTCGGGCTGGGGAGCAGGAGCCGCGCGCCCCACGCGCGGTTCCATGAGCGCTGCGAGAAAGGGCGGAGCGCCCCCTCCGCCCTTTCTCTTTTTTTCTCTTCAATCGACGCGTTGAAAGAGCGGCGACCTGCCGCCACGGCAATTCATCTGCGTGTTCTAGTGGACGCAGTAGCAGATCGACTCGTCGCCGTAGACTTGCAGCGAGGCGTCGCGTGGACAGCCCGAGCAACTTCCCCCGGCTACGGTGTTGATCCCCAAAGCTACGACGTCCAACGACAGAAGGCTGTTTCGCCCGGTTGGCAGGCTGAACCGATTTCCAGCCAGAACGTTCAGGACATTGGCGCCCACCTTCGACCCTGTCCCCGTGAGGGTCTCGGACTTGTTCGTCGTGTCGTGGATCGTGATTTTATATTCCGCCTTGGCTGGCATCCTCGCAAGAAGGTCCGGCGGCAAGACCAGATCATATCCGCCCGCCGCTTCCTGAATTGCAAATTGCGCGACGCCTTTTGCGCCGCCAGATTGGCAACCGCTCTTGGCTGGTTCGGCAAAGGCGAAGGAAGCGCCGGAGATCAGGAAAAGCGCGAACGCCGCGCGAAGAAGCTTGGTCATATCAAAGTCCTTTAGAAGGGATTTCCATCAAATTCTGCGCCCTGAAACTCGAGCGAAGCGCGATCCGTAAACGCACGGACAGACGCAAGGTTCCAGTCCGCGGCGCCGGACCGCCGTCCAAACAAAAAGGGCGGGGTTTCCCCCGCCCTTCGAAGCTTGCTGTCTCGCCGATCAGCCCCAGTGCGCCAGGATCGCCAGCATCAGCAGCGCGACGATGTTGGTGATCTTGATGGCCGGGTTCACGGCCGGGCCGGCGGTGTCCTTGTAGGGGTCGCCGACAGTGTCGCCCGTGACCGAAGCCTTGTGCGCGTCGCCGCCCTTCAGATGCGTCACGCCGTCCTTGTCGACGAAACCGTCCTCGAAGGACTTCTTGGCGTTGTCCCAGGCGCCGCCGCCAGAGGTCATGGAGATGGCGACGAAGATGCCGTTGACGATCACGCCCAGCAGCAGCGCGCCGACAGCCGCAAGCGCATTGGCCTTGCCGCCGCCGAGGATCAGCACGACGATGAACATCACGAGCGGCGCAGCGACCGGCAGCAGCGACGGGATGATCATCTCCTTGATCGCCGCCTGCGTCAGCATATCGACGGCGCGGCCGTAGTCCGGGCGCTCGGAGCCGTCCATGATGCCGGGCTTTTCCTTGAACTGACGGCGCACTTCCTCGACCACGGAGCCCGCCGCGCGGCCGACGGCCGTCATGGCGATGCCGCCGAAGAGGTAGGGAATGAGACCGCCGAAGATCAGGCCCGCGACCACGAAGGGGTTCGACAGGCTGAAATCGATGTGCTCGAGGCCCTTGAAGAAGGGCACGCCCGTTTCGGCGAAATGCTTGATGTCGTTCGTGTAGGCCGCGAACAGCACCAGCGCGCCAAGACCCGCCGAACCGATGGCGTAGCCCTTGGTGACGGCTTTCGTCGTATTGCCAACGGCGTCCAGCGCGTCGGTGTTCTTGCGAACCTCCTTGGGGAGGCCCGACATTTCGGCGATGCCGCCGGCGTTGTCGGTCACAGGGCCGAAGGCGTCGAGCGCCACGATCATGCCGGCGAGGCCGAGCATGGTCGTCACCGCGATCGCCGTGCCGTAAAGGCCGCCGAACTGATAAGTGAGAATGATGCCGAGCACGATGACGACGGCCGGCGCCGCAGTCGATTCAAGCGACACTGCGAGGCCCTGAATCACGTTGGTGCCATGTCCCGTCACCGACGCTTGCGCAATCGACACCACCGGGCGCTTGCCCGTGGCGGTGTAATATTCGGTGATGTAGACGATGGCGCCCGTCACGATGAGGCCGATGACGCCGCACAGGAACAGCATGAAGCCGTTGATCGGCTCGCCATTCACCTTGCCGATCTCGCCGAGGCCGACCGTGAACAGCGTCGCGAGGAAGAGGCCCGGAATGGACAGCACGCCTGTCGCGATGAGGCCCTTGTAGAGGGCGTCCATGATCTGGTCGTCCTTGAGGCCGATCTTCTCGAAGTAAGGCGCAGCGATGGCGCCCCACTGGGAGTCGTCCTTCCCCAGCTTCACGAAATAGGTGCCGGCGATGGAAGTGAGGATCGACAGGCCGCCGATGGCGAGCGGATAGAGCACCGCATCCGCAAGGCCCGCCTGGCCGGCGAAGAAGATCGAGGCGAGGACCATGGTGGCGACGACAGTCACCGCATAGGTCTCGAAAAGGTCAGCCGCCATGCCCGCGCAGTCGCCGACATTGTCGCCGACGTTGTCGGCGATGGTGGCCGGATTGCGTGGGTCATCTTCCGGAATGCCGGCTTCGACCTTGCCGACGAGATCGGCGCCGACGTCGGCGCCCTTGGTGAAGATGCCGCCGCCCAGACGCGCGAAGATCGAGATCAGCGAGGCGCCGAAGCCGAGCGCCACAAGCGCGTCGACGACGATGCGGTCAGCCGCCGTATAGCCGAGGCCCCAGGTGAGGAAAGCGTAATAGACCGCAACGCCGAGCAGCGCGAGACCCGCGACGAGAAGGCCCGTGACCGCGCCCGCCTTGAAGGCGATGTCGAGGCCGCCCGCCAGCGACGTCACCGACGCCTGCGCCGTGCGGACATTCGCGCGCACCGAAACATTCATGCCGATATAGCCGGCCGCGCCCGAAAGCGCCGCGCCAATGGCGAAGCCGATGGCGACCCACCAGCCGAGGAGGATCACGAGCAGCACGAAGATCGCGGCGCCGACATAGCCGATGGTCTTGTACTGGCGATTGAGATAGGCCTGCGCGCCTTCAGCGACGGCGCCGGAAATTTCCTGCATGCGCTGCGAGCCGGGATCGGCCGCCAGCAGCTCTTGCGACGTTTTCACGCCGTAAGCGATAGACATCAGTCCGAAGACGATGGTGAGAAAAAGGACCATGGGTTCGCCTTTTCGTTCTTCGGCCGGGGGACGGCCGAAACAGGTCGCGAGGGGTTCGCGCAACGGAAAAAAGGGATTGCTCCCGCGCCGACGAATCGGAGCGGGGGCCGCGAATTTCCGGGCGCTTTTTGCCAGAAAGACGTCGTTCGGGCAATGGCGCCCGCCGGTTGCGCTCAGAAATGACTGAAGGACATTTTAGCGAGATTTATGGGCTTTTTTGTTGCATCCCGGAACTGCGGCGGCGCCGTTCCGGCGATGATCGCGCCGATCCGAAACACGTCTTGGGGCGGGGTCCAATTCGCATCGGCGGTGAAGAGAATCTCGTAGTCGTCGCCCCCGCTGATCGCCGCCTCGAAAAAGCCGGGCGCGAGGGAAGCCTCGAGGGCTGCCGGAGAAAGCGGAACAAGCGGCGCCTCGACCACGGCGCTGACGCGGGACGCCCGGCACAGCTTGGCGAGATCCCCTGCAAGCCCGTCGGAGACGTCCATGGCGGCGCTGGCGTGGGCGCGCAGAAGCGGAACAAGGTCGAGGCGCGGGCGCGGCAGCAGGTAGCGGTCCAGCAGATAGCCGCGCGCCTGCGGCGACAGCCGCGCGGCCAGCGCCGGGTCGCGGCGCAGCGCGAGGCCAAGCGCCGCGTCCCCGATGGTCCCGGAGACATAGATGGCGTCGCCGGGCTTCGCTCCGGTGCGCGGCACGAAGCCCGGCGTGCGGCCGAGCGCAGTGATGGAAATCGTGAGCGGCCCCGGCGTCGCCGTGGTGTCGCCGCCGATGAGGGGGATGGCGTAGGCGCGCGCGTCCTCCGCCAGCCCTGCCGCGAAGGCTTCGAGCCAGTCGTTGGTCCAGTCGGCGGGAAGCGCGAGCGACAGCAGGAAGCCGACCGGCTCCGCGCCCTTGGCGGCGAGGTCCGAGAGATTGACGCGCAGCGCCTTCTTGGCGATGAGCGCAGGCGGATCATCGGGGAAGAAATGCACCCCTGCGACCAGCACGTCGACGGTGGCGACGGTCGACTCGGCCGTGGGCGCGAGCAGCGCCGCGTCGTCCTTCAGCCCCAGCGCCGCCGGTCCGGCGATGGGCGCGAAGACGCGGGCGATGATTTCGTCTTCGGTGTAACGGATGGGCATTGACCCCCTCCCCCACACTCCCACGCAAGCGGGAGACGGAGCCAGAGCGCGACCTCCATCGACGACGCGGATCGCGAGCGTCCCCTCTCCCGCGTCAGCGGGGAGGGACAGGGAGGGGTCAACCCAACTCCGCAGCCCGCTCCTCGCGCGCGACCTTGTCCAGGACGGCGTTCACCATACCGGACTCGGTCGGCCCGAAAAAGGCGCCGGCGACGTCGACATATTCCTTGATGACGACGCGCGGGGGCACGTCCTTGCGCGAGCGCAGCTCATAGGTTCCGGCGCGCAGGGCGGCGCGCATCACGGCCTCGACGCGCGCGAGCGGCCAGCCGCCGGAAAGCACGCGGTCGATCTGCCGGTCGATGGCGACCTGATCGGTGAGCACGCCCTGCAGCACGTCGCGGAAGAAGCCGAGCTCGGCGGGCTTGTATTGCACGCCCTCGATCTCGCGCCCGATCCAGTGCGATTCGAATTCGGCGAATATCTCGTTGAGCCCCTTGCCGGCGACCTCCATCTGATAGAGCGCCTGCACGATGGCGAGTCGCGCGGCGGAGCGCTGGTCGAGGCTCATGAGAGGCTCCGCTTCAGACGGATGAGCGCGAGCGCGGCGAACGCGGCGTCGGCGCCCTTGTCGCCCTGTTTGGGATCGGCGCGCACGATCGCCTGTTCGTCATTTTCCACAGTGAGGATTCCATTGCCAAAGGGGAGGCGCCGCGAGACCGACAGATCGGTCAGCGCGCGCGAGCTTTCGTTGGCGACGATCTCGAAATGATAGGTCTCGCCGCGAATGACGCAGCCGAGCGCGACGAGTCCTTCATAGGGTTGCGCCGCTTTTTCGGCCGCGTCCAGCGCAATCGCCGCCGCGGTGGCGATCTCAAGGGCGCCGGGAACTTCGATCACGGTGGCGCTTGCGCCCAGCCGCTCGATCGCCGCCAGCGCGCCTTCGCGTAGCTGGCCGACGATGTCGGCGTTGAACCTGGCCGCGACGACGAGAATCCGCGCGCCGGGAACCGGCGTGGCGTCAGCGTCATCGGGTGAAAAACCTGCCATGCGTTTCGAACTCCGAAAGGCCCCCTCCCTGACCCTCCCCCGCACGCGGGAGGGGACGCTCGCGATCGGCGCCGGCGATGAGGGCCGTGCTCTGACTCACTCTCCCGCGAAGCGGGGGAGGGTTGGGGTGGGGGCGGCGCTGCTGCGGATATCTCTGATTTCGTGCGTCTTATGTCACATGAGCGGCGGCTTGTCAGCCACCACGGCCAAGCTCAGCGCACCTCGCTCAGCCGCGCCGCATAACGCGCCATCATATCGACTTCGATGTTAAGCGCATCCCCTGCCCCGCGCGCGCCGAAAGTCGTCACCGCCAGCGTATGCGGAATGAGCAGGATCGAGAAGCGGTCGCCCTCAACCTCGTTCACCGTCAGCGACGCGCCGTCGAGCGCGACCGAGCCCTTCTGCGCGATGAAACGCGAAAGCGCGTGCGACGCCTCGATCCAGAAACGCGCCATGCTTGTTTCTTCTGACGGGCGCCCGTCGGGCGCCCTTTCGCGAAAGTCCTCGCGCGAGACGATGCGCGCCACGCCATCGACATGGCCGGTGACGATATGGCCCCCGAGTTCGTCGCCGATCTTCAGCGCGCGTTCGAGATTGACGCGCGCGCCTTGCGTCCATGTTCCAACCGTCGTTTTCGCCAGCGTCTCTGCGGCGGCGTCGACGTCGAACACCGTGCGCCCGCTTTCCCGCGCAACGGCGACCACGGTGAGACAAACGCCCGAATTGGCGATAGAGGCGCCGAGCGCAATTCCCTCGGCGTCATAGCCGCAGGCGATGCGCAACCGCTTCAACTCGCCGCGCCGCTCGACGGAAAGCACCTCGCCAATGTCGGTGACAATGCCGGTGAACATCAATCCATCCTCGCGTAGCGCGTCATCCTGTCCGCGCCGAGCATGCGGCTTTCGATCATGCGATAGCGCCCGCCATTGCCCAATGCGGCGCGCGCGGCGGGCAAGAGCGCGGGACGGCCGGCGGCGCCCAGCGGCTTCACGCCCGTGTGAATGATGACCTCGTCCGCGAGGCTTGCGGCAAGCAGGCTCTCGGCGACGCGCGGCCCGCCTTCGCTGAAGACGCGGGTGATCCCGCGGTCCGCGAGCAGGCGCAGCGCGGCGAGAAGGTCGAGCCTTCCGTCCTGCGCATCGACTTGCGCGACCTGCGCGCCCGTGGCGGCCGAGAAGCTGCGCACGGCGTCTTCCGCGACGTCTTTGCCCGTGATGACGAGCAGCGGCGCCTCGCGCGCGGTGGAGACAAGGCGCGAGCGGTGCGAAAGCGTCAGCCTGCGGTCGATCACGACGCGGAGCCGCTTCACGCCGTCGAGCCCCGGCAGGCGCACGGTCATCAGCGGATCGTCGTCGCGCGCGGTGCCGGAGCCGATCATGATCGCATCGTGGAGCGCGCGCTGCACATGGGTGAATGCGTCGGCGATCGGGCCGGTGATATGCAGGCGCGGATCATGCGCGGCGCCGGCGGCGTAGCCGTCCGCAGTCTGCGCGAGTTTCAGCGTCACCATCGGGCGATGCTTGGTGACGCGCAAGATATGGCCGAGATGGTCGCAACGCGCCGCCGCCGCCTCCGGCCCGACGACGACCTCGACGCCCGCTTCGCGAAGGCGCGCATGGCCCTCGCCCGCGACGCGCGGATCCGGATCCTGCATGGCGGTGACGACGCGCGCCACGCCCGATGCGATGATGGCGTCGACGCAGGGCGGCGTCGCGCCGTGGTGCGAACAGGGCTCGAGCGTCACATAGAGCGTCGCCCCGCGCGCGGCTTCCCCCGCCGCGGCGAGCGCGATGGCTTCCGCGTGAGGACGCCCGCCCTCGGCCGTATAGCCGCGCGCGACGATGACGCCGTCCTTGACGACGAGCGCGCCCACGGCCGGATTCGGCGCCGTTCGGCCCATATTGCGGCGGCCGAGAGCAAGCGCCGCCGCCATGAAGGCGTCGTCCGTCGCTGCGAGAGAGGAGCTTTCGTGAAGACTCATTCAGTCGTCGGCGTCTTCGGTGAATTCGCCGCCGCTCTCCAGTTCGTCGATGATGGCGTTGAAGTCGCGCGCCTCGCGGAAGTCACGGTAGACCGAGGCGAAACGCACATAGGCCACCGCGTCCAGAGAGCGCAAGCCTTCGATCACCAATTCGCCGATCCGCTGGCTCTCGACCTCGGCCTCGCCCAGGCTCTCGAGCTGGCGCACGATGCCGGAGATCATGCGCTCGACGCGGTCGGGCTCGACGGGGCGCTTGCGCAGCGCGATCTCCACCGAGCGCGTGAGCTTGTCGCGGTCGAAGGGCGCGCGCTTGCCGGTCTTCTTGACGACGATGATCTCGCGCAGTTGCACGCGCTCGAAGGTCGTGAAGCGGCCGCCGCATGTCGGGCAGACGCGCCGGCGCCGGATGCAGGCGGAATCCTCCGCGGGACGCGAGTCCTTCACTTGGGTATCGAAGGAGCCGCAATAGGGACAGCGCATGATCAGTGCTTCCGGGAGCGCGAGCCTCATCTTCCCGCCTTGCGGGGCGAGGGCGGGAGCGAGGGGCATTAGGCGCGATTGACCGTCCGGGTCAAATGAAAAAGGGCGCGGCGCTGGCGCGAAAGCAGCCAAACCCCACGCCCCCAAATCCAAGCCTCTCCCCGCTGGCGGGGAGAGGAATCATTCAACGCCTCAGTAGATCGGGAACTTCGCGGTCAGCACGTGAACCTTTTCCTTCACCGCCGCTTCCGTGCCGGCATTGCCCTCTTCGCCCTTCGACGACAGGCCGTCCAGCACCTCGACGATCAGCTTGCCGACCTCGGCGAACTCGCCCGTGCCGAAGCCGCGCGAGGTCGCCGCCGGCGTGCCGAGACGGATGCCGGAGGTGACGAAGGGCTTTTCCGGGTCAAACGGAATGCCGTTCTTGTTGCAGGTGATGTGGGCGCGGCCCAGCGCGGCTTCCGCCGCCTTGCCGGTGATCTTCTTGGAACGCAGATCGACCAGCATGAGATGGTTCTCGGTGCCGCCGGAGACGATGGCGAGGCCGGCGTCGACGAGGGTCTGGGCGAGCGTCTTCGCATTGTCCTTCACGCGCTGCTGATAGGCCTTGAACTCGGGCGTCAGCGCCTCGCCGAAGGCGACGGCCTTGGCGGCGATGACATGCATCAGCGGGCCGCCCTGCAGGCCGGGGAAGATCGCCGAATTGATCTTCTTGGCGATGTCCTCGTCATTGGTCAGCACCATGCCGCCGCGCGGGCCGCGCAGCGTCTTGTGCGTCGTGGTGGTGACGATATGGGCGTGCGGGAACGGCGAGGGGTGCAGGCCGGCGGCGACGAGGCCGGCGATATGGGCCATGTCGACCATGAAATAGGCGCCGACTTCATCGGCGATCTTGCGGAACGCCTCGAAGTCCCAGATGCGCGAATAGCCCGAGCCGCCGGCGATGATGATCTTTGGCTTGTGCTCGCGGGCGAGCGCGGCGACCTGCTCCATGTCGATGCGATTGTCGTCCTTGCGGACGGTGTAGGGGACCGGCTTGAACCACTTGCCGGAGAGGTTCACCGGCGAACCGTGGGTCAGATGGCCGCCCGCCGCGAGGTCGAGGCCCATGAAGGCATCGCCCGGCTGCGCGAGCGCGAGGAACACGCCCTGATTGGCCTGCGAACCGGAGTTCGGCTGCACATTGGCGAAGCCGCAGCCGAAGAGCTTCTTGGCGCGTTCAATGGCCAGGTTCTCGGCGATGTCGACGAACTGGCAGCCGCCGTAATAGCGCTTGCCCGGATAGCCCTCGGCGTATTTGTTGGTCAGAACCGAGCCCTGAGCCTCCATCACCGCCTTCGAGACTATATTCTCCGACGCGATCAGTTCGATCTCGTGCCTCTGGCGGCCGAGTTCGAGTTCGATCGCCTTGGCGAGTTCCGGATCGGACTGCGCAAGGGAGGTGGTGAAGAAACCGGACTGGCTCATGGAATTTCCTCTAGCCTTAAGCGCGCGAAAGATAAGCGAAAAAAGCGGCTTGCCCGGTTTGGCGGCAAAGCCGGCCTTCCATGTCGCGCATTGTTGAGAGGTTCGCTCTATCACGCCGCGGGCGGGACGGGAAGAGTGGCGGATTGGCGCGGGGAAATTGGTCTCCCCGGACCCTGGGGCGTCGCCCGATACGCGGCTGCGCCCCCGGGTGCGAGGTCCGTCGGATCAGTCCCCACCCAGCACCTTCTTCATCCTCCCCGACCTTGCGTCGACCTTCACCAGCACGGCCTCGCCCTTCATCGTCGAGAATGTGTGGATCCTGCCGCCGCAGTCCTTCGAGATGATCTGGTAATTTTCCGCGCGCAGCCTCGCCTCCGCGGCGTCGCAGCTCATTGCAGCCTCGCAGGGGGCGGAACCAAGCAGAAGGGCGAAGCTCGCGATGCCGGGCGCAAAGAGAAGTCGGTTCGAAACCTCTGCCATCGCCCTACCCCTTTCCCAAATTCTTCGCCGCCGCAGTCGCCGCTTCCCGCACAGCCTTGATTTCCCCGTCCCGCATCTCCCACAAATGATCGACGATCCGCCCCGGCGCCGTCTCGGGCGCGCCGGCGTCGAAGGCCGGATGGGGGTCGTATTCGATGGCGAGTTGCAGCATCTTTGCGTAATCCGCCCCGCGGATGACGCTGGCGAGGGTGAGGCCGAAATCGAGCCCCGCCGTCGCGCCGCCGCCAGTGATGCGGTTGCGGTCGATGACGACGCGCTGCTTGACGAGTTCCGCGCCAAAGAGCGGCAGCAGATCGCGCACCATCCAGTAGCTCGTGGCCTTGTAGCCCTTCAGCAGCCCCGCGGCGCCGAGCAGCAGCGAGCCCGTGCAGACGCTCGTGACATATTTCGCCCGCGATCCGCGGTCGGCGAGGAAGTCGATGGTCGCGCGGTCGCCCATGGCCGGTATCGTGCCTTTCAGCCCGCCGGGCACGAAGAGAATGTCGGGATCCCTGGGGCAGGAATCGAAGTCGTGCTGAGCGACGAAAGGTATGCCGAGATCGCCCGCAACGGGCTCGCGCGTCTTGGCGACATGGAAGACGTTCACATTGCCGAGTCCCTTGAAAAAGGTCTGCGGATTGATGACGTCGAGCGTGAAGAACGACGGATAGAGCAGCATCGCGATCTGCAAGGGCGGACCCTCCATCGGCGGGTGTTTGAAGGGTTCGCCGTGCGCCTCGGTCGCGCGCGTCGCCGTCGCAAGAAGCGCGGGCGCAGCAAGGGAAAGGGCGTCGCGACGATTCATGTTGGCCTCCGCGTCTCACCTTAGCATGGCCGCGTCATTGCAAGCGCGAGCGAAGCAATCCAACGCAACTATAGCGGGCTCTGGGTTGCTTCGTCGTCAAGCTCCTCGCAATGACGGCGATAGGGCCTACGCCGCGCTTTTTTGGTAGTCCTTCACATCCGAGAATTTGATCGCCGTATTACGCTCCGCGTCGTAGTTGAGCTGAAACGCGGACGAGCTCATGAACACCGGCGCGCCGTCGAGATCGTCGGCGATGCTGGAGCCATTGGAATCGATGAAGCTCTTCAGCTTCAACGGCTCCTCCGAGGTGATCCAGCGGCAGATAGTGAAGCGCGACTGCTCGTAGCGCGTCTGCAGGCCGTATTCCGCGTCGAGCCGCGTCGCCAGCACGTCGAGCTGCAGCGCGCCGACGACGCCGACGATGGAGCCCGAGCCGTCATGGGGCGTGAAGACCTGCACGACGCCCTCTTCGGCCAGTTGCTGCAAGGCCTCTTTCAGTTTCTTGGCCTTCATCGCGTCGGAAATGAGAATGCGGCGTAGAATTTCCGGCGCGAAGCTCGGCACGCCGCGAAAACGTATGTCCTCGCCCTCGGTGAGCGTGTCGCCGATGCGCAATTGCCCGTGGTTCGGCAGGCCCACCACATCGCCGGCGAAAGCCTCGTCGGCGATCGAGCGATCACGCGCGAAGAAGAACTGCGGCGCGTTGAGCGGGATGTTCTTGCCGGTGCGCGCGAGCTTCGCCTTCATGCCGCGCGTGAGCTTGCCCGAGCACACGCGCATGAAGGCGATGCGGTCGCGGTGGTTCGGGTCCATATTCGCCTGAATCTTGAAGACGAAACCGGTCATCTTCGGCTCGCTCGCCTCCACCACGCGCTTGTCGGCCTCCTGCGCGCGCGGGCTGGGCGCATATTCGGCCATCGCGTCGATGAGATCTCGCACGCCGAAATTGCGCAGCGCGCTGCCAAAGAAGACGGGCGTGAGGTGCCCTTCGCGGAAGGCCTCGAGATCGAAGGGCTTGCTGCCCTCCGCCGCCAGCATGGCTTCCTCGCGCCAGCCCTCGGCGGCGCCCGGCGGCAGGAGCGTGTCGAAGACCGGATCGTCGAGGCCCGACGTCTGCGTGACTTCGTCGTCCTTGTCGATCTTGCGGATGGTTTTCGTGGCGAAGCGATAGGTGCCCGCGAAACTCTTGCCGCCGCCGATGGGCCAGGTGATCGGCGTCGTGTCGAGCGCCAGAGTCTTCTCGATTTCGTCCAGAAGCTCGAAGGGATCGCGCCCGTCTCGGTCGAGCTTGTTGACGAAGGTGACGATCGGAATGTCGCGCAGGCGGCAGACCTCGAAGAGCTTGCGCGTGCGCGCCTCGATGCCCTTGGCCGCGTCGATCACCATCACCGCCGCGTCGACGGCCGACAGCGTGCGATAAGTGTCTTCGGAGAAGTCCTCGTGGCCCGGCGTGTCGAGCAGGTTGAAAACGCAGTCGGCATATTCAAAGGTCATCACCGAAGTGACGACCGAAATGCCGCGCTCGCGCTCGATGCTCATCCAGTCCGAGCGCGTCTGCTGCGCGTTGCGCTTGGCCTTCACCGCGCCGGCGAGCTGGATCGCGCCGCCGAAGAGCAGCAGCTTCTCGGTGAGCGTCGTTTTACCCGCGTCCGGGTGCGAGATGATCGCGAAAGTGCGGCGCCGCGAGACGGGGTCGCCGGTGGTGGGGGTGTTCAACAGCTGCTCATTGTTCAAGGCTTGTCACATGGCTGACGCCCGATAAGTTCATGGCGTAGCCCGAATGGGATTTACGGGCTTCCGTCGCCCGAATCTAGGGGGCTTTGCTAGCGGGCGGCCTCGAATAGTATGATGCCGCCATTATCGCCTGCCCCATTTTATTTGAGTTGCCGTTATTGGAGAACGAAATGAATTTGAAGCAATTGAAAATCGGCACTTTCAATCTCTATAATCTGAATGAGCCCGGACTTCCGATCTATACCGATAAGGACGGCTGGTCCCAAGACGAGTATGAAAAGAAAATCAAATGGGTAGCTCATAACATCGAGCTGCTGAGACCGGACGTTTTCGGCTTTCAGGAGCTTTGGCACAAGAATGCGCTGACGCGCGCTCTGGAGACATCGGGGCTTTCTGCCGAATATGAGCTGGTGACGCCCGACGTGGGCGCAGGCTTGCGTATTTCGAGCGCCGCGATCGTGAAGAAGGGACTGCTTCTCGGGCAGCCGCAATGGATCACGCGCTTCCCGGACAAGTTCGTTCTGAAGAGTTCGGGCGACGACCCGCAGACGCCCTTGATCGCCGTCGCCATCGAGAGCTTCTCGAGGCCAGTCCTGAATTTCACGATCAAACCGCGAGAAGACCACAGCGAAATTCACGTCTATGTCTGCCACTTCAAGTCCAAGGGGCCGACGAAGGTTTTTCGCGAAGCATGGTTCAAGGCCGATGAGGAGACGTACAAGAAGCACGCTGATTCATTGGGCTCGGCGATCTCGACCGTGCGTCGCACGGCAGAGGCTGCGGCTTTGCGCTTCATGCTTACCGAGCAGATGAAGGGCACGCGAACCCCGGTGATCGTTCTTGGCGACATCAATGACAGTCAGCACAGCAACACTGTCAACATACTCACAGAGCAGCCTCGCTATCTCGTCGGGGATTCAAAGGGCGGCGGCGACAACAGTCTCTACACGGCGCAGACCCTGCAGGAATACCGCAACACCCGGGACGTCTATTACACGCACGTCCATCAGGACATCATGGAATCGCTGGACCATATCCTCGTCAGCGAAGAGTTCTACGATCACAGCAAACGGCGTCTGTGGATGTTCAACGGCATGACCGTCAACAATGATCATCTCAATTTCGAGGACCACAAGGAAACGGGCACAAATGACCACGGGATCATCTGCGCCTCGTTCAAATACAAGCCGAACAAGGACTGAGCAACTTACGCGAAGTCCCCCGCCAGCGCGGCCCGCGTCGCCTCTCCAAGCACGGCCATGTGGCTGTAGTTCGGATGCGCGAAGCCGAGGATCACCCGGGCGTTCGGTTCCTTGAAGGCTGCGACCTGCGCGTCGGTGAAGGTGAAGTGCACGAATTGCACGCTGCTCGCCTTGCCCTCGGCGGTGGTGCGGTCCTGGTCGGTCTCGGCGACGGCCGGCACGCGCTCGCCGGCGACCTCGATGAATGCGGTCTCCTCGATGCCGCCCAAACCGGCCAGCACCCGCGCGCGGCGCAACGGATCGTCGATCTCGATCATGAAAGTCGCCACAAGTTCGCGACCCTTCGGGATCAGCGGATTATAGGCGGCGAGCTCCTCGGGCACCTGCGCGTCGCCGCCACGCTCGATGTGGAGCATCTCCTGCACCTGCAGCCACATCGTGTCGAAGCTCTCGAAATAGAAGGTCACGAAGGGACCGACCTCGACGCGGCGGTTGCGCTTGATCGCGGTGATGCGCTTGCGGTGCTCGGCCCGACCCTTGGCGTATTCCGCCCAGGGGAGAATGTCGGCTCTGGTGAGTTCGTGACGGTTCGTCATCTTCTTGCTGCTCCGTAAAACAGTCTGAGGGCGCGAACGAGGCTCCGCCCTATTCGCTCGCAACTCCATAAGCCCGCGCCATCAACACGATCGGATGGCCGACGCGCTCGGGCTTGGGCGTCTCGCCGCCCAGTTGTTCGAGTCCCTGCTCCAGATGGATGCCGGCGAGCGGGCACTCCGAGACGACATGCTTCTTGCCAGCCGTATTGAGCTGGCGCATGGCGGGCTTGCCGACTTTCATCGCGGTTTCGAAATTACCCTTCTTGTAGCCCCAGGCGCCGCCATGGCCCGAGCAGCGCTCGACCACCGCGACATCCGCCTGCGGGATGAGCCTGAGCAGTTCCGCGCCCTTCTGGCCGAAGTTCTGCGCGCGCGAATGGCAGGACACATGGAAGGCGACGCCGCCGTCGATGGGCGTCATGCCGTCGGCGAGCCCCTCTTTCTTCGAGATGTCGACGATATACTCAGACAGGTCGAACGTCGCCTTGGCGAGGCGCTTCACGCTCTCGTCGTTCGGCAGGATCAACGGCCATTCGAATTTCAGCATCAGCGCGCAGGAGGGAACCGGCGCGACGATGTCATAGCCTTCGTCGATATAGGGCGCGAAGGCGGCGGCGACCTTGCGTGCGGCGTCCGCCACTTCGCCGATCAACCCCTGTTCGAGCTTCGGCATGCCGCAGCAGGCGGGATGCACGACCTTGGCTTCGACGCCATTCTTAGCAAGCACGGCGAGCGCGGCCATGCCGATGGAGGTGTCGTTATAGTCGCCGTAGCAGGTGGCGTAGAGGGCCACCTTGCGGGCCTTGGCGGGCGCAGCGTCGTCGCGCGCAGGCGGCTTGGCCGCAGCGCGCGCGGTGAGAGTCTGGTTGGCGTATTCCGGCAGTTCGGCGTTCCTGTCGATGCCGGCTATTTTCTCTTCGAGGCCGCGCAGCGGGCTTCCACGGCGGGTCGCCCAATTGGCGGCGCCCGAGATCAGCGTCGCCCATTTGCCATTACGGTCGGTCTCGGTCAGTGCGCGGTCGGCGGCGCCGACGCCGTTCTTCTTCGCCTCGACGGCGCGATAGCGCAGCATCAGATGCGGGAAATCGAGGTTGAATTCGTGCGGCGGGACGTAGGGGCACTTGGTCAGGAAGCACATGTCGCAAAGCGTGCAGGCGTCGACGACGGGCTTGAAATCCTTGCTGTCCACCGAGTCGAGTTCGCCCGTCTTCGACTCGTCGACGAGGTCGAAGAGCCTCGGAAAGCTGTCGCAGAGATTGAAGCAGCGGCGGCAGCCGTGACAGATGTCGAGGACGCGGCGCATTTCCGCGTCGAGTTTCGCGTCGTCGTAAAAGTCGGGATTTTCCCAATCCAGCGGATGCCGGGTGGGCGCCTCGAGACTGCCTTCTCTCATGATCGTCCTGCTATGCGGCTTGCGGCCCGCCGCCTCCCCCCGAAGAACGGGGAGAGGCTGTGGCCGAGGGGCCAGCGAGGGAACTGGGGGCTAGCCCCGGCCCCTTACCCTCCCCCCACACAGCCCGTCCGAAACGGGCGTCTTTCGACGCTTGCGGGAAGAGGGAATAGAAACGAACTTACTTCAGCTCGTCGAGCGCTTTCTGGAAGCGGCCGGCGTGCGAACGCTCAGCCTTGGCGAGCGTCTCGAACCAGTCGCCAATCTCGTCGAAGCCTTCTTCGCGAGCCGAGCGCGCCATGCCCGGATACATGTCGGTGTATTCATGGGTCTCGCCGGCGACGGCGGCCTTCAAATTGTCCGAGGTCTTGCCGATCGGCAGGCCAGTGGCCGGATCGCCGACGCTCTCGAGGAACTCGAGGTGGCCGTGGGCGTGGCCCGTCTCGCCTTCCGCGGTGGAGCGGAACACGCTGGCGACGTCGTTGTAGCCTTCGACGTCGGCCTTCTGAGCGAAATAGAGATAGCGACGGTTCGCCTGCGATTCGCCGGCGAAGGCGGCTTTCAGGTTCTCTTCGGTCTTGCTGCCCTTGAGCGATGCCATTATTGCCTCCAAGGAGAAAATTGACGGAGCGCGGAGTCTGCATGGGGCTCCGGCGACGCTTTCTTAGAATAATTCAAAACTGGGCCGCGTCCAACCAAAATCAGACAATCGCCGGCCAGTTTTCGCGCCCGCCCTCTCGCTTTTTAGGCGAAGAAGCCCGACAGCGCTCTGGCAAGGCCTTCTTTTCCAGCTAAGCTGGGCCTTTGCTGGAGGGGAAAGCCATGCTGGATCGGCTGATGCGAAACTGGGTCTATGGCGGCTTTCTGTCGGCCCTGGCTCTCCTTGGGCTGTTTCCGCTCATCGCGCCGCACTGGCCGGAGACGCTCAGGCTCACCTATCTCTTCCTGCCGATCTACATGATCCACCAGTATGAAGAGCACGACGCCGACCGATTCCGCCTCTTTTTCAATCTCACGCTCGGCAAGGGCCGCGAAGTGCTGACGCCGGCCGCGGTCTTCGTCATCAACATCTTCGGCGTCTGGGGCGTGATCCTCCTCGCCTGCTATCTCTCCGCCTATGTCGCGCCGGGGCTGGGGCTCATCGCGGTCTATCTCGCCGTGGTGAACGCAGTCGTCCACATCGTCCACGCGATCATCTTCCGCCGCTACAATCCGGGCCTTGGCACGGCGGTCGCGATCTTTCTGCCGTTGGGCGGCTACGCGATCATGCGCTTCGATGCGCTCGGCGCCGGCGGCCGCGCGTTTCAGGCGATTGCCCTCTTCGTTGCTATCGTGATCCATGCGGCCATCGTGGCCTACGCCCTAAGGCGGCGCAGCGCGCTTGCGCCTATTTGAAGAGCGTCGCATGCCAGTCTCCTTGCTGGCGCGTTAATCTCACCCGCATGGTCGACCAATACGACAGCTTCGCGGCGCTCGCCGCGCGCGAAATAGAAGGCGTGCACTATCGTATTCACGTCGCTGAGCGATCTTCACCCTTCGCCGTCGTCGCGCCGCATGGCGGCTGGATCGAACCCGGCTCCTCCGAGGCGGCGATGGCAATCGCGCGCGAAACTCACTCGCTCTATGTCTTCGAAAGCCTGAGCAGGCGCGCAAGAGGCGACGGCCTGCACATCACTTCCACGCGCTTCGACGAGCCGAAGGCGATGACGCTGGTCGAGGCCTGCGAGATTGTCGTCAGCGTGCACGGGCGCAAGAATGGCGCGGACGACGCCTCGATCTGGGTCGGAGGATTGCATGGCGCATTGCGCGACGCCATTTGCGCGGAGCTGCTCGCTGGCGGCTTTCGCGCCAAGACGGTTGGCGACGGGCATCCGCTCGCCGGCCGCGATCCCGCGAACATCTGCAACAAGGGGCGACGCGGCGCCGGCGTGCAACTGGAGCTGCCGCGCGCGCTGCGGATCAGATTTGCGCAGGACGCCGTGCATGGCCACTCGTTCGCAGAGGCTGTGCGCGCCGCGCTTCATCGGGAAGCGACGCGCTAAACGGCGTCAGCCCGACTGTTTCGACCTCAGCGCCGCAATGGATTTTTGCAGCGCCGTCACGTGACCCGTTTCTTCTTCGATGAATTGCTTCGCAAGCACCTTGATGTCGGGATCGTGCGTGGCGTCGAGAACGCTCTGGTAGTAGTCGAGGCCCGCCGTCTCCGCCTCCAGGGCGATCTCCAGCGCCTGTTCGCGCCCGATGAGCGGGTCGGTTCCCCAAATGGCGGCCGCCTCGGGGCTCTCGAGATCTGGCCACACATAGTCCGCCGGCTTCATCTCCGGAATTTCGCGAAAGCCGGAGCGCGCCCGCGCCTCAGCCAGATGCAGCCTCGACGCATGCGCGAGACGCTGGAACAGCTTGCCCACCTCGCGATTGCCGGACGCTTCCATCGCATCCGCCAATTGCCCGAAACGAGAAGCCGCCTCCTGTTCGAGCTTTATCGCATAGGCGAGAAATTCCTCGACGGACTCCATGCTGCTCCCCTGCGGTTGTATTTCGGCCCGCGGATGCTCAGGCGCCGGCCGGCGCCGACGCATTCTTCACGTCCCATTCTTCGTGCGTTATCCAGGCTTCGAGAACCTTGACGTGATCGGCTTCTTCCTTGACGAACTCCTTCGCCATGGCCGCGACCTCGGGAGATTTGCTCATCGCCGCGACCGCGCAGTAAAATTCATGGCCCCGCCGCTCGCCCTGCAGCGCGGCTTTCAATGCATCGAGCCGCGACAGCGAAGGATCGGCCGCCCAGATCGAAGCGCGCTCCGGCGTGACATGATTGGGCCAGACGTAATCCGGCGGGATTTTAGTGTCGACGTCGAGAGAGCCTGCGCGCGACCGCGCCTCGGCGAGGTGCCGGCGCGAGAAGGCTGCGAGCTGACGAAACAGGGTCGCGACCCTTTGGTTGCCGCAGCCGTCCATCGCCGCGCCCAGTTCGTCGTAATGGAGCGCCGCGTCCTCCTCGAGCTTCACGGCGTAACCGAGGAATTCGTCGATCGAGCCGATCTCGGTGCCGCCCTTGAAGCGGCTGGCGGCGTGCGTGATGTGGGGGCCTTTGACGGGCAGCGTCTGGTCGCCTTCGAAGCTGACGACGATGTCCTCGTTGCGAACGAAATACTGGCACGCCAGCCTATAGCGCGGCGGCATGTCGTTGACTTCCGCGTTCTCGATTTCCGCCTTTGTGATCTTGCCAAGCTGCTTCAGCAGTTCCTTCTCCTTCTCGGTGAGGGCGATGGCGTATTTCACATCGGGGCTGAGGTGCTTGATCTCGACGATGCACGAGCCGCACTCGCCATCCTGGCAGTCGAAAGGCAACGGAATCTTGTGCGCCTTGGCGACCGCCAGCAGCGTTCCGCGATCGCCGGCGACCGCATAAACCGTGACGTCGCGCGCCAGCACGGGGGATGAAAAAGTGACGTTGGCCATAGCTCCACTCCTTGAATAACAGGCGCGAACACATCGGCCGTTGGTGGGAACTCCCCATCCACCGCAATAACCGGACCAGTCCAATACGGGTAAAATCGGCATGAAAACGCGCTTTCTCGCCGCGTTTCACGAACAATTTGCGCTGCTTTCCAACAATTCTGGAGGAACTGTTACACCCGATGCGCGCAAACGCTCAGGCGTGAGTTCCGCCGATGCTCAAGTCGCCGCCTCGTCTTCCGGGACTTCGTCTTCGGCGTCCTCGGAAACCTCGGATTCGGTCTCGGCCACCGCATCCTCGTCATCCTCGACGAGCAAGGTCGTTTCTTCGACGATCGGCGTCGGCGCCGCGGGGCCAGATCTGCCGAAACGGACCGGGCGCGGCGCATATTTCATTGAAGAGCGCGCCTGCTCGATCACCTGAAAAACAGCGGCGCATTTGGGACAGACGACCGGCGATCGCTTGAGATCGAAAAACGCCGTGCTGCAAGTGAGGCAGCGACGCTTCTCGCCGAGTTCCGCTTTTGCCATTTTTTGGAGTCCTTCCAGGACTTCGCATGCGGCGAGAATCCTTCGTTGTGACGAGGGTCGCTCACTCCCGCCATATCGGGAGAAAGAGGCAACAAGCGGCTGATGGATTATGAACAACGTCGCCCGCAGCCTGCTGCGCAAACGCGCTGAAGATGTGGGCTAAAGCTTTGCTGCATGAACTAATTGCCAAAAGCCCACAACCAATACATGGGCCGTGGATGGACGGAATACAAGCGAAGATTGGCTGGCGTCAGCTTTTCCGTTTCCTTCCTGCGAATGGATTGTCGCCTGATTTCTTCGAAATACGGATCGGAACGCCTGGAAGATCGAAGGCCTTGCGCATGCCGTTGATCAGGAAGCGCTCGTAGCTTGTTGGCAATTCATCGAGCTGATTGCCGAACAGCACGAAGTGGGGCGGGCGGGATTTCGCCTGGGTCATGTAGCGGATTTTGATGCGGCGCCCGGAAACGGCGGGCGGCGGCGATTGCTCGACCGCCTGCAGCAGCCAGCGGTTGAGCCGCGCCGTCGCGATGCGCTTGTTCCACACCACATGCGTGGCGATGATGGCCTCCATGAGTTTCTCGAGCCCCTGCCCCGTCTCGCCCGACACAGGAACGACCGGGCAGCCGCGCACCTGCGGCAGCAGCCGCTCGGCTTCCTCGCGCAGCCTCATCAGTGTCGCGTTCTTGTCTTCGATCAAATCCCATTTGCCGAGCCCGATGACGAAGGCGCGGCCCTCGCGCGCCGAAAGATCGGCGATGGTCAGATCCTGCTTCTCGAACGGAATGGTCGAATCGACCAGAAGCACAGTGACTTCCGAGAAGCGAACGGCGCGCAGCGCGTCGGCCGCGGAGAGTTTCTCGAGCTTGTCGACGACCTTGGCGCGCCGGCGCAGACCCGCCGTGTCGAACAGCTTCATCTTGCGGTCGCGCCACAGGAAGTCCACGCCGATCGAGTCGCGTGTGATGCCGGCTTCCGGCCCCGTCAGCAAACGCTCTTCCCCGAGGATGCGGTTGATCAGCGTCGACTTGCCAGCGTTGGGACGCCCGACGACCGTGATGCGAAGCGGCTTGGTGACGTCGAGGTCGCTGCCGTCCTCCTCGTCGTCGTAGAGATTGTCTTCCTGCTGCTCTTCTTCCTCGACAGGCTCGGCGGTCTGCTCGGGAAGCGCCTCCAGCAGCGCCTCGTAGAGCGCGCCCGAGCCTTCACCATGCTCGGCGGAAAACGGCACGGGGTCGCCAAGGCCGAGCGAGAAGGCGTCATAGGCGCCCGCCGTGCCTGCTTTGCCTTCCGCCTTGTTGGCGATGAGGATCACGGGCTTGCCGGCGCGTCGCACGAGATCGGCGAAATATTTGTCGTCCGGCGTCACGCCGACGCGCGCGTCGATGACGAAGAGAATGGCGTCGGCGGAGGCGATGGCGCTTTCGGTCTGCGCGCGCATGCGTCCTTCCAGCGTTGCGCTCGCCCCCTCCTCCAGACCGGCCGTGTCGATGATGGTGAAGCGCAGGTCAGCGAGCTTCGCCTCGCCCTCGCGGCGGTCGCGGGTGACGCCGGGGCGATCGTCGACAAGCGCGAGCTTCTTGCCGGTCAGCCGGTTGAAGAGCGTCGACTTGCCGACGTTCGGGCGGCCGATGATGGCGAGCGAAAAGGACATGAGCGACTTTCGGAAAGCGCTTGCGCGCCCCTCTCGTAACGCGAAACCCTCTCCCGGCGGGAGAGGGTTCTGCAAAATAGGCTATCCTGGACGCGCCAGCTACTTGGCGGGCGCCGCATCGAACGGCGCGGACCCCGCCGGCATTTCGCCGCCCGACTCCGGTTCGATGACCGGCACGACCTCGATCTTGCCGCCGGCCTTGCCGGCGCCGCCGGCCGCCGCCGCTCCGGGAGCCGGCTTCGGTCCGCGCCTCGCGTGCAGCAGGCCCTTATAAGCGGAAGCCCGCTGGCGCATGGACTGTGGCGCGTCGCCGTTGTTGAGCACCTGCTCGAAAACGCGCTCGGCCTCGTCGAAATCGTCGTTGAACAGCGCGTCGAGGCCGTTCCATTCCTGGGCGGAGAAGCGGAAGGAGCCATCCGAGGTCATCATCGGCCCCAGCGCGCGCTCGAACTTCTCGCGGTCGCCGCTCTCGAGCACGAGCAGCGCAGCGCGTAGCATGGCGACTTGCTGCGTCAGCTTGTCGACGCTGGCGTCCTCGCCGATGGCGTTGAGCTCGGCCAGCGCCTGCTTCTTGTCCGGGCGCGCCTCTGCGGCGCGAATGCGCGCGAGGCCGGCGTAACCCTTGGGGGCGTCCTTGGCGATGGCGTCGAATGCGGCGGCGGCCTCGGCGTTCTTGCCCTCTTCGGCGAGCGCCACGGCGGCCATGAATTGGGAGTTGGCCGACTCGGCCGCTTTCAGGCGCTTGTCCTGATAATAGCTCCACGCCCCCGTCGCCGCGACGATGAGGAAGGCGATGACGAAGATCGGCGTCTGATAACGCTGCCAGAATTCGGCGGCCTTGTCCCGACGGACGTCTTCGTCGACCTCGTTGAAAATATCCGACATTCTCGCCGACCCTTGCGTTTACCAGCCCGGTTTTTCTTGTCCCCTCTGGGGGAGGCGCTTCGGTTAGCACAGGCGGACGCGAAAGGCGAGGGAGAGCGATAGCTTGGGGAGCGGGGCCCCTCCCGGGGCAGGACGCGCTCCGTTACGTGAATCTGGGAGCCGCGCGCCATCGGGCGCGCTCTACTCCGCCGCTGCGCTGCAAAAGGCAGGAAAGCAGCCCAGTTTCTTTGGGTTTTCACCTAAATTGCGCATCGAAAACCGGACCCCTCGATATCGCTCTGCTGCACCGCTTTCCGCTTCCACGTTTTACTTACATAAACCGGTTCATTTTGCCGTGTAAGAACGAATTGACAAGAGCGCGGCTATAGACGATTGAGTCGCTGCGGCAAACAAAAACAAGCCAAGCCTTGGCGCTGCGGGGAAACATTGAGCGACACGATCGAAGCGGCTTCCGGAAGCCTTGACTTGCCCGGTCCGGACCCAAGGGCGCTGGCCCAGCGCATGGCGACGCTGAAAACAGAAGCGCGCGAAAGGGGCTATTTCAATGTCCCCGTCTGGGAGCAGGCGCTTCGCTGCGTCGAGCTCGTCGGTGTGCCCACGCTGTCTTTCGCCCTTCTGACCCAGGGCGGAATCGCCGCTGCGGCCGGAGCGATCATCCTCGGCGTCCACTATCCGCGCACCGCCTATCTCGGCCACGACGTCGCCCACAACCAGTGGGGGCCGCGCGACGACGCAAAGCCGCGCTTCATGCTCAACGCCGTGTCGCTCTTCCAGGGCTTCGGATCGACCTGGTGGGTCGAGAAGCATGAATTGCATCACGCATTCCCCAACGCCTGCCGCAAGAGCGAGGAAGGCGTGCTGTCGCCTATCGACGGCGACATCGACTCGGTGCCGTGGATCGTCTGGGACAAGGCCTTGACCGATTACAATACAACGGCCCGCAAGACGGCCTTCGATAAGCTGATGTCGCACTTGATGCCGCGCTTTCAGGTGCCGCTGTTCTTCCCGTTGCTGACGATGGCCCGCTTCAACTGGAGCTGGCAGAGCATCGAGACAGCGTTCCGCAAGGGCAAGAACCTCGAGGGCGCGCTCTGCGTCATCCACTGGATCGTCGGCATGACGCTCGCCGGCTTCCTGACGCCGGGACCGGCCTGGACCGGCTGGCTCTGGTTCCTGTCGGCGCAGTTGCTCGGCGGCTTCATCCTCGCCTTCGTCTTCGTGCTCAACCACACGGGCATGGAAGTCTACGACGCGAGCGAAGCCAACGGCTTCTATGATCGTCAGGCGCGCTCGACCCGCAATACAACGACGTCGCGCTTCTGCGATTGGCTGACCGGCGGGCTCAACAGCCAGATCGAACATCACATGTTCCCGACGATGTCGCGCACGAATTTGAGCCGGATGCGGGATGCGACTCGCAAGGCGATGCGCGAATGCGGATACTCCTATGAGGAGTTGAACAACCGTGAAGCCATGTTCGCGGTTCTGAATACGCTGAGCGAAGCAGCGAAAGCCTGATTTCGGAAGGGGCGAAGGTCGCCTGCGCGCCTTCGCCTCTCCGCAACGGAATCGCAATGCTCTATTACATTGTCAAAGTCGGCGTCTCTGCTCTCGTGATCGTCGCGGTGTCGGAAATCGCCAAGCGATCCACCGGGTTTGCGGCCTTTGTCGCGTCTTTGCCCCTCACATCGCTGCTGGCCTTCATATGGCTGCGGCTGGAAGGCGCTGAAGCCGAATCGATCGGCGCGCTTTCGGGACAGATATTCTGGCTGATCATTCCTTCGCTCGTACTCTTCCCGATGCTGCCCTTCCTGTTGCGGCACGGCTTGGGATTCTGGACGAGCCTCGGCGTCTCCATCGCCGCGACGGCGGCCGCCTATCTGCTGATGACGCCGCTGCTGCGTCGCATGGGCGTCGAGCTTTGATCATTCGCCCGCGAGCGTCTTGTATGCCGCGTCGATCTCTTCCCGCAGCTCGCGCCAGATCGGATTGATCCGCACATCCGGTCCCCAATTGTAGAGCGCTTTGGCGACCTCGGCGATCGTCTCATTGATCGGCTCGCTCCCGCCCTCCCCGAGTTCGTCGGAAAAAAGCTGCGGCAAACCCGCCCCCTTCCAGGCGTCCCAATGTTCATTCGAATAATTGGACACGCCGCCCTGCCCGGCGAGAAGCTCCGGCGTGAAGCGCGCGAAACGGCTGCGAAGCGGCCCCTCGGGCGGCTCGGCTTGAAAGGCGTGGCGCACGGCGAAATAGCGCAGATGCTGAAGCTCATGCGCCAGACAGCAGGCGAGCCGCGCATCGCTCATCTGCGGATCGTAATAGATCGTCACGCGCCCGTCGGGGGTCGCTTCGCCTTCGGAGGTGAAACGCTGACCAAGATAATCGAACGTCTTTTTCTCGAGGCTGAGCGTCACGCAATCCGGGTCATGGCCGAAAATGCGCGCCAGAGACTGAAGCTTTTGGTTCTTTTCGATGAAGTCGGGGGTGAGCCCGGGATCAGCGACCGCGCCAGTCCGGGCCGTCGCGGGCCAATGGGTGTCGTCCGGGTCATGTGTGATGCGCCATTCGAGGTCTGGGTAAGCATCCGCGATATGCTGCCACCAGCGCCGCCCGTCGCTCTGGAGAGGTGAGAGATCGTTCACTTTGACCCGCCCAAGCAGGCCGGGACGCACAGCCAAACCCGCGATCACGGCGCCGACCATCTGCCGGCCCAGGCCCCGCTCGGTTGAATTGATCTGCTCGAAGACGAGCGCTGGCGGGTCGAATCCGCTGGCGAGCAGAAGCGCAACGCCTGAGGCCTCTGCGGCGTGCGGCGTCGTGATCAAGCTGGCGGAAGTCGACGCCCTTATTTCCCGAAATCCGGACCCGTAGCCCTTGCAATCGACGAACAGGCCCAGCATCCGCAAATTGGCGCAGATCGCGTCAGCCATCGGGTTCAGCGGATCGGCCTCGCCCTCGCGCCTGCGTTTCGGATTCAGGAAAGACCAAAGGCCCATCGTCATCGCCCAATAAACCAGCAAGAGAACTCTAGCTCAGACAGGCCCAGCCCGGCCAGCCGCTGGCGACGTCGATAGCTTCTGCGGAAAAGGTTCTTATTTAGCGATTGAGAGGGCCGGACTGGCGTCGAGGCTTCTCACGGGCCGGGATTTTGCTTAGTCTTCGGTTCGGGCAACCTCACCGTGGAGACGCGTTCGGATGATGCGCGGCCAATTGATCTGGGATGTTCTCGTCGGGCTGCTCTCAGGGCCCCTGCTATCCGGACTGATACTGCTTATGCCGCTCGCCGTGCTCACGGGGGTCGCGGTCGTGCTCGACCCCTCTCTCGCAATGTACGAGTTCATTCCCGAGGAAGAGTTGCTCGTTCCGTGGGCCATGCTCGCCATACTGATATCCGTGGCCAACGTGCGGCTGACGTTGCTTCTGTCGAAGGACCACAACCCGGGCCGCGTCTTCGAGCTGGCTACTGGCCGCTATCTCGACGACTCGAGCGGCGAACTGAATCCCCACGGCCACCCGGGCAAGCGCTTCACCGAGGACTTCATCAGCTATCTCGCGGAGACCGAAGGCGGCGTGGCGGAAATAGGCGAGCCGCTTCCCGAAGATTACGGCTGGGGTTTCTGGGTCGGCGAGAAGGACTTCTCCCCTCTTTGGGTCGCCTTCGCACATGCCGGACGAACAGGCGACGACGAAACGAAGACGGACGAGTTTCTTGCCGCCGTCACGCTGGAGCCGCCAGTCCTTCCCTGGTCGCGCCTCACCTACAGGCCGGACTTCGCCCTGCGTGATCGCATCGAGAGCCGGCTCGCGGAGTTCCTGACGAAGAACCGCATGAATTTCCTCACCGAGATCGAGGAATGGGTGGACCCCGAGCCCAAGACCCAGCACTCGGTCCGCTTCTAGACTTGATCCACGATGCAATGCGGGACGAAACGCGAGCTGTTGGAGGTCAGCGGCGACGCATCCTCCCTTATGCCCAGCCCCGCCGGGACGCCGCCGACAATCCAGGCGCCGAGAACAGGGTAGCGCCGATCGAAGCGCGGCAGCAGGTGCAGCGCCTGCCGCACATACCCCTCGACCCCGTATTCTCCGGGCGCGCTGGCGACGGCGCGCCCGTCCTTCACCAAAAGGACATTTGCGCCCTCGCGTGAGTAGAGCGGCTTCTTGGCGTAGCTCTCTCCCAAAGAGGCGGCGCGCGGGTCGTCGGCGAAATAGCATTCGAGCAGGTTAGGATGGCCCGGAGCCATCTCCCAAAGTAGCGCCAGCATGCCCTTGTTCGAGAGCACGGCCTTCCACGCCGGCTCCAGGAAGCGCGTGACGCGCATCGCAGGGGAGTGGGAGAACGCGTCGGCGAACATCCACTCCCAGGGATAGAGCTTGAATAGCGTCTCGATGTTGCGCCCATTCCGGTCGCAGAACTGCGCGCCGTTGAGCCCGATGTCATTCACGTCGAGAATCGCCGCCGCACATTTGGCCTGCACCGCGCAATCGGCAAGGTAGGCGGCTGTGCCGAAATCTTCTGCGCTTTGACTCATTGCAGCGAAGTGAACGAAACTCTCGGGGGCGATCTCCGCAAACCGGGCGATCAGCCTGTCGTGCAGCGAATTGAACTGGTCGGCGTGATGCGGCAGACCGCCGCTTTCGATTTGATGCTCCAGCCAGTGCCATTGCACCACAGCGGACTCGTAAAGGCTCGTCGGCGTATCGGCGTTGTATTCGAGAAGCTTCGCCGGCCCCTCGCCGTCATAGGCGAAATCGAAACGCCCGTAGAGCGAGGGGTCACGCTTCTTCCAGCTTTCGACGATGAGATTCCGGCCGTGTTGGGGGACGCGGAGGCGATCCAGCATCTCCTCGCTTGCGACGATGCGGCTGACGATTTCGAGGCACATGGCGTCGATTTCGCTCGCCGCGGCTTCAATGTCCTCTTCGATCTCACGAATAGTGAAGACATAGCGCGCGCTCTCGTCCCAATAGGCTACGCCGTCGATATGAGCGTAGGTGAATCCGATCTCGTCGAAATGCTTCTCTACGTTTGGCCGCGGCGTGGAGCTTTCCCGCTTCATCACCCGCCGCCAAAGTGGTAACCGCCGCCCGAATGCCCAAAGCCGCCAAAATACGAGCCATGACTCGAACCGGAGCCGCCGCCCCCGTACCAACTGCTGCGTGAACGGTGATAAGACGACCCGCCGCTGCCGCGATGCTTGCAGATCAACTCTTCCGGGTTGGCGGGATCGGGTTCGCAGTTGAGCTTCTTGTCCAGCCAGTCGATGGCTTCATAGCCAAGAAGCGCGAGAGAGCCCATCACGGCGAGAGAGATGGCGAGCGAGCGCTTCTGCCCGCCAACCGGCGGCGCGCCTGGCCTTTTGGGCTTGTGAGTGACGACAGGAGGCGGGCTGCGCTTGCCGAATTTCTTCTCGGGACTTTTGGGCTTCTCTTCCGTCATGGCGTCACGGACTCATGCAGGCGGCGCTCAGCAGTCCCGCCGAAACGGACACCGCCGCGACCCAGATCGCCGCGCCGAGCGCATTCTCCTCGATCGCGGCGGAAAGGCCGGGATGGGCAAGCCGCGCGAGGCCATAAGCGATGATCTGCGTCACGAGCGCGACCGCGCCCCACATCACGAATTCCGGGACGGAGCCGGTATGGTGGACCGCTCCTGCGAGCGCGATTGCGAAGCCGAGCAGGCTGCCGCCAAAGGCGATGGCCGCCGAGGCGTTCTGCTCTTCCGTGATCAGGCGGAACTCATCGTGCCGCGTCACGCGCGTGTAGAGAAGGCAGAAGACGGCGCAGAAACCGATAGCGCCGGCGAAATAGACGGCGAAGGCGAATAGGCCGAAGAAGAAGTCTGGCACGGAAACGTGTCTCCCCGCTGAGTCGCGGGGATAATAGCATAAGCTGGGCGACGCTTTTGCAGACGCCTGCAGGCGCCCGGGGAACGGCCCTACTTCAGCTGGGCGCGGCTTTCGGCGATCTCGCTGACTCGCCACACCACGCCGCCGACGTCATCCGCGACGAGCAGCCCGCCGCGCCGGTCCACGATCACCCCCACGGGCCGTCCGCGCGCCTCGCCCCTGCCGTTGAGAAAACCGGTGAGCACTTCCTGCGGCGCGCCCACCGGGACGCCATTCTCGAACTTCACATAGATCACGCGATAGCCGACGCGCGGCGTGCGGTTCCATGAGCCATGTTGCGAAATGATGGCTCCGTTCTGGAACCGGTCCAGCTTCGTTTCCTGAACGAACGTAAAGCCAAGAGAGGCCGTGTGTGCGCCAAGGCCGTAATCGGGCCGGATCGCGGCCTTCACCAGCTCGAGGTTTTGCGGCGCGACGCGCGGATCGACGATCTGACCCCAATAGCTGAACGGCCAGCCGTAGAAACCGCCCTCCTTCACCGACGTCATGTAGTCCGGCACGAGATTGTCGCCGATCTCGTCGCGCTCATTGACCGAGACCCACAGCGCGCCGGTCTGGGGATTCCAGCCCATTCCCACGGGGTTGCGCAGGCCGGAGGCGAAGACGCGCTTCGCGCCCGTGGCGGGATCGATTTCAAGTATCGCAGCGCGATCCGTCTCCTCGCCAAGTCCGTTTTCGCCGACATTGGAGTTCGAACCGACGCCGACATAAAGCCGCGAACCGTCCTTGCTTGCGATCAGGCTCTTGGTCCAGTGATGGTTGCGGCCGGCCGGAAGGTCCACGACCTTCTCGGGCGCCGCGTCGATTTTCGCGTCGCCCTCATTGTAAGGCGCACGCACCAGCGCGTCGGCGTTGGCGATGTAAAGCCAGTCGCCGACAAGCGCCATGCCAAAGGGCGAGTTGAGCTTGTCGATGAAAACGGTGCGCGTTTCCGCCACGCCGTCGCCGTCTGCATCGCGCAGGAGCGAAATGCGATTGGCGCTCTGTCCGTGCGAACCGGCCGTGCGCAACACCATGCCTTCCACGAAGCCACGCAGGCCCCCTGCCCCGATCTCTTCCGGCTTGGGCGGCGCATCGCTCTCCGCTGCAAGAATGTCGCCGTTCGGCAGTTCATAGAGCCAGCGTGGATGCTCGAGCCCGCTCGCGAACGCCTTGACCCCCAGACCCGTCGCAGCCGTCGGCTTTTCGCCTGCGGGCCAGCCGACCGCAGTCGCGACATTCACATTCGGCGCCCAGCTTGGCGTGACGGCGGGATCGGGAAGCACCGGGTTTGGCCCATAGCCCGCGCTTTCGGGAAGCGCCGGGCCGCGATCGCAGGCGGCCAGCGCGAGCGTCGCAAGAGTGAATAAAAGCGCACGTGGCGTCACGGCCATAATGCTTCCTTCCTTGCGCATTAGCATCCAAACAATCGATCATCCGCTCTGGCCAAAATGGCGCGATTGGGCGTGCGCGCAACCCCTCGCTCGCCGCTGCCGGCTCGCGCGCTAACTCCACCCATTCCGCAAAGAGGAGAAGCGCCGATGACGGCGGGGCGTATCCATGTCGGCGTCGGCGGCTGGAACTATGCGCCCTGGCGCCGGGTGTTCTACCCCGAAGACCTGCCCTACAAGCGCGAGCTCGAATATGCGAGCCGCCTGCTCTCCTCCATCGAGATCAACGCCACCTTCTACCGCACGCAGTCGCGCGAGAATTTCGCGCGCTGGCGCGAAGAGACGCCGGACGGCTTCATCTTCAGCGTGAAGGCGCCGCGCTATGTCAG
>PERY01000015.1 GCA_002929055.1 Methylocystis sp. | reverse complement strand
GCGGCGGTGGGGGCGGCGGCGGCGCCATCGGCCGAGGCGGCGTCGGGGACGCGGCCGGCTGAGGCGGAGCCCCGGCAGGAGCGGGGGGAGCAGCAGGCTTCATAGGGCCAGGCGGCGGCGCGGTGGGGCGCAGCGGCGGCGCTCCCGGCCCGGCAGGCGGAGCGACAGCGGCTGGAGGAGCGCCAAGCGCGGCTTGCTCTGCAGCCGAACCGGCGTCCACCTCCGGCTTCGGCTGGATCAATCGCTGCGTGCGCGCAAGGAACGGCGGCGTGGCCGGGCGCGGAACTGTGGGACGCGGAGGCGCGGGAGGCAAGCCTGCGCCCGCCCCAGCCCCTGCCGCGGGACGCGGCGGCGAACCCGATGGCGCCGGTCCGGGTGCGGCGCCTGGAGAAGGTGGCGCGGGCGCAGCCTCCTGAGGCGCGGGCCTGCTCGGAGCGGGCGCGAAAAGGTCGGGCGGCAGGTTGAGCGGGCCGGGCGCGGAAGGCTTGGGGGCCGGGCCGGACGCTGGCGCAGTCTCCGGCGGCGTGGGCCAGCCCGAGGCGGGCTGTGCGGGAGCGCGCCCTTCAGCGGTGCGGGCAGCGGCGGTCTCGGCCCGCAGGGCGGCCTCGCCGCTGATCGAGCCTTCGACCAGAAGATCATTCGGGCCGCCGATCAAAAGCAGGTGCTCGGTGCCGTCCCTGCGGACAATGATGAGTTGCCTCTCGCGGTCCAGGTCGAACACGTCGACGACATCCAGACGCCGTCCGGCTTTCTTGCCGCCGGGCGTGCGAATTCTTCGTCCGAACAGCAGGCGGATGATGTAGAGCACGAGAAGCGCGGCGAAAAGGAACGCCACGATTGCCCCGAGGACCGGAAGCAGTTTTGAGAAATTGTCCATGAACAGCAGGTCTCTCTTCGAACGCGCCTGAACCTTGCCAAATTAACAGCTTTCTTGGCAAGCCGTCTTGGAAGGTTAATAAATGGTTAACAGAAAACAGGACTCCTGAGGCTAAGCACTACTATCTGCTGATCGTTAGGGTTTGGCGCCCGGAATTGTTCAGCTCTGGCGCTGTTTTCTGCTCAAGTGGCATACAGGCGGCGAGACGTTTGGACGCCGTCCGCATTAACCCTATTCTGGCATTCATTCCGAATCGCCCGCAGCGCCCCAGCCTGCGGGCGCGACAACCAGAGCTTCCAGGATGGCCGACAGCATGGCGTCGTCTGCATTCGACCGTAACGAAAGACCTGGAAGCGCCGGGCTGGTGCTGGCGCTCGCGGTGGCGATCGTTTCGGTTCTCGGCGCCTATTTCCTCGCGCCGGCCGCGCTCGCGCCGCGCGTCATCCTCGGCGCGCTGGCGCTTTTCGGGGTGGCGGGAATCTTTTTCCTCTTCGCCTACGCCGTCGGCCTCATCCAGTTTTCGGCGCGGGTGATGCGCAACGACGTCACCAAGCTCATCGCCGACACCACGACCGAGGGGCTTCTCGTCACCCGTAACGAAATGCAGATCGTCTACGCCAATGAGGCCTACATGGCGCTCTGCGGCGCGCGGGACGCTTCCGGCCTGCAGGTGGTGGAGCGGCTTTTCTCCGGTCCCCCCGAGGTCTCGGAGGGAATCTACCGGCTCGCACAGGCCGCTCGCGCGGGCACAGCGCATGTCGAAGATTTGCGCCTCTCCCCGCCGCTCACCGGCGCCGGGGCGGTCGGCTGGTATCGCATCAAGGTGCGGCCGATGCCGCAATTGGGCGGCCGCGTTTCTCTCTGGCGCGTAGGCGATGTCACCGGGGAGCGGCAACGGCAGGAAGGCGTCTTTCAGGAACTCCAGCACGCGATCGACTTTCTGGACCACGCGCCAGCGGGCTTTTTCTCCGCCGCCCCCGACGGGGCCGTTCCTTACATGAACAAGACGCTCGCGGGCTGGCTCGGCTATGACCTGACGCAGGTGGGCTCCGGCGGCGCGACGCTGTCGTCGCTCGTGGCCAGCAATGGCGCCGCGCTTCTCGCCGCTGTCGCCGGCTCGCCCGGCGAAGTCCGCACGGAGCAAATCGACCTCGACCTGCGCTGCCGCAACGGCCGCTCGCTGCCCGTGAGGCTTCTGCATCAGGTCGCATTCGGTCAGGACGGCGCCGCGGGTCCGTCCCGCACATTGGTGATCAACCGCGCATCCGGCGAGCGGCAGGACGAGGATTTGCGCGCGGCGGAGGTGCGCTTCGCCCGTTTCTTCAACTCGACCCCGATGGCCATCGCGACGCTCGACGCAGAAGGGCGGGTGCTGGATTCGAACGGGGCGTTCGCAAAACTCCTGCCGCAGGCGCTCAAGCCCCCGCAGGGGGCCGAGGGCTGGTCCATGCTGACGGGGCTCGGCGAGCGTGACGCCGAGGCGCTGCGCAAGGCCATTCAGGAGGCGCTGGAAGGCAAGAGCGACATCAAGCCCGTCAATGTGTCCCTCGAGGAGGGCGCCGGCCCGCGCTCGGCGCGCTTCTTCGTCTCGCCCGCCGACGGCGCCGGCAAGAAGGGCGCAATGATCTATGCGCTGGACACCACCGAGCAGCGCAAGCTGCAGGAGGAGTTTGCGCAGTCGCAGAAAATGAACGCCGTGGGCCAGCTCGCGGGCGGCATCGCGCACGACTTCAACAATATGCTCACCGCGATCATCGGCTATTCGGATCTTCTGCTGTCGAGCCACCGGCCGACCGACCCGGCTTTTCGGGACATCCGCCAGATCAAGGAGACGGCCAACCGAGCCGCGGGACTGACGCGCCAGCTTCTCGCCTTCTCGCGCCGCCAGACCCTGCGCCCGCAGGTGCTGCAACTTGGCGACGCGCTCTCGGAGCTGCAGATCCTTTTGCGCCGCGTCGTGGGCGAGAAGAACGAACTCGACCTGCGCCACGGCCGCGATCTGTGGTTCGTGAAAGCCGACATCACGCAGTTCGAACAGGTCATCATCAATCTCGTCGTCAACGCCCGCGACGCCATGTCGGACACGGGCGGGCGCGTGCAAATCCGCACCCGTAACGTCACCAAAGACGACTGCGCGAGCTTCAACGAGCCGCATCTGGCCGCCGCCGACTATGTGCTTGTCGAGGTCGAGGACAGCGGCGCCGGCATTCCGCACGATGTGATGGAGAAGATCTTCGAGCCCTTCTTCACGACGAAAGAAGTGGGCAAGGGCACGGGCCTTGGCCTTTCGACCGTTTTCGGCATCGTCAAGCAGTCGGGCGGCTTCATCTTCGCCACGAGCGAAGTGGGCAAGGGCACCATCTTCCGCATCTTCCTGCCGCGTCATGTGCCGGAAGAAAAGGAACTGCCGCAGAAGGTGGAGGAGGCCGCAAAGCCCGCCGCCGACTACACGGGGCAGGGCGTCATCCTGCTTGTCGAGGATGAGGACGCCGTGCGCTCGATAGGCGCGCGCTCGCTGAAGTCGCGCGGCTTCACCGTGCTAGAGGCCACGACGGGGCTCGAGGCGCTCGAAGTCGTGGAGGAGGTCGGCGGCAAGATCGACCTCATCGTGTCCGATGTGGTGATGCCCGAGATGGACGGCCCCGCCATGTTCGCCGAGCTGCGCAAGCGCGGCGTCACGGCGAAGGTCATCTTCGTTTCTGGCTATGCCGAGGAAGCCTTCGCCAAGAACCTGCCCGAAGGCGACTTCGGCTTCCTGGCGAAGCCATTCTCGATCAAGCAACTCATCGAGACGGTGAAGTCCCACATGGCTCCGAGCTAGAAGTAGCCCTCGCGCTTCTTCTGTTCGAGCGAACCGCCGTCCTCGCCGTCGCTGATGCGGCCCTGGCGCTCTGAGAAGCGGGCGTTGGTCGTCTCCTCCAGCGCGGCCGCGATGTCGGTCGCCTCGGATTCGATCGCCCCGGTCACCGGCCAGCAGCCGAGCGTGCGGAAGCGAACCCGGCGCATCTCGATCTTGTCGCCCGGCTCGAAGCGCATGCGCGCCTCGTCGTCCACGACGACGAAAGCCTCCTTGCGGCGCACGACCGGCCGCATCTGCGCAAAATAGAGCGGCACGAGCGGGATGTTGTGCTGCAGGGCGTAGCCCCAGATGTCGTTCTCGGTCCAGTTGGAGAGCGGGAAAACCCGCGCCGACTGGCCGCGCCCAAGACGCATGTTGAACTGCCGCCAGAATTCCGGCCGCTGCTGGCGGGGATCCCAGACATGCTTGTCGTCGCGAATTGAGACAATGCGTTCCTTGGCGCGCGAGCGCTCCTCGTCACGCCGCGCGCCGCCGAAGATGACGTCGTATTTGCCCTTGTTGAGGGCGGCCTTCAGCGGCTCGGTGCGCATGATGAGCGTATAGCGGTCGCCATGGTCGAAGGGATTCATGCCGGCGGCGCGGCCCTCCTCATTGGCGTGTGCGATGAGGTCGAACCCGTGCGTGCGTGCGAAATCGTCCCGGAACGCGATCAGCGAGGAAAATTCCCACGTGGAGTCGATATGTAGCAGGGGGAATGGCGGCTTGCTCGGGTAGAAGGCCCGCAGCGCAAGATGCGCCATGACGGTCGAGTCCTTGCCCGCCGAGAAGAGCATGACGGGGTTTTCGGCCTCGGCGACGGCCTCGCGCATGATGTGCATCGCCTCGGCTTCGAGCCAGGCCAGATGTGACAGGCTTCTTCCCACAGTCGCTCCCCTCAGGTTGTGCGCTGCGGAATATAAAGCCTTTCCCGTCAAGGACCAGCCTGAAAGCGCAGTTTCCTCCAGTGAGTTAAAGCGTCGGCGCGACCACGCGTACGCGGCGCTTCACGCCGTCTGGGCCGACGATGTCCTTGAAGACCTCCTGGCCGGTGGTCACGCTCCCGACCGAGCCGCGCAGCGGGTCGTTCTGAACGGGCGGGGACGCGGCCGCGCCGGCGGGCTTTCTGGCGCGCGGATCGCCAGGCAGAATCGGACGGGACATCTGCTCGGCCTGCTCGGCGGTCACCATCTGATCCTTCTTGTTGCGCTCCGCGAGGATGCGCTCAGCCTCTGCAAGCGCCTCCACCCAGCTCTGGCCCTGGGCCTTGCATCCGCAGGAGGGGTCGTAAACCTTCTCGAATTTGTGCGCGTTGGGATGATCGGCGTAGGGCTCGCCATTGACGGAAATGGCGGATTCCAGACCCTTCCATTGCGACTGTGTGTAAAGCTTCGCCTCCGCGCCGGGGCACATGGCCTTGCAGAGCGCGTTGAGGTCGTCGAGGTTCGAACTGCGCGCCGAATACATGATGGGGAAGTAGCCGCCGTCGCATTCTCGCACGCAGATCGCCATCGGCCCGCCTCTGGGGCGCTCGTCCACCACCTGCTCGTCGTCCCGGGTCTCTTCGTCTCCCGGGCCGACGGGCACTTCCCGAAGACCGGACGAGCCTTCCGGCGGCTCGACGCCGAAAAGCTCCTGGAAGAAGCTCTTCGGCTCGGCCTCGCGGGAGGGAATATTGCGGTTGCGGCAGTCCGTTTCGTAGCGCGCCATCAGCGCCTCGCGCTGGCTGTCGTCCGAGGCTCCGCGGTCATAGGCCGCGATGTTGTTTTGAAGCGAGGCGAGACGCGCGTTGAGCGGGCCGCACTGCGGGGGCGGCGGATCGCCGAAAAACAGGAACTGTTGCTGGTCGCAGCCCATCGACCGGGCGCGGGTGGCGAGGCGTCCATATTCCTGCCTTTGCTTGGCGGCGGCCGCGCGATAGCGGGCGGCGAGACTTTCCGAGCCGGCCTTGGCGATCTGGGCGCGAAGGTCCGAACAATAGGCGCTTTCTGCGCGCGCGTCGCCCGCGGCGACCGCAGCCAACGCCAAGGCTGCGCCGATCGTCACGTTCAGGATACTGCGGATGGTCATCGGCCCCAGGATCGGCCTCATCAACTGCTCCGGCTGGCCCGCTTGCCGAGCGGCGGCGACGTCGGGGGAATCGCGTCGCGCAATCCCTGTTTCGCCCATATCCGCCCATTTGCGTCGCGGATCAATCCGGTGCATTTGTGCTTTGTATCGTGTCGGCAACAAGGCGAATTGCTCATCTCCAGCCGCCGGGCGTGAAGCCGAAGCTATGCTTTTTTCTCAGGCGCACCCCTTTCATTGTGCGAGGACTTCGCCCATATCCGCCGCGTCTCCCAAGGAGGTCTTGAATATGAAGTCTTGCGGTCCGACCAAATTCCTCGCAGCGGGCTTGCTGGCCCTCGTTTCATGCTCCGCAAGCTTCGCCAATGACGGGCCGGATCTGATCTTCCGCAAGTCAACGGACTTCAAGCTGCTGACGCCAAACGATAAACTGGCCACCTATGTGGTTGACGACCCGCTCGTCGACGGGGTCGCCTGCACCTATACGGCGCATGAGAAGGGCGGGATGGCCGGCATGTTCGGCGTCGCCGAGCAGACCTCGGAAGTCTCGCTCGCCTGCAGCCAGTTCGGACCCATCAAATTCAAGGAGAAGTTCGGGCAGGGCGATTTGATGATCAGCGAGCGCCGCTCTTTGCTGTTCAAGCAACTCCACATCGCCCGCGGCTGCGACGTGAAGCGCAACATGCTGGTCTATATGATCTATTCCGACAAGCTGATCGAAGGTTCGCCGGAGAACTCGACCGCGACCGTCGCGCTTCAGCCCTGGGGCCAGGGCGAAGCGCAGAAGTGCGCCGATTACATCAAGCAGTGATCATTCGCTGCAGGAGACGACCGCCGTGCCGGGCTTCGCGCTCTGGCGCGGCGCGGCGGCCCCGATCGAGGCGGTGACGTCCTCGCTTCGGCCAAAGGCCCGGGCCGGGCCGTGGCCATGCGATTCGCACCAGGAGTCGGCGACGGTCTTGCCGCAATCCGAATTCAGCGTGAGGCACTCCAGCACGCCGTAGCCCTCCGAATCGTCGATCACATAGGTCGCGATCGGGGCAGCCTGCGCATTGGAATGATGGACGGCGGTGACCAGCAGACCGGCGAGGAGCGGCGCCACGATGCGCGGCCAGACCGACTTTTCATTTTGCGACAGGATGAACATGGCGGCGGGGTCCAAAAGAGGGCCGCCAGAACAGTCGACGGCTATGGTGAATGGGTAGCCGGACGCAGTAAAATATGCGTTAAGTCGCCACGATCTCGCCAAAATGCGGCGGCGCGAAAGCGCGCTTGACGGGGCCGCGCCTTCGGGCGCATGGTCGCGCCATGACGCTCTGCTTCCGAATCTGCATCGGGATCATTATCAGCTAGCGAACCCTGCTGGCCGGAGCCGTCACGTCCCCTTCACGACATGAAACGCGCCGGCCGAGCTGGCTATCCGAGGTTTTCATGTCGACGCCCGCGCTCAGGATATACAACACGCTCACGCGAACGAAGGAAGCGTTCAAGCCGCTCGATCCTTCCAATGTGCGCATGTATGTCTGCGGGCCGACGGTCTACGACTACGCCCATATCGGCAATGCGCGGCCGCTCATCGTCTTCGACGTGCTCTACCGGCTGCTGCGGCATCTCTATGGCGCGGACCATGTGAAATACGTCCGCAACATCACGGACGTCGACGACAAGATCAACGCCCGCGCCGCCGAGCGCGGCATCACCATCCGCGAGCTGACGGAAGAGACCAACAACGTCTTTCAGGCGGATGTGAAGGCGCTGGGCTGCCTGCCGCCCGACGTGCAGCCGCGCGCCACCGAACATATCGCGCAGATGCTCGCGATCATCGAGAAGCTGATTGCAACCGGCCACGCTTACGCCGCCGACGGCCATGTGCTCTTCGACGTGCCGTCGATGAAGGATTACGGCCGGCTTTCACGCCGCTCGCTCGATGAGATGCTCGCCGGCGCGCGCGTCGACGTCGCGCCTTACAAGCGCGGCGACATGGATTTCGTCTTGTGGAAGCCCTCCAAGGAGAACGAGCCCGGTTGGGAGTCGCCCTGGGGCCGGGGCCGTCCGGGCTGGCACATCGAATGCTCGGCTATGTCGGCGGCCCATCTGGGCGAAACCTTCGACATTCACGGCGGCGGCATCGATCTCGTCTTTCCGCATCACGAGAACGAAATCGCACAAAGCTGCTGCGCCTTCGGCCAGAATGTGATGGCGAACTACTGGATGCATAACGGATTCCTGCAAGTCGAGGGCGAGAAGATGTCCAAGAGCCTGGGGAATTTCGTGACGATCAATGAGTTGCTGACGGGGTGGAAAGGAGCGCCGTGGGCGGGTTCGGTGGTGCGGCTTGCGATGCTCAACTCCCATTATCGGCAGCCAATCGACTGGACATATGAGCTATTGGTCCGATCAAGGCGAGAGCTCTGGCATTGGTGTCAAGAAATCGTGCATGGGCATTTTGGAAATTATAGGGTTTGGGATGTGGATTGGTCAGAATTGGCGCCCAGCGAAGGTATCGTTGCGGCATTGTCTGACGACCTAAATTTCCCGCTGGCTCTTGCTGAACTGAGGCGGCTTTACGCGAACGCTCATTCCGGAAGCGAGAAAGCGCGCGTCGAGTTGCTTATGAATTTGGCGTTCCTGGGTTTGATCAAAAAAAGCACTGTTGGGGCGCTATCGGGGCTCGTAACCGGCGACCTAATTGATGCTGCGGACACAAGCATCCTGCAAAAAGCTAGGGAGTATCAGGTAGCGCTAGCAAACGAAAATTCGTTGCATGCATTGGCACTATTGCAAAAGTTCGAGCATGAGGGCGTGAACCTAAGCTCGTCGGACAGCGGAATCGTGTCCGTTTCCAATTCCGGCTCCGGTGCCGAGCTCGTAGAGCAAATGATCGCCGCCCGCCTCGCCGCCCGCGCCGCAAAGAACTGGGCCGAGTCAGATCGCATCCGCGACGAACTCGCCGCGATGGGCATTGCGCTGAAGGACAACAAGGACGGCACGACGACATGGGAGGTGAAGCGATGAGCACGCTGCCCGTGTCCCACGAATCGCGCAAATTCCGTCATGGCCGGGCTTGTCCCGGCCATCCACGCCGTGACGTTGCAGCGCTGCGGGCCGTGGATGCCCGCGTCGAGCGCCTGCTGAAAAATTCAGATTAGCGAAGCAAGGAAGCGGATCATGTCCAACGACGACTGGAAAAAGACGCTGCCGTTCAAACGCCACTGGGCGGTCTATCTTCTCTTCAAGGTGCTGGTGCTGGGGCTTTCGGTTTTCGTCGCCTGGCATCTCTTGCGCGCGTTCGAGATCGTCTGATGACGTCGCCCGGTCTTCGGCCCTATCTTCCCAGCGACGCCCCCGCGCTCGCCGCGCTGTTTCGCGCGAGCGTCGAGGAGCTTGCCGCCGAAGACTATGACACGGATCAGCGCGAGGCCTGGGCGGCCGCCGCGGACGACGAAGCCGCCTTCGCCGCGAAGCTCGCGAGCGCACTCACCATTGTCGCGCTTGTTGGCGGCGAGGTCGCGGGCTTCGCTTCGCTCAAGGACAATAATCTCTTCGAGATGCTCTATGTGCGCCCCGACCTCGCGCGGCAGGGCGTGGGAAGCGTGCTCGCCGACGCCATCGAGAAGCTCGCCGGCGCGCGCGGAACGAAGACGCTCACCGTCGAAGCCTCCGACTCCGCGCGCGACTTCTTCGCCGCCCGCGGTTATGTAGGCCGCAGCCGCAACACAGTGACCATTGGCGGCGAATGGCTCGGCGCCACCACCATGACCAGGGAACTGGCGGCGCCTCCCGCCGCCGGGGGACCGCATTGATGACCAGGGAACGCGTCACGCTCTACGACACGACGCTGCGCGACGGCGCGCAGACGACGGGCGTCGATTTCTCGCTCGAGGACAAGCGGCAGATCGCCGCCATGCTCGACGATCTCGGGATCGACTATGTCGAGGGCGGCTATCCCGGCGCAAATCCGCAAGACACGGAATTCTTCGCGACGCGGCCGAAGATGCGCGCGCGCTTTTGCGCTTTCGGCATGACGCGGCGGCAGGGGCGTTCGGTCGACAATGATCCCGGCGTCGCCGCCTTGCTGGGCAGCGCGGCGGACGCCGTGACCTTTGTCGCAAAGAGCTGGGATTATCAGGTCAGGGTCGCTTTACGTTCGACGGAAGAAGACAATCTCGAAGGAATTACGCAATCCGTAAAGGCGGCGGTGGCGAAGCAAAAGGAAGCGGCTGTCGACTGCGAGCATTTCTTCGACGGCTACAAGGCAAATCCGCAATATGCGCTCGCCTGCGCGAAGGCGGCCTATGACGCAGGCGCGCGCTGGGTGGTGCTGTGCGACACCAATGGCGGCACGCTGCCGCATGAGGTCGAGCGCATCGTCGCGGAGGTGGTGAAGACCATACCGGGCGCGAGCGTCGGCGTGCATTGCCACGACGACACGGGCCAGGCGGTGGCCAATTCGCTTGCCGCGCTGCGCGCGGGCGCGCGGCAGATACAGGGCACGCTCAACGGGCTCGGCGAGCGTTGCGGCAACGCCAATCTCACGACGATCATCCCCACGCTGCTCTTGAAGGACGAGTTCGCTTCGCGCTTCGAGATCGGCGTGAGCCACGAAAAGCTCACGCATCTCACCCGCGTCAGCCACGCGCTGGACGAATTGCTCAACCGCGCGCCTAACCGTCATGCGCCTTACGTCGGCGCCAGCGCCTTCGCCACCAAGGCGGGCATTCACGCCTCCGCCGTGCTGACCGACCCGCGCACCTATGAGCATGTGCCGCCCGAGACGGTCGGCAATCAGCGCCGCGTGCTGGTCTCGGATCAGGCGGGCCGCTCCAACATCATTTCCGAATTGACCCGGCTTGGCGTCGCGCTCGACAAGGACGATCCACGCCTCGCGCGCCTGCTCGACGAAGTGAAGGAGAAGGAGGCGCAGGGCTACGCCTATGAGGGCGCCGACGCGTCCTTCTATCTTCTCGCCAAGCGCGTGCTCGGCGAAGCGCCGCACTATTTCGACATTGAGCGCTACAGCGTCGCGGTCGACCGCCGCTTCGCGCGCAATGGCTTCGAGGATCGCGGGGCCGAGGCCATCGTCAAGATCGCCGTGCATGGCGAGACGCGCATCTCGGCGGCCGAAGGCAACGGCCCCGTCAATGCGCTGGACCTCGCGCTGCGCAAGGATCTCGGCGCCTATCAGAAATTCATCGACGACGTGCGGCTTGTCGATTACCGCGTCCGCGTCTTTCAGGGCGGCACGGACGCGGTGACGCGCGTCCTCGTTGAATGCGCCGACAGCGAGGGCAATCGCTGGTCGACGGTCGGCGTCTCAGCCAACGTCATCGACGCGTCTTTCGAAGCGCTTGTCGACGCAATCAACTACAAGCTGCTGGTGTCGGGGGCGAAGTAGCCCGCCCGGGTTACATCCTCTCCGTCACCGCAGTCTCCTCGATCTGCGGCGACCGGCGCGCGCTCGCCATGATCATCGGCAGAATGTCCTCGACGCGTTCCGCCACGAGATAGCGCACATCATAACCCTCGCGGATGAACCCCGAATTGTGCATATGCGCGAAGAGTGTGAGCAGCGGCCGCCAGAAACCGGCGATGTCGGCGATGACAAGCGGCTTGGCGTGGCGCCCAAGTTGAATCCAGGTGAGCTGTTCGGTCAACTCCTCCAGCGTGCCGATGCCGCCCGGCAGCGCTACGAAGGCGTCGGATTTCTCGAACATGAGCCGCTTTCGCGTATGCATGTCGTCGACGACGATGAGTTCCGTCAGCCCGTGCAGCGCGATCTCGCGCTCATCGAGAAAGCTTGGGATGACGCCTGTGACGCGGCCGCCGGCGTTCAGCACGGCGCGGGCTGTGACGCCCATGAGTCCGCACGAGCCCCCGCCGAAGACAAGGCCTAGACCCGACTTGGCGAGCAACCGCCCGAAATTCTCCGCCGCAGCGGCGTAGCGCAGGTCGTCTCCCTCGGCGGAGCCGCAGTAGACGCAAATGTTCTTTATTTTCTGCATAACTCTCTTCCGTCCAACTGGCGCCTTCGGCTTTTCCGTCAAGCGGGGTGCGCGAAAAAGCTAAAGGTCTTATATGACGCTCAGGCCTCATCTTCGAGGCGCCCCTAAGTTCATCACCGGACATAAAATGCTTAGAATCGGCCAACGCGACCCGGGCGCGCATCTGCCCGGTGCGCAGGACGCGCCTCTTTCCGAAGCCTCCCTTCTCAAAACGATCCGCCGACTGTGGCCCTATATATGGCCGCGCGGTCGGCGTGATCTGGAGCTGCGCGTCGCGATCGTCTTCGTGCTGCTGATCGTCAGCAAGCTCTTCAACGCCATGACTCCCTTCGCCTTCAAATGGGCGACCGACGCGCTGGCGGAAAGCGGAGCGGATGCGCTTCCTGCGCTCGGGCTGGGCGCGGTGGGTTTCACCCTGCTCATGGGTGCGATCCGGATCGTGTCGGTCATATTGATGCAGACGCGGGACGGCATTTTCGCGGCGGTGGCGATGCACGCCGTCCGCCGGCTGGCGACGGACCTTTTCGTCCATATGCACGAATTGTCGCTGCGCTTTCACATCGGGCGCAAGACCGGCGGGCTCACACGGGTTTTGGAGCGTGGCCGCAACGCCATCGAGACGCTGGCCCGGCTTGTCATGTCGACCGGCGCGCCCACGGTCCTCGAAATGATCCTGGTCCTTGGCATCTTCGTCTACCAATTCGACTGGCGCTATGGAGCCGTGCTGGTGGCGACGCTTGGCGCCTATTTCGCTTATACGACCCTCGCCACGAACTGGCGCATCGCCATTCGCCGGAAAATGAACGACAGCGACACGGACGCGAACCAGAAGGCGATCGACAGCCTGCTGAATTACGAGACCGTGAAATATTTCTCGGCAGAGGCGCGCGAGGCCGCGCGCTACGACAAGTCCATGATCTATTACGAGAAGGCCTCCACACACTCCTATATTTCTCTTGCAGTGCTCAACGCCGGCCAGACCACGATCTACATCATCGGCGTGACGGTCATGATGGTGATGTGCGTTTACGGAATCCGCGCTGGCCAGAACACCATCGGCGACTTTGTGCTCATCAACGCGATGATGATCCAGCTCTCCCAGCCGCTGAATTTCATGGGGACGTTCTACCGCGAGGTGCGGCAGGCGATCATCGACATCGAAAGCATGTTCTCCATCCTCTCGCAAAATCCGGAGATCGCCGACAAGCCGGGATCCCCGCCGCTCGTCGTGCCGGCCGGGCGCATCGTCTTCGACGACGTGCATTTCCATTACGAAAAGGAGCGCGAAATCCTGCGAGGCGTCAGCTTCGCGGCGGAGCCGGGCCAGACGATCGCCATCGTCGGGCCGTCCGGCGCCGGCAAATCCACGATCTCGCGGCTGATGTTCCGCTTCTACGAGCCCCAGGGCGGGCGCATCACGGTCGACGGGCAGAACATACTGGACGTCACGCAGACCAGCCTGCGCGCGGCGATCGGCATGGTGCCGCAGGATACGGTGCTGTTCAACGATTCCATCGGCTACAACATCCGCTACGGCCGCTGGGACGCCACCGACGACGAGGTGCGCGAGGCCGCCCGGCTGGCGCAGATCGACCGGTTCATCGCCAGCGTGCCGGGCGCCTATGAGGCGCAGGTCGGCGAGCGCGGCCTGAAGCTCTCGGGCGGCGAGAAGCAGCGCGTCGCCATCGCCCGCACGATTCTCAAGGGCCCGCCGATTCTCATTCTGGACGAGGCGACCTCCGCGCTCGACAGCTTCACCGAGCATGAAATCCAGGAGGCGCTGCGCCGCGTCTCAAGGGGCCGCACCACGCTCGTGATCGCGCACCGCCTCTCGACGGTCGTTGACGCGGATGAAATACTTTTCCTCGACCACGGCCGCATTATCGAACGCGGCCGCCATGCCGAGTTGCTTGCGTTGAACGGCCATTATGCCGGCATGTGGAACCGCCAGCGCGAGGCGGCCGAGGCGCGGGCGAAGCTGGTCGCCGCCGAACGAGAGGAAGCTGAAGCGGGGTAGGGTGGGGGCAATCGCCTCGTTCCTGTCCAATTTCTGCCGGCGTTTGGCGAAAACCGTTCCTTGCTTCAGGTCAATTCCCGGCGCACGCTCTCGCTTTGCATCCACCTGCGGCGATCAGGATGCTTAGAGCGGGAGCGTCTGATGCTGAAAAAGATTGTGATGGCGGCAGCGCTCTGCGCCGCGACCTCGGCCCAGGCCCAGATCAAGGCGGAGCATCCGCGTTTCTGCGTCATGAGCGTCGGTCCGACGCAGATGATGTTCAGCGCCTTTCAGGAGAACAAGACCGACGGCATCTTCTGCCAGCAGGTGCCCGAAATCGGGCCGACGATGATCATCCTCGACGCAAAGAGCAACGAATTGCGCGACATGAACATCGAAATCCGCGTCATCAAGGATGTGGGGCAGCAGGACTGGCGCGACGATCTTGACGCGACCACGGTGGCGCTGATCCCGGCCAAGAAATATCTGGAGAAGCGCGGCACCACGAGCTTCACCCATGATTTCAAGGGCGAGGGCGCGTTCAGGGCGGTGGTGCGCGCTACGAGCGACGACGGCGCCAAGGAATATGTCGGAGAGTATCAGTTTTCGGTGGGCGAATCGGCCGACTGGGTCATGGTCGGCGGGACGCTCGCAGGCGCGACCGTGGTCGTGGGGCTCGCCATGTGGCGGCGCGGCGGCTCCGGGACGGCGGCGTCCCCCAAGGGCAAGCCGCAGGGGCCCGAGGCCAAGTCCGGCGTGAAGCCCGCAGGCTCAGCCGCTCGTCAGTCGACGTAGATTGCGATCGACGCGCCGCTTGTAGACGGCGACGGCGCATCCGGCGGCGTGATGCGCCTCGCCGGAGAAGATTGCGACTGTGGCGGCCATGGTGGCCTCGGTCGCGGCGTCCAGCTTTTCGGCGACCATCAGCCCGCTCTCATGGTGGGGATCGACCACGCCAAACGCCATTTTCGTCAGCCGCACGGCGATGACCGCATTCGCCGCGACGCTCATGGTGAAGGCGTCGGAGAAGAGCGTCGTAAAGCCCGGCTTGCCATGCATGTGCTGCTTCTCCCCTACAGGACGCCAAGTCTGCGCCAATTAGACTCGAAATGCAAAGACCGGGCCTGACTGAGGGTTAGGCGATGGTTGTTGCGATGCGAGAGAGGGGCGACGCTTCCCGCTTCCCTCCACACCCGTCACCCCCCATATTGCCGCCATGGCGAAGGCTCCCCCCAAAACCAAGGATCCCGCGCGGCCCACCCGCGCCAGTGCGGCGAAGCCGGAGGTTTCGCCGCTGGCGCCGCATCTGGCGCAATTGCTCAATCCGGCGCTGGCGCCCGGCTTCGAGGAAGCGCGGCAGGCGGGCTATGACGCCTCCGATGCGCTCGACGACGAGGATGCGCAGAAGTGGGTTCTGGGCGATCTGGCGCCGCAGGGCGGGGGCGTGCAGGCCACGACCGAGTCGCTTGCGGAACTGCTGCGTCTCGGCGATCCCAACCTGCGCGACACGAAGCCCTGGGTTCCGCACCGGCCCGAGCGGCCGGAGAAATCCGAAGGGGGCGTGCGCTTCGAGCTTGTCTCTGAATATACGCCCAAGGGCGACCAGCCCACCGCGATCGCCGAGCTGGTGAAGGGGATACAGGCGCAGGAGCGCGATCAGGTGCTGCTCGGCGTCACCGGCTCCGGCAAGACCTTCACCATGGCCAGCGTCATCTCCGCGACGCAGCGGCCCGCGCTGATCCTCGCGCCCAACAAGACGCTGGCGGCGCAGCTTTACGGCGAGTTCAGAAGCTTCTTCCCTAATAACGCCGTCGAATATTTCGTCTCCTATTACGACTACTATCAGCCCGAGGCCTATGTGCCGCGCTCCGACACTTACATCGAGAAAGAGTCGAGCGTGAACGAGCAGATCGACCGCATGCGCCACGCCGCGACGCGCGCGCTGCTGGAGCGCGACGACGTGATCATCGTCGCGTCGGTCTCCTGCATCTACGGCATCGGCTCGGTCGAGACCTATACGGCCATGACCTTCTCGGTGCAGCTCGGCGAAAAGCTGGAGCAGCGGCAACTCGTGACGGACCTCGTCGCGCTTCATTACCGCCGCGTGCAGGCCGATTTCACGCGCGGAACCTTTCGCGTGCGGGGCGATACGGTCGATATTTTCCCGGCGCATTATGAGGACCGCGCCTGGCGCGTGAGCTTCTTTGGCGACGAGGTGGAGTCGATCTCCGAATTCGATCCGCTCACCGGCAAGAAGACCACCGATCTCGAATTCGTGAAGGTCTACGCAAATTCGCACTATGTCACGCCGCGTCCGACGCTGCTGCAGTCGATCAAGGCGATGAAGGAGGAGCTGAAGCAGCGGCTCGACGAGTTGAACCGCTCCGGCCGCCTGCTGGAGGCGCAAAGGCTCGAGCAGCGGACGCGCTTCGACATCGAGATGATGGAGGCGACGGGCTCCTGCGCCGGCATTGAAAATTATTCGCGCTATCTCACCGGCCGCAAGCCGGGCGAGCCGCCGCCGACTTTGTTCGAATATCTGCCCGACAATGCGCTGGTTTTCGCCGACGAAAGCCACGTCTCGATCCCGCAGATCGGCGCAATGTATAAAGGCGACTTCCGGCGCAAGGCGACGCTCGCCGAATATGGCTTCCGTCTACCCTCCTGCATGGACAACCGTCCGCTGCGCTTCGAGGAATGGGACGCCATGCGGCCGCAGACGGTCAGCGTCTCGGCCACGCCGGGTAATTGGGAGCTGGAGCAGACCGGCGGCGTTTTCGTCGAACAGGTCATTCGCCCGACGGGGCTCATCGATCCGCCGGTTGAGATACGTTCGGCGCGTTCGCAGGTCGACGATCTGCTCGATGAAGTGAAGATGACGTCGCAGACCGGCTATCGCACGCTCGTCACCGTGCTGACGAAACGCATGGCCGAGGATTTGACCGAATATCTGCACGAGAACGGCGTACGCGTCCGCTACATGCACAGCGACATCGACACGATCGAACGCATCGAGATCATCCGCGATCTGCGGCTTGGCGCCTTTGACGTGCTTGTCGGCATCAACCTGCTGCGCGAAGGTCTCGACATTCCTGAATGCGGGCTTGTCGCGATTCTCGACGCCGACAAGGAAGGTTTCCTGCGCAGCGAGACCTCGCTCGTGCAGACCATCGGCCGCGCCGCGCGAAACGTGGATGGGCGCGTGATCCTCTACGCCGACCAGATCACCGGTTCGATGAAGCGCGCGATGGACGAGACCGAACGCCGCCGCGCCAAGCAGGTGGCCTATAATCTTGAAAACAACATCACCCCCGCGTCGATCAAGCGCGGCATCGCCGACATCCTCGGCTCCGTCGCCGAGCAGGATCATGTGACCGTCGACACCGGCTACGACATCGCGCCGGGGCACAATCTCGCGGCGACCATCGCCGATCTCGAAAAGCGCATGAAGGCCGCCGCCGCCGATCTGGCCTTCGAAGAGGCGGCGCGCATGCGCGATGAAATCCAGCGCCTGCAGCGCGCCGAACTTCTGGCGGAGGCGAGCCCCCAGTTTCGCACCTCCTTCGGCCGCGGGGGCAGGGGCGCCGTCCGCCGCGACGAGGAAGAAAAGCTCGCCACCCGCGCGCGAAAGCCCACCGACGCCGATATGGGGCCTCACAATTTCGGCGGCGGCGAAGCGCGGCCTCTGGGGCGCGTCGCGCCGACGCGTCCCGCCGGGCGGTCGAGCGGGGGAAAGCCGGGCACGCGGACGGTGAAGGGCAAGCCGAAGTGAGGCGAGTAAAAGCTTAGAACAAGGTTGTTTCTGCGATGCGGTACCCGGCGGAGGGCGAATACGCGCACCCGCCTCCGCCTCCAACTCTCCGGTTCACAAATCCTGCTTTCTCGATTAGGGTCCGCGCCGACTCCGCCGCCCGGTCCGGGCGCTGCGGTCTTTTTGCTTTTATGCGCTAACTGACGGAGCACTAACCGCCGGAAGCGCCGCACAAGGAACCACATGGCCAAGGAAGAACTGCTCGAATTCCCCGGGATCGTGACCGAACTATTGCCGAGCGCGATGTTTCGGGTGAAGCTCGAGAACGATCATGAAATCATCGCTCACACCGCCGGAAAGATGCGCAAGAACCGCATCCGCGTCCTTGAGGGCGACAAGGTGCTGGTCGAAATGACGCCCTACGACCTCACCAAGGGCCGCATCACCTATCGTTTCCGGTAATTTTTTCAGGCGGAGCCGCTTCACATGACCGCAGAACCGGCCGCCCCGAAGAGCAAGCTCATTCTGGCTTCGGCGTCGCCGCGCCGGCTGGCCCTGCTGCAACAGGCGGGGCTGGAGGCGGACGCCCTGCTGCCCGCCGACATCGACGAAACCCCGCACAAGGGCGAATCGCCCCGCGCTCTGGCCACTCGCCTTGCGAGCGAGAAGGCTCAGGCGGCCGCCAGGACGCGGCTCGCCCATCCCGAGTTGAAAGAGAGCTATCTCATCGCCGCCGACACGGTCGTCTCCGTGGGCCGTCGCATTCTGCCCAAGCCCGGAACGACGGAGGAGGCCGAGGACTGCCTCCAGCGCCTCTCCGGCCGTCAACACCGCGTCTATACGGCCGTGAGCCTCATCAATCCGCGCGGCGTCGAGCGCAAGCGGCTCGTCGAGGCGCGGCTGCGCTTCAAGCGCTTGAGTTCAATGGAAGTCGACGCCTATCTCGCCTCGGGCGAATGGCGCGGCAAGGCGGGCGGATACGCCATTCAGGGCCTTGCGGGAACCTTCGTGGTGAAGCTCGTCGGCTCCTACACCGCCGTGGTCGGCCTGCCGCTCTACGAGACGGTTTCGCTGCTCGCGGGGGAGGGCTATCCGGTGCTGCAGCCCTGGTACGCCAAGGCTTAAGGCTAGGCCCCTAAATACCGCCGCGCATAGCGGCGTCCGAGGCGCGTCAGCACTTCATAGCCGATTGTTTTCGCGCGCGCGGCCAGTTCCTCGACGCCGATCGTCTCGCCCAGCAGCTCCACCCATTCGCCGCGCTCGGCGGCGCCCTCCGGCGCGTCGGTGACGTCGAGCATGATGTAGTCCATCGACACGCGGCCGACGAAGGGGCAGCGCACGCCGCCGACGACCGCCTCGCCCGCGGGTTTCCCCGGCGCAGCGGTGGCGGAGATGGGCAGGCCGTCGGCATAGCCCGCGCCAATGGTGGCGATGCGCGAGGGGCGCGGCGCTTTCCAGATTCCGTCATATCCGACCGTGGCGCCCGCCGGCAGATCGCGCACCGCGACGATCCGGGCGCCAAGGCGCGCCGCCGCCTGCATGGGGTTTTCGGCGTGCGGCGTGGGGTTGCCGCCATAGAGCGCGTAACCGGGCCGCACGAGATCGAAATGCGGGCGCTGCGGCAGGAAGACGCCGGAGGAATTGGCCATCGAGCCCGGAACGCCGGGGAAATGCGCGCGCGCGGCCGAAAAGTCGGCGATCTGCCGGACGTTGAGCGGATCGTCCGGCAGTTGCGAGCTGACGAAATGGCTCATGACCAGCGTGGGCGCGATTTCCCGAGCGCGGGCGGCGGCCTCAGCCGCGTCGCGGGGCGCGAAGCCCAGCCGGTTCATGCCCGTGTCGAAGTGGATCGCGGCCTCGAGCCTGCGGCCGACGGTGACGCCCGCGGCGGCCCATTCCTCCAGCTCCGCGAAGGAGCCGATGCAGGGGCGCAGGCGCGCCGCCGCAAGACGCGGCGCGCAGCCGGGAACGAGGCCGTCGAGCACATAGATGGCGGCGTCCGGCGCGAGCGCCCGGGCGGTCTCGGCCTCGAGCAGATTGGCGACGAAGAAGGTTTTGCAGCCGGCGGCGGAGAGCGCCCGCATGGCCGCGCCCTGGCCGAGTCCGTAGCCGTCGGCCTTCACCACGGCCCCGCACTCCGCCCCGCCGGAGAGGGAGGCGAGCTTGCGCCAATTGGCGGCGAGCGCTGCGAGATCGATGGTCAAAAGCCCTGTTTCGACAGGTTCCGACGGATCGGCGCGCGACAGAAGGCGTTCGGCGGGCGAAATGATTCCCATGGAGGATCATTCTACGCGTCAAAAGACGGCGCCGAGATGGCGTTGAAAGCGCATTCGCGAAATCCTTCCGGACGCCCTACATTCCGAGGGGCGGGGCCTCAAAATCGCAGCGGCGCTCGAGAGGAGGTCTAAAGAATGGCGATCGATTCACTGCTGCTTACATCGGCGCATTTGCGCACCTTTGTGGGTTCGATCCCGCTCACCAACGCCAGCAGCTTCTTTTTTCAGCGAGATCAACGCCTGTTCGTCGTCACGAGCCGGCATGTGATGCTCGATGAAGGGAGCAACCATCATCCCGACCGCATCGAGATCGAGTTGCATATCGACCCCGGGAACATGGCGAAGTCCATCGGCTTCTCCATGCCGCTGTATCGTGACGGCCGGTCCGTCTGGCGGCAGGGGCTGGACGACGCGGGGGCGGTCGATGTGGCCGTGCTCGAGATAGAGCGCGCGGCGCTGCCGCAGCCCACCGTCTACCGCGCCTTCACGCCCGCCCATCTCGTCGACCCGGGCGAAGCCGTCGAGATCGGCGCCTCGGTTCTCATCGTCGGCTTTCCGCTCGGCTTCCACGACACGCTGCATCACATGCCGGTCGTGCGGCAGGCGGTGATCGCCTCCTCCTTCGGCCTGCGCTTTCAGGGGCAGGGCTATTTCCTCACCGACGCCCGCACCCACCGCGGCGCGAGCGGCGCCCCCGTGGTGATGCGCGCCACCGACGCCACGCCCACGCCCGACGACCTGCCATGGCGCCTGCTGGGCATACATTCCTCGCGCCTCGACGTCGGCACGCGGGACATCGTGCAGGACGAGGCGCTGGGGCTGAACTGCGCCTGGTATGCGGATGTTTTGATGACGTTGACGGAGGGGTGATTCCCTCGCGCGCGCCGCTTCGATCCGTCGCCGCTCCCGCAACGATTGCATCGCGCGCCATGTGACCGGATACTTGCTGTTTGGCTGGATCGTCCCGGCGTCGCCGCCGGGAGCAGGCTCGCTGAAAAAATGAGGCATTTTCAAGGGAGAAGAAAGATGGTCAGCAAGAACGATTTTTCCCCGGCCGAATGGCAGAAGCTCGTGCAGGCCCCGCTGCTCGCCGGCTTCGCCGTCAGCGTCGCCGATCCGTCCAGTTTCGTGGGCTCCGTGCAGGAAGCATTTGCAAACGCCAAACAACTCGCAGAGGCGAAAACGGGTTCGAGCGGCGATCTCGTCAAGGAAGTTGCGGATGAAATCCTCTCGTCTTCCGGCCGCGCCGAGGCGCGAGAAGGCATCCGCGCTATGGCGCAGGGCGCAAAGCTCGACGAGATCAAAGCGAGAGCGCTGGCCGGGCTGAAAGAGACCGCCACGATCCTCGACCAGAAAGCTCCCGGAGAAGCTGCAGCCTTCAAGGCCTGGCTCGCTCAGATTTCGAAGACGGTCGCCGAGGCGGGAACGGAGGGCGGCTTCCTGGGCTTTGGCGGAATCAAGGTCAGCGATGCGGAAAAAGCGACGCTGGAGGAGATTTCCAGCGTTCTCGGCGCTTAGCGCGGCGCAGACTCATGTTATGAGCCCCGCTCAATCGCTTGGGCGGGGCATGTATGAGCAGCCGAATAGTCGATATTTCCCGCCTTCGCCGCATCCCCCCCAGCGTCTGGGCGCTCGGCTTCGTCTCGCTGTTCATGGATTTCTCCTCGGAGATGATCCATGCGCTGCTGCCGATCTATCTCGTGGGCGCCATGGGCGCGAGCATGGCGCAGGTCGGCGCGATCGAGGGGATCGCCGAGGCGACGGCCTCGGTCGTCAAGGTCTTCTCCGGCGCGGTGTCGGACTGGTTCGGCGACCGAAAGCGTCTCGCCATAATGGGTTATGGGCTTGCGGCGCTGACGAAGCCCATGTTCCCGCTCGCGCCCAATGTGGCCTGGGTGACGGCGGCGCGCTTTATCGACCGGGTGGGCAAGGGAATCAGAGGCGCCCCGCGCGACGCGCTCGTCGCCGACGTCACGCCGCCGGAACTGCGCGGCGCCGCCTTCGGCCTTCGCCAGTCGCTCGACACGGTCGGCGCCTTTCTCGGCCCGGCGGTCGCGGTCGTCGTCATGTGGGCGACGGTGGACGATATCCGCGCCGTTTTCTGGGTCGCGACCATCCCCGCCGTTGTCGCTGTCGTGATCCTCGCCTTTGGCGTCGTTGAGCCATCCGAGACGCGGCCCGCGAGGCCTGCGCGCTTTCCGCTGCATATCGAAGCTTTGCGGGGTCTTGACGGCGCCTTCTGGCTGGTCGTGGCGGTCTCCGCCGTTTTCAGCCTCGCGCGCTTTTCCGAGGCCTTCCTCATCCTCAAGGCGCAGGCGGCAGGCTTGCCCGACGCGCTGGCGCCGCTGGTGCTCGTTGTGATGAATGTGGTCTATGCGGCGTCGTCCTATCCCGCGGGCGTTTTCTCCGACCGCGGCGACCGCATGACGCCGCTCGCGGCCGGACTCGTCATGCTGATCGGGGCTGATGCGACGCTCGCTTACGCGCAGTCGTTGCCGATGGTCTGGCTTGGCGTCGGCCTGTGGGGCCTGCATATGGGGCTGACGCAGGGGCTTTTCTCGGCGCTTGTCGCCGACGCGGCGCCTTCTGGCCTGCGGGGCACCGCTTTCGGCGTCTTCAACCTCACGGGCGGCGCGGCGCTGCTCGTGGCGAGCTTCGCCGCCGGCAAGCTCTGGGATCTCTATGGCCCCTGGGCCGCCTTTGCGGCCGGCGGCGCATTTGCGGCGATGACGCTGGCGGGGCTGGCTGCGCTTCGACTGGTTCCGCGAGGGGCGGAGGATTAGTTAGCGGCTTACAGCGCGCAATTTTCGCCTTGCGCTTCGGGGGTCGCCGCAATGGCGTAGTTGCGGCGCCGCACCATTTGAATTATCCACTCTTTTGGAAGCGTTTTCGGAGCCATTCCGAAAAACGCGGGAGAAGGACGACATGGCGAACGCCGAAACCGACGCCCGCGCGCAAAAGCGCCCGCTGTCGCCGCATCTGACCATTTTCCGGCCGTGGCTCACCATGGCCATGTCCATGGCCCATCGCATCACCGGCGCCGGTCTTTATCTCGGCATGGCGCTGCTGGCGCTCTACCTGCTCGGGGCCGGCATGGGCGGCTGGCTGCATGCGCTCACCGGATGGCTCGCCTCGGGCTTCATCGGCGGGATGATCGTCTTCCTGATCACCTGGGCGATTTTCCACCACCTCCTTGGCGGGATTCGTCACGCGCTCTGGGACCGCGGCCTGTATATGGACAAGGAAGGCCGCGAGCTTCTCGCCAAGGCCTCCCTTTTCGGCGGGATTGGCCTGACCCTGCTTTTGTGGATTCTCAAGGCCATCGCCGGCTAACGGAGACGCGTCTCATGTCGATTCCGACTCACTTCAACAGCGGGCGGAGCGGTCAGGGCGCCGCTTATGTGTCGGACCACGAGGGTTCCGAGCACGCCCGTTTCATGCGCCTCTCATCCTATGCGTTGGCGCCGCTCGGCGTGCTGTCCGCCTGGTGGCTGGCGGGGCTCGTCGGCGAGACGCTGGAGGGCGCGAAGGCCGAAATCGGCCGGCCTTTCCCGGCGATCGTGCTGATTTGCTTCGCGATCATAGGAATGATCCACGCCCGTCAGGGCATGACCGAAATCATCGAGGACTATGTGCATGATGCGGCGCTGAAGGAGAAGGCGCTGCACTGGAACAGGATCGGCTCCATAGCGATCGCCGCCGCCTGGACCTTCGGGATCATGCTCATTGCGGCGCCGAAGTAGGTCGCCGACAGAGCCGCCCAGAACAACGACAAAAAGGCTTCGATAATGGTTGCGAATGGCGCTGCTTCATCCATGTCGATCGGCGGACGGGTCTATCCGATCACCGACCACACTTTCGATGTCGTGGTCGTCGGGGCCGGCGGCGCCGGTCTTCGCGCGGTCGTCGGCTGCGCCAAGGCGGGGCTCAACGTCGCCTGCGTGACCAAGGTTTTCCCCACGCGTTCGCATACGGTCGCCGCGCAGGGCGGCGTGGCCGCCGCGCTCGGCAACATGGGGCCGGACGACTGGAAATGGCACATGTACGACACTGTGAAGGGGTCGGACTGGCTCGGCGATCAGGACGCCATCGAATATCTCTGTCGCAACGCGCCTCAGGCCGTCTATGAGCTCGAGCATTGGGGCGTGCCTTTCTCGCGCACCACCGAGGGCAAGATATACCAGCGTCCCTTCGGCGGCATGACCACCGACTTCGGCAAGGGCCCGCCCGCGCAGCGCACCTGCGCCGCCGCCGACCGCACCGGCCACGCCATGCTCCACACCATGTATGGTCAGGCGCTGAAGCATGAGACGAAGTTCTTTGTCGAATATTTCGCCATCGACCTCATCATGGACAGCGAAGGCGCCTGCCGCGGCATTGTCGCCCTGAAGCTCGACGACGGCACGATCCACCGTTTCCGCTCCGCGCTCACCGTGCTCGCGACCGGCGGCTACGGCCGCGCCTATCTCTCCGCGACGTCGGCGCACACCTGCACGGGCGACGGCAACGCCATGGTGCTGCGCGCCGGCCTGCCTCTGCAGGACATGGAGTTCGTGCAATTCCACCCGACCGGCATTTATGGCGCGGGCTGCCTCATCACCGAGGGCGCGCGCGGCGAGGGCGGGTACCTCACCAACAGCGAAGGCGAGCGCTTCATGGAGCGCTATGCGCCCTCCGTGAAAGACCTTGCGCCGCGCGACATGGTTTCGCGCGCCATCACGGTCGAAATCCGTGAGGGCAGGGGCGTCGGCAAGCGCAAGGACCACGCCTTCCTGCATCTCGAGCATCTCGACCCGGCGATCCTGCATGAGCGCCTGCCGGGCATTTCCGAGAGCGCCAAGGTTTTCGCGGGCGTCGACGTCACGCGCCAGCCGATCCCGATCCTGCCGACCGTGCATTACAACATGGGCGGTATCCCGACGAATTATCACGGCGAGGTGCTGAAGAAGGTGGACGGCAATCCGGACTCGGTGGTGCCGGGCCTGATGGCGCTGGGCGAAGCCGCCTGCGTCTCGGTGCATGGCGCGAACCGCCTTGGCTCCAATTCGCTGATTGATCTCGTGGTGTTTGGCCGCGCGGCCGGCCTGCGCGCCGCCGAACTGGTGACGCCCGGCCAGTCGCAGCCGGAACTTCCGGCGGATTCCGCCGAACTGCCGCTGTCCCGTCTCGACTTCTTCCGCAACGCCAATGGCTCGGTCTCCACCGCGACGCTGCGCGACAAGATGCAGCGCGTGATGCAGTCGCATTGCGCGGTCTATCGCACCGGCGAGGTGCTGGCCGAGGGCGTCGCGGGCGTCAACGAAGTCTGGCGCGAGGCGGCGGATGTGAAGGTCTCCGACCGGTCCATGATCTGGAACTCGGACCTAGTCGAAACGCTGGAGTTCGACAATCTCATCGTGCAGGCGGTGGTGACTATGGAGTCGGCCGCCAATCGCAAGGAGTCGCGCGGCGCCCACGCCCGCGAGGACTTCCCCGACCGCGACGACGCGAACTGGATGAAGCACACGCTGGCGACGATCGACGCCGAGAAGAAATCGACCGCGATCGATTACCGCCCGGTGCATAGTTATACAATGTCGAATGAGGTGGCTTATATCGAGCCGAAGGCGCGGGTGTACTGATGTCTGCACCTTGAGTCGAAAGGAAGCCTCCATGAGTAAGCTTGCTATCGCGGATGACGTGCTTGAGGAGATTGCCGCGCTCGCAAAGGAACGCGGCGTCACGAGCGAACATCTTGCTCAGGAGATGCTTCGAGATAGCCTGCTGGCAAGAAAATCCCCCGAGAACTTGAGGGCGCTTCTAGAAACGATCGCCGCTATGACGCCCTCGGGTATCCCTCAGACGGATTCGGTCGAACTGCTGCGTGAGGACCGTGAGCGGTGATCGTTGTCGATGCGTCAGTAGCGGTCAAATGGGTTGTGCGTGAGGCCGGTCATGAAACTGCGCTTTCCATTGTAGACAAGACTTGGACAAGAATCGCGCCAGATCTGCTCCTGCCCGAAGTTTCCAACGTCCTGCTCAAAAAACAGCGGACTACGGAAATTACAGACGCTCAGGTTGGGGCGGGTCTGCTGGGTATCAAGGCATCGATCAAACAGTTTGTTCCGTCTTCGGAGCTAACTGATGACGCTGTAATTCTTTCGCGCGAGCTTAATCATTCAGCTTACGACTGCTTCTATCTCGCCTGTGCTTTGGGCAGGGGAATTCTCCTTTCTGCCGATAATCGATTTATCCAAAAGTGCCGGTCTGGCGGATACGGTGAGTTCGTTGCGTCCCTTGACGATCTCGATCGTGGCGGACTTGATGCGCGTATGGCGGCCAAGCTGGTAAGCGCGGAGGCTCTGAAGCAAATTGCGCGCCTCAACGAGCGGATTCAAACAACTTTTCAGACGCTGAGAGATTCAACGCTCGACCCGTCTTCGGGTAGGTTCAGAATGGTCAATTCGGAGGTGTACGCTCCAGCCTTCGATTCCCCGGCCTATCGAAGGTTAGGTGATGAACTTGAAAGGATGAGTGCTGACGAGCTTGGAGTTGTGATCGCCTTGGGTTGGTTGGGCCGAAGTTACCATTCGGTGGACGATTGGCCGCGACTGCATGAACAGGCGTGCCGGATGGCCGAGGAAGGATTCACTGCCCACCGCTCTTATTTCATAGCTCAGATGGCGCAAGTCGCGCCGGGTCTGGAAAAGCTCAAGAGATACCTGCGGTCGACCGACGACGGCGGAATATAGGAGCGAGAGAAGCAACGATGGTCGAATTCATCCTTCCCAAGAACTCCGTCATCTCCGAAGGCAAGGTCTGGCCGAAGCCGGACGGCGCGACCAATCTGCGCGAATACCGCGTCTATCGCTACGATCCCGATAGCGACGCAAATCCGCGCATCGACACTTTCTTCATCGATGCGGACGATTGCGGGCCGATGGTGCTCGACGGCATTATCTGGATCAAAAACAAGATCGATCCGACGCTGACCTTCCGTCGCTCCTGCCGCGAGGGCATTTGCGGCTCCTGCTCGATGAACATCGACGGCGTGAACACGCTCGCCTGCACCAAGGGCATGGACGAGATCGCCGGACCGATAAAGCTCTATCCTCTGCCGCATATGGGCGTGGTGAAGGACCTCGTGCCGGACCTCACCATCTTCTACGAGCAGCATGCGGCGATCGAGCCCTGGCTGCACGCCGGCGCCAATCCCGAGAAGGAGCGCCTGCAGTCGCCGCAGGACCGCGCCAAGCTCGACGGTCTATACGAGTGCATCCTGTGCGCCTGCTGCTCCACGGCCTGCCCGAGCTACTGGTGGAATTCCGACAGATTTCTGGGCCCCGCCGCGCTGCTTCAGGCGCATCGCTGGGTGCAGGATTCTCGCGATGAGGCGACGGACGAGCGCCTGGGTTATGTCGATGACACCTTCCGGCTCTACCGCTGCCACACGATCATGAACTGCACGAAGGTCTGCCCCAAGGGCCTCTCGCCCGCCAAGGCGATTGCCGAGCTCAAGAATCTGGCCATCGCCCGGCAGGAAGCTTGAGTAGCGCGCAATCGGGGCGCCTTGATCCCGCCGCGGCGCGGGGGTAGGACGACCCGTTATTGTCTCGGAGACTAAAGCCATGCGTCCTTGCGCGCTTCGTTTTCGCGGTGTTCTCCTCGTCGCCGCCCTGCTGATCGGCGGCGGCGCCGTCGGTCAGGAATTGCAGTTGGATCCCAAGGCGCTCGATACGAGCGGCGCGTCGTCGGTCTCGACCAAGCGCGGCAAGGGCAAGAAGGGCGCCGACCCCGCCGCGGCAGGGACGGCTCAGCCGGCCGGAAAGCCCGCCGCTGGCAATCCCAATCGCCAGTTTGGAGAACTCGAAGGCTGGTCCCCCGGCAAGGCGCCGCCCAAGCCCAAGGGGAAACAGGACGATACCGCGCCTGGGAACACCAATATGCCGGTTTCCGTCACCCCATCGGGAAACATGGGAACGGGCTTCGCCTTCTGAACTGGACGCCGGCCGCGCCGGCTGGAGAAAAATTCATGGCGTATAAGGTCGCTATCGTCGGCGCCACGGGCAACGTGGGCCGCGAGATGCTGGATATTCTGGCCGAGCGCCGCTTCCCCGTTTCGGAAGTCGTGGCGCTTGCCTCCTCGCGCTCTATCGGCGCCGAAGTTTCCTTCGGCGACAAGACGCTCAAGTGCCGCCACCTCGACACCTATGATTTCTCGGACACCGACATCTGTCTGATGTCGGCGGGCGGGACGGTCTCGAAGGAATGGTCGCCCAGGATCGGCGCGCAGGGCTGTGTCGTAATCGACAATTCCTCCGCCTGGCGCCTGGATCCCGACGTTCCGCTGATCGTGCCGGAGGTGAACGCCGACGCCTCCAGGGGCTTCGTCAAGAAGAACATCATCGCCAATCCGAACTGCTCCACCGCGCAACTCGTCGTGGCGTTGAAGCCGCTGCATGACGCAGCGAAGATCACCCGCGTCGTCGTCTCCACCTACCAGTCGGTTTCCGGCGCGGGCAAGGAGGCGATGGACGAACTCTTTGCGCAGACGCGCTCGGTCTTCGTCTCGGACCCCGTCGAGTCGAAGAAATTCCCCAAGCGCATCGCCTTCAATCTCATTCCTCAGATCGACGTCTTCATGGAGGACGGCTTCACCAAGGAAGAGTGGAAGATGGTGGCCGAGACGAAAAAGATCCTAGACCCGAAGATCAAGCTCGTCGCCACTTGCGTGCGCGTGCCGGTCTTCATTTCGCATTCGGAAGCCGTCAACATCGAATTCGAGAACCCCATCTCTGCGGATGAAGCGCGCGACATTCTGCGCGAGGCGCCGGGCGTGCTCGTCATCGACAAGCGCGAACCCGGCGGCTACATCACGCCGCATGAGGCGGCAGGCGAGGACGCAACCTATGTCTCGCGAATCCGCGAAGACCCGACCGTCGACAACGGTCTCGTGCTCTGGTGCGTGAGCGACAATCTGCGCAAGGGCGCCGCGCTGAACGCGATCCAGATCGCCGAAGTGCTGATGAACAGGAAGCTTCTGACGCCGAAGAAGGCGGCGGCCTGAGCGCCGGCAACGGCGCCAGGAATAGCTTTGAGGATCATCGGCCTGACAAGCGCGCAGCTCCCCCCGGGGCGGCGCGCTTCGCTTTTTTCGTAACGCCATTAATCCTTTAGTAACCTCAACTTCCAGACCCGTCTCCCTAAACCCGAAAACAACAGCTCTACGGTATGCCACTTGAAGCTCGAGACGTGAACGCGCGGGGCTGTTTCATCATGAAACAACCGCCGCCCGGATCGCGCCAAACCAAGTCAAGGGGGCAACAATGAGCCAACAGCTTTACACCGAGACGTCTCTCTCCACCCCGCTCACGTCCGTCGTCATGGAAACGCCCTCCTACAGGAGCGTGATCGACGAGGTCTGCGGACTGAACTGGAGCGGCCTTTCCAGGGACGAACTCATCGACGTCGCCTGGATGTATTATTATTTCTCGGTGCAGTTCTGCGAGACGGTCGGCATCGCGCGCGACCTCTTTCCGGACGACAAGCAACTTGAATCGCTCGACGCCGGCGAGCGCAACACCGACAATCTCTCTCCCTGTGCAGGCGTCGTCGGCGTCGGCGAGCGCGTCGATCACGACGAGTTCATGCGCCGCACGCTTACGCTCACGCCGATCGATCCCGCCCGCCGCCTGCGTCTCCAGGCGATCGGCGCCGCCTATCTTACGAAAATTCGCGCTGCATCGGCCATTCTGCGCTCCCGCAGCCTCGCCAGCTACGAGGATGGCGGACTGGAGCGGGTGTTCCGTTCCATTCTGAACGCGCGCGACTGGAATGATCCGTTGCTCGTGGCTTTCAAGCATTTCCTCATCGGCCACATCGAACTGGACAGCGATCCGGCAGGCGGGCATGGCGCGCTTTGCCGTCACCTTCAGCCGACCGAAGATGTCGTCGATGTCTGGCTGGCGTTCCGCGATGGCCTGACCGCCGCTGCGCCCACGCTGCTGGAGCCGGTCTGCGACGGCGTCGAAAAGGCGCCCGCGCTGCAGGCGTAACCACAAGGCAAGCCCCGGAGGCGGCGCTGGTCGCTTATCCGGGGCGGGCTGCGCCTACCGCATCTATAAACGCCCGCGCCAGTCGCGGGCGTTTCTTATTTGCTGATCTTGAACAATCCCGGATCGGGCGTCTTCGTCTGATCGATGTTGAAGAGTGTGATCAGCGTTTCGTAGCCCTGCGGATCCTTCACCTGCCACTGTTTCAGTTTGAAGCTCTTCGGGTCGAAGATGAGACGCAGATGCGAGGTGCCGCCGAAGGTCGCCTTGTCCTCGATGAAGACGGTGACGCCCGCGTCGTCGAGGTCGACCCGCTCGACGGTGACGTCCTTCTCGAGGTCGATCTTCTCCTTCATCAGAAATTTGAGCGGCGTCTGGGTGATGAAATAGAGATCCTGCGTGCCGAGCTTGCGGTCGCGAACGGCGACCTGCGCGCCGTCGGCCACGACTTCCATAGTCGCGGGCTGCGCGTATTCGAAGCGCACGCGCCCGGCGCGCTGCACGTGCAGCTTGCCCTCCGATCGCTTGCCGTCGGCGCCGATCTGGACGAAATCGGCGGTCATCACCGGCGAGGCGTTGAAGAAGGCGTTGGCGCGCTTGATCGCGTCTTCGCGCGTGAGGGGCTTGCCGGACTCGGCCGGGGCGGCGGGGTTGGCGAGTTGGACCGGATCGGTCGATTTAGCCTTGGCCTTCTTGCCCTTGGCGGGTGCGGACTTGGCGTCTTCGGCCTTGGTTTCCGCAGGCTTAGTTTCCGAAGGCTTGGCCTCCGAGGGCTTGGTCTCCGAAGGCTTCGCCTCGGCCGCCGGCTTGGCGTCAGTAGCGGGGGCCGGCGACTTGGCGGCGTCCTCGGCCAGGGCCGGGGCGGCCAACGCAAGGGCAAGGGCGAGAGCGGCGAGGGGCAGTTTCTTCACGGCGGCGTTTCCGATTCGAACAAAACGGTTCGCCGTCTTCGTAACACAAGTTGGCGGTTTGGGGGCGGGGGGCGAGAGCCCCGGCCGCCTCTACTCCGCGGCCTCGATATCGAAGGCCCCGCGGTCCACGCCGCCGCCGACCAGGATCTCGCGCTTGCCGGCATGGTTCGGCGCGCTGACGACGCCTTCCTTCTCCATCCGCTCCACGAGCGAAGCCGCCTTGTTGTAGCCGACGGAGAGACGCCGCTGGATGTAGCTTGTCGAGCATTTCTTGTCGCGCAGCACGATATTGACGGCGCGGTCGTAGAGGTCGCCGCCTTCTTCCGCGTCGAAGGAGCCCGGCGCCGGCGCCTCGCCGTCTTCGCCGCCTTCGTCGTCCTCGGAGGTGATGCTTTCGAGATATTGCGGCGCGCCCTGCGCCTTCAGATGCGCGACGACATGCTCGACTTCCGCATCCGAGACGAACGGCCCGTGCACGCGGGAGATGCGCCCGCCGCCAGCCATGTAGAGCATGTCGCCCTGGCCGAGCAGCTGCTCGGCGCCCTGCTCGCCGAGGATGGTGCGGCTGTCGATCTTGCTCGTCACCTGGAAGGAGATGCGGGTGGGGAAGTTCGCCTTGATCGTGCCGGTGATGACGTCGACCGAGGGACGCTGCGTCGCCATGATGAGATGAATGCCGGCGGCGCGGGCCATCTGCGCAAGGCGCTGGATGGCGCCCTCGATGTCCTTGCCGGCGACGAGCATGAGGTCCGCCATCTCGTCGACGATGACGACGATATAGGGCAGGGAGGTCAGCTCCATTTCTTCATGCTCGAAGATCGCCTCGCCCGTCTCGCGGTCGAATCCGGTCTGCACCGTGCGCGTGATGACTTCGCCCTTGGCGTTCGCTTCCGCAACGCGGGCATTGTAACCGTCGATGTTGCGCACGCCGACCTTGGACATCTTCTTGTAGCGGTCCTCCATCTCGCGCACCGCCCATTTGAGCGCGACCACCGCCTTCTTGGGGTCGGTGACGACGGGCGTGAGAAGATGAGGAATGTTGTCGTAGACCGAGAGCTCCAGCATTTTCGGATCGACCATGATGAGTCGGCACTCTTCGGGCTTGAGCCGGTAAAGCAGCGACAGGATCATGGTGTTGATCGCGACCGACTTGCCAGAGCCCGTGGTGCCGGCCACCAGAAGATGCGGCATGCGGGCGAGATCGACGATCACCGGCTCGCCGCCGATCGTCTTGCCGAGCGCGATGGCGAGCTTGTGGTTGGATTGCAGGAAATCCTCGCTCGCCACGAGTTCGCGCAGATAAACCGTCTCGCGGCGCTGGTTGGGCAGTTCGATGCCGATGGCGTTGCGTCCCGGCACAACAGCGACGCGCGCGGAGACGGCGGACATGGAGCGGGCGATGTCGTCGGCGAGGCCGATGACGCGCGAGGATTTGATGCCCGGCGCCGGCTCGAGTTCATAGAGCGTCACGACCGGGCCGGGGCGCACGTTGATGATGTCGCCGCGCACCGAGAAATCCTCGAGCACGCCCTCCAGCACGCGGGCGTTGGATTCGAGTATGTCCTCGGAAATCTTCACGCCGCCGGTGGACTTCTTCGGTTCGGCGAGAAGCTCGAGTTCGGGATATTCGTAAGATTCGGGAGCGACGCGCACCGGCGCGCGGGCGGGCTGGCGCGTCACCTTGCGTGCTGCCGGAGCCGTTTGGGGCGCGGTCGCCGGGGCGGCGGGCCTGCGCTCCTCATAGTCTTCGTCGAGATTGCGGGCGCGCGGCGGCGCATAGGCCTCAAATGCCTCCATCTCGTCGAAGGTCGGCTCGCGGCGCGGCTGGGCGGCCGCGGGGGCTTGGGCGACCGGAACGGCGGCGTTCCTGCGCATCCGCTCGAAAAGGCGCGTCGTCGCGGACTTCAGAGACAACCCGAGGTGAATCACCGCGCCAAGCGAGATCAGCGCGAAGCCGGGGTCGCCCGCGCGGTCGTCTTCGTCGTCGCCATCATGCGTGCGGTCGTCCTGCTCGTCGAAAGCGGCGTCGCGGATGTCATGCTCGGATTCGAAGCCGAGCCCCGAGGCGCCGCTTACGGAGAGAATGGCGACGAATGCCGCGGCAATGCCGAAGATCGCCATCACCAGGCCGGAGCCGGCGAAGATGGTGCGCGGGACGGCGAGGATGGCGTCGCCCGCTACGCCGCCAAGGCCGGTCGGCAAGGGCCAGCGGTCCGTGGCTGGCAGCAGCGAAGCTGTCGCGGCGGTGGCGAATATGCCAGCGGTCCAGAGCCCGAGGCGCAGCGTCGCGCGATCGACGCGTCGGCGCTTGATCATGCGCATGCCTTGCACAGTCAGCGGTAGTATGGCGGCGATGGCGCCGAAGCCCACGAGCTGCATCAGCAGATCGGCGAGGACGGCGCCCGGATGACCGAGGAGATTGCGGACATGGCCGCCGGTCGCATGGTTGAGCGAGGGATCGCGGGCGGACCAGCTCACGAGCGAGAGCGTCATCGCCGCGGCGCTCGCCACCATCAGCCCGCCCGTCAGCTCCGCGGCGCGGCGGGCCGAAAACTCGCGGACCTGTTCCGAATAGTGACCAAAGCTATGGCTGCGCATGTGAAAAATGGCCCGCGTGGCGTAGCGCGGCCGTTGAGGCGCGCCGACTCTGGGCAGGGTAAAAAACCTCGGTTAAGGCCCGCTTAACCCTGGCGCGGGATGCCTGCGGGTGACGAGGGCCTGATTCAGTTCCGCCCCGTAGATGAAGATCACGGCCAGCGTTTGCAGAAAGATCAGCGCGATCATGATCGAGGCCAGACCCGCATAGGTCGAGACATAGCTGCCCGCGAACCGCGCCAGATAGGCGCCAAACCCCGCGCCAAAGGCGAGCGAGGCGACAAGCGTCAGGATGAAACCGGGCGCAAGTTTGATGAGCGGGGGGCGTCCGGCGGGGAGCAATACATGCGCGGCCAGCACCGAGATTCCCACCGTCGCGGTTGTCGTCCCGTAGCGAACGGGCCCGTAAAACGGCGCAAGCTGCGGCTCGATCTGGCGCATCAGTCCCGGCAGATGCCGTTCGGCGAGGGCGACCGCGAGCGGGGCCAGCACCATCAGGAAAGCGATCGCCAGTAGCGCCGCCGCGCCGAGAAAGACATACAGGATCGACTCCAGCCGCAGCAGCCACCAGGGCCGCTGGTCGTGCATGTCATAGGCGCGGTTGAGCGCAATACGCAGCGATTCGACGCCACTGGAGGAGAAGTAAATCGAGAGGATGGCGCCGAAGGTGAGCAATCCGCCACGCGGCTGCGTGAGGACATTGTTGATCTCCGAAGCGATCGGCTTCGCGACGCTTGGGGGCCAGTTTTCGAAGATCAGCTTCGTCGCAGCGTCCGCCTCTTCCTTCAGTCCGAAGAAAGATGCGAGGGCGGTGAGGAATATGAGGAAGGGAAACAGCGACGTGAGGATGGAGAGCGCGATATGGCTCGCGATCGCCCAACCGTCGTCGCGGTTGAATTTACCGTAGGCGTCGAGGAAGACTCGAATGAACGACATTGGGTTAGCCTAATAGGGGCGCGCAGCAGAGGCTAGCGCCGCCCGCTGCGTCTTTCAGCTTAAGCTAACGCTCGCAGGGTTACGCTCCCGAGACACCCGGAGAACCCCGCCTTGGCCCCTACGCTCCCCGCTATCGTCCTAAACCGCTGCGCCCGCCGTCCCGGCGTCGAATGGAGAAACGCAAGAAGCTGGCTGGGCGGCGCGCCGCGCCTCGGAGCGGCTTCATGGCCGCGACAGGCGTCGGGCGAGCCCATGCATTTTGTGGCGCAGCTCGATCTCGCGGAAATCGCCGCCAAGGCGCCGGAGACGCCTCTCCCGAAACATGGAGCGCTCGCTTTCTTTGTCGGCGGCGAGGGCGCGACGCTCTTCGTGCCGGACCATATGAGCGCGCCGCCCGCGGAGCCGCCGGCGGAAATGGGCGATCTGTCGACCGTCGGCGGCAATCCCGACTGGCTCTTTGATGAAGAGGGGCGCGCGCTCTTCCCCTTCTGGCCGGTCGACGTGACGCGGATCGACCTCGATACGCCCGAAACTGGCGACCCGGACGAGGATGCAGACGCGCTGAGCGAAGCTTATGTCGCCGCGTTGCGGAAACGTTTCGCCCGCCGGCAATATGACCTTTCGCCGACCGTCGCTTTCGAAGGTCCGCCGATTCCCGACTGGTGGCGCTGCGCGTTCCATGTCGCCGACTCGCTCGCCGCCGCCGCCAGAAACGCGCCAAATGTCATCGAGAGAGAGCGCGGCATGATCGACTATGCGCGCGGCAAGCTCGACGAGGCGCGCAGGGCCGGCGCGGAAGAAATCGAAGCGGCGCAGCGGCAAGCCGCGGGGGCGCCGCCGCCGCCGGGAGGACTTCGACGTCTCTTCGGCTTCGGCAGACAAGCGCAGACGCCGGCGCGCGTGGACATTGTCGGGCAGGCTCGCCGCAAGGCCGCCGCCGCAATCAGGGACGCGGAGGCGAGCGTCGCGCTTTACGAAGCGAAGATCGCGAAAATGCGCGACAGCCTACCCGCTTTCAATGCTTTCGCCGATGAGCTCGCCGCCTGGACGCAGGGACATGATCCCTGGAGCGTGATGGGGCCGGAAGACTGTGCGAGGCTCGATGCCTATTGGGCGCGCATGACCGAATTCCCGGAACATACCGTTCATTACGGCAGAACGCCCGTCGATTACCTCAAATCGCAGATGTTCGCGCGGCTGCCCAAGCCGGGCGATGCGGGATTCGAAGCCCTGCCGGAACATGTCCGCACGGTGATCGCCGGGCGGTGCGCGCCGCGGCCTCAATGGTGGCGCTCGACGATTCGCTTCGCCGACGGGATGGAACAGAAGCTCGCGGAGGGCGAGCCATTGGGCCTGCGCCGCAAGCGCGAGAGCCTGATCTCAGGCGGCGCGGCGCAGGCCGAGGCGCTGGCGCGGCTGAATGCGCAGGCGGCGGCGTTCCAGCACTTTGTCGGAGAATTCGTGGACTGGGCGAAGGGGCGCGATCCCTGGAGCCGCATGACGGGCGACGAGGCAGCGATCCTTTGGGAGCGCCTGAAGCGTCTGCAACGCGACTTCGGCGAAATCGCCCGGGAATACTACTTCCAGAGCTTCGACCGGATCGAGGCGGCGACGCTTGTCGCAGTGGCCAGCGCGCCGGACGAGATCTACGAAACCATGCCGCAGGACGCGCGCGATCTCATCAATCGCGACTATCTGCTACCGATCGACTTCATGCACCAGATGTTCGGCCCGCCCGCCTTCATTCAGGGCGACTCCTGCGCGCAGGCGGAAGAGGGGAAGCTGCTGCTCCTGCAACTGGGATTCGACGATCTGATGTTCTGGTCGTTCGGCGACAATGGCGATTACCAGTTCTGGATTTCGCCGGAAGACCTCGCCACGGGCAAATGGGACCGCGTGACGATGACCTTCGAATGCCACTGACCATCAATCGCCGCGCTGGAAATGCTCGTAGACCATTCGCGCCGTGGCCTTGTTGATTCCGGGCGTCTGCTCGAGGTCCGACAGCGCCGCGCGCGAGACGCCTTTCGCCGAGCCGAAAGCGTGCAGCAGCGCGCGCTTTCGCGATGGCCCGATGCCGGCGATCTCGTCGAGCGGGTTTTTGGTGAAATCCTTTTTGCGCCGGGCGCGATGCGTGCCGATGGCGAAACGGTGGGCTTCGTCGCGCAGGCGCTGCACGAAATAGAGCGCGGGGTCGTGCGGCGGCAGGCGGAAGGGCTCGCGCCCTTCGACAAAAAACTGCTCGCGGCCGGCGTCGCGGTCGCGTCCCTTGGCGATGGAGGCGAGCGCCACGCCCTCTACGCCGCTCTCGCGCAAGGCTGCGCGCGCCACGTCGAACTGTCCGCGCCCGCCGTCGATCAGCACGAGGTCGGGCTTGGCCGGAAAGGCCTCGGCGTCCGTCTCCTTTTCCGGCTCCTTGGCGAGACGCGCGAAGCGGCGCGTCAGCACTTCGCGCATCATGCCGTAATCGTCGCCTGGCGTGATCTCGCCGCTCTTGATGTTGAAGGTGCGGTAATGCGCCTTCATGAATCCCGCTGGCCCCGCAACGATCATGGCGCCGATCGCCTGCGCGCCGCCCGTGTGCGAATTGTCATAGACCTCAACGCGGCGCGGGACGGCGGGCAAGCCAAAAACCTCGCCGAGCGCGGCGAGCAGCCGCTGCTGACTCGCGTCTTCGGCAAGCTTGCGGCCGAGCGCCTGACGCGCGTTGTTGAGCGCATGTTCGACGAGCTCGCGTTTCTCGCCGCGCTGGGGGGCCATGACATCGACATTGCGCCCTGATTTTGCGGATAGAGCGTCTTTGAGCAAAGCTGCATCTTCGATTGCGTGCGAGAGCAGCACGCAGCGCGCGGATGGATGTTCGTCGTAGAATTGCCCCAGAAAAGCGTCGAGCACTTCCGCCTCCGTGAGGGTCGCGTCGGCGCGCGGGAAATAAGAGCGGTTGCCCCAGTTCTGATAGGCGCGGAAAAAAAACGCCTCGATGCAGAAGCGTCCGGCGTCCTTGGCGATGGCGAAGACGTCGGCTTCTTCGACGCTACGCGGATTTATGCCCTGCGCGCCCTGAATGGCCGAGAGCGCAGAGATGCGGTCGCGCAGCCGCGCGGCGCGTTCGAATTCAAGCTTTTCGGCCGCTTCCGTCATCTCCATCGCAAGTTGTTCGCGCACGCTGCGGCTTTTGCCGGAGAGAAAATCGCGCGCCTCCTGCACCAGCTCGGCGTAGTCGGGAATGGAGATCTCGCCCGTGCAGGGACCGGCGCAGCGCTTGATCTGGAACAGCAGGCAGGGCCGGGTGCGATTGTCGTAGAAGCTCTGCGAGCAGGAGCGCAGCAGAAAGGCGCGCTCCAGCGCGTTGAGCGCGCGATTGACGGCCCATACGCTGGCGAAAGGCCCGAAATAATCGCCCTTGCGCACGCGCGCGCCGCGGTGCTTGGAAATTTGCGGCGCGTCATGGTCCAGCGCGATCATGATGTAGGGGAAGGACTTGTCGTCCCGCATCAGCACATTGAAGCGGGGCTTCATCTGCTTGATAAGGTTCGCTTCGAGCAGCAGCGCTTCCGTCTCGGTCTCCACCGAGATGAAGACCATCGAGACCGTCGCGGAGATCATACGCGCGATGCGGTTCACATGGCCCGCGAGGCGCGTATAGCTCGCTACGCGCTTGCGCACGTTTTTGGCTTTGCCGACGTAAAGCACCTCGCCGCTTTCGGCGATCATGCGATAGACGCCAGGGCCGTTGGGCGCGTGCTTCCAATATTTCTTGATGACGGCGACGCCGCGCTTCACGCTCTCGGGCGTTTCCGGCGCTTCTTGCTCGGGCGGCGCGTCGGCGGCCTCCGGCGCCGCGTCGGCCGCGTCGAAGACATCTTCGTCCTCGGGCGGGAGGTCGCGCGGCGCGGCGGGGGGAGGGGTCATGCCTCCAGATTTATGCCCCGTTTGCGGCGATGGGAAGAGTGTGGCTCACCACCCCATCGCCCTGAGAAGCGCCCCGAAATGGTTCTGAGCCAGGTTGACGCCGATGCCGCGGGCGCCGCCGATGATCAGAATCGAGGCCATCGAGGCGATGGCCGCGTATTCGACGAGCGTCGTGCCTTTTTCGTCGTTGAGGAAGCGAGTCAGCGTCATCGTGCTCCACCTGGTCCCAAAATGTGACACCCGAATCTGGTCCTCGCCCGGCCCCGCAAGCCTCGGACCGCCGCTTGCGCTCTCTGCGCGCCAAGGCCAAAGTCGCGCTACGTCTTCAGCTTGAGGTGGGAATGCAGGGAGCGACGACCTCTGTCGGCAGATATGTTTTTCCGGGGCTGGCCCTTTTTTTCGCGGGCGCGTTCAGCGCCGCGGAATCCTGGGTGGACCTGAATCATCCCGCGCTCGACTTCGCACTGCCGCTGGTGGCCGGCATATTCGTTATCGGGGCCGTTTTCGCGACGCTGGATCATGCCGAGGTTCTGGGCGCGCGTGTCGGCGAGCCGCTGGGCACGCTGGTGCTCACCATCTCGGTGACCGTCATCGAGGTCGCAATGATCGCCTCGATGATCGCCCACGGCGCCGAAGATCCGACGGAGGCGCGGGAAACCGTGTTCTCGGCCATAATGATCGTCTGCAACGGGCTCGTTGGCCTCTGTCTGCTGCTGGGAGGATTTCGCCACGGCGAGCAGGAGCTTCAACCAATGGGGGCGAGCGCCTATCTCGCGGTCCTCATCGCGCTTTCCGTCCTCACCCTGATCATGCCCAATTTCACCACGAGCACGGAGGGACCGACGCTCACAGCGGCGCAACTCACCTTCGTGAGCGTGCTGTCGCTGCTGCTTTACGGGGCGTTCCTCTTCATCCAGACGGTCCGGCACCGCTCCTATTTCATCGATGCGCACGCGGCGGCGCTCGGCCACAGCGAGGAAAAGCCGACCCTTCGCCGGACAGGGATCGCGGCGGCAGGTCTCGCGGCGAGCCTCCTGGCCGTGGCGCTTCTCGCGCAACGTGTCGTGCCTGGGCTGGAGGAGGGGCTCGCCTGGGCCGGGGTTAAGGCGGTGAACCCGGTTACGGGGGCGGCGGTCGCTGCTCTCGTGCTCATGCCGGAGTCCCTGAACTCCATTCGCGCAGCGCGCCGGAATGCGCTGCAAACGAGTCTCAACGGCGCGCTCGGGTCAGTCGTTGCGACCATTGGCCTCACCGTGCCTGCCGTCGCGCTGATGAGTCTCGCCACAGGCGACGAGATCAAGTTCGGTCTCGACAAGCGTGATTCGGCGATGTTGATGCTGACCTTGATGCTCTCCGTCGTCAGCTTCGGCTCAGGGCGGACGAATGTCCTAACCGGCCTTGTGCATCTCGTCGTCTTCGCGACATATGTTTTCTTCCTATTCATTCCATGAGCGAGCAGGCGATGAGCGACACCGAGGCGGTCTTCTATCACTCCCCCAATACCCGCTCGTCGAGTGTGTTGATCCTGCTCGAAGAGCTTGACGCCCCCTATACGCTGCGAGACCTGAACTTCAGGATTGGCGCGCAGCGCGATCCCGATTATCTCGCGGTCAATCCGCTCGGGAAGGTTCCTGCGATCCTGCACAATGGCGCGCTGGTGACGGAACTCGGCGCGATCTTCATCTATCTTGCAGACGCTTTCCCGCAAAGAAAGCTCGCGCCCGAGATCGGCGATCCGCTGCGCGGGCCTTATTTGCGCTGGCTCGTCTTTTACGGCTCGGCCTTCGAGCCTGCGGTGATGGACCGCTATATGAAGAAGGAGCCGCCCAGGAGCATGAGCCCATATGGCGACTTCGAAGACGTCATGGGGCTCATCAACAAGCAACTGGCCGCCGGCCCCTACCTCCTCGGCGCTCGCTTCACAGCCGCCGACATTCTGTGGGCGACGGCGTTGCGCTGGACGACGGGCTTTGGCCTCGTGCCCATGTCGCCCGAAATTTCCGCCTATATCGAGCGTGTGGGCGTTCGGCCTTGCGTGGCGCGCGTGGCCGAGACGGACAAGCAATTGCTCAAGGTCCATGAGGCGGCGGCTGCGAAGGGGTGAGCCGTCACCACTCTATCGGCGCAGCGCCATGCTCGCCGAGATAGTCGTTCGCCTTCGAGAAGTGCTTGCAGCCGAAAAACCCGTTATGCGCCGAGAGCGGGGAGGGGTGCGCGCATTCGAGCACGAGATGTTTTTTGCGGTCGATGCCGGCGCCCTTGCGCCGCGCATATGAGCCCCAGAGCATGAAGACGATTCCCTCGCGCTCGCGTGAGAGCGCATGCACGGCGGCGTCGGTGAACTGTTCCCAGCCCTTGTTCTGATGCGAGCCTGCCTGCGCCGCCCGCACGGTGAGCGTGGCGTTGAGCAGCAGCACGCCCTGCCGCGCCCAGCGCGAGAGGTCGGGATCGCGCGAAACCGGATGGCCGAGATCGGCCTCGATTTCCTTGAAGATGTTCTGAAGCGAAGGCGGCGGCGCGACGCCTGCGGAGACCGCAAAACAGAGGCCGTTCGCCTGTCCGGGGCCGTGATAGGGGTCCTGGCCGAGGATGACGACTTTGACGCTCTCGAACGGGCATTCGTCGAAGGCGCGGAAGATCTGGGCTGCTGGCGGATAGACCGCGCAGGAGGCGTATTCGCTGCGTACGAATTCCCGGAGATCAGTGAAATAGGCCTTCTCGAATTCGCGCGCGAGATGCTTCTTCCAGCTTTCGTCGATGCGGACGGGTTTGACCATCGATGTCACGGACGACGGATGAAACAGGGCGCCATCACTCCTGCAACGGCCCCCACGCCGGATCGCTCGCATAACCCGGCGTCGCCACCGTGGTTTCCGAGCGGCCGAAGACGTCGACCATGTGGATCTTCGGCCCGCCCGAGCCGCCGCTTTCGCGGAAGAACATCAGGAACAGGCCGTTCGGCGCCCAGGTGGGGCCTTCGTTATGGAAACCCTCGGTGAGGATGCGTTCGCCAGAGCCGTCCGTCTTCATCACGCCTATCGAGAAATTGCCGCCGTTCTGTTTGGTGAAGGCGATGTAGTCGCCCTTGGGGCTCCATACCGGCGTCGAGTAGCGCCCGCCGCCGAAGGAGATGCGCCTGGCGTCGCCGCCATGCGCGCCCATGACATAGATTTGCTGCGAGCCGCCCCGGTCGCTCTCGAAACAGATGCGCGAACCGTCGGGCGAATAGGAGGGCGCCGTGTCGATGGCGCTCGTGTCGGTGAGCCGCGTGGTCGTGCGCGAGCGCAGGTCCATCGTATAAAGGTTCGTCGAGGAGCCCTGCGACAGCGACATGATGATTTTCTGTCCGTCCGGCGAAAAGCGCGGCGAGAAGGTCATGCCGGGAAAATTGCCGACAGCCTCGCGCTGGCCGTTCTCAATGTTCATGAGCAGCACCTTGGGCTCGCCGTCATCGTTGAAGGCCATATAGGTCACGTCGAGCGAAGAGGGCGAAAATCGCGGGGTGACGACCAGTTCGTCGCCGCGCGTGAGGTAGCGGATGTTGGCGCCGTCCTGGTCCATCATGGCGAGCCGCTTGCGGCGCTTTTCCTTGGAGCCCGACTCGTCGACGAAAACGATGCGCGTGTCGAAAAAGCCTTTCTCGCCAGTAATGCGCGTGAACACCGCATCCGAGAGAAGATGCGCGACGCGGCGCATGTTCGCCGCTTCCGTCACATATTGCTGGCCCGCGACCTGTTCACCTGTGGTGACGTCGAAGAGGCGAAACTCGGTCTTGAGGCGCCCGTCGCCGGCGCGCATGGAGCGGCCAGTCAGCACAAATTGCGCATTCGCGTTCTTGTAGGCGGCAAGGTCGGGCTGATCAGGAGAGCCGCCCTCCGTTCCGGAGGCGTCGACGGGATGCAGAAACACCGAGCGCTTGAAATTGTTTTGCGTGACGGAGGTGATGGTGCGCGCCGCCTCGTCGCCGACGAAGGAGGCGATGGCGATGTTGATGGGCTGGAAGCCGCCGCCCTTCAGATCGATCACGCGGCCGGCGCGCGCGGGCGCAAAGGGAGCCATCGCGGCTGAGGCGAACAGGCCGGCGGCTGCGCGGCGGGTGATGAGGCGTGTCATTGTGATCGTCTCTTGGCGAGGGAGGGCATGTTGCGCAAGGTCAGTTCGCATCCTGGAAGCGAATGGTGACCTCATGCAGCGCTTCGTCGTAATAAGGCATGAATTCGGGCGGGATGCGCATTGGACTGCAGCGGCGCACGGCCTGCAACGCCTGCTCGCCGCGCGCCTGCTCCACCGGATTGCCGGATGGATTCATCAGCCGCGGGCGACCTTCCAGCGCGCCCTCGCGCGAAAGGTGGAACTCCACGACGGGCGCGAAAGTCGCGCCGCCGAGCGAAAGCGCCGAGGCCCAGCAGGGATGATAATGGTCGTGAATGTAGGAGGCGATGCGCGCCTCCATCGACGCCGACATCTTGGGCGCCGCGCCCTCTGTCGCGCCCAGAGAGGCAGTGTGAATTTCCTTGCCGGTCGAGGCGCGGCGCTGCGGCGCTTCACGAGTCAGCAGCTTGGAGATGTCGGCCGCGTCGAATTTCGACTTCGGCGCCGTCTCGTCGCCGGACTTGGGCTTTGAGCCCTTCACGCTCTTCTCCGCGATTTCGCCTTCGGCGCTGTTCTCGGGCTTCGCCGGCTTGTCCTCGGTCTTCTTGCTCTCGAGCAGCTTCGCCACTTCGTCCGCCTTCAGGCGCGGCTTGTCGGGCGCGGGCTTGGCCTCCGCCTTCTCGGGCTTCTTCTCCGGCTCCGGCTTCTTTTCGGGTTTGGGCGTTTCCTTCGCCTCGGCCTCGGCCGCCTTCTCGGGCTTCGGGCGCACGGGGGGCTTGGGCTTCACCACCTCCGCGTCCCTGGGCTCCTCCTGCTCCTTTACCTCGGGCGCGGCCGCCTTGGGTTTGGCCGGCGGCGTGGGCGCGGGCCTGGCTTCCGCGGGCTTTTCGACTGGCTTGGGCGGCTCCGGCTTCTTCTCGGGCGCGGGACGCGTCGGCGGTTCGGGCGTCGGGGGGAGGGCGGCGACGCGCTTGGGCGGGGTCGGCTCGGGCTTGTCGTCTGCGCCGGGGTCAGGCAGGCGCTTCAGGGGCGGCGGCGGGGTCGGCACGTCTTTCCTGGCTTCGGCAAGCGGCGGATGCGGTTTGGTCTCGGCCTCCTTCGCGACCTTGTCGACGCGGGGAGCGGGCTTCAGGTCACGCGCGGTCTTTTCCCCCTTTGCCACCTGATTGAGCGCGTCGTCGGTGACGACCTCGATGGGGATCATCTCCTGCGCGTCGTCGAATTTATTCGTGTCCGAGAAGAAGACGAGCGTCGCCAGCAGCAGCCCGGCATGGGCTGCGGAGGAGAGGACGACGCCAGGCTCGGAGCGCGAAACTTTCAACGTTCAGCGCCTCACTTCTTCTCCTGCTCCGTCACCAGAGCGACCTTTTTGTATCCGGCCGTGGTGATGAGCGACATCACCTCGGCGACGCGTCCGTAATTCACGGCCTTGGAGCCGCGCACATAGATGCGTTCGTCGAAGCCCTGCTTGGTCGTTTCCTTCAGCTTGTCGAGAAGCTGTCCGATTTCGAGCGGCTGATCCATCACGAAGATCTGCCCCTTGTCGTCGATGGCGATGGAGATGGGCTTCTGGTCGATGTTGAGCTGGCCCGCTTTCGTCTGTGGCAGATCGACGGCGACGCCGGTCGCGAGCAGCGGCGCCGCGACCATGAAGATGATGAGCAGCACCAGCATGACGTCGATGAAGGGCGTCATGTTGATTTCGGCCATGGCGCCGTAGCGCGGCACGCCGCGGCGGCGCCTGCCGCCCTTGCGTCCGGGAGCGGAAACGGAAGCGCCCATGGATCAGGCCGCCCGGTCGCGGTTGTTGTTGGCCGCGTGCTGGTCGATCTGGCGCGAGAGGATGGCGGAAAACTCGTCCGCGAAGCTCTCCATGCGCGCCTGCGCCTTGGCCACGTCGCCCTGCATCTTGTTATAGGCGATGAGCGCGGGAATGGCGGCGAAGAGGCCGATGGCGGTGGCGAGCAGCGCCTCGGCGATGCCCGGCGCGACGACGGCGAGCGAGGTGTTCTTGGAGGCCGCGATGGAGCGGAAGGAGGTCATGATGCCCCAGACCGTGCCGAAGAGGCCGACGAAGGGTCCGGCCGAGGCGACCGTGGCGAGAACGAGCAAATTCGACTCCAGCTTCTCGACTTCCCGGGCGATGGAGACGTCCAGCACCTTCTCGATGCGCGCCTGAAGGCCCATGAAGCTGGCGCTGGCCCCCGACTGGAAGGAGCGTTTCCATTCCTTCATCGCCGCGACGAAAAGCGTGGCCATGCCGGTGGTCGGGCGCTCGGAGAGCTTGCCGTAAAGCTCCTCCAGCGAATTGCCGGACCAGAAGCTCTCCTCGAAACGATCCATCGAACGCCGCATGCGCAGGAAGAGCAGCGTCTTGTCGATGATGATCGCCCAGCACCACACGGAGGCGAGCAGGAGCCCGACCATCACGATCTTCACGACGATATGCGCGCCCCAGAACATGCTCCAGACGGTGATGTCGGCGGCGGGGGCGGCGCCAGCGGCGGTCGCGGCGATTTCGGCTGGATTCATGATTTGTCCTTGAAGCGGAATGCGGCGCGCTTTCGAAACAGCGACGCCCTTTATTTCCCGCAATTTCGCCCTTTCTGGGGCCGCGGGTGCGCCGCACAATGATACTTATCGCGCGAGCGTTAACAAGCGGTAAGGGTTAAAGCTGCCTTGCCGACGTCACGAGAGGGACGAGTCGCGCGGTTTTGGCGCAGTTTCCTCAGCGCTTCTGTCACGCGTCTGTCACGCGGTTTCAGGAATGTCCATGAGGCGCGGACCTCCCGCCCTCAATTTAAAGAATCGCCATGAAACTTCGTTCCCTCTTCGTAGCTTTCGCCGCCTCCGCCTTCTCGGTCAGCGCCTTTTCGCTCGATCTGGAGCTGTCTCCCTACAAGCCCGTGCGGGCGCCGATCTCCGGCAAACTTAAGTCCGTCGGCTCCGACACCATGCTGCATGAGATGGAGCTATGGGCGGAGGGCTTCAAAGCCTTCTACCCGAGTGTGCAGATCGAGATCGAAGGCAAGGGCTCGAACACGGCGCCGCCGGCGCTGCTGTCGGGCGAGTCGCAGCTCGGGCCGATGTCGCGCCAGATGACGCCGGACGAGATCGCGGCTTTCGAAGCGAAGTTTGGCTACAAGCCGACCGCGGTGCTTGTCGCGGTGGATGCGTTGGCGATCTACGTCCACAAGGATAATCCGCTCCAATGCGTCACGATGGAGCAGATCGAGCGGGTCTTCTCCGCCGATCCAAAGAGCGGCGGCGGCAAGAGCATTCACGCCTGGGGGGAATTTGGCCTGAAGGGTGAATGGGCCGACAAGCCCATTGCGATGTACAGCCGCAACGTCCTCTCCGGAACCTACAAATATTTCCGGCAGAATGCGCTCGGCGGGGCGGACTTCAAGCCGGACGTTCATATGGAGTCGGGTTCCGAGGCCGTCGTGCGCGCCGTCGCCAGCGATGCCAGCGCGGTGGGGTATTCCGGCATCGGCTACAAGACGGATGGCGTGCGCGCGGTGCCAGTCGCGGCGAGCGCCGGCAAGACTTGCTACGACACCTCGTTCGACAGCGCCTACACCCGCAAATATCCGCTGGCGCGCGGGCTCTATGTCTATCTGCTCAAAAGCCCGAAGGCGGCCCTCGATACGCTCTCGGGCGAGTTCGTGAAATACATCCTTTCAAGCGACGGGCAGACGCAGGCGAAAAAAGGCGGCTATTACCCGATCACCCGAAACATCCGCGAACATGAGCTGACGCGTCTGGGACTGCTCGCGTCGGCGCAGTGACGGTCAGGCGCCAAGCGCGTGCGCGAATTTCTCGCGCACGTCCGGCGGCAGGCGCCTGGCGCGGCCCTCTTCGACGCAAACGACCTTCACGCTCGCGCCGACAAGCGTTTCCCCGCCGCGCGTCACCCGCTGGTCGAGGTCGATCGACGCCCCGCCAATGCCGACGACGCGCGTCTCCACGTCGACGAGATCGTCCATCACGGCTGGCTTTCTGAAATCCAGCGTCATCGCCCGCACGACGAAGAAGATCGGCGCGCCGCCGGCGGCGCCTTCGAGCAGCGGGCGTTGATCGAGGCCCAGCGTGCGCAACAGCTCCGTTCGCCCGCGCTCCATGAAGCGGATGTAAGACGTGTGATAGACGAGGCCGGAGGCGTCCGTGTCCTCCCAGTAAACGCGGACGGGGAGGGTGTGGGCGGCTGTCATGGCGGGCCTCGATGTCATTTCGCCCATGCGCTTTAGCGCATCAGTGGTTTTCGCCCAAGCGCTCACGCGCGGCGCTGGGCGCATAAAATAAGATGTTGCTCGAGTTCAGCACTCCGGCTTGAGGTCAAACCGGCATGGCGATTGCCGCCGGCCTGCCGCAAAAGCGGTGCGGCGGGAGTCATCCCAATTGCACAATTGCCTCATATCAATTCTGATCTCGAATTCAGTAGTGTGCATGTATGAGGTACCGTAGAATCCCTGCCGAAGTCTTGGCGTGGCAATATACCGAGCCGATGGACGGTCTGCCCGATTGGATAGATGCGCGTCAGCTTTGTCGCCTGTCGGGCAGCCGTTCGATCGTGATCATGACGCCTGAAGGCCAATTGGAGGCTGAGCCCGGGGACTGGTTTATCCGAGACGCGAGCGGCGCGCTCTTCCCCATGAAGCCCTGGATCTTTGAAACGCGTTTCGAACCGGCTCCGGCGGACGCGGGTTAGGGAATCGCGGGCGCCAGCTCGCGCGTCTATTCGAAGACCGGCGGCGTGCTTACTCGCCTTCTTCAAACAAGCCGAACTGACCTGCGGGCCGCGCCGGCTCCGCCAGCCCCAGATGCCGGAAGGCGTTCGGCGTCAGCAATCTTCCGCGCGGCGTGCGCTGCAAAAAGCCCTGCTGGAGCAGATAGGGCTCGATAATGTCCTCGATGGCGTCGCGCGGCTCCGAAAGGGCGGCGGCGATCGTTTCGATCCCAACCGGCCCGCCGCCGAAATTCACCGCGACCATGTCGAGATAGCGGCGATCCATGATGTCTAGGCCGATGGAGTCGACCTCGAGCAGCGAGAGCGATTTGTCCGCAAGCTCGCGCGTGATCGTCGCGACGCCGTCCACCACAGCGAAATCGCGTACGCGGCGCAAGAGGCGCCCGGCGATGCGGGGCGTGCCGCGCGAACGGCGGGCGATTTCGCGCGCGCCTTCGTCGTTCATGCCGATGCCGAGCACGCGGGCGCCGCGCTTGACGATGAGCTCCAGCTCCTGCGGGGTGTAGAAATTCAGCCGCACCGGAATGCCGAAGCGGTCGCGCAGCGGCGTTGTCAGCAGGCCCGCACGCGTCGTTGCCCCGACGAGCGTGAATTTGGCGAGATCGATCTTCACCGAGCGCGCGGCGGGGCCTTCGCCGATGATCAAATCGAGCTGGAAGTCTTCCATTGCGGGATAGAGAATTTCCTCCACCGCCGGATTGAGTCGGTGGATTTCGTCGATGAAGAGCACGTCGCGCGGCTCGAGATTGGTGAGCTGCGCGGCGAGGTCGCCGGCCTTGGCGATGACCGGGCCGGAGGTCGAGCGGAAGTTCACGCCCATCTCGCGCGCGACGATCTGGGCCAGCGTCGTCTTGCCGAGGCCCGGCGGGCCGACGAGCAGCACATGGTCCAGCGCGTCGCCGCGCGTTTTCGCCGCCTCGATGAAGACCTTGAGATTGGCGCGCGCCGCCTCCTGGCCGGTGAAGTCGGCGAGGATGAGCGGACGCAGGCTCGAATCCGTGTCGTCGTCGCGCTGTTCGGGGCTTACGAGGCGGGGGGCGGTCAACTAGGCTCCAGGGTTGCTGGAGCGCTTGGGCGGATCGGTTTCGCCGGGTGCGCTCCCACACGAATCGGGCGCTCGAGACTGTGTACCGTGGTTTTAGATGAGATCAAAACGGCGCTGGCGCGCCGGAATCGCATCCGGAAACGGGGCGCCCTGAGTTTTCAGAAATCCGCATGAAGCGCGTCAACGTCCACGTCGAGCAGGCTCAGGCCCTCGGGCCGAACCAGCGGTTCACCCTGGCGCAATAGGCCGCGAATGCCTCCGGGTGTTTCGCGCGCAGCGCCGCTTCCTCATTCGGCACGATGAGATGGTCCATGCCCCACCAGTGGCCGTAGAGCAGGGCGGGTGCGGCGACATAGGCGAGCAGTGCGTAGGGATGGCCGCCGAGCCCGAGCCCGACGAGGCCGAGGGACCAGCACAGGCTCTGGGCCAGCGACATCACATAGACAGGGTTGCGCGACCAGGCGTAGACGCCGCTCATCACCAGCGTCTCGGAGCCCACGAACTGCCGGGCGTCGCCGCCGCGCTTTTCGAGATAGACTACGAGCGCGATCTTCAGCCCGCAGAACAGCGCCCAGCCCGCCGCCGCAAGGATGAGCGCGCGGGCGCCCTCTTCGCCCGGATGCGCGAGGCTCAAAAGCAGCAGCGTCGTCGCGGCATAGGCGGCGGATGCGGCGAGATCGACGAGAAAGATGCGCGAAAACTGCAGATCCTGCCGGATCCTTTTCGCGATGAAGCCGAAAACTGACGAAGGGCCGCCGCCAAAAGACAAGCTCATGCGAGCCTCTGTGAGAATGCCGTGTTTGGCGAAGCATAGGCTCGGAAGGTGAGGAATGCGTTACCGTTTCAGGCGGCCAGCTCTTTCAGCCCCTGCCGGATCAGCGCGCCGGTCTCCGCGCCTTCGCCGAGCTTCCTGACGCTGGCGGCGACCGCCGCCGCGGCCTGCGGGCGCCCGTAGCCGAGATTGACGAGCGCGGAGATGGCGTCGCGCACGGCGGAGGGAGCGCTCGCCTCTTCGTCCTCGCCAGCGAGCTTGGCCACGACCGGGTCCACCGGGCCGAAGGCGGGCGCCTTGTCCTTCAGCTCCGCGACGATGCGGGCGGCGAGTTTCGGCCCGACGCCCGAGGCGCGCGCCACCATCGCCTTGTCCTGCGTGGCGATGGCGGTGGCGAGTTCGGACGCCGAGAGGATCGTCAAAATGCCGAGCGCGACCTTGGCGCCGACGCCCTGAACCGTCTGCAGCAGGCGGAACCAGTCGCGCTCCGCCTCGCTCGAAAAGCCGAAGAGCTTGATGGAGTCCTCGCGCACCTGCGTCTCGATGGCGAGCGCCGAGGCTTCGCCGTGGCGCGGCAGCTTCTGCAGCGTGCGGCCGGAGCAATGCACGACATAGCCGACGCCATTGACGTCGAGGATGACGTAATCCTCGCCGTAACTGTCGATGAGGCCCTTGAGTTTGCCGATCATTCGCCTGATCCCGCGCAATTGTCATTGCTGAGCAATATCTGACGCTCAAGCACCTTTCGGACGGTCAAAAGGAGACGTTCCGATTCCATAACCGAAATTTTTTTGTTTCTATGAACCAGGTCGTTCCTGAGAGAATACAATTCGTCGCCCCCAAAGGGTTTTCCCAGACCAAATGCGGATGTCCCTTCGATGTCCTCCAAAGCCTCGTGTACGAGAGTACGAGTGGACACGTATCGTGCGTTCTCGATGGAGGTCTTGATTCCATCAAGTTCTTTTTTTGGCACGGCATGTTCGAATTTCTGTGCGCATTGAAGCAATTGGGTGATCGCGATTTGCGCACTTTCAGGTCGCTGGCGACGCTCGCAGAACGCTTCCAAACCGCCAAACAAAATCACAAACGACGTCTCGGGGTCGCTCGCCAAACTCGCACGAAGCAGTGAGTGGGCAAGGCGACCAAAGTTCGGCTTACCGGAAAGTGCTGTGCCGATTTTCCGAAGCTTTTCGTCTCGAGCCGGAAAGCTTCTTAGCCACTCAGAATGCATCGCTGCCTTTGCATTTGCTGCAAAAGGGGATATTTCGGCTTCTCCTTCGTAGATTGTTGGTTTGTCTGCGTTGAATACGTGCAATTCCGTCTTTTGCAGCGGCCCGTTTAAAATTACCAGCGCAGGCTCTCCATTCAGTGCGGTCCAGACCGAGAATTGTTCGAGGAGGCGAAGCACATCATCGGCTTCTGTTTCTTGGGAAATCTCGGTTTCAAAGCCCACGAGATGCAGGAGGTCGCGAACACGGAACTCTCTGCCCTCCAAAATAAGTGAATGCGGCTTTATTAAATATTTCTTCCACGTCGTTTCTGGCTTTAAGAAAGGGACAAAAAAAAGCATCTCAACCTACGCTGGCCTTCAGCGCCCGCGCGCCGCGATGCTGCGCGTGGCAGATGGCGACGGCCAGCGCGTCGGCGGCGTCGGCGCTCGTCGCGGCGCTCGCAGGCAGCAGCACGCGCACCATCATCTGGATCTGCGTCTTCTCGGCGTGGCCGGCGCCAACCACGGTCTTCTTCACGAGATTGGCGGCGTATTCGGCGATCTCCAGCCCGGCCAGCGCCGGCGCCATCAGCGCCACGCCGCGCGCCTGTCCGAGCTTGAGCGTCGATTGCGGGTCGCGGTTGACGAAGGTCTCCTCCACTGCCGCCTCATGGGGCGCGTAATCGGCGATGACCTGCATCAGCCCCTCGTGAAGCTGGCGCAGCCGGTTGCCCATGTCGAGCGCGCTGTCCGACTGCACCCGCCCGCAGGCGACGAAGGACAGCCGCGAGCCCTGCGTGTCGATCACGCCCCAGCCGGTGTTCCGGAGGCCGGGGTCGACGCCGAGGATGCGAATCGGAGGGGAGGACATGCCGCAGCATAGGCGGAAGGGCGCCGGGGCGGGAGGGGCGAGCTTCACCCGCCCCCTCGAGGGGTGGGTGGGGCCAACGCCGCAGCCCCGGCCGTCCGGCGCGAGGCGCCAGGGGGTTCGAGGACCGCAGCGCGTTAGAAGTCTTCGCCCAATCATTTACGTTCTGTCGTCCCCAACATGTCGAGTACGGGACAAGACGGGGCAAGATCTCCAGAGCAACGGGCGACGGTCGCGCCAAGAATGCGCTCAAGCCTGGTGAGGTCGGCGAGCTTCGCCCGAACTTCATCGAGATGCGCTTGCGCAATCTCTCGCACCTCGGCGCAGGTCGCGCGAGTTGGGTCGGCGAGCGCCAACAGTGTGCGGATTTGCTCGATGCTGAATCCAAGTTCGCGTGCGCGGCGGATAAAGGCGAGTCGTCGAATGTGCACGGCTTCGTAGGCTCGATGTCCGCTTGCGGTTCGAGCAGGCGGCGGCATGAGGCCGATGCGCTCGTAGTAGCGCACGGTTTCAAGGTTGACGCCCGCCGCCGCCGCGAGCCTGCCAATCGTCAGTTGCATGGATTTTTTCTCTTGCACCCGTAGGCACTACAGGGCGCAGGATAGCCCAACCATCAAGGAAGGACGAGCCATGGCTGCCAATGACTTCGCTCGACAGTCTACGACACCTGTTATTTCTCCTGCCGCGCCGACATGGTTCGCAGCGCTGGGGCTCGTCGCTGGTCTCGGCGCGGTCGTCGCGTCATCGTGCTGCATCATTCCGCTCGGCCTCGCGGCGCTCGGTGCGGGCGCGGGCGTTCTCGGTGGCCTCGAGATAGTCGCCGAATGGCGCGTGCCGCTTCTGGCGGTCAGCGCGTCGGCCATTGTCGGAGGATGGGGTGCATGGTGGTGGAAACGTCCGACTCCATGCGCTTCAGGTACCGCGTGTGCGACGCCGCAGCGATCACGCGCAACGCTCGGGCTGCTCCTGTGCGTCTCGCTCATCGTGGTTCTGGCGGCGAGCTGGAGCTACATCGACCCCATGCTCATCAAATTTTTCAAGGGGCGCTGAGTGCAGCTCGTCTCGACGATAACCTGCCCATCCTGCGGCCATCAAACCGCTGAAACCATGCCAACGGACGCCTGCCAGTTCTTCTACGAGTGCAGGAGCTGCGGCGCGTTACTCAAGCCCAAGGCTGGGGACTGTTGCGTCTTCTGCTCTTACGGCGACGTGCCATGCCCGCCAATTCAGGAGGTGAAAGAGCAAGGCAGCGCAGCCGGATGCTGCTCGGGCGCACCCCTGGCATAAGGCGCTTTGAAGGACGCGGGAAGTGGGAAGAGGTTTCGTTACCCCTCCGCTTTCTCCAGCGCCTCCACCACCGCATCGAACGCCAGCATGGTCGAGCCATGCCGGGCCTTGTAATCCCGCACCGGCTCCAGCACGGCGAGGTCGGCCCATTTGCCGTCCGGGGGCGGGGCGTTTTCCTTCAGCATCTTGCGCAGCGCCTCGCGGGCCGCGCGCAGCTCTTCCGGGGTGGAGCCCACTACATTGCGGGCCATGATGGAGGCGGAGGCCTGGCCCAGCGCGCAGGCTTTCAGCTCATGCGCGTAATCCGCGACCTTCCCGTCCCGCAGGTTGAGATCGACGGTGATCGTCGAGCCGCAGAGCTTGGAATAGCCCTTGGCGCTGGCGTCCGGCGTTTCCAGCCGGCCGAGGCGGGGGATGTTTCCGGCAAGCTCCAGGATGCGGGCGTTATAGACCTTGTCGAGCATGTCAGCGCAGGCAAGAGTGCGCCGCGAAAAAGTGGGAACCGGTTTTTAGCATGAGGCGCACTCCAACAACGTGATCTTTGCGCGGGGCTTACCTTCGCTCCCGCTCGCCTCTATATAGAACCCCGAGGGCTCCCGCGAAAGCGTAAGTCCTTGGCGCAACGCCGAGGCGCCGCATTTCTTGCATGGCTCGCGCGACGTCTCGAATTCTCGCGGTTTCCGTCGGCAGATGGGCGAAATTTGAGGTTATGGCCCATGCGTCTTGAGCGTATGGGGGTTCAGCGTTGCGGCTTTTGCGACGCGTTTGTTTGAGGAGGCGCCACTTGGACGACGTGGTTAAGACCTTTCCTGCTCGCCCCGGTTTCGAAGAAGACGCCAGCGACGCCGTGCTGGATTCCACAACCGCCACTCCTCGCCCCGCCGTTCCCGAGCCGGCCAGAACGCCGCCCGAGCGCCCCTCCCGCGAGGAGGCAGAGGCGGCTGTCCGCACCCTGCTGCGCTGGGCCGGCGACGATCCGACCCGCGAGGGGCTGCTCGAGACGCCCCGCCGCGTCGTGAAGGCCTATGAGGAATTCTTCAAGGGCTATACCGAGAGCCCGGACGAGGTTCTCGCCCGCGTCTTCGAGGAGGTCGAGGGCTATGACGATCTCGTGCTGGTGCGCGACATCCCCTTCACCTCGCATTGCGAGCACCATGTCGTGCCCTTCGTCGGCAAGGCCCACATCGCCTATTATCCGACCGGCGGCGTGGTCGGCCTCTCCAAGCTTGCGCGGCTCGTCGACGTCTTCGCCAAGCGCCTGCAGACGCAGGAGGCGATGACGGCGCAGATCGCCGGCGAGATCGAGAAGCACCTCAAGCCGCGCGGCGTCGCCGTGCTGATCGAGGCCGAGCATATGTGCATGTCGATGCGCGGCGTGCTCAAGCAGGGCTCGTCCACCGTCACCGTGCAGTTCTCCGGCGTCTTCCGGGACGATCCGGCGCAGCAGGCGCATTTCTACACGCTGCTGCGCGGCGCCCGCTGATGGCGGGCGCGAAAGAGCTGGAGGAGGGGGCGGACTTCACCCCCCGCTTCGACGCGAACGGCCTCATCGTGTGCATCACGGTGGAGGCCGGAACGCGCGAAATCCTCATGGTCGCCTATATGAACCAGCTTGCGCTGGACAAGACGATCGAGACGGGAGTCGCGCATTACTGGTCGCGCTCGCGGGGCGAGCTCTGGCGCAAGGGCGACACCTCGGGCCAGGTGCAGAAGGTGCTGGCGCTCTCCGTCGATTGCGACCAGGACGCGCTGATGCTGACGGTCGAGCCCGGCGGCGACGGCAAGGCCTGCCACACGGGCCGAAAATCCTGCTTCTACCGCAAGCTCGTGACCGAGGGCGGCGCGCGGCGGCTGGTGTTCGAGGGCTAGCCCCGCTCTCACCAAGCAAACTGAATGGCAGGCAAGCGTCGCAGTATGTCCGAAGGTTAACCTTCTGGACATTTTCCGAGCGCAGCCTCGCTCCCATATAAAAAGCAAAACTATGGGTAGTGAGACGACTGAGCAGGAAATAATGCGATGTTATCGCTACTACGACGTTATGACTCTTCTGTGACCAGCGAGTCGCGAGAACAGATGAGCGCTAATGAAACGAATACGCCCGCAGCGCCGCCGCCGGCGGTGCGCAACGACGGCGGGGATGCGCCGCGCCGATCGCGCGGGCAGCCGCTCATTGGTCTGGCGCTCGGCGCTGGCGCGGCGCGCGGCTGGTCGCATATCGGCGTGCTGCGGGAGCTGGCGGAGCAGGGCATTTATCCCGACATTATCGCCGGCACCTCGATCGGCGCCGTCGTCGGCGGCTGTTACGCGGCAGGGCGGCTCGACCAGATCGAGGCCTTCGCGCGGTCGCTGACGCGCCGCCGCGTTTTCACGCTCATGGATCTCTCCTTTTCCGGTGCCAGCCTCATCACCGGCGAGCGGCTCAAGGCGTCGCTAGAGAAGGAGCTGGAGGGGTTCAAGATCGAGGATTTGCCGATCCCCTTTGCAGCGGTTGCGACGGAAGTCGGCACCGGCCACGAAGTCTGGCTGCAACGCGGCGACCTCGCGCAGGGCATACGCGCGTCATACGCTCTGCCGGGCATTTTTGAACCCGTGAGAATCGGCGACCGCTGGCTCTTCGACGGCGCGCTCGTCAATCCGGTGCCAGTGACGGTCTGCCGTGCGCTGGGCGCCGAGTTTGTCATTGCCGTGAACGTCACCGCCGACACGATGTATCGCGCGCGCGTCATTCGGGACGATCCCGCCGCAGCGAAAAAGGCCGCGGAGGCCGGCCCCTTCGGCGAGAAGCCGGACATCTCCTTCGTCGACCGTATCCTGCCGCGCTATTTCGACCGTCAGGCGAGTGACGCGCCGAATGTCGCAACCGCGATGATCGACGCGTTCAACATCATCCAAGACCGCATCCTGCGCTCGCGCCTCGCCGGCGACCCGCCGGACGCCACCATCACGGCGCGGATGGAAGACATCGGCATGTTCGACTTCCACAAGGCGGATCAACTCATCAACGTCGGGCGGGCCGCAGCGAAGCGGGCGCTGCCCAACATCTTCGCGCACATCCCGATCCCCGGCGCGAACGCCTGAAGGCTCATGCCTGCGCGATATATTCGCGCATGGATCGGTGTTCCTCCTCGATGACTCGGATGCGGTGCTTCACCACGTCTCCGATCGAGACGAGGCCGCAGAGCCGTCCCTCGCGCAGCACGGGCAGATGGCGGCGACGCTCGATCGTCATGGTCTGCATCGTGGAGTCGACGGTGTCGTTCTCATACGCTGTCGCCGGATTGGTCTGCATATGATCGCTCACCGGCTGGTCGAGCGCGTCCGCGCCGCCTGTGGCGATCGCCGACACAACGTCGCGCTCGGAGATGACCCCGAGAACTTCTCCCCTGTCGTCTACGACGACGAGCGCGCCGATCCCGTGACGGATCAGCTCCGCCGCCACATTTCTCATCGTCGTCTCCGGGGGAGAGGTCACGACATGGCGGCCTTTTTCAGTGAGGATCATTGCGACGGTCATAGCTTCCTCCTCGCTCACGCCCCGCTGCGCGCTTGTCGCGCGGCTCTGCTTGCGGCTGGACGAGTGAGGCGCCCCTAGGCGGTGCGCCGCGCCCAATGTTCGAAGGCGCCGTAGCTCAGAAGACCGAACAGAAAGCCTCCCATATGCGCCTCCCAGGCGATGGCCTCCGATGAGCCCGCCGCCTGTGGAAAGGCGCCGAATAGAAAGTTTGCGGCGAACCAGACGATGAGAAAGAACATCGCCTGTCTGTTCTCTTTCAAATGCGAGAGGGAAGTCGCCCGCGCCTCACCCTCGTCAGTTGCGTCGACGCCTCCCAGCCGCGAGCCGGGGGTAAAGGCGAAACGCACGATCGCGGCCATGGTTCCAGCAATTGCTGCGGATGCGCCGACAACGGGCGTCGCGTCCAGCGGATGAATAATGAAATGCAGCGCGGCGCCGGCCACGGCGCAGCCTGCAAGAAACAGGAGGAACCATCCGTTCCGGAGCCGCCGCGCGACAGGCGCACCGAAAGCCGCGAGGGTCAGGCCGTTGATGGCCAGATGCGTCCAGCCGCCGTGAAGGAATGCGTAGGTGAGGGGCGTGAAATAGACCCACTGTCCGGCGCTCAGCGCGATGGCGAGGCTTTGCTGGTCGTCGCCGTCGTGAGCCGAAAGAGCGTCGACTACCGTCTGGGGCGCCAGGAGGAAGCTCAAGCGAACCGGGATGAAGGCGAAAGCGTCGACGAGCGCCACGTTCAAATCCTGCGGTCCATAGGACGAAACGAACTGGATCGCGGCCATGAGCGCCAGAAGCGCCGTGATCACGCCGGGCAGATTGACGATCGGTTGATGATCCCTGTCCAAGTGGTCCCCTTCGCTACCTGACCCTTAATCTAACGCATATGGGCTCATCGTCCCGAAATGGCGCAAGCGCCGGGCGGGCGGCGGCAGCGTCTCGAACGCTTCAAAGAGGGGAATGCCGAAGAGGCGGGGCCGGAAAGGAGCGAACGGGAACGCCGGAGCAAACGTTCCCGCTCATATCCATTTCCCGTTTTGTCAACGGGCTCGGCTCTAGGATTGCTTTTCTAAAACATATGCTTGCAGTGGCCGTGTAGAAGGAGCGGAGCGTCTCCCCCACAGGTCTGTCAGCGAGTGAAAAAGTGCCACAGGCGAGGCTTTGCGGCAAGGCAAGCATTGAGAAAGGGTTAATTCTCGCGCGCAGTGGCACGCGCTCTGCTGTTAACACCGGGGACGGGCTCGCCAGACGCGCTTGTTTCAATGAGGGGCACGACAGGCGCGGGCGGTGCAATGAGGCAACAAATCAGCAAGGATCTTTATGCCTATTGGAGCGATTTGAAGGGCGCGCGCGCCGCCCCGGATCGCGCCGATATAGATCCGCGCGCAATCAGACATATTCTGGCGGACACCTTCATCATCGAGGTCGACTCCGATTGCGCCTTTCCCCTGCGCCTTTCCGGAACGCGGCTGGATGCGCTCTGGCGCCGCGAGCGCAAGGGGGATTCCTTCGTCGACCTTTGGAGGGAGTTCGACCAGCCCAGCATCGCCTCGGCCTTGCTGACGGTGATCGAAGGGGTGACGCCGGTGGTGGCTGGCGCGAAGGCCGTCCCGCCAGGAGAGGATGCGCTCGAGCTGGAGCTTCTGCTTTTACCTCTGCGCCATTTCGGCAAAACGCATTCGCGCGTGCTCGGGGCTTTGTCGCCCGTTTACCAACCCGACTGGCTTGGCCGCGTCGGCGCCGGGCCGCTGGAATTGATTTCGCTGCGCGTGATTTCGGCTCGCTCAGTGGAGCCAACTACTTATAGACCTCAGCCTTTTCAGGCCGGCGGAATGACGCGCCCAAGGCCCAGACTCGTCGTTTATCACGGCGATAAACAATGAAGAACACGGCCGTTTTCTTGAAGCCGTAAGCAATAATTAATTGGGTGGCTGGTATTGTCGGGAAACTCGAATGGGGAAGCACTCCCAGACATGGCCGCGATCCAACCCCAACTGAATTATCTTTACGACTCGCGAGAGAACCGCAGGTTCCAGCGCGTTCCCGTCACCTTGTTCGGGCGCTATATGCTCGAGTCCCGACGCGAATATCCTTGCCAGACGATGGTGATGTCGCCGGGCGACATGACTCTGTTCGCTCCGGTAAAGGCGCAGATCGGCGAAAAGGTGGTCGTCTATCTCGACGACATCGGCCGCTTCGCAGGGGTGGCGATGCGCCAGACCGACGTCGGCTTCGCTCTGTCGATGAACTTGCCGCCGATGAAGCGCGACAAGCTCGCCGATCAGCTTACCTGGTTTGCAAATCGCCATGCTTTCAATCTGCCGGAAGACCGGCGCCACGAGCGTATCGTCCCTCTGATGCAGCGCACGTTGGTGCGTCTGCCCGACGGGCAGGAGATCATCGCCAAGATCAAGGACATCTCGCTCTCCGGCGTCGGCATCGAGACCGAGGCGCGCCCCTATCTCGGCGCGAAGGTCATCATCGGAACGACGCCTGCCGTCATCGTGCGCCATTTCGAAGGCGGCATCGGCGCGGAGTTCGAAAAGCCCTTCAGCCCCGGCGACATCGACGAGTCCACGCGACTGTGATCTGTGGCGCAGAATTGGCGCCGCATTTCTTTTTCCTGTATTCTTTCTTACGCTGATCTCGTCATCGAAGAGTTCATTTCACCCGAGCGGCCGCCATGCAGGATCGCAAACATGTGGCCTGGCTTTATGGCCAGTTGCCCGATCTCCTGCGGGACGGAACGATCGACGCCGACTCCGCGTCCCGGATCCGCAGTCGCTATGGAGACGTCGAAGAAGGCGGCCAAAGCCGCGCCATCGTGCTCTTCGGCATACTGGGCGCGGCGCTCATCGGCGGCGGAATAATCCTGCTCATCGCGCATAATTGGGACGGTTTCGGCCGGCCTCTTCGCGCAGCGCTGTCGCTGGCGCCGCTTCTTCTTGGGCAGGGCCTCGTGGGCTGGACGCTCGCGCGCCGGCCGGAGAGCGTCGCCTGGCGCGAGGGGGCGGGGACATTTCTGACGCTGGCGATCGGCGCCTCGATCGCGCTGGTCGCGCAAACCTATCACACCGGCGGGCGCTTCGAGGATTTCCTGCTGAGCTGGGTCATCCTCGGCTTGCCGGTCGCCTATCTGCTGCGCGCGACTCTGCCCGCGATCCTCTATCTCGTGGGCATCGTCTCGTGGGCGGGGATAAACTCCGCTTGGACATGGGATCAGGGGAATTGGGGCGTCGGCGAGGCGCTCGGCTATTGGGGCTTGCTGGCCCTCGCCATGCCCTGGTGGTTCATCGAGATGCGGGAGGGACGCTACGGTCCGCGCGTGGCGCTTTTTGGCTGGACTCTCGCGCTAACGCTCCCGATTGGCTTCGCCATATCGCTCGGCAAAGTGACATTCGGTTTCGCCGGACCCGTATGGCATGCCGCCTTCTGGACCACTCTTTTTCTCGCCGGGGCGAAATGGTGGCCCCACGCGACATCGCCGCGACAGCGGCCGCTCCTGCAAGTCGGCGCTCTCGGCGCCGTTGGCGTCGCGCTGGTCCTGACATTTGGAGACGCCTGGCGGGAACACCCGACTATAACGGGAAGCCTCGCGGGTTACGCGATCCCGCTCGCCTGGCTCGCCGCCAGCCTCGCCTTGTGGGCTGACGCTCTGAAAAGGCGCGACGTCGGTTCCGCGCTTCTGGGTTCCCTGCCGGTCGTCGCCTGCGCAGGTTACGCGGTTTCGGCCGTCTCGCCCTGGCTGGCGGCGGCGGCTTTCAACCTCTACGTTTTCGCTCTTGGCGTCGGGGTGCTTGTCATCGGGCTGCGCGCGCAGCGTCTCGCGATGGTGAACGCCGGGATGATGATCCTCTCTGCGCTCATCCTCATTCGTTTCTTCGACGTCGACATCGGCTTCGTCGCGCGCGGCGTCGCCTTCATCGTCATTGGCGCGGGCTTCCTGCTGACCAATGTAATGCTCCTGCGCAAGAGGAGAGCGGCGCAATGAAGCGCGCGTGAGTTCCGGTTGCTTTCGCCGCCATGTGCCTCTTTCAGCTTGCTGCGCCCGCGAGCATCGCGTGGCGCCAGGAGCGCACGCTCGCGCGTGGCGCGGCGTTCAGGTTCCAGACGGCGCCCGTCGATCCTTATGACGCTTTCCGCGGCAGATATGTCGCCCTGAGCTTCCGGGACAATCTGCCAATATTGCCGAAGGGGACCACATTGGCGCCCGGCGCGAAGGTCTATGCGCCGATCGAAGTCGGCGCCGATGGCTTCGCCCGCTTCGGGGAAGTTTTGCTCACGCCGCCTGAGGGCAAGCCCTATCTGACGCTGCGCCTTTCGGAGCGCTTCTCGACGCAGGGCCTGCCCTTGCCCTTCGACCGCTTCTATCTCGAAGAAACAAAGGCGCCGGCGGCGGAAGTGATATATCGCAAGCACGCGCGCGACAGGGACGCATGGCTCGTGGTGCGCATCCTCGACGGCGACTGGGCCATCGAGGATCTCTTTGTCGGCGGCAAGCCCATTCGCGAGGCCATCGCCGGACCGTGATGGGATGGCGTTACTGGCAGACGTCCCAGAAACCCTGCGTCCCGCTGTCGTCGGTGTAATACCAGCACATGCCGTCGGCGGGCGCAGCCATCGTCGCATAGCTGGCCGCGGCCGCAGCGGACATGACGCCGATCGCCGCTCCCGCCGCAATGGCTCCGCCCGGCGCCCAGGCATAAGGACGCCGCCAACCGCCGTAATAGGCGCCGCCTCGGTAGCCGACGCCCGGGCCTACCGGACCCATCCGGAAGCCGCCGCCGCGCGCAAATGTGATGGCGTCCGACCCGACGCGAGATGCAGGCGCGACGGGCGCCGCTTCGGCGGAGACGGCGCAAGCCGCCATGACAACAGACAGAACCCAGCGCTTCGTCTTCATTTCAGCCCCCAACTCTCCCGGAACACGCCGGAGAGCAAAGCCCCTGGCGTGCGGAAAAGCAAAGGTTTGCTATTTGTTTAGTCGCCAATCGCTCAGCCCGATCGAGAGAGTTTGGCTCAAAATCAACCGCCGCCGATGCCCTTGATGATGCGGCCGGCGCCGTCGCAGCGGGGGCAGGGCGCGTCGATCTGCGTTCCTGTCAGCCGGTCGGTTGTCTTGCCCGAGCCGTGGCACTCGGGGCAGACGTCCTCGCCCGTCCCCGGCGCGCCGGGCGCGGGATCGCGGCTTGTCCCGCGGGTCGAAATAGTCAACCTGCCAGGGCCCCGTGCCGGTGACTTGCAGCACTGCGTCCTCATTGACAGCTATCCAGTGCCCCATGCCAGGCATGGCGTAGAGGAAGTCGCCCGCGTGGAGGTATGTCTCGGTCGCCGGATCGATGCGCTGACCTTGACCGAGCCGCAATACGCCGGAAATCACAGTCACCGTTTCGAGATCGGGATGCTTGTGCGCAGGCACCTGATAGCCGGCGGGCGCGCGCAAGCGAACGACGAATGGCCCGGATGCCTGCGGATCGCCGAACAGGACGGCGACCTCGGCCCCGCGCGGGAGCGCCGCGGGCGAGGGCTTCCAGTCGAGTTTATTTGCGAGGCGCAGGCCGCTTGTCTGCCCGAGCGCGCTGCAGACGCCGAAAGCGAAGAGCGCGCCGATCGTGAGGGAAGTGATCCGCATGGTTCGGCCTCCTTCGTCGCCTCCCTCGAAGGTAGGTAGGGCGCAAAGGGCAATGCGCGGGCCAAATTTTCTATCACGGTAACAAAAGAGCAACCTACGCCATGCATATTAAGCCTGTCTCGCGGAGTTAATAGTTTGTTTCGCATAAGTGTCGCGTAACGGAGTTCAACGCATGAAGTCGCGGGATACGCTTGTCCGCCTGAAACGTTTTCAGGCCGAAGAAAAACGCCGGCGCGTCGTGCAGCTCAACACGATGATCAGTGAATTCACGCGCATGTCGAACGAACTCGACCGCGAGATTTCGCATGAAGAGCAGCGCGCCAATATTTCCGACCCCAGCCATTTCGCCTACCCGACCTATGCCCGGGCTGCGCGCACGCGGCGCGACAATATCGTCGCTTCCATCAATGAGTTGCGCGGCCAGCTTGAAGAAGCCGAGGCGCAGTTCAAGGAAGCGAATGAGGAGCTTTCCAAGGCGCAGAACCAGGAAGCCCGAGATCGCGGTATGATCGAGGTCGTCGCCGAGCGCCAGCAAATGGAAATGACGCAGGCCTACCGCCGCTAGAACATATGATGGAACATTCGTCCCTGCGGCGCGCGGAACCAAAGCCCGACGCGCCCGCGGGGAGAAACGTCCGGACGCGCGCCCGCGGCAAGCTGGCGCGCGATGTCGTTTACAGGCCACGCGAAACGGCGCGCCAGCGCAACGAAGCCTGACCGGCGGGCGTCGACAAAGGCCATTTCGTAGCGCGCCAGATCAGCGATCCACGGCGGACTGCAAGGCGTCGTCGCGAGGCGTTGCGCGAGCGCTGCGGCGTCGCCGCGATGCCGCTCCTTCGTCGGCGCATCAATGGCCTCGAATAGAAGCCGATCGAATCTGTCCCCCAGCGCCCGCGCCGTGAGCGGCAGCGTCTTGCGGGTATCGAGCGCGCGCTTGCCGAGAAGGCTTTTCGCGAAAGACTCGACTTCCCCGCGATCGAGGCCCGCCAGCGTCGCCGCCTCCTCGTCGCTCAGCCCGTAGCGCAAGGCCTCGGCCTGCGGAGCGGCGAAGAACGCCCGTCGCGCCGCTACATCCGTGAAGAGGCGCGCGAGCAGCGCCTGCGTCTCGCCTAGCGCCATCGGCCCCGCTCCGTCAGTGTCGCGCGTGCGCGGGCCAGTTCGTCGAGCAGTTCGGCGAAAGGCGGCAGACGCTCGTCGCGCTCGAGGATGACGCCCTTCACCGGCGCACGCGCGACGATGCGATCGTAGAGCGCCCACACCGCTTCACTTGTCGCCGAGTCGTGGCTGTCGATCAGCACGCCGCCGCTCCAGCGCCCGCCGGCGTAATGGATCTGCACCAGCCGATGCCAGGGCCAGCGCTCAAAACTCGCGTCGAGATCGACGCCGTGATTGACGGCGTTCGTATAGAGATTGGCGACGTCGCAGAGCCAGCCGCAACCGGTGGCGTCGAGTGTGCGCGTCAGAAATTCGGGCTCGTCCATTTCGCCGCCGGGCACGCTCACCACTGTCGTGATGTTCTCGAGCACGAGCGGCGCCTTGATGCGCCTTCGCACCGTCTCGACATTACGGGCGACGACGTCGATGGCCTCCTGCTTATAGGGCAGCGCCGCGAGATGGCCGATGTCGATCCCGCCCGCGCGGGTGAAACACAGATGCTCGCTCCACCAGGGCGGATCGATGCGCGCGACGAGTTGCGCGAATTTGTCGAGATAGGCGGGGTCGATCCCTTCCGCGCTGCCGATGGAAAGGTCGAGCCCGTGCGCGACGAGGGGAAAATGCGCGCGCAGGAGGTCGAGTTCCTTCAGCTTCTCCGCCGGGGCGTCGAAGTAGTGGTCGGCGATGATTTCGAGAAAGTCGACGCGCGCGCGGTTCTCGAAGAGATCGGCGCGAAACTGCGGCCGATAGCCGATGCCGGAGCCGAGGGCCGGCGCTTCAATCCCCGCCGCCGCAGCCGCCACAGCCGCCTCCCCCGTCGCCACTGCCGCAGGAGCCGCCGCAGCTCGAGCCGCAGCCGCCGCCGCCATCGCCGGAGGCGCGCTTGAAATGCGTGGCGAACATCTCCTCGCTCGTGCCCTTCAGCGCGGAGAAGCCGTAAAGCCCGATGAGGAAGAGCGAGGCGCCTTCGAAAGCACGCGCCTCTGGCCCTGGCGAGCCGATATGCGAGACCGCCTCTTTGAGCCGAGGCTCATATGCGGTCTTCATCGCTTCGAGCCAGGCCCGTCCGCGCCGGCTCGCATGTTTGCGCGTGAGCGCGTAGCAGAGCACGAACAGCGCCAGAAGGGCCGCGATGCAGAGGAAGATGAGGTAGGAGACGTTCTTGTGGCCCGTGCTCAGCGCGACGTAAATTTTCGCGCTAGCGAAGCCTAAGAGGGCCAGCGTGCCGAAAATCTGCGCGCGCGTGCGCCAGATTTTCACCGAGTCAGGCTTGATGAGATCCTGCGCGGCGAGACGCGCGCGCACCGGCTCCAGCCGTTCCAGCAGCGTCCGGCGCGCGGTGAGATTGCTGAACAGCTCATGCGCCTTGGGCTTCGCCTGAATGGATTCGAGCACCCGCGCTTCAACCGGGTCCAGCTCGCCCGGCTGCGGCGTCTTGTTGGTGTAGACAATGCGATCTTCCGGCGCGAGCGCGGCGTAACCCCGCTGCACGAGATCATAGACAACCGTGCGGATGACCTGATTCACCCCGCCTTGCAGGAAGGCGACCTCGATGGGGTCGGGCTTTTGCGGAACGGGCGGCGGCGGACGGACATCCGTGCGATCGGCGAGCCGAATGGCGATCCATGCCGCGACGAGAACGATGATCGCGAGGACGCCGAAGACGTTGAGGAATTCCGGACCCGGCAGAGAGAGAAACGGTAAATTCTCCACGGCTTATGCCTCCGAAAGATCCTGGACGAGACGCCGCGCCTGAAGCGTCGCGGCGGCGAGCACGGCGAGGCCGACCGCCTGATGCGCGAGCGCAAGGAGGATGTGCGGCGTCCCCGCATATGGCGGCTCGACAAGCAGCAAGGTCATGACGCCGAGCGCAACCTGCGCCACGACATGCGCGAAGAGGATCACGGCGCCGCGGCGCGCCTTGCCGGAGGCGTTCATCAGCGCATCCACAAGGTGCGCCAAAGCGAGCGCGAAAATCGCATAGGCGATCATGCGGTGGAAGAACTGCGCCGTGACGGGCGTATCAACGATATTGATCCACCAAGGATCCTTCGGCCACAGCGAGTCCGTCGGCGGAACGAGGGCGCCCTCCATCATGGGCCAGGTGTTGTCGACAAGTCCGGCGCGCAGCCCCGCGACGATCCCGCCCATGAAAATCTGCACGAAGAGAAGCCCCAGGATGACGAGCCCGAATGCGCGTAGCCGGCCGGCATGATCATGCGCGGCGGAGGGCCTGCGCGGGCCGAGCCCGCCCGCGACCCAGAGGCAGGACGAAAAGATCAGGGCCGCGATGACGAGATGGATCGCCAGCCGCTCCTGCGCGACCTCGGTGCGATGAACGAGGCCCGACGAGACCATCCACCATCCGACGCCGCCCTGCAGCGCGCCCAGCGCAAGGATGCCGAGAAGCTTGGGCTTCACCGAGGAAGGAATGCGCTTCGTCGCCCAGAGCCAGATGAGCGGGACGGCGAAGACCACGCCGATGATCCGCCCCAGCAGCCGGTGCGCCCATTCCCAGGCGTAGATGAACTTGAACCCGGCAAGGTCCATGTCCGGGAAAAGCTCCTTGTATTGGGGAATTTTCTTGTAGTCCTCGAAGGCTTCGAGCCATTCCCTGTGCGAAAGGGGCGGCAGCACGCCCGTCACCGGCTTCCATTCGACGATCGAGAGGCCGGACTCCGTCAGCCGCGTCGCGCCGCCGACGATGACCATCAAAAAGACAAGCGCGGCGACGACCCATAGCCAGTTGCGGACCGCGACGGCGTTTTCCTGCGTGGCGTGATGCCGGACTTCCGGCGCGGGATGCGGAAAGAGAAGCCACTCGTCCATTGCGCGCTCGCTCATGTTTCTTTTCTCCCGGCAGTTAAGGGATGGCGCGCGGGCTTGTCCACACCTCGCGCGCAGCCTGTCCGGGCGGCGCCCGAATTTCGGCTGAAAAGGCGCCGCATCGCGATGTAAGAATGGCGCAGCACTGAGTCGAGGAGCGACGTTGGCCGGCAGAAGCGCGACAGTTCGAGAAGACATCGCCACGCTGCGCACGATCGGAGAGGTCGCGGAGCGACTGGATCTCCCGCAGCATGTGCTGCGCTTCTGGGAGACCCGCTTCAAGGAGATCGACCCCGTCAAGCGCGCTGGCGGCCGGCGGCTCTATCGTCCGCGCGACATCGAACTCGTCGAGACGATTCGGCACCTGCTCTATCGCGAGGGCTATACGATCAAGGGGGTGCAGCGCATCCTCAAGGAACAGGGAGTCGAGGCGGTCATCGAGGACCTGCGCCGCCGCCAGAGCGGCGAGGCGCCGGAACCCGCGCCCGAACCGCCGCACAGACAGGCGACGCTCGACTTCCCGACGCTCGCCCAGCCCGTGCCTGCCGAAAACCCTTTCCCCGACGCGCCGCCGATTCCGCCGCCACCGGTCGCGGATGCGCCCGAGACCGTGCACCCGCATTTGGAGCCGGTCTTTGAATTCCCGGACGCGCCACCCGCCCCCCCGCACGCATCGCCGCCGGCCCTGGCCCATCCACCTGTCATCGTCACGCGAAGGCTGGATCAGGAACAGGCTGTGATCCTGCGGGAGGCGCTGGCGGAAATCGAGGAGTGCAAGCGGCTTTTGAATCTAACGCGCAGATAGCGCATTGAGGCCGTTGCCAGAGAGCCGCCGCCTCACTATAAGGGCGGCCAGTCGGAGTGTAGCGCAGCCCGGTTAGCGCACTTGTCTGGGGGACAAGGGGTCGTGGGTTCGAATCCCGCCACTCCGACCATCTTTTCCGAGCTTGAAGCCGCATGGGCGATCAGGGAAACCACGAACCGGACAGGACGCCTCTGCGCGAGCGCTTCGACTGGCCGAGCGTCGCCATGTTCCTGATTTTTCTGGGAACCTTCGTCTACGCGCTGTTGCAGCGCTAGCGCACTGCTATCTGCTTCCGATCACCGAGACGTCGGCCGCCATGTCGGGGATGAGGCGCACAAGATAGGTCGCCTCCCCGCATGTGAGCGTCCAGGCCTGCTCGCCCGGCCGCGACGCCGCGGGCTGGCGAGCCGCCGATTTCGGGGTTGTGCAGGCGTAGCCCTGGCTGCGGATATGCGCCGCGATGACGTCCTTCGCGCTCTCCTGCCCAAGCGCCGGCAGAGGGAAGGCGGCGCTGGCGAGGGCGACAATCACGACGGCGCGTTTCATCCCGCTCCTCTCCCCAAGTCTGGACGAGGTCCAGCCTAGCGCCTGGCCAGCCCAAACGAAAGAAGCCCGGCGCAAGCCGGGCTTCCATTGCACGATCCAGCCTGGATCAATACTTCGCGACGACCGGAGCGGCGCCCCAGTTGAAGTGATAGTTCAGGCCGGCGCGGACGATATGGCCGTCGAAACGAGTGCGGGTGTTCACCCCGGCGAACCAGTCCGGATTGGCCGTGCCCGTGTCGAATCCGGTCATCGTCGTGTTGATGGAGACCGTGCCGAGGTCGTAATAGAGATATTCCACCTTGGCCGACCAGTTGGGCATGAACATCCACTCGACGCCGCCGCCGGCCGTCCAGCCGGTGCGCGTGTCGGCGAAGGCCGACGCCGCAATGCCGGTGCTGTTGATCGGTCCGAAGAAGCCGTTCAGCTCGGAGGACACGACGCCCGAGTTCAGCGTCACGCCGCCATAAGCGAAGCCGCCCGTGCCGTAGAGCAGCAGGGTGGGCGTGAAGAGCCAGCCGAGACGGCCGCGGACCGTGCCGATGTAATCGACGCCGCGCGAGCGCGAGACGAAGCTGAGGCCGGTGTCGTTATTGAAAACCGGGGCGACGCCCATGCTTGTCGAAGCGGCGCCGTTGCTCGTCAGGCCCTGGATATCGGCTTCGAGGCCGATCAGGAAGCTGTTGTAGAACTGATAGTTGTAGCCGATCTGGCCGCCGCCGATGAAGCCGCCGCTGCCGCCGCCGCCGAGCAGCGGCACGCTCGCCGCGATGCCAAGGCTCTCGTCAGCGGCCGGACCGGCAGGATCGCCAAGGGGGAAGCCACTCGTCCAGATCTGGTTGTTGTTCGCCCAGGTGCCGCCGGCGTTCAGACCGACATAAAAGCCGGTCCACATCGGCGGCGGGGGCGGCGGCGGGAGAAGCGGCGCCTTGGTGGACGGAAGGTCGGCGGCGAGCGCCGAACCGGCGGTCATCGCCAGCAGTGTCGTGGCGAGTGCAATCTTCTTCATGACTTGCAATCCTGTGCTCATTGATCAAAGTGAATCGGACCGTGAGGTCTCTTGAGCAGGAGAGCGGAAACAACCCCGCACAGTCAAAAGGGAATTCTGACACTTGCGCTATTCTTCGTCTCCTGTTGCATCGAAGCAACAGGGCGAAGACAAAAAAACCCGGCTTGCGCCGGGCGTCAGTATCAATGTTCTAAACGCGCGAGCTACCGCTCTAGTCGTTTCGCAGCCAGTAATAACCGAGCGTTGCTGTCCCAACTGCGAAAACCAGAACGGCGAGTCCGTATCCTGCCATGTGAACCTCCCTCATCGAGAAGTTCAGAGTCCGTGATCGCGACAGCGGCGGCGACGGCTTTTCTGGCCGATCTCCAAGAAAATATCGTCGCGCGGCGAAAGCGTCGCCGCCATGAGGGCGCTAAATGCCCGTGCAATCGATGAAGCAGAGCGCGCGTCATGCAGCCCAGGAACCCCTCGCGCCAACGCACTCCCGAAGAAAGGGCGCCGCTCTAGACTGACTCTTCGGCCGGCGCGCTCTGGGGCGCGCCGCCAAAACGGCGGTAGATGAAGTCGGGCGCCGGCGCCTGCGATTCCGTCTCGGCGTAGGCTGCGAAGCGCGCATGATCGGGCGAGAGATGGCAGGCCGGGTCGGTCGCTTCCGCGTCGCCCGTCACCGCAAAGGCCTGGCAGCGGCAGCCGCCATAGTCGATCTCGCGGCGGTCGCAGGTTTTGCACGGCTCCTTCATCCAGTCCAGGCCGCGATAGGCGTTGAAGGCCGAGCCGTTCATCCAGATGTCGGCGAGCGACTTCTCGCGCACGTCGTCGAAGGTGAGGCCAGGCAATGTCTGCGCAGCGTGGCAGGGCAGGGCCTTGCCCGAGGGCGTCACCGCCATGATCGAGCGCCCCCAGCCGCCGGTGCATTGTTTGGGCCGCGTGGCGTAATGATCGTGGATGACGAAGTCGAAGTTGAGCACACCCTGCAGGCGCTTCTTCGCTTCGTCGACAATGCCCACCGTCTCCATGAAGGTCTCGCGCGTCGGGATCAGCGCCGCGCGGTTCGTCTGCGCCCATGCGTAATACTGGATATGCGCGATCTCGATGCGCTGCGCGTCGACCTCCACCGCGAAGTCGATGATCTGCGGCAGATGCGCGATGTTCTGGCGATGCATCGGCGCGTTGATGGTGAGGCCCATGCCAAGCTCGCGCGTCCAGCGCGCCACGTCGCGCTTCTTCGGCACGCCGCCCTCATAGCCCGAGATGCGGTCGGCGCTTTCCGGCACGACGTCCTGGATCGAGACCTGCACATGGTCGAGGCCGATTTCCGCGAGACGCTCCAGCTTCTCGCGAGTGAGCAGCACGGCGGAGGTGACGAGGTTCGTATAGAGGCCCGCTTCGACGGCGTAGGCGAGGATCTCTTTGAGATCGCGCCGCGCGGTGGGTTCGCCGCCGGAAAGATGCAATTGCAGCGCGCCTATCGAGGCCGCCTGACGGAAGGCCTCGCCCCATTGCGCCGCCGTAATCTCGACGTTGGACTTTTCAAGCTCCAGCGGATTGGAGCAATAGGGGCATTGCAGCGGACAGCGATGGGTGAGTTCTGCGAGCAGCCCCGCCGGCCCGCCCGCGAACGGCGTGATCGCCGAGGCGAAGGCGGAGGGTCTTGGGGCTGAGAAGGGATCGACGCCGTCTCGCAGCAGGCGCTTGTCGGCGAGGCCCTGCAGCAGCGCCGTTACGTCGCGCGTAATCACCTCGACCGGCGCGGAATATTGCTGCGCGAGGCTGGCGCAAAGATCACTGAGCCGCGTCACGCCGTCGATGGTGCTCAGCACGATGAGGCCGATGGGGTCGAGCTCATAGGCGCGCTCGGGCGCAAGAATGACCGTGCGCGCGCGGGCGCGATCTTCATGCAGCCGCGCATAGCGCGTGAAGGCGGGGCGGGAGTCGGGGCCGATGATGTAGCGCGTGGCGGTCATTCCTTGCCCGTTCACTCCGGCCGCCACGCCCCGGGCGGGATAAGCCCGGGCGTGACGTAAGCGTGATGTAGCGCGTCGAGCTGCGCCCACAAGACGTTGCACTTGAACTCCACCGCCGCGACGCAGGCCTGCTGCTCCTCGCGCGTGCGGGCGTTGTCGAGCACATAGCCCAGCGCAAAGTCGGAGTCGCGCGGCGCCTGCGAAAGGCGGCGCTTGAAATAGGCCATGACCTGATCGTCGACGAAGTCGTAGCTCTCGAGCATCCCCGAGATGCGCTCGCGATGGATCGAGGGCGCAAAGAGTTCGGTGAGCGAGGACGCCACCGCCACCACCAGCGGCTGTTCGACGACGAAGCGCACATAGGCCTCCACGGCGAATTTCGTGGCGGGCAGGGCGCCACGGCGCGACGTGACATACTCGCGCGAGAAGCCCAGCGCGTCGGTGAGCACCAGCCAGCGCTCGATGCCGCCGCCTTCTTCGCCAAGACCGTCATGGTCGTGGATGCGGTGGATCCATTCGCGGCGCAAGGCACGATCATGCACGCGGCTCATGAAGGCGGCGTCCTTGCGCGGCACGGCCTCCTGATAGCAGTAGCGGTTCAGCGCCCAGGCGGCGACCTGATGCTTCGCGAGCTTGCCGCCATGCAGCAGCTTATGGAACGCGTGCTTGTCGTGGTAGCGCTCGGCGCCGACTGCGCGGATCGCAAGTTCGAAATCGGCGCGCGAGAGCGGCGCGGCGTCGCGCCAGTCGGTCACGATCTGGTTCATGTCAAAGCTCCCTGTCCGCATGCGACGGCGAGGCGGCGGCGAACCGCCGCGCTCATCCTGATCAGAGGGCGCCCTCATTGGTCTGGGACATGACGTCCGCGACCTTGCCGCGCTTCACCAGACAGCGCCACGGCGCCTTTTCCGGGCCGACGCCGAGGGTCACTTCGTTATTCGCCTCCGATGACACCGCGCCGACCACGACGACCCTGGGATTGTGCGTCGTCTTCTTGACGGCGCGCACGCAGGCCTGCTTGTCCTTGGCCGGCACGCTCTTGTCCATGAACGGGGCCGGCTTCTGTTCGGCGGTCGCGGGCGCTTCGGTCCCGCCGGCGCTCTTCTTCGCCTCGGCGGCGTCGCAGCCCTTCTTGTAGGATGCGCCATGCTGTTCCTGATCCCAGCGACCGGCGGCGCAGTCGGCATAGCCGCGCTTGTATTCTCGTTGGGATGCGGTCGACGCCAATGCGCCGGTCGCGAAGGTCAGGGCAAGCGCGCCAGCGAGGCAGATCGTGTTCTTCATATTCATAGCGTCACCTCCATACCGTCCGCGCCAATATCCCAGCCGGCGGCCCGAACGGCCGCGTGTTCCTTCGAATTGGCGTTGAGGACCGGGTTCGAATTATTGATGTGCACGTAAATCTTGCGGGAGACATCGAGTGGCGCGAAGGCGGCGATGGAGCCGTCGTCCCCGCTCATGTTGATATGGCCCATGCGCGAGCCGGTCTTGCCCATCAGCCCTTGCTCGATCATCTCGTTTTCATGGAACAGCGTGCCGTCGAAGAAGACGAGCGCGGCGCCTCGCAAACGCGCTGCAAGCGATTCGTCGACGCGCGCGCAGCCGGGGATGTAGAAGAAGGACTTGCCCGTCTTCGTCTCCGCGATCTCGAGGCCGAGCGTGTCGCCGGCGCTGGTGCCGAAGTTCGGCGCGTTCTTGTCCTCGAGATAGAGCGCGATCTTTCCCGGAACGGGGAAGGCGCGGATCGTCAGGCTGAGATCGACGCCTGCGCCCTTTAGCGGGATCGTTTCGTCCATCTGCATTTCGATGCGCGGCACAAGCTGCGTCTGCAGGATCGTGAAGATGGGATTGACCCCCAGCGCCTGCAGCACGCGGCCCGCGGCGTAGACGCTGAAGGGCTGCGCCTCGCGCAAATTCAGCAGGCCCGCCACGTGGTCCACGTCGCCATTCGTCAGCGCGACGGCCTTGATCGGGCTGGCGCGCACGGGATCGCCCTCCGCCGGCGCCAGCTCCGGCGTAGCCGCGATCTGCTCGCGCAGGTCCGGGGATGCGTTGAGGAGCGCCCAATTGGCGCCGTCCGCGCTGACGGCAAGGGAGGATTGCGTGCGGGGCGAGAAGCCGGGCGCGCCGGCGCGCACCGCGCGGCAATTGGCGCAATTGCAGTTCCATTGCGGGAAGCCGCCGCCGGCGCCCGAACCCAAAATCCTGATCCGCATCGTGTTTCCGGCGGCCAGAAGGCGCGCCGATCTCCCATTATTGTTTTATTTGAGCGCACTATGCACCCCCGGCGCGGCGGCGCAAGTGCGGCAAATTTGCTTCCGCTTAACCCAATTGCCCAAGATTTTAGGGTGCAGTGCGGAAGAGGCGCCCCGCTTTGGTCGCTTTCTCGGGTAAGAACGGGAGGCTGGCCGGAGCCCTTTCGCCTCGACGTCATCTCTGGGGGAAAACTTTCCCGGCCCGTGGACCCGGCTCATTGCGCAAGACCGTTCTCATACTGACCGCCGCTCTCGCCGCGACGCTGCTATCTGGCTGCGTCTCTGACGGCATGCGCGCGGTCGACGGCCATATGTCCAACGCCGCCTCCTACGTCTCGGGACCGCAGGGCGAGCCCAATCGCGTGCCGCTCTTTGTCGCCTCGACGCGGCGGGGCGAGGGCGCCGTTGACGACGGCCGCGCCTATTTCTCGCTCACCGCCATCGGCGTCCCGAAGAACCATAGGCCGGGCGCGGTCGAGCGGCCGAGCTTCGGGCAGGCGGACAGGCATCGGCACTTCACCGTGCTTTCCAAGCGCAACATGGACGAAGAGGAATTCTACGGCGAACTCTCGTCCCATGTGTCTGGCCGCATCGGCAATTCGCGCGACATTCTGCTTTATGTCCACGGTTTCAACACCACCCACGACGAGGCGCGCTTCCGACTTGCGCAAGTCGTCGCCGACGGGGGCTTTGCGGGAGTCGCGACGCTCTTCTCATGGAATTCACGCGGCGGCGTCTTCAATTATGAATATGACAAGGAGGCGGCGACCGTCTCGCGAGACGCGCTGGAGAAGATGCTCCTCGCTCTGTCCCGCACACCGGGCGTGGGGCGCGTGCATATCCTCGCGCACAGCATGGGCGCCTGGCTCACCATGGAGACTCTGCGGGGCGTCGCGCTTTCGGGCCATCCTGATCTCGACGGCAAGCTCGGCGAGGTGATGCTCGCCAATCCCGATATCGACCTCAACGTCTTCCGCCAGCAGTTGGCGAAGGTCGATCCGCACCGTGTCTCGATTTTCGTCGCCAGCAACGACCGCGCGCTGGCTATTTCCTCGCGCATCGCCGGCGCGCGGACGCGCCTGGGCGCGATGGACCCCGAGAAGCCCGAGGACAAGGCGGAACTCGACCGGCTCGGCGTCGCGGTGCACGACATTTCGTCCTTCTCGACGGATTATGTCGGTCACGGCGCCTTCGCCGAGGCGCCGGATGTGGTCAAGAAGATCGGCGCGCATATCGCCGCGCCGCGCGCCGGGGACGCCGACAAGATGGCGATCCCGGATTTTCGCGGCGATGAGGTTGGCGGACCGGTTACGCCGAGCGCGCCGCCGCCGGCGATCAGCCAGAAGGTCGAAGCCTCGCCGCTGCCGCCGGTCGCGGGGCGGTAGTCAGACCTCGACGCGCCGTCATAGCCATTCAAGGCGCAGACCGGCGGCCAGAATCGTCAGCACGGCCAGTCCGAAGACGAGGCTGTCGCCGAGACCGAAGGCCGCAAGCGCGTGCGCCCCCAGCACCGCGCCGAGGATGAAGGCGAACCATGAAGCCGCGTTCAGCGCAGCCGTGTAGATTTCTTGCGGAGAGCGAGCGAGCCGGGCGATCGATTGGCCGAGATTGAAGAGCGTTCCGGTAACGAAGCTCCTGCCGACGTCGGCCCCAAGGATCGAGCGATGAAGCGCATTTTGCAGGCCCATCGCGATCGTGATGGCGATGAGGCAGCTTGCTAGGTAGCCAGACCGCGCAAGCAGGATGGCGATCAAGAAGATCGACGCCTCTGCATAGAGCGCCGTCACGAAGGGCGCAGTTGGCCTTCTGTCGATGATCCAGGTTCCGAGAGCTGCGCCGGCGACGAAAGAGGAGATGAAGAACGCGATCCAGAGAACTTCCGCAATAGACAACTGCGCCAGAGCAAGGCCGAAATGCGTGCTGTTGCCGCTCATGAACGAGACGTAGAGATGATTGAGGTGCAGGAGCCCGATGGCGTCGGCAAAGCCGGCGAGGCCGGTCAGGAGAAGCGAGAAAGCAATTGGTCGGACCAATTGCTCGAGGTTCGCGTTCAACGCCTCTTTTGGTTCTGTCGCCGAATTGCTGAACAGGCCGGGCGGGCCTTGCTCTACCGGCTTCATCCAGCCATCCTTCTATCTCGGGTGGGCGGCGCTTCCG